>JAUBSN010000130.1:0-14493 GCA_036704825.1 Microcoleus sp. F8-C3 | reverse complement strand
ATTCCGGCACTGTCTTCTCCATGTGCCTCACCTTATCAGATTTTTTGGGTTTTTGCTACCCCCGTGAACTTCTACAATCAGATTAAGGGGTGCGTACAGCGAGCGTGGAAAAACCGAGAAAGAGTTGATACGCAAGAAGACTTGATAACGGAAGTAATCCGCGTCAAATATCGCGGCTCCGATCTAGAAACAGGTTATACATTAGAGATGTGGCAAAATCAAAGTACAGGGATTGTAGAGACAGCTTATCCGATCGCAAAATAAACTTGTAAGGGAGTAGAGTTTGCTCATGAACATCAAAGTAGAGTTTGACGATAGCCTGCTTCCTAGATTTATCGAAGGAAGCAGTCCGCTGTTATTTGGAATAACTTGGGAGTACGATAGAGTGGAGTATCCGATGAAAAGTTGGTCGGACTTTGGGTTAGTTGTTTTAGGCTGGTGGATTGCGATCGCACTTAAACTGTTTAAAGGAGAGGATCGGGGCGAGTTTTTGTTTATGGACGGCCCTTACTCGGTGACAGCAAAGTACGATCGAAAAACGGGGGAACTCGAACTATCGCCAAAAGGACTGGATGTTATCTGGAAGGTGCAGTACATCGATTTTGTTAAAGCATTGAGTGATGCTGTGCAACGAGTTGATGAGGAACTGGTAAAAAGAGGAATTGGAGAAAAAGAACGCCAGGTTATTGAAAAATACTCTGCTATTTTGAAAGGTTGTTTGGTTGAACAGAAGATTGAGTTACCGAAAGCAGGGATTTCATAGCAGAGCGATCGCAATCAAAATGTGATAGACTGGAAAAAATATCTAGGGTAAAATGATGGCATCACAAACAGCCGTTACTTTAGAAGAAGTTCTCAACTTGGTAAAGCAGCTAAATTTGGTGGACAAAGTGCGTTTGATCGAACGAGTGGCCCCCCAAATAGAGCGGGAATTAGCACAAAAGCCTGTACGTCGCAAGTCTTTACGTGGTTTGTGGCGGGGAGTTGATATTAGTGAGTCCGACATTGCTGAAGTTCGCCGTCAAATGTGGGGAGACTTTCCCAGGAAGGATATTTAATGTCTGATGCTGTAACTGATACCCATGCTTTAATTTGGTATCTTGAAGACAGTCCGCGTCTGGGTGTTGCTGCTAATCGGGTTTTTGATGAGTGCGATCGCGGCGAAATTGTGATTTATATTCCTACCGTTTGTCTGGTGGAAATTGTGTATTTGCAAGAAAGAGGACGTATTTCGCCGGATTTGAGAACTAAATTGGATGCGGAATTGCTGGCTGGCACTAGCGGTTTAGTTATGTTCGATCTAACAGTTGAAGTAGTTAATGCTTTAGCAACAATACCGCCAGCAAGTGTGCCCGATATGCCCGATCGAATTATTGCAGCAACAGCTTTACATCTGAATCTGCCACTAATTAGTCGGGATAGCAGGATGCCGTTGACTGGTTTGAATCTTATTTGGTAAGGGCGATCGCACTTTTGAACCGCAACGGATGGCTGATGGACGCGAATGTATCGCTACTTAAGGGTGAGGAGTAATTGCAATAACTGTAATAACTCCTTGATCCGGCCGTAATACCAGAAAACTCGAAATGCTGCTGGGGTTTTGTTTTCGACGTAGGCTTCAAATACTTCCTCTTCATTAGGGCCAGATAATGTATCGTATTTATGAGTTTTTAAGCTGGGATGGCGTAAATTAGTTGCCATTTATCCAAGTGTTTTTACCACTTTATTGTATTTTTTGACATCTAATTCCTGAAGATTACCCAAGCTATCTCTAGCTGATGAAGAAAATTGTATCCGAAAAATCATTCGTCTTCAATCTCCAAATCAGCATATTTGGAAAAGTCGCCCAAATCATGTACTTCACCTTTAGCTGCTTGGGCGAGGCCACACTTAACGGCGGCTAATGTTTGGGGGTTTTGCCACAACCATTGCTCGCGATCGGGTATGTTGGTTATGGGGTCTAATAGAATTTGCCCGGCTTCATTGACGAGAACGCGATATTCTGTTGACTTGGGTTCAAGGTTTAAACTGAGTTGTCCTTGGGTATCTGTGCTGATTAAGTTTTTCAGAGTCAAAAACATATTTTTCAGCTATTATAAAATTTGGTAAAACTCCCCAGGGGATAGTTTTACTCAATTATAACAAATTAGATGTTGTTTGTCTATTCTGATTTTAAGGGCGATCGCACTTTTTGACGTAAGGGCGATCGCTCTTTTTTGAACAGCAGATGAAGGTGGATGGATGGGGAGGGATTAAGGGCGATCGCGCTTTTTGTCGTAAGGGCGATCGTACTAATCGATTATTCTAAATTGATGGCAGATTGATGGAGACAAAACTACCGCTTAGCTGACTTGGAGATACGCCGACAACAAGACCTAAGATTTGATTTGAACCTGCAATTTTGATGACAGTATTTCCCTGATCGAGGTTCAGAAGTAAGTTCGATTCTGTTAGTCCTTCTGTCAGTCCAATTTTATCTGCACCTAATTGGAAGTCTAAGATAGCATCTGGCAGGAAGTCGGCATTTACAGCCGCATTTCTTGGTAGGACAAAGGTATCGCTGCCGGGGCCGCCGATTAAGATATCTCGACCTAAATCGCCGCTGAGAGTGTCATCGCCTTCGTTTCCTTTCAGGCGATCGTTGTCAGTACCGCCTAAGATAATATCGTTACCCTGACCTCCAAAGATATTGTCATTTCCGCTGTCGCCAGTGAGGATGTCTTGACCTTTATTGCCGTAGATGATGTCATCTCCGCCAAGTCCGGCAAGCGTGTCATCGCCAGCAAAACCAGCCATGCTATCTGCTGCGTCTATGCCAACTAGATTGTCGTTTTCAGGGGTTCCTAGAACTTGACGCAGTGGAGGACGAGGTGGGGTAGGTGTTGGTACAACATTATCTGTCCCCGATTCGGTACCGTCATTTGTGACTGTAGTGCTGGCGAAATCGACATCATTGGAGATGTCGGGGTCGTATGTTTTACTTGTTATGCTAGAAGTACCGGTGATGTTTCCAGTTGTCGGCGCGGTAACGGTTATGCTAACAGTTGAAATTTGACCTTTGGGTACATCGCCGAGGTCAAAAGTGAGTTCATTTCCTGACTGTTTGGTGGGGGTGACATTAGCAGAAACAAATTTAGCACCCTCTGGCAAGGTTTCGGTGAGGATTGCACCTTTAGCGTTATCAGTGCCGTTGTTGGTGACGGCAACGGTGTAGGTGACGTTGCTTCCCGGTATTGCTGTATCGCGATCGGCTGTTTTAGTGACTGATAAATCTGCTGATTCTGTCACTTTAATCGGCAGCGGTGCGTAGCTGAAAACAGGTGCGTTGTTTTCATCTATCGCCATTGCGTAGACGTAGTAATCGCCAGTGGGGATGCCTTGAGTGTTCCAGATGAAGTTGCCTGCACCGTCTTTTTCCTCAAGGCCATCTTTGATTAGAATGCCATCGAAACCTTGGTTGTCATTGTCGTAGAAAAGGCTAACTTTGGCAGTGGAGTCAGCATCAGAAACGTTGTAATTGATGGTGACGTTTTGCCCGCTGACATCTTTTGAGGGGGATGCAACCTGAATAGTAGGAGCTTCAGAATCTCGGAAAGCTTTATACTGTAAATTTCCTAAACCACTAGGATTAGCCACTTTGAGATCCCAGATTCCTGGTTCTGGGTTAAGTACAATAACAGACTTGGTGGTGGAGTCACTAAACTCATTCGCAATTGCAATCTTGCCAGTAGCAGCGAAGTCTGACTCATTGAAGATAGTGCCATTTGGTGCTTTAACTTGAACGGGGACATTGCTATTTGCATTCTCCCAATCAGCACCCATAATCAGCCACTTTGTGCCTGGGGCAATGGTAAAACTGCTAGTTTTAGGCAGCTCTCTTGTAAGCCATTCTGTTTTGCCATCCAAAAAAACTCTGAATCCTGATGTCACCTTGGTTTCTATACCAAATGGTTTCTCAATCTTTGTAACCCAACCAGCCGCGAAGTCATCAGACTGGTTTCCATTGTTCGTAAACTTGAACAGGAAAGCACCCGATCCTAATTGCGTACCCCCAATGATGGGGAAAAAGTTAGGGACAGATAGGCTACCGTTTCCATTCACGGTGAAGTCCAAGTTAGAAGTGAGTTTGACATTAGTTTGCGCTTTAATCGCACCATCTATTGCTGAGAGGTTTCCTGTTACTTCGTAAAATTTTGTGTTCCAGTTAAGTGTCTGAGTACCTTCGATTGAGGCTACTCTATCATCATCATCATCAATAAGCGTTAGCTTGCCTTTTCCTGTAAGACCATCGCGACTAAATGTCAAATCAGCATCAATGTTAACAAGGGAACCCTCAAAGCTACCGCCTAAACCAGGAGGTAGTGTGACTGGTATCTCAGGTCCACCGGTCAGCCCAACTCCTGCTGTAAATTCCTGAACATTGGGATTGGATTTGGCAAGCTCATACCTCCCTGATACTCGCTGAAGAAATAAGCCAGTAGTCCCAAAAGGTTGGTTGAGGTTGTCTACTCCGATAGTCGCAAAGCTCAATACCGTAGGAGGTGGTTGGCTTTTGAAACCTAATCCTGCAATCAGTTCCTTATTGCTTGCTGGAAGTAACAAGATATTTGCTTCACCTCTTATGTCTTGATTGGCTGTGTCAGTGGTAATTTTGCCCTTAGTTATTTCCAAGACATAAGGAATGAGCTTTAAGTTTTTGAAGGAAAGTTCCCCTTTGACTTCTGTATTGCCATTCTTTATTTCAATAAAATTATCTTCTCCTGACAAATCTAAGGTAAGAGCAGTCGGTTTAGTGTCAGATAAATTAGCAAACTGTTGCAATGAGAACTTACCTTGTAACTTTAACTTATCTTCAGGTGCGACATATTCTAATGATAAATTTGAGGCATTAACCTGAAACAGATCGTCTAGTAAAAAATTATTACCGATATTCGGCAAAGATAACTTCCGGCTAGCACCTAGTTTTACCTCATTGGGAGTTATCAATAAGGCATCTGGTTTGTTCAAAACCACACTAGCTCCCCCCGCATTTGAAGGCAGCTTAAACAAAGCTCCCAAAGCAATCGCATTTGAGTTCAAACTCAAGCTATTGAATTCAATATCTAGTCCCGCAATTTTAAATTGATTAGTGAGCTTCTTATCTTCTTCTATTGAAGCAGCAGTTGCCGTTTTAATGTCGATATCCAACTTGCCCTTAAACAGAGGATTTGTTTTTATACTATTGGGGCCAATAAGAGAAGAAATTATTCCATCACCACTAACGGTATTACTGTCATATTCTACTTTCCCTTGCTGGACAGTGATTAATGGGAATGTCCCATCTTTGCGCCCGATTTGAATAGTACCCGATGCCTCGTAGCGCTTGGTTTTATCGTTGAATGTGAATTGACCATTAACTACTTTGAGTTTTAGGGGATCTAGATCCACTTCACCACTAGCATTGGGCGCGGGAATTTGACTAGGAGGTGGAGTTGGTGTCGGAGTTGGATTCGGAGTCGGAGTCGGGGTCGGGGTCGGAGTCGGAGTTAGGGGAGTCGGGGTCGGGTTCGGAGTCGGAGTTAGGGGAGTTGGTGTCGGAGTCGGAGTCGGAGTTAGGGGAGTTGGTGTCGGAGTTGGTGTTGGAGTTGGGGGAGTTGATGTCGGAGTTGGGGGAGTTGGTGTCGGAGTCGGAGTCGGAGTTGGGGGAGTTGGTGTCGGAGTTGGGGGAGTTGGTGTCGGAGTCGGAGTCGGTGTTGCAGATGGAATAGACGATGCTCCCCCAATTAGATCGCTAACACCCGTTAAATTTTTATCCAGTGTACCTGTTCCAGTTGTGGAATTGATAGTAATTCGCTTTCGATCTTCCGTGAAACCGATAAGATTGCCATTTTCAAATGACAGACCAAAAACATTTGTAAAGCCAATATCACCTATTTTCGTTGCTTGACCTGTCAGGGATATGGAAAACAAGCTATCGTTTGTTGAGCCGTTTGAGGTGGCCAAAAATTGATTATTAGCAGCATCAAATACTAAGTCACCACTACTCTCAAAGTCTGACCCCAAGTTGGCGACTAAAGTTGCTTCGCCGGTACTGCTATTAATGGTGTACAAATTAGAACCACCAGCACCATAAAGTATATTGTTGGCAAATTCTAAAGCATTCAACCCAGCCGAAAAACCTAAACCAAAGTTGCCAACAAGTGAAGCAGAGCCTAAATTTTGATCTATTTTATAGAAATTGCCAATCGTAATTCCGAAAAGCTCACCGCTATTAGATAAGGCAATGTCAGAGAAATTTAGGTTACTTGTTGCTATTTGTGAAAAATTTCCTAATGTTCCATCTACTGTTCCGATTTTTCCATCTCGCGTAGCAATTATAGATTCCGTCATAATCCCATCTCCTCACAAATATAGTTGCGTCAAAACCAGCAAAGCCCGCCTTGCAAGCTTTCCTAGATATCTATCAGGGCCTTCATCTGCTTTTTATGCAGTTCGCCCAGTTTTTGTAACAAAACTTTACATTGTTCCCAACACCCGATCGGCCGTATCCCCGATCGCCCGCCAGATGCACCGTCAAACGTAGCTGACAGCCAAACACATCATTTGACAATACTCCAAAATCCTGAATCTTTATCAGCTAAACGGCTCACAATTTGGCTCAACATAAAAGGCTCATTTGGCTCATTTATCTCATTTGGCTCACTTCTTGGCCCACCAAATCGTGTAACATTCCTTACTAAGGCAGAGTTTCCGTAGAGGAGTCGCAATGGCAGGTTTGCTCAGAGCATCCGAAGAAGGGCTAAAAATCATTGACATGGTAAGGCGCAATCTGGGATGGAATAAAACAGAGGACGCCTGGTGTGTTGCCGCTTTAGTTTCAACAGCTACCTTGAAGCGGTTTTGGGCGAAAATAGGAATTAGACGAGAGAACTTTATCAATATTTGCAAAGCGGTAGAAATAGACAACTGGGAATACATTGCTGAAGGCTACAAAATCAAGAAAACAGAGCCTCTTTTAGCCGCCGCGATCGCAGATATTCCCCAAGACAACCAAAAAGATCGCACTTTCCCCCTCCCAGAAAACTTACCCCCCGTCAGAAATTGGGTACAGCGCACCAAAGAACTCGAAATCTTAAAAACTACTATTATTAACTCAGATATCACCGCCATCTCAATAGTCGGATTACCGGGCATCGGCAAACCACCCTCGTCAGCCAACTAATTCGCCAACTCCACACAGAAAATACCCCCTTTACCTGCGCCGCTTGGCAATCCTTGCAATCCGCAACAGGCAAAGCACCCCCCTGCGATCGCATAATTGACTCGCTGCTATTCGCCCTCTCCAACGGCGACATTACCGCAGCCGTCACTGTTCAAGAAGACTCTTTCCAAAAAATCGAAAATCTGCTCAAAATCCTCAGAGATAAACCTTGCTTGCTCGTTTTCGATCGCGCCGACACACTTTTGAAAACAGGAGAAGCCAAAGCCGCTGGTTATTTCGCCGAGGATTGTGCAGAATATGCTTGGTTATTCAAACAACTATTAGAAACAGAACATCAAAGCAAAATTATTTTCACCAGTCGCGAAAGCTTGGCTGAATTGCCGCCAACTGTCACCCGCGAAATCCAGATCAACGGATTGAATCGAGATGCTGCAATTTCCCTATTGCAATCTTTTAATTTGACTGCAAATGCAGAGGAATTAGCCGAAATGGGCGATCGCTATTCTGGACATCCCAAAGCCTTACAACTCGTCGCAGCCTTGATTCGAGACGATACCGAGTTTCAGGGAAATGTGGGGATTTTTCTGCACCAGAGAGACTGGTTGCTGATTCGAGATCTTGAAAGAGCGATCGATGAAATCATAGCGCGTCTGAGCGAGGGCGAGCAAACTTGTCTCAGCAGAATTTCTGTCTATCAAACCTCAGAATATCCGCTATCTTTTGGCGGAATTAGCGCTCAAATGCCAGAAGTTAGCAAGTATGAACTTAAAGAAAATATTATTCAGGCACTCAAGCGCAGGCAATTGCTATATTACGATCGCCACCTCAAATCCTATCAGTTGCATCCCCTAGTCCGAGAAAAGGGCGAGAACCTGCTAAGTCAACATCCCGAAAATCTCCGTACCGCCCACAGCCAAGCCTATCACTATTATATCAGCATTCCCCTCAAACCTGAATCGGAATGGCAAGATATCGAGGATATTAAGCCGCTAATCGGAGCGCACTACCATGCTTCTCAAGCAGGAAATTTAGATGCAGCCAATGCGATTATTTCTGAAGTTTGTGAGTATTTGCGACAGTGGAATTGTGCAGATTTAGTATGTAAAAATCTACCGTTGCCATTGTTAACTGAAGTAAAAAACATAACTTTTTAGGGGCGGGTTCACCGACAAGAATTGCCAAAAATCCACAATCTCATAAACCCGCCCCCGCTGGCGTTTCCTTAACGACATGATTGCCGGGACACAATAAAGAAATTAGAAAAGTTATAGCCTTTCGGGCGAAAGATGAGGTATGAATGACAGCTTATATAACCACTGAAACGTATAGGACACTTTCGGCCCAACAACGTCCGCGAATCTTTCGCTAGAACCGCTATATCACAGTTTTTGTAAGTAAAAATCCATCAAATGCCAAACAGCTAGAAACAGAACTGACCAAAGCAAACTTTGACACCCTTGCCCAATCTTTGCTAGTAGTTGCCTATATTGAAATAGGCGGAAAATTTCACGGGAGGGCGCGCCAATTGCCGGGAAAGACACGCTACAGCAGTTAAAATACGATCGCCAGCACAATTGGTTCACACCCATGCCCATGTATCCCTTCAACCGCCCAGCAGCCAAACTTTTCAGCAAGCTTCCGCTGCGAACGGTTCTGATTGTTCCGTTTGTTTTGCAAACAGTCAGCGCCGTCGGGCTAGTGAGCTTTCTTTCTTTCAAAAGCGGTCAGGAAGCAGTCGAGGATGTAGCGCATCAGCTAATCGAACAAGTAGGAGAACGTACCCGCGATCGCCTCACCGATAATGGGCCCTCGGCAATCAATACTTTTCTGCCGAGGCTGCAATTCTCGGCTTCAGGACAGACTTTTATTATGGATCGATCGGGAAATCTGATTGCCACATCCACACGAGAAACACCCTTGGTGACGCAAACAAAAAAGCAACCGGCGCCATTGCTAGCCACCAACAGCAAGGATGCCCGGACGCGAGATATTGCTAGACAACTCGCCAACCGATTTGGCAACTTCCGCGCGCTGCAAACAACTGAGAAATTGACCCTAGCGATCGAGGGCGACAGGCAGTTTGTCCGCGTCACTCCCTATCGAGATTTCCGCGGCTTGGATTGGTTGATTGTGGTAGTCGTGCCAGAGTCTGATTTCATGGCTCGCATTCAAGCAAATACGCGCAATACATTGTGGTTGTTGACAGGTACACTGCCGCTGGCGATCGCGATCGGATTGTTGACTTCTCGTTGGGTAACACAGCCAATTATGCGTTTGAATACCGCCGTCAAAAATCTTGCCAAAGGAAAATGGGCTCGACCTTTAGAAAATAAACGCTTGGATGAAGTCGGAGAACTCGCCAATTCCTTCAATTTTATGGCAGCGCAACTGCAACAGGCTTTGGCAGACCAAAAATCTTTAAATGAAGGTTTAGCGCAAAGAGAGAGCCAACTCAAGCAATTTCTCGAAGCCATACCTGCGGGAGTATCTATCCACGATGCCTCCGGTAAAGTCGTTTACTTCAACCAAATTGCCAAGCATTGGCTCGGCGTAGAAACTATTCCCGATGCGACTTTAGAAGAAGCAGTAGAAGTTTATCAAATCTACCGCCAAAACCAGCTTTATCCCGCTGAAGAACTGCCTGCATTCCGAGCATTGCGCGGTGAAACGGTATTCCTGGAAGATGTAGAACTTTATCGAGATGGGAAATTTATTCCTTTTGAGGTGCGCGCCACACCAATTTTTGACGAAGGCGGCAACATTATTTATGCCATCAATGCTTTTTATAACATCGCACAGCGCAAACAATATGAAAAAATATTAACTGACTGCAATCACACTTTAGCCGCCGAAGTAGCCGAACGTAGCTGCGCCTTAGCTCGTGCTAACGAACTCTTACAATATGAAATTACAGACCGCCAATTGATCGAGCAAAAGCTTGAATATTATACTGATAAATTTGTGAAAATATTTGAGTTTATTACAGATATTGTATTTATTTTTGATCTGCGAGAAGAAAGCATCCAAATTATACCCACTAAGGGAATTTTTCAATACAACTATCACACGAATCAGATCGACTCGATCGTCGAACAATTTTTTCACGCGGCAAGCGAGGATATTTATTTCGCTCAAGTTCTACAGGCTTTGGAAACCCAACAAACTATTAGTTTTGATTACAGTCTGCAGATTAACAACCAAGAAGTTTGGTTTGCTGCAAAAATTTCGCCGCTGTCGGATAGCTCTGCGGTTTGGGTAGCGCGCGACATTAGCGATCGCCAGTTGGCGGAAGCCCGACTGCTGGAAGCCCAAAAAATTGCCCGTATTGGCAGTTGGGAATACGATATCGCCACAGCAACAACCACTTGGAGTGAAGAACTCTATCACATTTACGAGCTAGATCCGACTCAAAAACCGCTGTCCGGCGAACAATTAATCGAGCGTTTTCATCCAGAAGATCGATCGCGCTATTTGGCAATGGTGCGGGATCGAGCTATGTCGGGGCAAAGCTTTGAAATCGATCTGCGGCTGATCCGAAGAGATGGCTCGCTCAGTTACATTGAAGTTCGAGGAAAACCTGTTGATGATGAAACAGGGCAGTTGATCCGTTTGTTCGGCACAGTCTTGGATATTAGCGAGCGCAAACAAGCCGAGTCAGCTTTGCGAGAAAGCGCCCGGGGAGAACAAGCCATCGCCCGATCGATCGATCGCATCCGTCAATCCTTAGATATTGACACAATATTCAAAACCACAACTTATGAACTGCGACAAACCCTAAAATGCGATCGTGTCGGTATCTATCGTTTTAATCCTGATTGGAGCGGGGAATTTGTTGCCGAATCAATGGCTCCGGGCTGGGTATCTCTGATGCCAGAACCCGACGATTGTCACGTGCTAAACTCTCTCGTCGAAGACTCTCGCTGTACCGTGAAAACTATGCAAGCCGGCCCTGAACCAGTGCTGGATACCTATCTGCAAAAAAATCAAGGCGGTATGTACGCTAGAGGCGTTCCTTACCGGATAATTGAAGACATATACAGCGCTGGGTTGAGTCCTTGTTACCTGCAATTGTTAGAGCAATTTCAAGCTAGAGCCTACGTTATTTTCCCCATATTTTGCGGCAGTCAACTTTGGGGTTTGCTCGCCAGCTATCAAAATTCTGCACCCCGCACTTGGCGCGAAGCAGAAATCAATATTGGGCTGCAAATTAGCACTCAACTGGGAGTCGCCTTACAACAAGCTCAATTGCTCGAAGCCACTCAACAGCAAGCTGTACAGCTCCAACAAGCAGCCTGGGCCGCAGAAGCAGCCAACCTTGCCAAAAGCACTTTCCTGGCAAATATGAGCCACGAACTCCGCACCCCGCTAAACGCAATTCTGGGATTCTCCCAATTGATGCAGCGCTCTACCAACCTCACTCGCGAACAACAGGAAAATATCCGTATCATCAACCGCAGCGGATCGCACTTGCTAGCTCTGATCGATCAAATATTAGATTTAGCCAAAATAGAGGCCGGACGCATTACCCTCAACCCAACAGACTTTAAATTAAGCAGCCTGCTGAACGAGATGGAAGAGATGTTTCAACTGCAGGCACGGGAGCAACAATTGCAGTTAATATTTGACTGCTCTAGCGATATTCCCGAATACGTGCAAACCGATCAACTTAAGTTGCGCCAAGTTTTAATTAATCTACTTTCTAACGCTCTTAAGTTTACGAAAGAAGGAGGTATTGCGGTAAGAGTAAGGGCGCTGAGGGAGAGTGAAAATCAGCAATTACCCATCAGTAATTACCAATTGCATTTTGAAATAGAAGACACGGGTGCCGGCATAGCTGCTGATGAGTTATATCTGCTTTTTCAAGCCTTTGTGCAAACCAAAACAGGAACAAAATCTCAGCAAGGAACAGGCTTGGGACTGGCTATCAGCCAACAGTTTGTCAAGCTGATGGGCGGACTGATTACTGTATGCAGTGAAGTAGGACGCGGCACCACCTTCGCGTTTGATATCCCCGTCAGCGCGGTTGATGCCCCGGCGACTCAACCCGTACAGCCACCGCGTCAGGCGATCGCCCTGGAACGCAATCAGCCCCGCTATCGTATTTTGATTGTGGACGATCTATCGGACAACCGCCAACTGCTGATCGAACTCCTCGCGGGCTTTAACTTTGAAGTCGAAGAAGCCAGCAACGGCATAGAAGCTATTGAAATGTGGTCGAGTTTTGAGCCACACTTAGTTTTTATGGATATGTGGATGCCCGTGATGGATGGACGTGAAGCGACCAAACGCATTAAAGCCACCGTTCAAGGTCAAGCTACGGCAATTATTGCAGTGAGTGCCGATAACGCTGAGGAAGCGCAAACCGTTACTGTATCAGATGATTGGGATGACTTTATCCACAAACCCTTTCGAGATACAGAAATTTTTGCCACCCTGCACAAACATCTGGAAGTGCGTTACATTTACGGTGAACCGGAAAGTGTTCCCGAGTCAACTCAAATCGAGAGTCCGACTGCAGAGACTCTGGCAGCTTTACCCGCAGATTGGCTGGCAGCTTTAGAGAAAGCCACAATAGAGTGCGATTTAGAGTTAATTCTGATCCAAATTGAGCAGATTCGCGATCGCAATGACGCTTTAGCTAGCGCTCTAGCTGTATTGGCTAACGAGTTTCAGTTCAATCAAATCTTAGCTCTCATCCATCCCGAAACGAAATAGAAATCATATTATACCCGGTTCGTAGTGACTGCAACCGTCCCGATCAAACCCGCTCGGACGATCGTACTCACTACAAGTTTATAGAGGTTATGTTACCGAACTAGATATGAATCGCGAACCAACTCCCGTCTTAAAAGGGAATATTTTAATTGTTGATGATATTCCGGCTAATTTGCAACTTTTAGCTCAAATACTCTCCCAGCAAGGGTACAAAACACGCACCGCACCCGACGGCAAACTAGCGCTGCGGTCGATCGAATTAACTCCTCCTGACTTGATTTTGCTCGACATCATGATGCCCGGTATGGACGGCTACAAAGTCTGCCAAGCATTGAAAGCTTCTCCCAAAACTAAGGACATTCCGGTTATTTTTATCAGTGCTTTAAATGAAGTGTTTGATAAAGTCAAAGCCTTTGAAGTTGGTGGTATTGATTATATCACAAAACCGTTTCACGAACAAGAAGTTCTCGCCCGCGTCTCAAATCAACTCGTGCAGCGCCAGTTGTTCCAACAAACACAATCCTATGCCAACGAACTCGAACAAACTGTAACCGAACTCAAGAAAACTCAAGCTCAGTTAATACAGAAGGAAAAAATGGCTTCTTTAGGTCAGCTAGCGGCAGGAATTGCTCACGAAATCAACAATCCCGTCAGCTTTATCTACGGTAATATTGCTCTAGCGGCAGACTATGCGCGAGATTTGCTTCGCCTCGTCGAATTGTACCGACATTACTACCCCCACCCGGTTGCAGAAATTATCGGCGAATTGGAGGAGATTCAACCCGAATTCATCGCAGAGGATTATCCAAAACTGCTGAATTCGATGACAGAGGGTGCTTCTCGGATTAGCGAAATTGTGCTGTCTTTGCGGAACTTTTCCCGCCTTGGCGAACAAAAGTACAAGCCAGTGGATATTCATGAAGGCATTGACAATACTTTGGTTATTTTGAAACATCGACTGAAGGGAGCAAACAAAGCTGGTGAGATAGAGGTCATTAAACACTACAGCCAACTGCCAAGAGTCACCTGTTACGCCAGTGAGTTAAATCAGGTGTTCATGAACCTGCTAAGTAATGCTATTGATGCCCTGGAGACTCAACCGTCTCCCCGAAAAATTACCATCAGCACAGCAGTAAGTTGTGAGTCAAAATCAGCCCTGCACAATCAAGATTCACAATTAGCCACTCACAACTATAAATCCGTTGTTATTCACATTGCCGATAACGGCTGTGGGATGAGTGAGGAAGTGCGCCACCAGATATTTGACCCATTTTTTACTACGAAGCCTGTAGGACGGGGTACTGGATTAGGGTTGGCAATCAGTCACGATATTGTAGTGGAAAAACATCGAGGTCAAATCAGTTGTATTTCTGCTCCGGGCCGGGGAACTAAGTTAATTGTGCAGATTCCGATATCTGTTAAATGTTAACTGTTAAAAGGTTAACAGACGCCGATGATATATCAGAGACATTGTAGCCGAGCATCTGTAGGGAAACGGCATTAACCCTCTTGTGTCACTTTAGGCAGAGGAAAAATAGAAATCAGGGTGAGACAGGAATATAAAGCTTGAGGAAGTA
>JAUBSN010000129.1:0-14878 GCA_036704825.1 Microcoleus sp. F8-C3 | reverse complement strand
TCACTATTATCTCGGATGATTCACTTTTACCCTCTCAATCCGCGTATGTGCCAGTTGGGGGTGCGGAATGTGGGTTCTTAAGGGGGATACGAGGGGGATCTCCGAGGAATAAATAGTTTTAACCCAAGCGTATTGCTTCTTAAGGGGGATGCGAGGGGGGATCGAGACTGTTGCTCCTACCCGCACCAAAATACTATTTAGATGCGGGATAGCTTACTTTAAAAAAAGTGGGAATCTAATCGACCAAATCGGGGAAAACCTCGCGCACGGCCGGATGCACTAATCGGTGATTCTGCACGTTCAATCCCTTCGCCAAACTCGGATTTATTTCCAAAGCTTTAATCCCGTTATTTGCCAACTGCAAAACATAAGGCAAAGTGCTGTTATTCAAAGCTTGAGTCGCAGTCCAAGGCACAGCACCGGGCATATTCGGCACGCCATAATGCACAACTCCTTCCTCAACATAAGTGGGATTTGTGTGAGAAGTTACCCGCAAAGTTTCCACACAGCCACCTTGGTCAACGGCTACGTCAACAATTACAGAACCGGGGTGCATCTTCGCAACAAATTCGCGAGAAACCAGAATTGGAGCTTTTTTCCCCGGAACCAAAACCGCACCGATTAACAAATCGGCATCGGGAACAACTGCTTCAATTTGCAAAGGGCTGCTGTAGAGGTATTCTACTCTGGAACCGAACAGAGTTTCCAAGTAGGCTAGGCGATCGACATTTACGTCTAAAATCTGCACTCTCGCGCCCATTCCTACAGCAATCCGCGCTGCTTCTGTGCCAACGATTCCGCCGCCCAAAATCACAACTTTACCCGGTCTTACGCCCGGTACGCCACCCAAAAGCACTCCTCTGCCGCCTTGCTGTCGTTCCAGAAATCGAGCTCCGAACTGCACGGCCAAACGCCCTGCAATAATGCTCATCGGTGTCAGCAGCGGCAATTTTCTGTCCGGGAGTTCGACGGTTTCGTAGGCGATGGCCTGGACTCCGCTGCTGATTAAATGTTCCGTTAATGTGCGATCGGCTGCCAAGTGCAAATATGTAAACAGCAACTGCTCTTTTTGCATCAGCGGATACTCAGCAGGTAGCGGTTCCTTAACTTTAACAATTAGTTCGCGATTCCAGACATCTGAAGCCTTTAAAACAATTTTAGCCCCTGCTTCAACATAGTCCTCGTCCGCAAAACCGGCCCCAGCACCAGCATTCGTTTCGACAAAAACTGTGTGGCCTTTGTCCGAACAAGCCCGGACACTTGTGGGGCTAAGCCCGACTCGAAACTCCAAATCCTTGATTTCCTTGGGGACGCCTATTTCCATCTATAACCTCTAATCTCAGGCATATGTAGATCGAATCTAACCTAAAAACTATCCCCAGCGGGATAATACCATTGTAGATTTTAGATTTGGCAATGCGCCAATCCGGCTAGGAGAATATTGGTTGAATTTTTATTCAGTGCGATCGCAATTTCCTCAATTTAGACTTGAATTACATAATTTTTTGATTGATAGATCGACCGCAGATGTAGGGCAGATTAACACAGAGTAACGCAGATAATTTCAAGAAGAGTCAATATATTCGATCTCTCACTTATAATTTAACAGGCATAACTCGCCCCCCTATCTAAACCAATGCCACGCATACCTACCTTAACATTCGATCGCGGAACTCTCCTGCTGCACCCGCCGCCCAAAGGCAGAGACTGGGTGGACTTTGCTACTTGGGACGATCGCGTGGAAAAATACCGCATTCGGGCAATTCACTACCGCCCGCTGGTAGAATGCCTCCAAGCCGACTGCATTCACTTTACCGACGAAGCTAGGGCATACGAACTACTCGAACTCGTACCCAGCGTGGAAATGCAGCCTTACCCACATCAAGAACAGGCCCTGGCAGCTTGGCAGGAAGCAGGCAGCCAAGGAGTAGTCGTCCTCCCCACCGCTTCGGGCAAAACTTATCTGGCACAATTGGCCATGCAAGTCACTGGTCGCAGTACATTAATTGTAGTACCAACTCTCGACTTAATGCACCAGTGGTATGCTAATTTAAAAGCAGCTTTTCCCGACATCGAAATCGGATTGTTGGGCGGAGGTTCGCGGGACAAAACGCCAATTTTAGTGGCAACTTACGACAGTGCAAGTATTCATGCAGAAACCTTGGGCAATAAATACGGCTTGCTGGTTTTTGACGAATGCCACCATTTGCCAACGGACTTTTATCGAGTAATTTCCGAATATGCGATCGCACCTTTTCGACTCGGACTGACAGCCACACCCGATCGCACCGACGGCCGCCACAGCGATTTGCATTTCCTCATCGGCCCGACAGTATTTAGCAAAAGACCAGAAGATTTGGCAGGCGATGCTTTAGCAGACCATAAAATAGTTCAAATCATGGTCAAACTGTCAAAAGAAGAGGGCGATCGCTACGCCGAATTAATCAACGTTCGCAACGACTTCTTAAAACAGTCTAACATCAAAATATCCAGCCTCGAAGGTTGGAAACAATTTATCATGGCAAGCGCGCGATCGCCCCTGGGACGGCGCGCCATGCTAGCCCACCGCCAAGCTAAAGAAATCGCCCTTTGTACCGAAGGAAAACTGCGAATTTTAGCCCAAATACTAGCAGAACACTCTCCCCAGCGCACCCTAATTTTCACCGGAGACAACGCCACAGTTTACCGAATTTCCCAAGAATTTCTCATCCCCACAATTACCCACCAAACCCCCGTCAAAGAACGCCACGAAATCCTCGATCGCTTTCGCAGCGGCGAATACAAAACCCTCGTCGCCTCCCACGTCCTCAACGAAGGAGTGGACGTTCCCGACGCCAGAATTGCTATCATACTGTCAGGAACCGGCAGCGAACGCGAATACATCCAGCGATTGGGTAGAGTTCTCCGCAAAAGCAGCGATGCAAACAAGTTAGCAATTCTCTACGAAGTCGTCACCGAAGACACCAGCGAAGAAAGAACTTCTCAACGCCGCCGAGGCGGAATGCAGCCTTACAAACCACAACCACAAACACAAATAGAACCGCCCAAGCCAGAATATCATAAATTAGAAACTGTCAAACCGACACCCATTTACGGAGTCAATCGGGAGGCGACTAAAAAAGCAGCAGAATCACCCGCCAAATGGGGAGAAAAAAACGATTATTCTAAGGAAGATTGAAGATTGCCAACTGAGTATATAGCCTGAGAATGCCAAATCCGGTTTCGTTACCCCCTTTATGAAAAAGGGGCTTGAAAAATTTTGATCTCAAACTACACGACTCTTGTGGATTTCGGGTGGAAACGGTAGTGTAAGCGTCTCCCTCACGCAGGCTTTCCGGCCTTTTCCACGGGAAGTTTTATTTTTATTATCACCTAAAACTCAGGAGAGGCCGGGCTTTGGCAATCCTTACAGGCAGTTTACCGCCAGTGTGCCATCTGCTACACCGATTTTTGGGAAGCTTACAAGCTTCACGGGGTTGTCACCCCGTGAACCCATACAGTGTTTACTTTTCCAACTGATTCATCAAGCAATAAGTACAAATTCTCATTGCTTTGTCATCTATCTAAGGTATGATATTTTTAGCGAATAAGAGTTAACCAAGAGGCAATAAGCCATCAGCATTGTGGTCAGCAACTCCTAAGTAGACGAATAAATTGGCTGTTCTGGATTTGCGGTGGAAACGGTAGTGTGAGCGGCTGGCTCACGCAGGCTTTCCGGGCTGTACCACGGGAAGTTTTATTTTTATTATCACCTAAAACTCACGAGAGCCAACTACAACGTCTGCCGGAGTTTATCCTCGAACGTAGCCGAGGACAGACTAAGAGATCGAGGGGTATTTCAGCCGGATTTGGGCTTAATAACTAATTCACAGATTTAACTAATTCCTAGCTATTGCTGGTGGGATTTTTCATGTCTTCGTACATTCATCATTCAGGGATCATATACTAATGGCGTCCAATAACTTGTTTGATTTAACCAGCGCTGTCGATATTTTTACGATCGACTCCAAAGTTCCGGCCGGTTTTGGGATTCGAGCCCTCGCAGGAGCAGATTTCATTGTCGGTTCCGATCGCCCGGATTGTGTTTATGGGAACGACGGAGCAGACTCGATCGCCGGTGGAATCGGGAACGACAGCCTAGAAGGCGGACGCGGAGCCGATCTGCTGTTGGGCAATGCTGGAGATGATTATCTCCTGGGACAACGCGGTAATGATGTTATCTATGGCGGTCAAAATAACGACACATTATTCGGTCAAGAGGGAGACGATTTCTTAGCCGGGAGTGCTGGAGTTGATAGTCTAATTGGTGGCGATGGTTCCGATGCTTTTGTCTTGGATGTTGCTGATGCTGTAACCAATCCGGCACTCGCCGATACGATCGCCGACTTCAGCGATGAAGATGGCGATGTTATTGCTCTGACGGATGGAGGAGGCGATGCCCTGACTGAAGCCGACGTAACGCTGGAAGCCAATGGAACCGATACATTTATCCGGCTGAAAGCAACTGGTGGAATCTTGGCGCGGGTGCAGGGGGTCAGCCCTGCTAGCCTGACAGGCTTATTCAGTACCGTCAAAGCGACACTGGACGATACGGAACCGGGGGCTACACCGCTGGGTTCGATACCGGGCGGAGCTAACCTTCAGGGGGCAGTGGGCGATGAAGATTATGCCGACTTTTTCCAATTCCAGGTAACGGAAACGAGCATTGTTGACTTTGGCTTGAGCGGCTTGAGCGCAGATGCGGATCTGGCACTCTATCAGGATTTGAACGACGATGGGGAATTGGGGGGAGATGAAATTATCTCCGCATCCGAGCGATCGGGCGCTGCGAATGAAACCATCGAAAACGTCACCTTAGATCCGGGTAAATATTTCCTCTCGGTGGAGGCATTTGAGGGGAACACCAACTACAGCCTGAGTGTGACCGGGGTTGCCGGAACAGTAGCCCCTGACTTGGCGGGCGATCGACCCAGCACGGCACGCCTGCTGCAGCCAGACGGTGAAGTGGAATTGCACGATTATGTCGGCGGGACTGATGCAGTGGATACCTATCGCCTGGAAGCGATCGACGCGGGGTATCTGGATCTGTTTACCGATTACCAGAATGCGGATCTAAATTTGACCCTGTGGAGCGATCGTAATAGCAACGATCGGTTGGATGCGGATGAGATTGTTGCCCGGGGGACAAATGAGATCGAGGAGAATAACATCAACCCCGGTACTTATTACGTCAATGTTACAGCCCCTGGGGCAGCAACGCCCTACGAAATTGCTGCCATTTCCGAACCGGGCAGCCGGGTAGACATTGAACACTATGACCCGCTCTTCCCCGGTATCCCCACAACGGGCACCTTGACTCAAAACGATGACTTCGATCCCAACGATGTGGAAAACTACGCCGATCCCTATCTCCTGCCGGAACTGGGGGCTGGGTTAACTGTGACAGTGACTCAACAATCGGACGACTTCGATGCCTATTTGACCGTCGTGGATCTGCTCACCGGCGAAGTGGTGGTTGAAAACGATGACATTAACACCAGCGCCGGAGACTTCAACGCCCAGGTGAGTTTCACCACGGAACAGGGGGGGCAATATGTAGTGTTTGCCTCCAGCGTGGATGCTCCTGGCTTAGGGGACTATACTCTGAATGCGACGGTGACGGGGACGGCGGTTCCAAACCCGGTACGTAGTGCCAGTGCTGACACTTTGTTGCCCCCACCGGTCTTTCTCGAAAAGGGGGAGCGAGCTGATACCGGTCTGGAAAAAGATACGCTCCATGAATTAGTCTATGCGCCTCTAACGGGCGGTCTAGCCCAGCCGATTCAACTCTCCGCCCTGAACCAAGGAAACTTCGGCGACTGCGCCTTTCTTGCAGCCCTGGCGGCCACGTTCGGCAAGATCGAAGATCCCAGCCAGGCTACCTCTGCGACGAGTGCAGTGCTCAACAATCTCATTAAGAGCGATGGTAACAACTATACCCTCCAGTTCTACAACTACCTAACAGGCAAACCGGGGACGGCCACCGTGGACAACCAGGTGGTAACCGACAAAGATCAGGTGTTTGGGGCGAGATGGAACAGTCAGCAATCCCCGGAACTGAGCCAAGCCTCGGGGCAACCCATCTGGGCCTCCATTGTTGAACGTGGCTACGCCAAGTTCCGGGGTGAGGAGAAGGGTGGCAATGGCTATGATGCGATCGGGAATGGCGATTTCGCGGGGATTGTTCTCAAACGGGTCACGGGTAAGGCGAGCGAAGAGATTGTGTTGTCGCCCCTCGAAGACGCTCCACAATATCCTTTGATAGAGTTTTCAGATGAGGGTGGCCAAAAATATAATGAATTAGGAACTGTGACGCCCGATCAAATCTTTCAACGGATTCAAGATACCTTGAATCAGGGTCGCTATGTCGCGGCTGGGACAGTCCCTGATGCCGAGAAGCGATCTGACAATGTGTTGGTTGGCGGTCATGCCTACAGTATCCACAATGCCTATGAGGCTAATGGCCAAAAGATGCTCCTAGTGCGGAACCCCTGGGGGACAGACAATGGAAAGGGCGCCAAGGCACCGGAAGATCCGAGTTCTAACACTAAGGATGGGTTTGTGGCCATCACCTTCGATCGGTTTTTGGAGAATTTTGCTGTGGTGAGTCTGTCCAAGCCATAGTACCGATCGCTTCTTCACAACCCAACTGTTAAGCTGGAACACGTGGAGGTTGGGTCTCGCAAAATGAGACCCAACCTGGTAAATGGCTGTTCGATTTCCTATCCTCAACCCAACCTGCGAAATGGGTTCCAACTCTTACCGACACGCAATTTTTGGCTGCGCTGCGATGTAAATTAAAAATTTTTGAGTAATATTGTGTCCGGTGAATCGATCGTAATTGCTGTAGGGGCGGGTTTTTCCTACCATCTGTTTTGCAGACTAATAATTTCACAAACCCGCCCCGACTAATCGCGGTGGAGCGATCGGATATGATATAATATCTCTCCTCTATGACTCTGGCTCGGTTAAAATTAGAGAAAGCTGAAATAAAATATTATCAAATCAACAATTAATTCACATTACCTGAAAATGAGCGAAACTGCACAACTAACTAACTTTAAAATTTTCCCCAAACATACAGGAGTTTGGGAGGGAGACTGGACAATACTCGATGCCGACTGCAAAGAAACCCGGCGTTTTACAGCAGTGGTAACTCAGAAAATAGTTGACAACCAATGGAGGCAAACTAACCTTCAAACTTATGCCAATGGCGAGAGTGAAACCCAAAATTTTGTGGGTTATGTTGTCGGCGAAGGGCAAGTGCAAGTTGAAGGTCTAGACTCGGTTTTTTCCAACTACAATACACTAGCGACAGAAGTTGGAGATGAGTTGATAATTTTTCAAGTATGGGACAAAGCAACTGGCTTTATGAGGGCGGTTGAAACAATCCATCTTGTCAGTTCCGATCGGCGAATTCGGACTACCCAAAGCTTGACAGAAGAGGGAAAACTTAGGGGTGTTATGGTGATTGTGGAACGAAGAATTGAGTAAAAGTTTTCACTGCTTATGCTACCCACTGATTTATTAAGTCACCGCCAAAACGGAGAATCAATTATTCCTCTCCGCCTCAAGATAGATGCTAAAAACTTAGAAGCAGCTAAAGAAACGATCGACTGCTTCCAAGAGTCGATCGGCAAAACCCAAGGCGAACTCGACGGACGCTTGCTAGAATTAGAAGGCGACAGCCCGGACTATCGGCTGAAACGGGGATTAGCGCACCTGCTGAAAAGCGGTTTCTGCACATTGGAAGTCATCAGTCCCCTCGAACCATCAGAGTTGAGACAGCGGGTTTTTGCCTTGTCCGCGCGATCGACTCCCAGCCCTCAATCCACCCAATTAACCCTGGAAAAAGTAGCAAGTGAACTCAGTCAACAGTTAAACAGAGAAGTTTTACCTCACGAAATTACTACAGGTTTATACGCCGATTTAAACGAAAACAAAATCCTCACTGAGTTTAATCCACCAACACCCGAAAACTTGCTTCACAAATACAATCTTTCTCAAGTTCAAGGCATATTTTACCGAGCAAGTCAAGTCCAATTAACCGCCCACCGCAACGATCCCGGAGAATACAAACTCTTATTTCGCTATCTGAAACTATTTCTATTAATGACTTACATCGAAGGCGATGCAGACCACGGTTTTACACTCACAATAGACGGCCCTACAAGCTTATTCAAACCCAGCACCCGCTACGGCTTAGCCCTGGCGAAAATGCTGCCCGCACTGCTGCACGTCACCAAATGGAGTATGCACTCGACACTGCACACAAAAGACCCTTTTAGCGGCGTTTTGAAAACAGGTAAATTCACCCTAAATTCCGACTGCGGTTTAGTCAGCCACTATCCCCCTGGCAAGCCTTATGATAGTATGTTAGAAGCAGCATTTGCTGAAAGATGGAATTCCACAAAAACCGAGTGGCAACTAGAGCGAGAAGTAGATTTAATTCCGATTCCAGGTAGCGTGATGATTCCCGACTTTCGGTTAGTGCATCCTGACGGGCGAGTGTTTTTATTAGAAATAGTTGGCTATTGGCGGCCGGAGTATTTGCAAAAGAAATTTGCACAAGTACAGAAGTCTGAATGCGATAACTTGATTTTAGCTATTTCCGAACGGCTGAATTTAGAAAAAGCCGGGGTGAATGTAAATGACGTGCCAGCAAAAGTAGTCTGGTTTAAAGATAAATTGCTGCCCAAATCAGTCCTGGAAGTCCTCGAAGACTAACCAATCCGCCCATCAGTTGGGAACTTCTTTCTTGCTCTCTGCGCCCTCTGCGGTTCAAAAAAATCCTCCTCAAAAAACATCGCACATTCCCAGCTATACTAAAATGGGAATTCACCCAAATCCTTGCCACCGCATACTCTCACCCTAAAATCGATTGAAAAATGCCAGACACAAGTATTGTAGAAAAAATTAAAAAGCTGTTAGCCCTCGCCACCTCATCCAATGAAAACGAATCGACTGCGGCAGCCGAAAAAGCTTCCCTGTTACTGGCACAGTACAATCTCAGCCTCGCCGATTTAGGGCCAAATCACCAAGAAGAGATTGACGAAAACTCAGTTGAAACAACATCCAAATTTGTCACTTGGAAAATGATGCTGCTTTCGGGAATTGCGGACGCTAACGGTTGCACGGCCATGCGAAATACTTATAATGGCAGTATGTTTTTGGTGGGAACTTCTACAAACCTGATTGTTTGCAAACACCTGTACGAGTATTTGAGTTCTGCAATTGAAAAAAGAGCGAAGTACCGCAAAGGAAATGGGAGGGGATTGGCGTATTTGAATGCTTTTCGGGTTGGATGTGCGACCAGATTGAGGCAAAGATTGTTGGAACAAAAACAGGAGATGGAAAAGTCGGGGATTCCGGGTTCGGGCGATGCGGCGGCGACTCCAGGGATTGTAGTGCGATCGATGTTTGAGAAAAATCAACAGGCGATCGCGGATTATCTAGAGGGCCGAGGGGTTAAAGTTAGAACTAGAACAGATTCTCAAGTCAGCAGCGCGGCGGGTTTTAATTCGGGGTATGAAGTGGGGGACAAAATTAGTTTGCACCAGCAAGTGCAGGCGCAAGGGGATCTGAAACAGCTTAATGAGTGTCTTTGAGTTTAACTATAATTTCAAATATAACTTATATTGTTAATTCTTATGCCCTACAGTTCTTTCACCACAATCGGTAAAGTCAAGGAAGCATTTAATCTAACCACTGTAGAAGTAGTTGGTTTTTTGCCTAACATTGACCCTATTTCTCCCTCACAAACACTGACTGCTTTTTTAGAAGAAAGCCTCCCGTTAGCCGCATCCGCCAGTGAAAAAGCTCGTTCAGAAGGAATTATTTACCCTGTTTTGTTAGAAGCAAGACGAATTTTACAGCGGCGAGTCAGCTGATTTTCTGGAGAAGATTTCACAGTAGACGAATCAATAGGATTGAACGGCGTGTGTGATTTTCTGTTTAGCCTTTCCGAAGAAATTCTAGAAATTGAAGCACCGGCAGTCATCATTGTGGAGGCAAAAAAAGCTGACCTCAGAACAGGATTCGGGCAATGTATTGCGGAAATGGTGGCTGCACAAAAATTTAATGAGGCTAAGAAAAAGCAGATTCCCATAATTTACGGTGTGGTAAGCAATGGCACTCAGTGGCGATTCCTCAAACTTGAAGGGCAAATAGTAACAATCGACTTGATGGATTATCCACTTCCTCCTGTCGAGCAAATTTTGGGGTTTTTGGTATGGATGTTGCGGGAAGCTTAGCTGGCTGACGGGGTGACAACCCATCAGAACACAGATAGAATCAAGGACATACGGCCCTTGAAAAAGATGGTAGATAATTATTGACGAGCATTACCAATGCGTCACAGTTTATGTTTTTTCGCTCAGTAATTGTCCCTTCAATTCCTGAAATTTATTTTCGCTTGGGTGAGATTGAAAGCAGAGAGAATCGGCACAAAATTCTATTTCTCCAGGCCATTGAATGTATCGACCATTCTCGCCAATAGAAACTTGGGCAAAAAATTCAGCATCGGCAAGCTTGGCTAAAATACCGCCTGTCTCAATTATCGGGTTAAAATCAACAACTATACTACCACCATTTGCATAATCAATATGCAATTTACGTTCGTTTTCTCTGGTGATTTTTTTGATTTGATACAGCATATTAATTTTTCCTTTATTCTAAGGGAGCAATTGGCGATGGTTGTTCACCTTGACGGCAACGGTTCTAGTTTTCCGATAGTTCTTCTTGATTCAGAAAAAAATTCAGTCAAGTCAGAAAACCCGCATCATCAAATCCGGCAGTGGTCGGCTACCCCGAATGGCGATCGCACTTCCATTAATTCATCTGACTCTTGTCTGTTAGTTTGACGAATTTTATCATAAACCAGATGATTGTTGGTAATAAACTAGGGTTATTTTGTCTGTAGTGCGTAATGATTGCTACATTAAGGATTGATTTCTTTCGAGTGCTTTCTTCAAATACTCGATCGCTCTTTTAAGATTTTCGATTTCTTTGTGATTTTTTTGCTGGTTAAGAAGTAGCTCGTCTAGTTGATCTTCAATGGAGCGTATGGCGAGGCGCTGTTCTTTGAGAATTTCTTGAGCCTTGCGGATGTCTTTTTGAATGACAACAATCTCGCGCATCACAACTTCTAACTTGGCTGCTTGGATTAAAGCGGTGTCGGGAGATTGACTGAATAAAGCGCCAACACCAACTCCCGCACTAGCACCGAGAATTGAACCGCCAGCAACAATTACGGCCATTCCGCCAGCCATTCCGAAGCCACCGGCGGCGATCGCACCTCCTCCAAGTGCGGCTAAAACGGCGGATACTGCGGCTGCACCTGATAAACCCGGTGCTAGTATCGGTGCAAGTAAACCTACTACTAATGGTGTGGCAAGTACAGCTACTACTCCTAACACAACTGCTCCGACTGCACCAAGTAACCAAGGATTTATGCCGCCTTTAATTCCTTTGATGGCTTCTTTGTAGTTGGACTTAAAGCGGAGAACACAATCTGGATCTATGTCTAGCGATCTAGCAAAATCCCTGAGCTTTCCGGTGTATTCTTGTTCAAGTTTTAAATCTTTGAATGCTTCATCACGACTATCGCCTAATGGGTAATAGGGTTGAAACAGTGTTACTTCTAATAAAATTAGATACCGAGTCAATTGATTTCCCGGAGAGAGGAGGTGGGATTTTACCGAATTTTTGAGTAATTCAAAATCACTAATTAAGTTCAATGAACTCTTTTGTGGATTTTCAGGTGCAATTTGGCTGTTCAAAAACAGTGTGGTTGAGTTTTCCCAATTGCGTAACCACTCTTGCTTAAGGATTTTTTTAATCGGCTCTGATTGATTGTCAATATCACCTTGGAAACCGCGTAAAAACTCTTGCTTAAGGGTGTTTTTCACGTCGTTATTTGATTCATTGTCAATATCGGCTTGCACCAAGTGGTACTGATAGCTGAACATGATTCTGGTTTGTTCAGGAGTCAATCCAAATTCTTTCATAGCTTGCGAATCCTCTTTGAGCGAGGATTCTGTTGTTTCAGGATTTTTATGCTTGACACGATCGCTTGGGGAAGATTCTGCAACTGCAACAACGGTAGGAGTATTGGTATCCGTTGTAGTTCCATCGAACTCTAATTCTAATTCGTCTTCTGATTCATCCCGGATTCTGAAATAGTAAAAGAGATTAGCAACAGCCAAATCTGATGCTTTTTCCAAGTTGGACAATACTAAACTTTTATGGCCCGCTATTTGTCCTTGCTTAATGATATAGCTTTCATAGTCTTCACGTCGCTGCCGATCGAGCATTAATTCCAGTTGAGTGCGAAGAGAATAAAAATGAGACTTAGGTCTCAAATTTTCATAAAATAACTGTTCATCCGGTATCGCTAAAGCTGTTGTGGCTAAATTTTTATCCCCCATAACAGCTAAGTCTGATTTACTAAAATCAGCACTCTCTAACTGCTTTAACTCACTTGGCGACAAAGATTTTATCCAGTCAATCTGATTTTGCCAAGTGTCTAATGCGGCTAAATCGTGATTGTGAATTCGCGTGATTTCTGGGAATAGAAAATCTAGTTCGTCGTCCGAGTCGCAGCCAGCAATTACTGTTAAGCCATCTTGACGGATTTGTTGTTGAAGCTGAGAAAGCCGATCGCCCGCAGCACCAAATTCATTTTGCACCTGATACGTGGCAATAATACTTTGCTCGATCGTCCAACTGCACTCTAACCGACGCAACTGTCCCGCTGCACAAGTTTCTGACAATAACTGCGGATTTCTGTAATCAGCTAAAGCTTCAAACAGCATCCCCCGCGCAGCATCAATTTCAGCATTGCGGCGGTTGATATCTTGCAGTTGCAAAGCCGATCGCATTCGTTGAATTGCTTGATTAAATAACCCGTAAGCCCGCACTAACACTAAACGATGGTTCTCAAATTTTATATCTGCAACGACTTCCGAAATTAATTGCTTAATTTCCGCGCCTTGGCCTTTCACAAGTTGTTCTAAATTGATGAAACCATTTTCAACTTTAACTTCCAGCTTTTCTACTGCTTTTTTTAGTTTCAATGTTTGGTGCAAATTCACCGCCGACAAGGCTACCCCAGCCACAACTCCCACACCAATGACGGCTGTTGTCGCTTGCAGCACGCCCAAACTGGCTTGGACGGCTTGAAAGCCCATGTGGTTTTGGTACATCTGCAAGCCTCCCATTGCAAGCTGCACGGGAGACACTAACGGCGATAGGGGGCTGTTGTTGACCACCGCGCCAACGGCATGAGCCGCAAACTGTCCCGTCGCTGCATCTCTCGCCATGCCGATCGGCACTCCGGCAGATGTAAAAACTTGTACGTACTTGCCAGCCTCGATCGCAGCCTGTACCGCAGGGGGAAATACAAAGTTCATCATCGATTTTTACCCGGTAACATACCCAAAAATAACTTATCTATTATGATAGTTTAAATAAAAAAAAATTATTACTAAGCGCCGCAAATGGACACTTCGCTAATTAGTTCGCAAACGGTTGAGCTTGTTTCGCTGCTGACAGGGCAAAGACTCCGAAAAGAGGATATTACTCCGCCTGTGCTTTTCTTGGCGGGGCTGGTGACGGTGTTGCTGGGAGTCATTAATGCCGACGGTACTTTTGGCACTGAAGAAAAACAGCAACTGGCGACAACTTTGAGGGAACTTATTCCTGCTAATAACAGTTTGCAAAAATTGGCACTGCCAATGGTTAAAAGCGTGACGCAACATCAAGCTTACAAGAAATTTCCGGTGTTGTTGGCGCTGACAGCGTGTTTTTCTGAGGTGGAAAAACTGCTGCTAATTAGTTTTGGCTATCAGATGTCTGCCGCAGATGGATCGATGGACGATCGCGAAAAAGGGTATTTGAAACTTATTGCCGATCGACTCGGAGTTGATGCCCGATATTTGACTGTTTTGGAGGCTAGTTTTAGCAGTCAGGCGATCGGCGATACAGCAGCTTTAGCAGAAGTACACACGTTACTCGATCCAGCACAATTTCAATCTCTCGATTCTATGTTTGTCCGTGCTGCCAGTCACATTATCGGACATTTACCAGCAAAACCGAAACACAAAACAAATCAAAAGCAGTCAGTTTCGTCCTATCAGGAGTTAAAAAAATTTCAACTGTACCGACAACAACTGGATGCTGTTTGTGGAAAACTATATTTAACTCTGCAAGATGGAAGCGAGCGCAACGTGCTATCTCCTACTTTAGCAGAAGAAGTAACGAAAGTATCTCATAAATTGCAATCTCCATGTTTTCGCGTTGCTGTTGTCGGCGAATTTAGTAAAGGAAAATCTACTTTACTCAATGCTTTGTTGGGGGAGGAAATTCAACCGGTGCGGGATATTCCCTGTAGCGGGACTGTGACTATTTTGAAATATGGTTCGCAGCGCCGGGTTATTTGTCGCTACAAAGATGGACGGGAGGAAGAAATTCCACCCGCACAATATCAAGAGAAAGCTTCGATTGCGGAAGAAGCGGCTTATGGTTCTTATGCCGATGAAATTGCCAAGTCGGAAATTGCCGAAATCGTTTTTGAACATCCCGACTTAGAGTTGTGCCGCAATGGGGTAGAAATTATTGATTCTCCTGGGTTGAACGAACAAGCCGAACGCACATTAGTCACCCAACAGGTTCTCAAAACAACTGATGCAGTGATTTTCTTAACTCATGCTCAAAATGCTTTAACGGAGAAAGAGCGGGAACTGCTTTTGTACTTGAATAAAGGTAGAAGTTCACGGGGGTAGCAAAAACCCAAAAAATCTGATAAGGTGAGGCACATGGAGAAGACAGTGCCGGAATT
>JAUBSN010000128.1:0-15340 GCA_036704825.1 Microcoleus sp. F8-C3 | reverse complement strand
TTATCATTATTATCCAATTATATTTATGCACAAAGGGGTATTGACAGAATCTACTCCTTTCTAACTTGTTACCAATGATCCGGGGGAAACCCTCAGCAACCCTGCAACCGTCGGTTTAGCTGACGCCGTACCGCCTGTCGAAGGGCGATCGAGAACTGCTGCACCCCAGCAGGCGGTTCGCCCCGCTGCTCGCCCCATCCAACCGGCTCGCGGTTGGGCGGTTAACAGCAAAGGGGAAGTTATTTTCACGGCCAATCCTGCATCGGTGCCGCTGCAAAGTCCCGTTACCCCTAACCCAGAGTGCAATGTTCAATAACCGAAATCGGAACTGGGGCGATCGCTTGTTGCCGTTGAGTGCGGGCTTGTTAGCAAGCAGCTTGGCAGCTTGCCCGCTGAAGGCGCAAACTGTTCTGTCGCAACCTGCTGAAGAGTTGAATGCGGGCGAACTCCCAAACTTGACTGTTCAGATTCCCAACCCCGCAGAACCTCTGGAACCCCAAACCGTTCCTTCCCGGCAGAACCCGCAAAACCTGCCACAAACCGAGCCTTCTCCAACGTTGGAAGAAAGAAAGACTGAACCCAACTCCGATCGCGGTGAAGTTTACGAATGTTCCTTTTCTGTTCCGCCAGAACCGCGATCGCCCGCAACTCAAACGCCGGAAGATAGCACAACTGATGGAGCGGAAGATAGCACAACTGATGGAGCGGAAGATAGCACAACTGATGGAGCGATCGAGGCAATCTCAGTCACTAATTTTCGCTTCGTTGGCAATACAGTTTTCAGCCAAGAAACTCTCGATCGAGAAATTACCGGACAATTTCTAGAATTAGATAGCACTACTAACCGATTCCGAGAAGGTAAAATTACTTTTGCTCAATTGCAGCAAGTAATTTCCGAAGTGACAAAGTTTTACAATCAAAAGGGATACATTAACTCTTTTGCCTACATTCCCACAACAAGCGAAGAACCAAATCAACGATTGCAAAATAGAGGCGCTGCTGGAGAAGTTATTATTAAAATCGTTGAAGGCGGATTGGAATCAATTCGAGTGCGGAGGCGGACGGGGAGGCAACGGCTGAATCTCGATTATGTATGCAGCCGTTTGGCGATCGCCGCCCAACCTTTACAAGTTTCCCGCCTGCTAGATGCCCTGCGATTGCTCGAACTCGATCCTTTAATCGAAAATATTTCTGCTGAATTGATACCCGGTTCCCAAGTACACAGAAGCGGGTTAGAAGTTAAATTTGAGGAAGAACAAACTTTGAGCGCGGCAGTGCTGCTAGATAACCGCCGCGCTCCCAGCGTTGGCACTGTCCGCCGCCAAGTAGAACTGAGCGAAGCAAATTTATTAGGACAGGGAGATGGTTTGAGCCTTGCCTACACGAATACTGATGGCAGCAATGCCTTCGATCTAAACTATACATTGCCCTTAAATCCGAATAACGGCACGGTTAATGTAGCAGCAGGAACAACTGCCAATCGCGTCGTCGAGCCGCCTTTTCAAGATGTAGATATCAGAGCGGCTGCGCGCTATTTAGATATCAATTTGCGGCAACCTTTGTTAAGGAATCCCAGAGAAGAATTTGCTGTTGGTTTGACGGCAACTCGGCGGGAAAGCGGCACTTCTATTTTAGGCGAAGATTTCCCCCTTTCTCCGGGAGCAGATGAAAAAGGTCGATCGCGCATTTCAGCCCTGCGATTCTTTCAGGATTGGACGGTGCGGAGTAATGAAGAATTGTTAGCATTGCGATCGCAATTTAGTTTGGGATTGAGTGCCTTCAATGCTACTGTTAACAGAGAAGCTCCTGACAGCAGATTTTTGGCATGGCGGGGACAGGCGCAGTGGGTTCGCCGTTTGGCAAGAGATACTTTTGTCTTTGCCAGCACCGATTTGCAATTAGCAGATAGAGCCCTGTTACCTCTAGAGCAATTTGGCATTGGCGGATTGAATAGTGTTAGGGGCTATCGGCAAGATTTGCTTTTGGGCGATAATGGAATTTCAGCATCAGCCGAGCTGCGATTTCCGATTCTTGGTCGGTCCGATCGAGGGTTAGGAGTTGTACAAATTGCTCCTTTAAGGGATACGCCCGGTCGAGAAGCAAAATTCCCAACTCGTATTATTAAAGAGGAGATAAACCGATGGCTAAAAATACCGAGAAAAATTATCATCAGGATGTTGTAGGCAACCGCAATCAAGCTGGCAACAACGATACCGCTTATGGCCTAACTTTTGACTCTCTCACTGGCTTTCCAATTAAATCGGGGTTTTTCTTAGCAGGGAAACCTGAACAAGTTAGTTTTGACAGGTTATTAAATGGGGGAAATAAGCAGAATGGTGGTACTCAATCGCCAGCCTCCACAATTAGCGTTGAAGCGAATTTTTTACAACCAACAATCGATAGCTGGAGTAGTAGAGCCTTCTCTATGTTTGTGAATTTGACAGGCATAGTAACAAATGCTAATGCTAGCTTCAATTTAAGTCAATTCCTACCAGCGAATTTACCAAAAACTGAAGAGTTGCAAATATTTCCGTACAGTCCTGACGCAGAGGCTTTCGAGCGACGTGCTTCTCGACGTGCTGGTTCTTCTGTAAGATTGTGGTGGCCGGGTATGTAGGATTTGAAATTTTTGCAAAAGATCAAAATTAATTTTAACAAAGATAGCTTCCAAAAGCGTCAAATACGTTTTCTCAAGGTTCCGGGGCAAATTAAAGTATTAAGGAGGAGATAAACAGATGACCAAAAACACCGAGAAAAATTACCTCCAGGATGTTGCGGGAAGCCGCAGTCAAGCTGGCAACAAGGATACCGCTTATAACCTAACTTTTGACTCTCTCACTGGCTTTCCAATTAAATCGGGGGTTTTCTTAGCTAGAACACCAGAACAAGTTAGTTTTGACAGGTTATTAGATGGGGGAAATAAGCAGAATGGTGGTGCTCAATCGCCAACCTCCACAATTAGCTTTGAAGCGAACTTTTTACAACCAACAATCAATAGCTGGAGGAGTAGAGCCTTCTCTATGTTTGTGAATTTGACAGGCATAGTAACAAATGCTAATGCTAGCTTCAATTTAAGTCAATTCCTACCACCGAATTTACCAAAAACTGAAGATTTGCAAGTATTTTCGTACATTCCTGACGCAGAGGCGTTCGAGCGACGTGCTTCTCGACGTGCTAGTTCTCCTTCAAGATTGTGGTGGCCGGGTAGGTAGGATTTGAAATTTTTGCAAAAGGTCAAAATTAATTTGAGTAAGTAAGCGGGTATAATTAACTTTTAAGAGAACACGCCCGATCGAGAAGCAAAATTTCTAACTCGTATTATTAATGGGGAGATTAACAGATGACCAAAAACACCGAGAAAAATTACCTCCAGGATGCTGCGGTAAACCGCAGTCAAGCTGGCAACAACGATCCCGCTTATAACCTAACTTTTGACTCTCTCACTGGCTTTCCAATTAAATCAGGGGTTTTCTTAGCTAGAACACCAGAACAAGTTAGTTTTGACAGGTTATTAGATGGGGGAAATAAGCAGAATGGTGGTCCTCAATCGCCAACCTCCACAATTAGCTTTGAAGCGAATTTTTTACAACCAACAATCAATAGCTGGAGGAGTAGAGCCTTCTCTATGCTTGAGAATTTGGCAGACCGGGTAACAAATGTTAATGCTAGCTTCGATTTAAATCAATTCCTGCCACCGAATTTACCAAAACCTGAAGATGTGCAAGTATTTCCGTACAGTCCTGACGCAGATGCGTTCGAGCGACGTGCTTCTCGACGTGCTGGTTCTCGTACAATATTGTGGTGGCCGGGTAGGTAGGATTTGAAATTTTTGCAAAAGATCAAAATTAATTTTAACAAAGATAGCTTTCAAAAGCGTCAAATACGTTTTCTCAAGGTTCCGGGGCAAATTAAAGTATTAAGTTAAGGAGGAGATAAACAGATGGCTAAAAACACCGAGAAAAATTACCTCCCGGATGTTGCGGGAAACCGCAGTCAAGCTGGCAACAAGGATACCGCTTATAACCTAACTTTTGACTCTCTCACTGGCTTTCCAATTAAATCAGGGGTTTTCTTAGCTAGAACACCACAAAAAGTTAGTTTTGACAGGTTATTAGATGGGGGAAATAAGCAGAATGGTGGTGCTCAATCGCCAGCTTCCACAATTAGCTTTGAAGCGAATTTTTTACAACCAACAATCAATAGCTGGAGGAGTAGAGCCTTCTCTCTGCTTGGGAATTTGACAGACCGGGTAACAAATGTTAATGCTAGCTTCGATTTAAATCAATTCCTGCCACCGAATTTACCAAAAACTGAAGATTTGCAAGTATTTGCGGACATTCCTGACGCAGAGGCGTTCGAGCGACGTGCTTCTCGGCGCGCTTCTTTTGGCATCGGAGTACGGTGGCCGGGGAGGTGATGATTTGAAATTTTTGCAAAAGATCAAAATTAATTTTAACAAAGATAGCTTCCAAAAGCGTCAAATACGTTTTCTCAAAGTTCTGAGGCAAATTAAAGTATTAAGGAGGAGATCAACAGATGGCTAAAAACACCGATCGAAATTATCGCCTAGATGTTGCGGGCAACCGCAGTCAAGCTGGCAACAATGATACCGTTTATAACCTAACTTTTGACCCTCTCACTGGCTTTCCAATTAAATCGGGGGTTTTCTTAGCTAGAACACCAGAACAAGTTAGTTTTGACAGGTTATTAGATGGCGGAAACAAGCAGAATGGTGGTGTTCCCTCGCCAATCTCCACAAATAGTTTTGAAGCGAATTTTTTACAACCAACAATCAATAGTTGGAGTAGTAGAGCCTTCTCTAGGCTGGTGAATTTGGCAGGCATGGTAACAAATGTTAATGCTAGCTTCGATTTAAGTCAATTCCTACCACCGAATTTACCAAAAACTGAAGAGTTACAAATATTTCCGTACATTCCGGACGCAGATGCGTTCAAGGGTGCTGCTAGTCCAGTAGCGCCAGAAAGAATTGCCCTTTTTCTATCATCTTGGCGCAATTGGAGGCCCAGACCGGGGTAGCAGCGAGCCGATCGGAATAGTTCGGCAAGCGGAAAACTCATCGGCTTTAGCCATTCCATGCAAGCGGCACGGGCGGTTTTAACCGCCGTGAATCTTTTTAATCCTTAATATTTGAAAGTCGCAAAAAGCATTAATATATAAACAAGGAGGTGAGAGAAAATGCTGACAAACTATATCTATAAGTTACGCCCCAATCAAACACAATGCCTAAAGATGGCGAATTGGGTAGATATGTTGCGAAGCCAATACAATTGGTGCCTATGTGACAGAATTACCCAATACAATCAGCAATTCATCCAAGGCAATTACTGCGATATCCGAACCAGAAGCGAAGCTTGCCCATTAACCAATTTTGTGAGCAAAAATGGTGCAACTGGCAATCCCTGGAAAGACTCCAAGTTTGATGAGGAAGGTAAAGCTAGAAATCCTCGAAGAAGCGCGAGAGATATTCAAATCACAGCATTGCCAGAATTGAAGATTGCTAGACCTTGGTACGGCGGGATAGATTCAACGGTTTTACAGCAAAATGTTAAACGGTTAGATACTGCTTACAAAAACTTTTTTGAAGGTCAAGGGTTTCCTAAGTTTAAAAACCGCAGTAATTTTACGTCTTTTACGTTTGTAATGGGCGTGAAATTGCAAGGAAGCAAGATTTACCTACCAAAAATGGGTTGGATGCGTTTTTACAATTCTCGCCCCATTCCTAATGGCTTTACCATCAAAGCTTGTACGGTTAGAAAGCGCCAAAATGGGTGGTATGTTTCTTTGAGAATAGAAGATAAATCTCTTCCCGATTACACTCCCAAACCTCTTGGTGATGTTACCAAAATAATTGGCTGTGACTTAGGAATTACAAAACTGGTGCATCTGTCTGATGGTTATCAGATTAATAATCCCAGATTCTCAACTACCAAAAAGGCAAAACGTACTTTAAGGATTAGGCAAAGACGGGTCAGTCGCAAGGTTAAAGGTAGCAAAAACCGCAAAAAAGCAGCTAAAATTGTGGGACGTTTTCATCAGAAGATTTGCGATCGACGCCAAGCCCATCACTGGAAAGCTGCCAATAAGATTGTGTCGAGAAATATTGATGCAATTGCCTTAGAAGATTTAAATATTTCTGGGATGATGCGCCGATGCAAGGTAAAAACCGACAACGGTAGATTCCTGAAAAACGGGCAATCCAGAAAGAAAGGATTAAATCGTTCTATCTCTGATGCGGGCTGGGGTGAATTGATTTTAAAGATTGAGTATCTGGCTGCGAAGCAAGGAAAAATTGTAATTAAAATTAATCCCAAGCACTCTAGTCAAGAATGTAGAAATTGTCGTCATATTGACAAGTCAAATCGGCATGGTGAAAAGTTCATTTGTGTTGAATGTGGCTATCGCGAACACGCTGATATTGGGGCGGCAAAAACTATCAGAGATAGAGCGTTAGAAATAGTACGTGGGGACTCCGCGAAACTTGGTGCTAGTCACCTAAACGCCCAAAAGGCATCACTGCGCTCAAAGAGCAAACGCGGTGAGTTTGGGAACCCTAGCAATAGGGATATTAAGAAAGCAATTTCTTGAGAATCTCAGTCGCTTCAGCGCTGAGAGTGTCAATTCCAAGATTACGAGCTTGCTCATAGTTTTTGACCTTCCAATACCATCGAATTAAATAGTAAAATCTTCTGTAACGCTAACTTCCAGCAAGGCAACCTTCACCTGGAAATAATCGCCGATCTCGGCGCTAAATTCATATTGAAGGCTATCACTAGCTCTATCCGCACGTTCTTCCCAGAAAATTTCTCCTTCTTCATCCAAAACAATAAGTTCGAGATTTGGCGGCAAAGTTTGCGATCGCACCGGGCATACTCGCAAGTGAACGTTCGTTTTATCGCTTCCTTCGGGAAACAGCGTCACTACCAGCACGACGCGCTCGGTATCAAGTCGCATTTCCAAATTAATAATCTTACCAACTCTCAAACCCGCACTGACATTTTTCGGGTCAATTTTTCCCAAACTCACAGCCGCTTGACGGCGCAAGATATCATCTTGAGTTGTTTGTAACAAATCAGTCAATGCTGCGATCGCCTCCGCATTTCCCGGTTCGACGCGACCTAATAATTCGGCCACCCGCCATTGATTCCCTTTATTGCGCTTGTCCTGCAACAGTTCAATCAGTGAGGGAATTTTATTCTGGGTGCTAGAATAACCGTCCCGATACCGCTGATTTCCTTCTAGAGCATAAACCAAATTAGGCTCTAAAGTTCCTAATTTTTCTATTATTCCTTCCACTGTCTGCCATCCTTCTTGCAAATAACTCCTGACCCGCTGAACTAAATTTTCTCGCTGTTGAGTAGGGAAAATTAATTCGCCTGCTGCCTCCTTTTTCTCCAAAATTCCTAAGCGCTTGCCATACAACAATTGTCTCAATTCATCATTTGTAAAAAATGCTGCCCACTGCTCAAACCCAACTCTCAGCCGGGGAGAATATATTGATAAATCGCTCAAAAGTTGTAATAATTTTGCAGCCTCTCCTTCGGATAAATTTGGCAATGGTGGGAGTTCTTGTTGCAAGTTTAACCCGAAAGTAATTTGCATCACGGTAAGGGAGGCCGTTAGCTCCTCGATCGCTAAAGCATAAGTGCGATCGCCCGCATTATACCTGCCTTCATTCTTCAGTTGGCGGTGCGTCGCAAACCCGCACAACTCCATCCAACACTCACCATCATCCCCATCGAAATTCACTTGCACGGGGAGATAATAGTCAGCACTCCAGTTAGGAATATCCACCCACTCCTGCGGCACGCAAAACTCTTCTAACTCTTCCTCATCACAGGGAATTAACACCAGCCTAGTTTCGCCAATTTGAAATGCAGTGCCATTCACTACTTCCCAAATACTAGCAATATCCTGACCGTGCCAAACTGAAGGTTGAGGAAATGCTTCTTCTGCTAGCCATTCCGATAGCCAGTTCAAGAAAGTCTTCAAACAAACACCATTGAGATAAGCATTGTAGCGAGAAATCGGATTAGAATGATCTTGAGCTTGATGCCATACAATTTCTCGATCTGCTTCGTTAATTGTCAATTGCAAACGGTTAGAGTCATGAAAAGCAAAAGACTGTAAATTGTTTAGTTCAAACATTGTTTTATTCTCCTTTTTTAGAAATAGTTAAAGTTTCCAGGCATTTTTGAACGATCTCGTCAATAACTTGAGAGCTATATTCGCCATCTATGGATAGATTTAGGGTGCGACAAGCAGCTAAAAATTGAGGTTTATAAAACTCAACTAGCCACTTTTCGACACACTCCGTCTCCCAAACCTTCAGCAACTTTATCAATTTTTCCTGTAATTTATGCTGGGCTTGAGAGATTGTAGCAGTCAGCTCTAATAAATTCATGCCAAGCCGATCGGCAATCTTTTCTTCTGCTAGCTTCTGGCCGTAACGCAGGCGCAAAACTTCTTGCTGTTGAGATTCAAGTTCCCTGATAGCTTCAACTAAGGCGACCGATCTGTACTCCGATGTGTCGGGTGCGCGGAAGTCTTTCTGCAGCCATCCAACTACATACTCATCAACCCGTTGATGGGGTTGGGACAAGTTCCCAAAAGTTTCTAATAGTTGAATTTTCATTCTTTTGAGTTTTCTAGAAATAGATGTTTGGTCTATCCCTAGTGGAATTTCTAGTTTTTTTTGCTTGAATCCTGCACCGTAATAAAGTAATAGCATTTTATGCTGCTCTGGTTTAAAATCTTCTAACTTTTTGCGAAAAGCCGAGTCAAGTTGGCGGTAAATTTTCCATGCTTTGTTATCCGTACTTTCTATTTCATAGATAGGTGGTTTTCCCAGCTCTGATTCACCCAACAATTTGTCACGAACTACTTCTGGAAGCTCTTCTAAAAATTGTGGATACTTGATGGAATTGGGGTAATTTTGTAACGCAATAATGCACCTATTCATCCAATCTTGCATTTTCTCAGGGCTGATGTTTCCACCTGCCGAGACTTCATGTGGCGCTGAAGGCATGAACTTTTCTGCATTGTAACATTCCGCCGCAGCATGAAAATCTTCAATGTCAGCATCCGGCCATTTTTGCCCTTTTTGCCGAATTGCGGGATTATTAACCTTATTAAAGAGATAAACTTGTTTAAAGTATTTCCGTGCAAATTTAAATTGAGAAATATAAGGTTCTCGATATTCAGATCTTTCCAGCGCTTTCTGAAGCTCCTTATCAGTTTTTTGAGCTAGCAGCCGCCAGCGCGAGAACTTACCGACACCTGATTCAGATTTGATAAATCCTATCAAACTTTTGCAGATGTAAGTATCTAAAGAAGTTTGATGAGAAATATCATAAGATTTTAACAGCCTCAAAAGATTGTCAAAATCGTAAATAAAAATGCGAGGATAGTAGAGGTATTCCTCCCAAGAGCTAGATTTTAACTGCTGCCATACTTCTCTAGCTGCGTAGTAGCAGCTTTTTTCAAAGTAACTAGCCAAGTGTTCTAAAGCTAGTCTTTTCCTATTTTTCGGTTCCCAGTCTTCGGCAATTTGCGGTGGAGAATCAATCGCTATATGCCTCCAAAATTCGGCTATATTTTTACTTCGATCGGGCTGGCTGCACAACTGTGAAAGCTCGTGATTTCGTTCTTGGTATAACTCAAAGTTACGTTTCAGTTCAGCATAAATTTGCCACCGAATTGCAGAGCGACTGTTGTGGCTTGCCAGCACGAGATAGGTGAAAAAATTCTCGCCGTTATCTCGACGATCGGGCAATCTGGGCATACTTTCCTGAGAATAGTCGGGCATCTTAGCTGATTCTCCAATAACAACAAAGGAAAAATTGATACGGGATTTTTTAGTTGAAACTTGACTCGCCTAGTTGGAAGCTATGCCGGGGCCCGGGCCGCTACTCCATTGCAGACTGTTCGCCGATAGGGGGTTGGAGATGTTGCTCAGTGGCAGCAGAAAAAGTGCGATCGACTCGAGCATAGAACCTGTAAGAGAACTTTGAAAGTGTACTACTTACTTATTGGCATCGCCGGCTGACAATTATGCAGGTAGCCCCGAGTTAGTGACACTGTATTGTTTCCGAGCAAGGCACTAGAGTGTCACTCCAGCAGAACTTGCAGCATTAGGTTCAAGCCAGTTTTTTATCTGGCCTCAAACGCTGAAACAACTTTTTTTGTTGAGAATTATTCTACCGGACTGGTGTTCTATGAGTGTATCTGTTGCTGCCCCCATGCTGGGGTCATTGCTAACAAGTTAAGCTCATCGGTAACAAGTTAGAAGGGAGTAGATTTTGTCAATACCCGCAATGTGTAGAAATATAATGGAATAATAATGATAATCAAACAAGGGGTAAGGGTGGGAGAGTTCGCCGTTGGCGGACTCTCCCACCGACAGCGATTATTATTTTGGAATCTCTGTATTCTTGTAGAAAACTCGGTTTCTGGACGGCGAAGCGTAAGTTTTAGTAAAGTTTTGTAACAAATTGCTGTGTCAGCGCATAAAATCTCGATCGGCACCCTGATAGATAGATATATAGGGAGCTCGTTCTCTACGATGCAAACAAGCAACGCCAGCCCAACTATCGACTCTGAGGTGCACGTGAAAAAATTCACAAAAATGTTTGAACAAACTTCCTCTCGCGGGTTCGTTCAAAGTTGTTTGTCGCTGACTGCTTTCACTTTATTGGGATTTACCGCAGTTGAACCAGTCAGCGCCGCCAGTCTCCATACTGGTTTCGCTTCCTATGCCATTACTGACCTCGGCCCGGCAACACTTACAGTATCAACAATCTCGGACAAGTGGTAATGGGTAAAAATGGTGTGGGTTGGATTTTGGAAAACGGTAACTTCAGTGAAGTTACCGGCAGCACTTGGGCTTATCAAATCAACACTTCCGGTCAAGTGGTGGGCCGCTATCTCAGCGAAAATTGGACAGATAATGCCTATTTGTGGGAAAACGGTCAAAGGACAGACCTCGGTCATTTTGATGGCATTAGCAGTAGCGCTAGTGACATCAATGATGCTGGGCAAATAGTTGGTAAGTTTAACATTACCCAAGATAAATTTAACCCCTTTGTCTGGCAAAACGGTACAATGACCGATCTCGGTACTCTTGGTTTCAATGGCGGGGCTATGAGTATCAATAACAAAGGGCAAATAGTTGGTTATTCCGGTCTTGTTTTCGGCATAACTCATGCTTTCCTGTGGGAAAACGGCAGGATGAGTGACTTGAAAACTCTGGACGGACACAACGACAGTATTGCTTACGATATCAACGATCTGGGACAGGCGATCGGCTATTCTGCAAATAAGAACACTCAGCAAAGTAAACCTGTTATCTGGTCAAACGGTCAAATAACAGAACTCAAAACTCTCGGTGGCAATGTCAATTACGGGGTTGCAATTAATAATAAAGGACAAGCAGTCGGTTTTGGCAACACCGATGTCAATGGCAGCCTCAGTCACGGTTTAATTTGGGAAGACGGCGAAATGGCTAACATCAACAGTCTGATTCCAGCAGATTCTGGATGGTTTGTACAGCAAATCAACGGCATTAACGATCGCGGTCAAATTGTCGGTCAAGGGATTAACAGCACGACAGGTGCAACTCATGCTCTTCTGCTAGATCCCATCAGCGGTAGTTCTCAGCGCAATCCTGTATTACCTGATAATTTTGAGGATGGTTGGCATATTTTTAATAATGTACTAAATCGCCTGTGGTTTGACCCGCCAACCTCGGCGGGTTTTGCGTTCAAAATCGGCGAGGGTGCCGTTGCTAGCAGCTGTGGTGGAAGAGGTGACGGGTGCGTTGTTAAGTCAAGTCAGATCGCGTTTAATCCCAACCCAACCGAACCATCGCTATTTACCAAAATTCTCGGTTTGCCCAGTGGAATTGATGCTGACGAACTATTTTCTGTTATAGTTGGCGGTCAAGAAATCGGCAAGTTTCGCCAGAATGAAGTGGTAGATTTTGTTGCCTTGCTAGGTTATGGCGTTTCCGAGTTTAGCGTTACAGGCATTGATGCGCTAATCGCTCCGACAAATCCCCTAGCCTTTCCGATTAAGTTAGAATCAAATCGCGATAAGTTCTCTTTTAAAATGCGGGCGCTTGATGGTGCTGAAGCTGTTCCAGAACCTTCAGAAATCGGGGGGATAGTAACTGCGACTGCGGTTTTTGGTGGCTTGTTGTTGCAACGCAAACGCAGCGCTCGAAAAGTGCAAGTCAAGTAATCTCTTGTGCGGGCGATCGATTATATTTAATTAGCGTTTGCTGAATAATCGATCGCCTGCAAAGAACAAGTGCTATTTCTGGTATCCCCTTGACAACTGCCATACAGGCTTAACTTGTTACCAATGACTTACCCCCAATATTACAGCGGTTCTTGCTGTAATGCGGTACACCTAATTAATCCTCAATATTTAAGAAATTGAGAAAGTTAATTGCTACCGTATCTCATAAAAGCGGGAACCGCTGTATGTAGTTCTAAAAAGCGCTAAAATTCCAAATGCTGCACGGCCCGCCGCTTAGTTTCCTCCCCGCGCCTGTCATATTTTGCCGTAGTTGTGGGGGAAGCATGACCCGCCAACTTTTGGACAGTAACAATATCCACCCCAGCATCGAGGAGGTCTGAGCAAAACGTGCGCCGGAAGTCGTGGGGACTAAAAGACTCCACCCCAGCGAGAAACGCCGCCGCTGCACAATCTTCAACACACCATCCTCCGTCATCCGCCGGCGCTGAATTTCTCCCCCCTTCCGAATCGGGTACAACAGAGGGCCCGGAGCCTCTCCCCTCAAATCGAGCCACTGGGACACCAAAATGCCAGGCTCCGGGAGGTAAACCGTCCTGTCTTTCTTGCCCTTACCCTCCCGAATTTCCAACGCCAGCGCGGACGGGTTGAAATCTCGCAAATCCAGATTGACCGCTTCGCTGCGGCGGAGGCCGCCTCCTCGCAGGACAGCAATCAGCGCCATGTCCCTAACATCGACAGGGGTTTTACCGGCTCCGCTTTTCATCAATGCAGCAATCTCGGGTGCCGTCAGCGCGCGCCCCCTAAGTTTTCCCGATTGCTTGACGCTTTTCACGTCTGCCGCCTTGCTGCAATTGAGGGGGTCGATTAAATCCAAACGCAAAGCTTCCTTTAACACCCGCCGCAGGGCGCACAGCATTTGGTTTACCGACGCCGGGCGTACTTTTCTTGCAAGGCCGAGCGCAGGGCCGCCGTATGTTTGTAGCGCAATGCCGCCCAATTCAATGTCATTGCGTCGCACTCCCCACCCGTCAGCATTCGGGCCATGATATTTAGCGCTTCTGTCATGGTTGCCTTCGACCGCTCGCTCCCCAAACTGTCGAGGTACACCGCAGCCGGGTGCAGCGCCAGCGGCACGGGTGCTTGCAGCTTCAAGCTTTGGGGCTGTTGCTCTCCCAGTAAGTCGAGCATTTATTTTTTTAAAGTAGCATTATAAATACTAAATTTTAGAGCTAATGCGCGATCGTTTTAGAGCCTTTTTCAACTTTCCCCCCCAAGTTCTACCGCAGCGCTCCAGCCAGGTTGGTCTATCCCAGCAGGCGGTCCCGACTAACGACGTTTCTATGTTTGGGCGAGCGACTCGATCGAATGAAGCAGGGCGTGAGTCCCCGGCTTCAGGCACGGGCGCGAACTCGCTGGCAAATAAATTAGCCGTCAAGCTTCTTTCTGATTTTGAATTTATTGTCAAACAACTCCTGTATCAGACCTCCTCGCGAACTAGGTTTTCGATCGTACAAACTCATGATTTCAGATGCTTTTTTAGAGATGTCTGTTGCTTCACAACCTCTGAATAATAACGGGCGGCAGCATAAATCAAAGTTTGTTAGAGTGCGCTCGAACGCAAACAACGCGCTGCATAAATCAATGGTTTCTACCCAATTGAGAAAACACTGATTTAAGGCTTCAGGATCTATGAACTCAAATACCCGACGAAACGTATCATCTGAAGGAATACCGTTTGGTAATGCCAAAAAATCTTTTAACCAGGTTTGTTTACTGATGCCGTAGTTCTCGATGTCTTCCCATCCCGCTCGCGCCGCCAATTATGGCTAAGATTGCAATTACTAAGATGTCGGTCAGTTGATGTTTCTTAGTTCGCTCTACTCTTGGGTCTTTGATTCCTCCAAAGTGCTTGACTAAACGGGCGTTGAATAACTCCAATTTCTACCACAGCTTTGGGATTTTTCGCAGTGCCAGAACTTTTTTAGCCTCAACAGATTTAATTTTAAAGCCCTGAGACATAATGCTGTTTCCTAGAGATTTTTTAAAAAAATAGGTTTCTCTGCTACATCATACTAGGTTCTTGTCTGTCAAGTACAATTCTCACCAAATTTGATGAGCTTACCCTGGTCAAAACCTGGTTTGAGATGCCTAAATCTCAACAGTTTGAGGGAATTGAAGTGAGTCAGGATTCCCGCACAGAAAATGGACATCATCGCGTCGAAATTAGAAAAGTTTGGGGGGTGCCAGTGGCGGCATTAGGAGGACTTTATAAACAAGAACAATGGACAGATATTCAGACTATTATTTTTGTAGAACGAATCCGTCATCTTTGGAACAAAACGACTCAAAAGGTGCAGTTTTACCTGGGAGCATCTCAATGAAAGCAGCCCTCCGCTTGAAATTGGAGCTAGGAGTCAGGAGGAAAGAGTCAGGAGGAAAGAGTCAAAAGGAAGAAGGAAAAAGGAAGAAGGCAGGAGCAAGAATAAGTGTTTTTACAAATATGAGATGCTCCAGTTTTACCTAAGTTCGTTACCAGTAGATGCTAAAGCGGAATGGTCGCGCTATTCGCCAGCATTGGGGCATTGAGAACCAAGTTCATTGCAGTTTAGATGTGACCTTTAATGAAGATAAATGCCGGATTCGTTCGTTAAACAGCCCTCAGAACTTGGCTCTATTAAGACGGATGGCACTCAATGCTGTCAACCGGGAAACAACTCAAAGATCCTAGCTTGCGACAAAAAAGAAAACGGGCTGCGATGAACAATGATTATATGATGCAAATTCAAAGAGTGCTTTTGTCAAGCGTGATTGAGATGCTATTACCCTGTAAGGTATAGGCTGAAAATCTCAAAGGAAGTCTTAACTCAAAACCTGGCATAAAAAAAGGGAATAGAGTTGGTAAAGCGGGCGGTTGCAAACCGCTGTCTCAATCACGAATAAGGTGCAGGCGGAGGATGGGGGAATTAGTCTAGATTATTTGTTTCCCTAGAGCGCCAGTCCAGTAAAAGAGGTTGACAAAAAGGCGAAAATATGATGGTGTATAAAAAACAAGCTGGGAAAG
>JAUBSN010000127.1:0-15351 GCA_036704825.1 Microcoleus sp. F8-C3 | reverse complement strand
TGAATCTGTCTTGAGTACTCGTTCTGGTCAGATTCCTCCTTCTCTTCTGCCACGCTAACCCCGTGAACTTCTACAAATTTACAGTTCCGAAAAAGCGATCCGAAATCTCTACCCCACTATCCCAAACTCCTGTTATTTTAAAATTCCTTTAACCCATGCGCGATCGTAATTTGGATTACTCAGATTACCGACACTAATGACTAATAACTAATGCCAACTGCCCGCGGTATCAGATAAATGTTACGATCGCCCCATGACATTAGTCATCAACCCAGTGACGGCTAATGACTGATGACTGATGACTGTTAAAGGCGTGCCTCAGCCTAACAAAGACGGTACGAGCTCGATCGCATTTACGCTGCCCGGTGCTGTGGCTGGCATGATGGCAGTGTTTGCCGGAATCAGGAGGTTTTGACCGATCTTCAACCCATCGGGTGCAATCCCCTTAACAGTAACTAACGCGGTGAATCCACTTGCAGTCTCAGTTCCATCTGAGTCGATTTGCACTTGCGTATCGCCACCCACATCCACCAAGCGCAGAAAGCCTTGGGCAATGGGGTCCCCGATTAGAAACTGTGCGTTGGCGTACACATTATCCAGCAGTTCTCGTAAATCCAACACATCATTGCCATTGGCAAAATCGGTAATGATATCGCCTGTTTTGTTCGAGATATTGTAAGCAAAGTTGAAGCTGGTGTAGGCAAAGCGATCGTCCCCTGCGCCTCCCGTCAGGGTATCGGCATCGTTCCCCGATAAGAGTTCGGACATCGTGGCCGTCCCAAACAAAACATCATTGCCGTTGCCACCGGAAACAATATCGTTACCCCATTCACTATAAATTGTGTCATTTCCATCGCCACCATCGAGTTTGTTATCGCCATCGTTGGCAGTGATGACATTATTCAGTGCATTGCCAGTACCATCGATCGCATCGTGAAACAGGCTCGAAACAGTCAGATTTTCGACGTTATCGGGCAGCGTATAGCTCGCAATTACTAACACCGTATCAATCCCATTATCGGGCTGTTCGATAACGATATCGCCCAAACTGTCTGCGGTATAAGTGTCATCACCCGCCCCGCCCTGCATCAAATCGTTACCCGTACCGCCATGCAATACGTCATTTCCCGAACCGCCTTCGAGGGTGTCATCGCCATCCCAACCGAATAAGCCCAGGTTTTGCTCGCTGACACCGAACCTATCAGAACCCGTATTCGCAAGTCCGATGAAGTTGTTGAGCGCATTTCCCGATCCGCTGATTGCACTACTATGGGGAGAGAGGTACAAATTTTCGACGTTAGCGCTCAAGGCGTAATTGACGGTGGCAAAAACCGCATCCGTGCCACTTTCGGCATCTTCGACTACTCTATCGCCCCGATCCTCTACCCAATAAGTGTCATTACCAATGCCACCCACCATCAAGTCATCACCGCTTCTACCCGTGAGTTGGTCGTCGCCTGCATTTCCCCAGAGGGTGTCATTTCCCTCCATCCCGACAAAAGCATTATTTTCCCCATTGCCGACCATCTGGTTGTCGAGGCTGTTGCCCGTACCCCAAAGCGCCGTATTTCCTTTCAAAATCAGGTTTTCGATGTTATCTCCCAACCGGTAGGATTCGATCGAACTTTCCACTGTATCAATGCCGCCATTCAAAGCTTCGATGACTCGATCTTCAATGCTATCGACAGAGTAAAAGTCATCGCCTGCACCACCAATCATCGTGTCGCTACCCGTACCGCCATTTAAGCTGTCGTTGCCATTACCACCATCTAATAGATCGTTGCCTGCATCTCCACTTAAGCGATCGTTTCCATCTTCTCCAAACAGAAAATCTTCGCCATCGCCTCCAAGCAGAAAATCGTCGCGCATTCCACCATACAGGCTGTCATTCCCTGCTAGTCCAGATAGATAGGGATCGTATGACAACCGGGGAAGACGCAACCAAGAATTGGTCGAAGGACGATCGGAATAAAGAGCATCGTTACCATTTGTTCCAGTAGCCATAATAGGGATTCCTCCTAATTGTTTTGAGTAATTGTTATTCGTTGAATTTGAAGTTTGAGATTGTAGATGCAGAATCTAAATAATTGCTGGTTGCTGTTGATATCTTAAAGATACCGATCGACCTGGGTCGATCGCATCCGACAAATGTCACGATCGAGCCATGACATTTGTCACGGGCGATCGAATTACTCTATAGCAGTTGACAGTTGACAGTTACACCGTTTATGGTGGCGGCGATCGCGGATCTATTCATCAGCAACTGTTTGTCCTAACCTTAGTGGCGGTTGCTATATATCTAGGCTTGAGCTATTGCACGATTCTCAGAAACCCGGTTTCTGGCACAGACTTTGCGTAAAATTCGAGATTTTGCGTCAGAAACCCGGTTTCTTGCTTGAGTTTTCGCGCAATTATATCGACTGAGAAGATCCAGAATTTTCCAACCAAGTAAGGAAGGAATTTGCAACGAGTGCGGCTTGGGTGCGATCGCGCAAATTCAATCTTGCCAAAATATGAGTGATATGATTTCTGACCGTTCCTTCCGATAAAAATAACGTTTGAGCAATTTCGCGATTGCTAGACCCTTTAGCAATTAACAGCAGCACTTCTCGTTCTCTAGCAGTCAATTCTGTCATGCCGGGTGGCAGTTCGAGTTTGTCTCGTTTGGGTATACTCACCTGGGCGACCATCTTTTCTAAAATGCCAGGACCAAATTGAGTGTAACCTTTATAAATGCTGTGAATTGCTTCAACTAATTCTGCTGCTGGCGTATCCTTCAGGACATATCCTTTGGCTCCATAGCGAATCGCTTCGGCAATGTATTGCGTGTCATTAAATGTCGTTAGAATCAGAATTTTTGTCTCAGGATATTTCTGACAAATGTGTTTAGTTGCCTCCACTCCATCCATAATCGGCATCTGGATATCCATCAGCACGACATCAGGCGGTAAAAATTGGGTATGCAATACTTCGAGTTGTTCGATCGCCCTTTGTCCGTTGTTTGCTTCCCCGACAATTTGTAAATCTGGCTGGGTTTCCAACAACGCTTTTAAACTACTGCGAATCAGTTCGATATCTTCAACCAATAATATGCGAATCATAAGAGTTGATAGTTGAAATTTGAAGTTGATAGTTTTAAATTGAAGTTGGAAAATTATAATTTATATTAGTTTTGGTTTTTTTGTAATGATTAAACCACAGAGGACGCAGAGGAGGCAGAGAAAGGGGAGAGAAAGTCATCACTTCATAATGATGCTACCGGATTTGATATTATTAGCAGTGCAGGTATCTTGCTCGCCCGTGTTTTATAGCCCACGTGCGGTTTACAACATTGACACTTGTTATGTTAATCATTACCAATTACCTATTACCCATCACTGGAAAATAAGCATTAATACAACATCCCCGATCGAGTTCGCTGACAATTTCTAAAGATCCGCCCAAAGCCGCCACTCGCTCCTGCATTCCCTGAAGACCAAAACCCGATCGACTCTCGCCCATTTCAAAGCCTTTACCGTTATCCTGAAGCGTGAGGAAAATTCCAGCAGGATTCGATTCAATCTGAAGTTGTACCGCCGTTGCTTTAGCATACTTGCAGATATTAGTCAACCCCTCTTGCACGATTCGATAGAGGGCAATATTGACAGCATGGGAGACCGATCGATCGAGGTGAATTTGACAGTTGGGTTGTACGCTTGTCGTTTGCCCAAATGCTTGAATTAAATGCCCGATCGCCTCTGCCAATGCCTTCCCCTGCAACGGATCGTCTCGCATGGCCGACACCGATTGCCGCACGGCTTGCAGTGCCTCGGAACCGAGTTGTTTGGCTTTCACGAGAAACGGATATGCTCGATCGGGATGTTCGTTCCACATCGCCAGTGCCGTTTCCATATGCAAATTGAGCGCTACCAGCGCATGACCTAAAGAATCGTGAATATCGCGGGCAATCCGATTGCGTTCCTGCACGATCGCCATCTCTTCCACCTGCATTTGCAAGCGGCGAATCGTCAATTGATGCGCCACTCTGGCACAGACTTCTTCGACTTGAAAGGGTTTAGTAATGTAGTCCGCTCCACCCACCGCAAACGCTTTCACCTTATCGAATACTTCATTGAGCGCACTGATAAAAATTACCGGAATATTATTGCTTTGGGGATTAGCTTTCAAGTGCTGACACACTTCATACCCATTCATCTGGGGCATCATGATATCCAGTAAAATCAAATCGGGGGGTTGCGCTTCCACACCTCTTAATGCCATTGCCCCACTCTTGACGATGCGAATTTCATAACCTTGCTGCGTTAGCATCTCGGACAGCAGATGAAGATTCTCTATGGTATCGTCTACGATGAGAATATCTGCACTTGGAGGTTGAGGGGCATTCATACTATCTATCGCACAAGGGACGGGAGAACAATTTTTCCGAATTCCTGTTCCCTCTAAATCAAAGTTAACCTTCAATTCACCTGTTTAACAAAAAACATATCGAACAAAAAAATATCACCCGATCGAAAGCGGAGATAGAGATCATGCTGGGCAGACTAAAACTCGGATCGCAATTTACCTTCTTGCTTGCCCTGGTTTTTCTGGCAGGTATTTTGCTGAGTGGGCTCACCCTCTGGAATACCCTACGACACGCGGCAGAAGAAGAGATTACCACGCGGGCAAGCATTTTGATGGAGACGATCGACTCTGCCCGAAACTACACGAACCATCACATCAATCCGTTGCTGGCAAATCGCCTCGACACCAAGTCCACCTTTCTGCCGGAAGCCATTCCCGCTTTTGCGGCGCGAGAAATTTTTGAACGATTTCGCGATCTCCCCGACTACCACGGCTTTTTTTACAAAGAAGCAGCCCCCAACCCCTCGAATATTCGCGATCGCGCCGATCGGTTTGAAACCGCACTCGTCGAACAGTTTCGCCGTCAGCCGGATCTTTCAGAACTTTCTGGCTACCGCAAAACCGCCGGATCGACCCTATTTTACATCGCCCGACCCCTAGCGGTGAAAGAACCCAGTTGCCTGCAATGTCACGGCAAGCCCGCCGATGCACCCAAAGGTCAAATTGCTATCTACGGCGATCGCATCGGTTTTGGTTGGAAGTTAGATGAAGTGGTTGCCGCCCAAACAGTTTACGTTCCTGCTGATGAAGTTTTTGCCCACAGCCGTCGCAATATGGCGCAGATGATGAGCATTTTTACGGCTGTTTTTGCGGTGGCGGTGTTATCGATTAATTGGTTGTTGAAGCAGCGAGTGATTCAACCTCTCAAACAGCTTAACAGGATCGCCGATCGAGTCAGTACCGGTCCCATTACCGCAGAACAAGTGGGTGCTTTTAACGCGCCGGAAATTGCCAAAGTGGCGCAACGAGGCGACGAACCGGGACAACTGGCCCGCACTTTTCAGGATATGGCCCACGAAGTCAGCGCCCGCGAACGCAACCTCAGCCACGCCGTCGAACAGCGCACGGCGCAATTGGCAGATAGCATGAAAGAAGCGGAGAAAGCTAAAGCCAAAGCCGAAGCAGCCGATCGGGCGAAGAGTCAGTTTTTGGCTAACATGAGTCACGAGTTGCGAACTCCACTCAATGCCATTCTCGGTTTTACTCAGTTAATGTTGCGATCGCCAAGCGATTCTGCTGGAGTAAATAACCTCGCGCCGCAGACGCAACAGCGATATTTGGACACAATTAATCGCAGTGGAGAACACCTACTGGCATTGATTAACAATGTCTTGGAAATGTCCAAGATCGAAGCGGGACGGATAACATTTCAAGCGACGGATTTTGACCTTTACGCGCTGCTAGATACGCTACAGCAAATGCTCCGTTTGAAAGCCGAGTCGAAGGGTTTGCAACTGAAGTTTAGTCGATCGAGCGATGTGCCTCAATTCGTTCGTACCGATGAAGCTAAATTACGTCAGGTGTTAATTAATTTGCTCGGTAATGCCATTAAGTTTACCCCAGCGGGAAGTGTCGCCCTACGAGTAAGAAGAGGTGAAGAATGCACTCTCCAATTCACCGTAGCAGACACTGGTCCCGGCATTGATCCCTCGGAACGCGATCGCCTGTTCGAGCCCTTCGTCCAAACTGCAACCGGACAGTATTCTCAAGAGGGAACGGGACTGGGATTGTCTATCAGTCGGAAATTCGTACAACTCATGGGAGGGGAGATTGGTGTTGAGAGTATTCCCGGCAAAGGCAGCACTTTCCGGTTTGAGATTCAAGTGGAGTTGGCGGCAAAGGCGATCGCATCACCAAAACAAGAACGATCTATTGTCGGACTGGCTGACGGACAAATTAGCTATCGAATTCTAGTTGTTGACGATAAACTTGAAAATCGCCAACTGTTTGTGGAATTACTAATCCCGATCGGATTTGAGGTGCAAACAGCTATTAACGGACAAGAGGCGATCGCGCTTTGGCAAAGTTGGCAACCGCATCTCATTTGGATGGATATTCGGATGCCTGTCATGGATGGATATGCTGCCACCCAGCAGATCGAGGCTAGCAGTCAAGCTAGGGGTGTTCCTCTTCCTATTATTATTGCCTTGACGGGTAGCGCTTTTGAAGAAGAGCGTCAAGTTGCTATAGCCGCTGGGTTTGACGATTTTGTACGCAAACCTTTTCGGACTGAAACTATCTTTGCCAAAATGGCAGAATATCTAGGGGTTCGCTACGTTTATGTCGAGGACAAGCCGCTTTCTTCCCCATCCCTTCGCCCTCTGACTGCTTCTGACCTGACAGGAATGCCAACAGCTTGGATCGAACAGTTGCATCAAGCCGCGATCGAACTCAATATCAAGAAAATTCGCAAGTTAATTGCACAAATCCCGCCCGATCGTCCCGATCTCACCAACGCCCTCAACGATTTAGCCGATCGCCTGTGTTATGAAGAAATCATTGCCCTAACCGTTCCTCCACCTGTCGATGAGGCTAATTAATGACTGCTGACTCATGACTGATGACTGCTGACTCATGACTCAACGCGCCACCTGCCGCATATACTCCCCCCACAACTGGGCGGCATTTGCACTACCTCCGGCAGTCGGAGAATTATCATCATTTCCCAACCAAACTCCCGTCACCAGTTGCTGACTCGGAATATAACCGACAAACCACAAATCTCTATTATCATTAGTCGTGCCTGTTTTTCCAGCTTCTCCCAACCCCAAAGCAGCACTGCTGCCCGTACCTCCGAGCACCACACCTTGCAGCATATCAGTCATCGTATCCGCTACGCCTTCTGAAACTAACTGCCGATTGGCAATGCCATCTTTTTGATAGTCATAAATCACCCGGCAACTGTTAAAATCATTTGGATCTTTGCAATCGCTGCTGTCAATAATTCGCTTAATTACGTGGGGGCGATTTCCCAAACCCCGATTTGCCAAAACCCCGAAAGCACCCGTTAATTGCAACACGTTAACTTCACTTTCACCTAATACTAAACCCGGGTTAGAACGCAGTTCAGATGTAATCCCCAAACGCCTAGCCATTCCCACTACATTGTCTAAACCGACATCCTGTGCTATTCTCAAAGCAATTGCATTTTCCGACTGTGCTAAACCCCGATACATATCCGTACTACCGCTGGTTCTTTCGCAGCCGCTGTAACTTTGTCCGCCCCAAGAAAGGGGGGCGCAAGAATAAGTTTTATCGGGTGAGATTCCCCGTTCCAGGGCGGCTGCATAGGTGAATATCTTAAATGTAGAACCGGGCTGTCTCAAAGCTTGGGTAGCCCGATTAAATTGACTTTTCAAGTAATCTACGCCCCCAACTAAAGCTAAGACTTCCCCCGTTGTAGTATTGAGAGTTACCACTGCTCCTTGAGAAAAACCTGCACTGGCTCCCGCATTTTCAACAGCATTTCTGAGGGAAGCTTCAGCTACTTTTTGCAGGCCGGGATTCAAACCTGTTTCTACAATAAAATTGCCTTCTCTGGCTAACTGCTCCCCCAGCAAAAACTCCAATTCGTCAAATACATAACTGTAGAAATAAGGAGCGATCGTACTTTGCAGATATTGGCGGGCTTTGGGATTTATCTCAATTCGCGATCGCCTCGCGCGATCGGCTTCTTCCTGAGAAATAGTTCCCATTGCGCGCATCCGTTCGATCACTCGATCGCGGTACTCTACCGCCAACTGATAATTTTGAATCGGATTAAAACTGTTTGGCGCCGGCAAAATTCCCGCCAAAGTTGCCGCTTCTGACAGCGTTAAAGCCTTCGCCGACTTCCCAAAATAAAACCGAGCCGCATCCTCAAAACCGTAAAGGTCAATTCCCAAAAACACCCGATTTAAATACGTCAGCAACAGTTCGTCTTTGCTGTAATAATTCTCCAGTTTCAGGGCAACTACAGCTTCCCGCAACTTGCGTCCCGCCGAATCTTGAGTTCCCACATAATCTCGAAACAAACTCCTCGCTAACTGCTGCGTCACAGTGCTGCCGCCTTCGCGAATTCCTCCCCCGCGAACATTGGTTAAAAGCGCGCGCAAAACTCCGATCGGATCTACCCCCAAATGCCAATTGTAGCGGCTGTCTTCCGAAGCAAGTACCGCCTTGGATAAATAAGGCGAAAAATCCTGCAATTGTTTTAATTCTAAGTGAGCGTTATTCTGAGGAGGACGCAGCGGAGTTTGCCCGTCGCGGGCGTAAACAATCACGGGCCCGTTGATACTTCTCGGCAGAGGCCGCACTCGAAACTTTGTCGATTCCATACCTACCAACACGGCAATCAAAGCGGTGATGCCGCTGACGCCGTAAAAGCTGTAACGCAAAAGTTGCAAATACCAAGGCGGCGGATCTACGTACTGAATTCTGACAGCGGCTGCTAGTTCCGGCGGCCCTAAAGTGAATACGTCTCCGTGACGCAGGGACATATTTTTAACTCGCCTTTTGCCCCTGTAAATACCGTTGGTGGAGTCTTCATCTTTGATGACAAAAGGAGTCCGCCGCCGAGTATCCCGCGACAGGGATAAGTGCACGTGACTGACAACGGGATTGCGAACCACAATATCAGAAGATTTGGACGATCGACCTAACAAATATCGATCGCCCAACAGCGGATACACCTCAGCTTTCGCTGCACCGGCATCCTGCACCCACAGTTCGGGTACTTTGGCGTTCGGTTTCAGCGCTAGCTGGTTAAAATTAACCTTAGCAATAGTCTGGACTGCTTGGGTAATCGCACCCAAGACGGTTTGAGGTTTGCGGGGCGGCTGCGGTGGGGTCATATTTCGCTGTGCACTACGATCGAGCGATCGGCTCTTGCACCATTCTACTCGCAACTTTTGGCTAATTTCAGGATCTGCCTGCACTCAATTCGCGATCGTCGGCTAGCGGCGATCGATTTTCGGGTTATTGGTGAACCTGCCCGGAATCCGTTGATTGAGCAAATCTCTACCCAACCGCCAAAAATCCCCCTTTCACCAGATGATTAAATTCTCATAAACTTGCCAACAAATCCACACTATCGATAACAGTTATCCCCGATTTACCAACAAACTTCGCATATAGCGGTTCTCGGAAAGATGAGGTATTCACGAATTAATTAACAATTCCCCAATTCCCCAATCTCAAATCTCAAATCTCAAATCTCAACTTGTACCTCATCTATCTGAGAAAGGCTATAATTAAAACCCCCCTTTTTCAAGGGGGGTTAAAAGCAGAAAATCAGCTTGATTCTCCTTACATCGAAGAACCCAAACCGGCATAAGCACCGTAGAAGAAAAGAGCCACAATGCTCAGAACACCGAGGCCTGCGACAGTAGCTACCAGCCACAAAGGAATTCTGCCACTTTCACTAAACATAGCCATCACCTCACTAATTCACAGCTAAACACATTCGATCGAACTATCGAAAGCCAACTCAGACACCAGTTAATTAAAGAAATAACTGGAAAACAAAATACCCAAAACAAAAATCAGCAACAAACCCAAGTACAAAGAAGTCCGGTTTAACTCAACAGGCTGCTGGTTGGGATTAGGAACGCGCTCAGGCATTGTAAACTCCTATCGTTGAATAAATTGCATTGCTGCGATCGCGCCCAAAAAGAAAATTGTTGGGACACCTAAAGTATGAACTGCCAACCAGCGCACCGTAAAAATCGGATACGAAGTTGGCTCATTATTTGGGGTTCTGCTCGTCATTTTTCCAAATCCTTGTTAAATTACTTGGCAATGAACTGATCTACTTGTTTCTTAGCTTCAAAGCGATCCGAGATAATCGGCACTTCTTCCCGCTGCGGTGTGAAATACTGGTTGGGGCGAGGAGTTCCGAAAGCATCGTAAGCCAAACCCGTTTGCACAAACAGCCATCCAGCAATAAACAAAGCCGGAATGGTGATGCTGTGAATTACCCAATAACGGATACTTGTAATAATGTCCCCAAACGGACGTTCTCCAGTTGTACCAGCCATTTAGAATCCTCCTTTCAACAACAAACTGACAGACAATCTCTATTACTATTCTACTATCAAGCAGCTTGCGCTGAACCTTGATATTTAAGTAGAGTACCGCTCGCGCCGATCACAAATCCGCGATCGGGGCCCATAAAGACAATCTTGTAAAAATTAGCGGGAACATCTTCAACTTCGCGGTCTTTTTGCCAAGTTTTCCCGCCGTCAAAACTGCACAGCAAATTGCCGCCACCGCCGGCTACCCAAATTTCATTATCAGTCCGGTAAGCCATGTCCAGCAAACCCCAACTCGCCTTGCGATCGGGAAAAAACGGTTTTCCCCAACCTTCAGGACTTTCCGGGTCGCTAAACTGAATCTGACCGCCGCGGGCGAGCATCCACAAACGCCCGTCCTTGGTAAAGCCCATATTTTGGAGGCGGCGAGAACTGTTGCGGTTGTGAGGTTCCCAAGCTTCTTGTCCTGGTTTCCACACCGAGTAGAAATTGCCCTTTGAGGAAACCGCAACATACTGCCCGTCTTCAGAACGGTTGATATTGCGAACTACCCCAAAAGAATCCTGCACGACAGCTTTCCATTTTTTGCCGCCGTCGGAAGTCCGGTAAATCGCCCCGACATCGGTCGTCATTTCGGCGGAATTCGGGCCCAAAGCCGCGATCGTACTCGGAGAACCGGGCAACTGATTGCTCAAAGCAATCCGCGTCCAAGACTTGCCCTCATCGTTCGTGTGGAGCAAAACAGAAGGCTGGCCGACAATCCAGCCTTCGGAACCCGAAAAACTCACCGACGCAAAACGCGACCTCGGATCGTCGATATCCAGTGCTACAGACTTCCAGCTAGTACCGCCGTCGAGAGTTTCGAGCAGAGTAGCCTCAGAACCCACAACCCAGCCGTGATCGGGATTGCCCGTAAAGGCAATATCCTGCAAATTAGCTTGCGTCGGCAAGGAAATCACTTGCCAGGGGTTGTAACTCACAGAATCGATCGTGCTGCAACTCGTACAGATGAGCGCAGCGGCCAATAACATTACAATTCGTTGCCAAAATCTCACAATCGTTTTACTGCAAACCATACATACTAAGTAACAACAAGAAACCAACGACCAAGCCGCCAAAAATCAGCAAACTTTTCTGACCTTCGGTCATGCCGTTGACACCGACACCGTAGCGCTGATTTGCCTTAAATCCCGATACCCCTTCCATCTGACCGAGATTTTGAAACACCGATTTGCGAGCCCCGCAAACGGGACAGACCCAAGTTTGGGGCAAATCTTCAAAAGCCGTGCCCGGGGCAATGTCACTTTTAGGATTCCCCTTTTTCGGCTCATAGACGTAGCCGCAGGCGCGGCACTCGTGCCGATCGAGGGTCTTAGTCTCAGTGGCTCGATCGCTCATAAATCCAAAATTATGGGTCAGCTAATCGTGAAGTACCTCAACTAAACTTCGTTCGAGTTGGGGGTTCCAACTAAAACTCGTATTAGGACGGTCTTATTCGTCTTCGAGGTTTCCCGTCTCAACCGCCGATGCCACGTTAGGGACACCACTTGGGTGTTCGACACTTAAGTCGAGGATGGTCTTACTTAGCGTCCACAGGCAGCCGCCCGTCTTCCACAGGCAGTTACAATATTAAAATATACATTAAAAATTATTGCAGAAGATGGACGATTAATCTCAACCAACTCGTAATTTTAGCTACCCAAAATCTATATAATGTAAAGACTCAGTTACAGAACCCTTTCACCTAGGCAGTAATTATTCACCGTGTTTGCACTCAGCGGCTACGAGTATTTCTTAGGCTTCCTGTTAATTTCCAGCCTAGTCCCTATCCTCGCCCTCACGGCGTCTAAGGTACTGCGCCCGAAAAGTCGTCCCTACGACCGACGCACTACCTACGAATCTGGCGTCGAGCCGATCGGCGGAGCCTGGATTCAGTTCAACATCAGATATTATATGTTCGCCCTAGTCTTCGTCATCTTCGACGTAGAAACAGTCTTCCTCTATCCTTGGGCTGTGGCCTTCAACCAGCTAGGGCTTTTGGCTTTCATCGAAGCCCTGGTGTTTATCACGATCCTCGTTATTGCTCTTGTCTATGCATGGCGCAAAGGAGCCTTGGAATGGTCTTAAGTTCTGACAAATCACAAAAACCTCTAATTGTCAACCCCGCAGAGCGCCCGCAAGTCACATCTGAATTATCAGAGAACGTCATCCTAACCACAGTGGACGATCTCTACAATTGGGCGAGACTTTCGAGCCTGTGGCCGCTGCTTTACGGCACAGCTTGCTGCTTCATCGAATTTGCAGCTTTGATCGGTTCGCGCTTTGACTTCGACAGATTCGGCTTAGTACCCCGATCGAGTCCCCGACAAGCCGACCTGATCATTACCGCCGGCACAATTACCATGAAGTACGCCCCCATCTTGGTGCGGCTGTACGAACAAATGCCCGAACCCAAATACGTCATCGCGATGGGCGCTTGCACCATCACCGGCGGAATGTTCAGCGTAGACTCCACTACAGCAGTCAGAGGCGTTGACAAACTGATTCCCGTAGACGTGTACATACCAGGCTGTCCCCCCCGCCCAGAAGCGATTATTGACGCAATTATCAAACTGCGGAAAAAAATCTCCAACGATTCCATGCAAGAACGGGGCAATTTGCTGCCAACCCACCGCTACTACACCAGACCCCACAAAATGAAAGTAGTAGACGACATCTTGGACGGCAAATATTTGTCAGTTCCGGGTCGGATGGCGCCGCCGAAGGAATTGACCGAAGCTATGGGAATGCCAGTACCGCCGGCTTTGCTTGCAGGACAAAAACAGGAGGTAAACCGTGGCTGAACAAGAATCTGCAATTGTTGAAGCCGGGAAGGTTTCCCAGTGGTTGACTCAGAATGGGTTTGAACACGAAGCTTTAGCGGCCGATAATTTGGGCGTGGAGATATTAAAGGTCGATCGAGAATTCCTAATTCCGATGTCAACAGCACTGTACGCCTACGGGTTTAATTATATGCAGTGCCAGTGCGCCTACGACCAAGGGCCGGGACAAGATTTAGTCAGCGTCTACCACTTGGCTAAGCTGACAGATAATGCTGTCAAGCCTGAAGAAGTCCGCGTCAAAGTATTCATCCCCCGCGACGATCCCAGAGTGCCATCAGTCTACTGGATTTGGAAAGCAGCCGACTTTCAAGAGCGCGAATCCTACGATATGTACGGCATTGTCTACGAAGGACATCCGAATCTGAAACGGATTTTGATGAACGAAGATTGGGTAGGCTGGCCGCTGCGGAAAGATTACATTTCCCCTGATTTCTACGAATTGCAAGACGCTTATTAAGGGAGTTTTGCGAGGGCGGGTTTAGATCATAAAATTGGACTTTTGCGGTCAAGTTTTATGCTAAACTCGCCCTCTGTTTTTTAAATTAACTGCTTGCTAGACTCTGCCTGGGAACCGATGTCCAAAAACGCAATTTTCACAAAATTATTCGTATGGTTTACGAAACTGCGGGTTTAATATCTTTACTAAGTATCGTAATAATTTACCTGCAACTTCGCAGGGGTAAGAACAAACAGAATGATAACCAGCTCGAAGCACAGAAAGTTGAGCTTAGGCAAATAAACCAGCAGTTACAACAAGCAAATAACCTATTTACCGCCTTTATAGTTCAAATCCTTGCAAGATTTAAGCAAACAGAGGCAGAACTCAAGGCAGCTACTACTGAGAACAATTCTTTGAAGCAGACGGTTCACAAGCTACAACAACAGTTAGCAAGCGTTGAGAGCGAAAGAGATGAAGTAAGGAAAATTTCAACAAATCGTCGTATTGAAAATATTTACTTTGAACAAAAAATTGAACAACTAGAAGCTCATAAAAAAGTTCTTATTCAAGAATTGGGTGGTTCTCTCAGTAGTCAAGATATAGAGTTTATAACGTGGGAATTTTTAATCGAGAAAGTTAAAGAGGTTACTAGGCAGCTTAATGAAGTCATAGCCCAAAATCAATCACTCATTAAAACCAATACGGATTTACAGCAAGAAAGAGACGTTCTGAGAAGAGAGTTAAATCAAGTTAAAGATAATAATACTAGATTGACGCAAGATAATCTACAACTCCGAGCTAGCAAAAACTCTTTAGAGTCAGAACTAAGACGAACACTAGACCAAATTCAACCTTTAGAGATAGATAATAACCAGCTAGAGCAAGAAAAAATACAATTAGAAACAAAGCTTTATGAGTTAAATTCATTAAACTCCAATTCCCGTCAATTAGAAACAAAAGTTAAGCAACTAGAAGAGAATGCCAGAGAGCTAGAAAAAGCTAAAATAAGTTTAGAGCGACAGCTTAAGGACGAGAGAAATAGAGTTGCACGTCTTCAGCAAGAAATTGAGAGTTTGCAAAATACAAAACATCAACTTGAAACAGAGCTTAAGCAGGAGAAAAGTAAAGTTACGGCAATTGATCACGCAACTAATGACTCGAAGCAAGGAAAAAATGAAGGGTATGCACCCAGCGAAAATACGAAAACGGAAAATAATCGGCTGCTTGCAAAAATAGCTCAACTAGAAGAGACAATAAAATACTTAGAACAGAACCAGTTGCAAGACCTATATGACCTATATGATGATGGAGAAAATTTCTTAGGATATTATAATGATTTAGTTTATTTCGTTCAAACATCTTTAGGAACTTCAGGTATAGAGGAATTAAATGATTGGGAAAAAACGGAAGAGTTTTACATAGAACTTATCAGTAGACTTTGTTTTATCGATACGATACTCATAACTAAAATCAAATCCTTGGAATGTAAATTACATCCCGTTTATAAGGAATATATTGCTGTGGCTTTAGATATTAGGGTAATTGCTCAACCCCCTTGACAAGAGAACGAGATAGACATTAGATAAAGGAATGAAAAAACTCCCTGACCTAAAAC
>JAUBSN010000126.1:0-15629 GCA_036704825.1 Microcoleus sp. F8-C3 | reverse complement strand
GAACGGGTGATTTTAAAAGAGTCAGGCAAAGAAGCTATCGTTACGCCACCTTTTAACAAGGCTTGCAGTCCATCTATGGCATGGTCGGGCAGTTTAGACAAGTTTGCCAGAGTGCGTTTCCGTACTTTTGAACCTTCGCGGTAGGACTCGCTTTCGTAATACGGCAGGGGGAGAGTTTCTATTTGGAACACGTTCGATATACATGACTACAATTTTGCCATGAGAGCGCCACAAAAAATCTTAAAACAATCTTAAGATACATGGGTACGCCGCTGAGTGTGAAAAGCTGTTATTCACTTATAGCGTAAGGGTTTGCAAGATTTGAACATCCCCTCTACGGGGGGAACTTCAGCCTAAAAATTGTCACAAACGTGAAATTAAGACGGGAAAAGGGCGATCGCACATATCCCCAACTTCCAACATTCCGCTATTTCTGCGAGCAATAAATCCCACGATCATCATTATTACCCATCATTTTGATAAATTTGCGCGCAGTGGTAGCGCCACTGAATTGAAAAAACAACTCCTCGCGCCTGTGTGACAAGCTATTTCACCAATCTGTTCTATTTTGAGCAGAATAGTATCGGCGTCGCAATCGTAAAATATTTGTTTGACTTTTTGGATGTGCCCGGATGTCGCGCCTTTGTGCCAAAATTCAGAGCGCGATCTGCTCCAATAGTGTGCTTCTCCTGTAGCCATAGTCTGCTCGATCGACTCTTTGTTCATCCATGCCATCATTAAAATGGTACCATCTCGATAGTCCTGGGCGATCGCCGGAATCAAACCTCGATCGTTAAATTTTAAAGCTTCTATCCACAAATATTTTTGATCCATTTTGAGTTTACAGGAGTTGTATTTTCTCAAGTAAGATTTTTTACCGCAGAGGGCGCTGAGGGAGGAAAGGAAAAGAGATAAAAAAAGATGGAATTTGAATTGTGTAATTATTGTACGGGCTCTTCCCCCCCGTGGTTTCCCCGTCAGCACCGGGGCGGGAACTCACAGCCACCGCCCCTAGGAATCTGCATCCATGATTTAGACTTGCTATATCTGCGAATTTTATTCGCAGATGATTCTAGTAAAAGCTTGATTTGTGCGCGATTAAACCCATAAATTCTTGACGAGTTCTAGCATCTTCAGCAAACACTCCCCGCATCGCTGAAGTCGCCGTCCAAGAACCTGACTTTTGTACGCCACGCATTACCATGCACATATGAGTAGCTTCGATAACAACTGCTACGCCTTGAGGTTTTAGCAATCCTTGAAGTGCATCAGCAATTTGTGCAGTTAAGCGTTCTTGCACTTGCAATCTGCGACCGTACATTTCACAAACTCGAGCAATTTTTGACAGTCCAATTACTTTCCCGTTGGGGATGTAAGCAACGTGGGCGCGACCAATAATTGGCAGGATGTGATGTTCGCAAGAACTGAAAATATCAATGTCCCGCACTAATACCATTTCGTTGGCATTTTCTGTGAATACTGCTCCGTTAAGCAGTTCGTCGAGAGATTGACGATAACCTCCAGTTAAGAACTGCAAGGCTTTGACAACTCGTTTCGGGGTATCTCGCAACCCTTCGCGGTCTGGGTCTTCTCCCAATCCTAGCAGCAATGTACGCACTGCTTGCCTCATTTCTTCATCTGATACAGGAGGTTGAGATTGGGTAGGAATCGATGACACTACACCATTTGGAGAAGTCAGTTCTGGACGAGTAGATAAAGTCATGCTTGCAGTTGGTGAAATGTTTAACACTGGGTATGGATTTTTAGTTGCTAGATGCTTAGATTGACGAAATCTTAAACTAAGCAACTGTTCAGTTGTTCTCGAATTTGAGCAGTATCTAATTTGCGACCAATAACTACGAGTTGATTGTTAGGTGGGGTCAACCATTCGTAAGCATTTAGTTCGTAGCGCGAGCCGCTGAGTTGAAAAATGTGTTTCATCGGACTGTCTTCAAACCAGAGAATTCCTTTTGCCCTAAATACATCTAAGGGCATTTTGTCGGTGAGAAATTCTTGGAATTTGTGGAGAACAAAAGGTCGATCGCTCTGAAATGATAGCGAAACAAATCCGTCATTGTCTAAGTGATTGGAGTGATGTCCGTGATGGTGATGTTCGTGATGATGTTCGTGATGGTGATGTTCGTGATGATGTTCGTGTTTTTCCTCAGTTTCAAAACTATCGAAAAGCTCGGCTTTGGTTAAACCTACACCCAAAATCAAGGGTAAAGGAACTTCACCATATTCAGATTGTAAAATTCTCGCTCCTTCCTTGACTGTGCGAATGTAAGCTTCTAATCCTTCTACTTTTTCTGGAGGAGCTAAATCGGTTTTGTTCATTAGCACTATATCTGCAAATGCTACTTGTTTTAAAGCTGCTTCGCTGTCAAAATGATCGGTGGTGAATGTTTCGCTATCGACTACAGTCAGGACTGAATCTAGACTGGTTAATTCCCGCAATTCCGTGCCGAGAAATGTCAATATAATCGGTAGCGGATCGGCAATTCCCGTGGTTTCAATTACCATGCAATCGATGCGGTCTTCCCGTTCTAAAACTCGGTATACGGCATCGATTAAGCCTTCATTGATGGTACAACAAATACAGCCGTTGCTCAGCTCTACCATGTCATCTTCGGTAGAAATTAAAAGCTGCGAATCAATGTTGATATCGCCAAATTCGTTAACTAAAACTGCTACTTTTAAATCTTGGCGATTTTTGAGGATTTGATTGAGCAAAGTGGTTTTGCCGCTGCCGAGAAAGCCGGTAATTATGGTTACGGGCATTCCTCTTTTGGGAAAATCGGAAATTAAATCTGGGGTTTGTACAGCGAGATTAGTCATTGTCCCTCATTGATTAATTGTAGAGGCCCTGCTGTTAGTTCAGAAAGCTGCTAAGTATCCCAAAGCTGCTGTGGATAGCACTTTCTAGCCAAAATTTAGGTGCGGTCGCCTGTATCGCACTGGCTCGATTATGATAATCATTATCGTAAACCAGATGTGCTTTAAGCGCAAGCCCTAGAATTATTGCTCAGCTAGCTGATGATTCATAAACACTTCACTGTCATCCCTTTTCCAGATAACTCCCATGTTACAAACGGGAATTTAAAACAATGTATTGAGGGCGCGATCGATCGATAATTCCCTCCTCCTCCAGCCGACACATCAGGCGCGTCACCGTAATCCGCGTAATTCCAATAGCTTCGGAAAGTTCCTGGTGAGTCAATCTCAGATCGATCAAAATTCCTTGTGCTACTTCCCGACCAAATTTTTTTGCCAACCAAGCTAATAGTTGCAACAGTCGATCGCGCAGACATTCGCTGCGAACAATGCAGAAAAATTCTTGAGTTTGCTGAAGATGTCTGAAAACTTCATCTAAGGATTGATAGCACAAATTTTGAGGAATGTAACTAATTTCTACATGAGCTTTGCTCTCAATTTGATAAGGTTGAACGCCTGACAGCGAATGACCGAGTACGTCTCCAACTCCCCAATATCCGAGGGTTATTGGTGTTCCCTGTTCGCTCCAAGTCATGGTTCGGACGGTTCCCCGCTCAATTCGCAGTAAGCCGTTAAAGGGCATGGGTACCAACTGACGGCAGGTGAAAGTCTGCTGTCTGAGATTAGGGTACAAGCCAGGAGTGTAGGTTAAAAGAGTCATAGGATTTAGGTTTAGCGTCACCGCTACTTTGGATAGAACTTACAGATTAAGCTAATTGATAATTTATGTCAACTGGCTGCGAGTAATTGCAATGCCCGACTGCTAAGCTTGAAACCCTTTGCGGGCGGTGTAAGAGACGTTTCGGAACTTGACAGTATCCGTGTCTGGGTCGTAGAGAGTATAATTTGCTTGTCCGCCGATCCGACCCACATTCCCAACTCCGATCGCCCTTCGCGCTGTTGCAGATACCGTTGCAGGCGACTCTTGAGAGTCCAGAGTCATTACCCAGTTATTGATAATGGTGGGCTGTAGTTGATACTCAAATGCTAAGCCCGATCGCCCGCAAAACAAAGTATTGGCATCAGCGCGGATAACGCGATCGAGCATCACAGGTGGCGGAGTCTCCGGGGTCAGCTCATCAGACGCGCTAACCGTACTCCCGTGAATTAACAAACAATCCAATTCATGAAAACCAAAATTTAAAGAGCGCAACCACTCTACAGTTTTCCGACTAACAGAATCCCAGAGCAACTTAATTGTATCTGCGCCGTATTTTTGTCGCAACTCTGCCGCATCAGGGCTAGAACCTATTCCGTGTAAGTTGAAACACTGTTCTTCCCACCACCCGATACAAATTTGAGGTTCGATTTCTCCTCGTTTGGGCGATCGGACTCGCTGCACTAATTTTTCGCATTCGGGATTCGGGCCGACTAAATCACCCAATATATACAACTCCTCAACACGAATTTTCAGGCGATTGATGTCAGCTATTACAGCTTCATAAGCAGCCAGATTTCCTTCGATTCCACTTAGTATTGCCCAGTTTTTCATACTTGTTAATTGTTAGTAACGATCGAAGTTTTTGCCTGGTGAGTTTGGATGTTTTTTTCTGAGCGTGTTTTGAACGGATATCTTACACCAATGTCAAAAACTTGTAGGGGCGGGTTCACCAACAATAATCGCCAAAAACCAATAATCTTATAAACCCGACCCCACCCAACGGTAAATCGCAATCTACCTCTTTATTGAACAGAAATTGTTTTGAACGGATATCTTACACCAATGTCAAAAACTTGTAGGGGCGGGTTCACCAACAATAATCGCCAAAAACCAATAATCTTATAAACCCGCCCCACCCAACGGTAAATCGCAATCTACCTCTTGATTGAACTGTCAACTGTCAACTGTCAACTGTCAACTGTCAACTGTTTAACTACCTTTCGCAAACATGAGTCGGATCGTCAGCTTTTTCGGCGTACTCTAAACCCCTAGCTAAACGCCAAGCAAAAATTGGTGGTAAACCCTTTTCAATAATTGCAGCGCAAGTAGCTTGATAGTCATATTCGACTTCTCGCAAAGTCACCCGTTCTGCATCAACATCGTAAATAACGTAAGTAGCATTCGGTCTCCCGTGGCGCGGTTCTCCTACCGAACCGACATTCACAATCCGCTTTAAAGGAGTAGTAAAACTTAAATCTTTGTCTCCTTCAACGCTCGGCCCGCTAACTCTAACCTGCATATTTCCAGCATCTAAAGTACGAACGTATGGAACGTGAGTGTGACCGCAAAACAGCACGTCAGCATCGGCAGAAAATACGCGCTCTAAGGCAGAAAAAGCATCCATTGTCGGCAGTAAATATTCATGATTGCTGTGAGGGCTACCGTGAACGAAACACATATTGTCTTCTCGCAAAATGTGAGGCAATTCGGCTAAATATTCGCGCGTTTCTAAGGGAATTTGAGCGTTAGTCCATTCGTGGGCTAATTTGCCTCTTTTTTCTGCTAAAGCTGATGGATAACTGCATTCGCAAGAGTTTAAACCTTCGACTATATCTTCGTCCCAACAGCCGATGCAAGTGGGAATGTCGAGGGAACGAATCATTTCTACTACTGCGTGGGGATGCGGGCCGTAGCCGACTAAATCTCCGAGGCAAAAGATTTTGTCGGCTTTTTGTTCGTCAATGTCTGACAGCACTGCATTTAAGGCCTCGTAGTTGCCGTGAATGCAGGACATAACTGCTATTTTCATTCGGTTTCTTCTTCTCCTAATAATAGTGCTTGTTTGACTTGTTGCTGGTAGTTCAACAGGATTGTTTCGGACAGACAGCAATCTTCTAGGGTTTGTCCTAATGCTGTTTCGTCGAGGTTTTCACCGACTATTTCTATGCCGCTAAATCTTTGGGGACGGCCTTCGAGCCAGCGGGGAAGTGGCAATTCTTCGTGGGCGGTTTCTTGAAATGCTGCGGCGAAGTCGAAGTAGAACGATCGCCCGTCGGCTATGTCAAAGATGCCTTTGGCTCTGTGAACTTTGCCGTAGGCTCCTTGGGTCATTTCTTGGTACCAAAACATATCGAGGCTGGCTGGATCGAGGACTTGACCACTGGTGGGGCTGCGCCAAATCGATAGTTTGTCCACTTCCCCGCTAACGGCTATTCCCTCGACAATTACATCGCCCCACTGATGCCATTCAGTGTCTTTGATGGAGGGCGGCACAACGCCGATCCGGCGGCTGGGGAAGCTTTGGAGCAGGTTTTCTAGTGTTGTCAGTTGCAGGTAAAATCCGAGTTCAATGTAGGCTGAAACGCCGTTTTCTAGGTGTTTCGCGAGTAGGGACTCTTCGCCGTCTGTCAGGGTTTTGATTTGGGGGAATTCGGCGGCGATGCAGGTTTGGTCGATCGGCACATTGCCTGTTCCGGGGCACAAATACAGTACGGGTGCTGTCTCGGCTGCTAGCTGCTGTCGAATCCAGGTAGTTTTGCCGCTTCCGGGCGGCCCCGCTACGGCGGTGATTGTAGGTTGACTCATAAATATAATGATAATCGTTATCACACAAACTAAGCTGTTATAGATTTAAATTTAATTTGGCGATCGGGCGGAATGCCCGCGCAGCAAGGCTTATACCATCTTAGATTTGAGATTTTAGATTCTAACGTTAGTACACAGGTATGTGACGAGCATCACATACTTGTGTGCGTTATATCACTTTAATATAAGTTAACAATTTGTTACATTTATTTACATAAAGCAACAAAGGAAAAACAAATGAACTCACCTAAACTGATGGTTGACGACCAAGGCCTGCTGAACAACTTCGCAGTCGAGCCTAAGATGTATGTAGACGCAACAGTCAGCACCGGATTTACCCAGTACGCCGAGAAAGTTAACGGACGTTTGGCGATGATTGGCTTTGTTTCCTTGCTGGCGATCGAAATTTTGACCGGACAAAGCTTACTCAGCTTCCTCACAGATGCTTTAGGCTAGGGCGATCGGTTACATAGATTTAAGACAATCTTCGTTCAATAGCTTATAATAAAAAATGTTTGTAGTCAGGGCTTCAGTCCTAATTGCAAACAATTTTTTTGTTTAAAATATGTTGACTATCGCCGCTGATGGCGAATCAAACTACATATTTACTCAAACAGCTTTACTTGCCAAAAAATCTCTCATGTACCGGTTCACTAACTGCGGCTGTTCCTGCTGTACCCAGTGGCTGCAATTAGGAATGTAATGAATCTGAAAATCCCGGACGTAATCTGCGGTTCCATAGGTTAACTCTTTGCCGAGGGCGGCATCATTTTCTCCCCAAATCATCAGCGTCGGAACTTGCAGCACATTCCAATTCTGGCGATCGAGAAATCCGCCAGCAATATTGCGGTAATAATTGATAGTAGCAGTCAGAGCGCCCCGTTTGGCAGCCGCATCTTTGTAAGCTTCGATATCTGAGGGGCTAAAGGTGTTTTTGTCAACTGCCATACCTTCCAAAGCAGCAGAAATTGCCTGATAGTCGCCCAACTGAATTAAGAACTCCGGCAAAACTGGCAACTGAAACAACAAGATGTACCAACTTCTCAACAATTGTTGGGGAGTGCGTAACCCTTCAGCAAACTTGGCCGGATGCGGTAGATTCATCACAATTAATTTATCCACCATTTGGGGATAAGCATAAGCAAAACTCCAGGCGATCGCACCTCCCCAGTCGTGACCAACTAAGACGCAAGTTTCGTATCCCAAAGCCTGAATAATTCCCTTGACATCTTGCACAAACTTTGACATCACGTAAGCAGATTTATCTTGAGGTTTGTCGCTGTCGTTGTAACCCCTGAGATCCACAGCGACGACTTTATAATCTGATGCAAATTCCGGGATTTGATGCCTCCAAGAATACCAAAATTCAGGAAATCCGTGCAACATCAGCATCAGCGGCCCAGAACCTTGAGTGACATAGTGCAGTTTAATGCCGTTGGTAGCGATAAATTCGTGTTTCCAAGCAGCTTCTAGCACAGACATATTTGATGCTTCCTCTAGCTTTCGAGATATCCTACCAGTTACTCTCAAAGAGAGGAACCAACTTTAGGCATATCTAGCAATTATCCAAGCACTTGTAAACTCTTCCTTTTCTCTTGATTTGTGGAACCGGCGGGACGCCGGTGGTTCTTCGCGTAAAAAAAGCCGTAGCTTGCAGGGCGGGACGCTATAGCCTGTTTCCCAAAAAGATTGCTATCTCTGTCAAAATAATAGTATAATGTTGCTGGCATCCAGACAACTGTTAAGCCAAAAATTACTCATTTTCGAGCGCGCGAAAATCCCGAAGCGCAACAATTAGAGGTGTTGTGATGGTGCGAGTTCAACAATTAAGATCGGGCGAGTGTACTAGGAATAAAAGGAGTTAATACCATGTCGGGCGATCGCCTGCAAAACATTGTTAACCGATTGACAGATCGTCTAAAGCGCGACGTATTAGTTGAAACATCCCTCCACGACATTCGAGAAGTTTTGCAGAGCGATCGCGCCGTACTGTACTATTTTTACAGACAGTGGCAGGGTCGGGTGACTTACGAGATGTTGAGTGCGATCGAACTCTCAATCTTGGGTTCAACGGGGCCAGACGAATGTTTTAACGACGAATACGCTGCTTTGTACGAAGCCGGCAGAGTTAAAGCAATTGCAGATATTGAAGTAGAACCAATTAACCCATGCCACCGAGATTTTCTGCGTAGCCTGAAAGTTCGCGCCAATTTAGTCGTGCCAATTTTAACGAACAAAGGACTGTGGGGGCTGTTAATTGCTCATCAGTGCAGCGGGCCCCGCACTTGGTCGCGATCGGACATTGAATTCATGCAGCAACAAGCGCAAAATATGGCAATGTCTCCGACTATTCAAGATAGTTAATTATTTGATTTAGTTTAAATTCTACAAATTATTAAAAACGATATTTGTAGGGAAACGGCAATGTCATTTCCGGCGCGGGGAGTCGGAAACGGCATTGCCATGTCCCTACTATTAACTAACAGCTACAGCACTCCCCAACGGATGCTGCTGCAAAACCGCTTGCAAATACTTCCCAGTATAAGACCTCTGAGTTGCCGCCACATCCTCCGGCGTCCCCGCCACAATAATCTCGCCGCCCTTATCTCCCCCTTCATGCCCCATAACAGGGACTTAGCATGGATCTCAGCTATTGGTTGATATTGAATAAGGTTTTATAGTAACTAGATCCCGAAACGGGAGCAAGAAGCGCTTGAAGAGATTCCAACTCTTTTCTCAAACTAAGCCTAACGGCACAGGTCAGCCGCCGCTAATAACATCTTTAACTCAAAGAAAAGCTCAAATTGTCGGCTGCACCGCATTGTTATGCCGCGATCGCTATGTAAGGTCTGTGAGATCGAGAAAAAGTCTTTTGGCTTTCCAAGGTGCATCTAATGGAGGGTTTACAAGGTCAGGACCCTCCGACCAAAAGTTATACAAGGCCTTATAAAGTTCGATTCGGTTCATCAGGACTACAATGTTCTGTTGATGCTGTGGAGGAAGTACTCGATATTTTGCCCAAATTTGTAGAATATGATTTGCAAGAGCTTTTGAACATATGAACCACTCTCCTATCTTCCGGTGGTCAGAGAATTGGCTGTGACGTTTACGCTCTAATTTTCTATCGCCTGGTTCAAGGGCATGAAGAATTAACCGATCCGATGTGCCTGTCTGTAACTGGCGTACTCTCTTCTCTGGATGTTTTGAAAAGCCTATCTTTACACGAAGCCCCATGTAAGGATGAGATTCGATAATGGGTGAACCTACCCAGTCATGGGGTACGGCAACAATATAGTAAATACTGTCTGCTTGACCATGAATTACATTTTGTGACCAACGAAACCATGTTTCGGCATCTTCATAAGCCCGATCTTGGTTATCGAACCCATCGCTCTTGTATAGCTCCTGGTTGCTTTCATCAAAAACCTGTGCATGAAAGTGACCTTTTTTACAAAGCTGCACCTGGATTTGGTACTTCATTCTCTTTAAGCTTTGAGAAATACACTTGAACTATTTTCCTGCTTCCATCTTAAATAATACAAACAGGCAATAGGATAAATTTGCCCCATCATTATATACAAAACTTATCCCTCAACACCCACCGACAAGTCTGAAGAACTGCCCTCACTGATAACCTCAAGCAGCCCAAGTTATAATTGTATAGCAGTTGCGGTACAATACCCACTATAATCGAATAATACCGCGTTTGATACCAAACAGTACTTACGCACTCCGACGCTCATCACCTTTGCTTTTTACCGAATCGGTCGGCTACAACGCCTCTTTTTGTAAAAAACTCGGTTTCTAGGCCCCTGTGCGTAAGTCCTACCAAATTTAATTAACTAACAGCTACAGCCTCCCCTAAAGGATGCTGCTGCAAAACCGCTTGCAAATACTTCCCAGTATAAGACCTCTGATTTGCCGCCACATCCTCCGGCGTCCCCGCCACAATAATCTCGCCGCCCTTATCTCCCCCTTCCGGCCCCAAATCGATCGCCCAATCGCAGCAGCGAATCACATCTAAATTGTGTTCGATTACCAAAATAGAATTCCCCTTATCCACCAATCTTTGCAGCACATTTAATAAATGGTGAACGTCGTAAAACGACAAACCAGTCGTCGGTTCATCGATCAAATAAAGCGTCTTCCCAGTAGCGCGGCGCGACAGTTCCGTTGCCAATTTTACCCGCTGCGCTTCGCCCCCAGAAAGTGTCGGCGCCGGCTGTCCCAACTGAATGTAACCCAAACCAACATCAACCAAAGTTTGCAGTCTGGCGCCCGCCCTGGGAATATTTTTAAACATTTCCAAAGCTTCCTCTACGGTCATGTTCAAAACATCGGAAATTGACTTGCCTTTGTACTTAACTTGCAGCGTTTCTCGGTTGTAGCGCGCACCTTTGCAAACCTCACACTGCACGTAAACATCCGGCAGAAAATTCATCGAAATCACGTTCACGCCTTGACCGCCGCAAGCTTCGCACCTTCCCCCTTTCACGTTAAAAGAAAACTGCCCCGCTTTGTAACCTCTTGCCTTCGCTTCAATGCTTTCGGCAAACAAATCCCGAATCACGTCAAAGACTCCCGTGTAAGTAGCAGGATTAGAACGCGGAGTGCGACCGATGGGAGATTGGTCGATGACAATTACCTTATCAACGACATCCTCTAGAGAGCGTTCCCCTTTAGTTTTGAGGGCGTCCATATCGGGGGGTAAAGGCACTTTTTTGGTGATATAGTGTTGCAGCGATGGGTACAGCAATTCATTGATTAAAGTTGATTTTCCAGAACCAGAAACCCCCGTCACGCAGACGAGTTTTCCCAGCGGAATTTCCACATCAATATTTTTTAAATTGTTGCGCCTCGCATTTGTAATTGAAAGAGCTTTGCCGTTGCCTTTTCTCCTTTCATTAGGGGTTTCAATTACTCGCTTTCCCGACAAATAAGCACCAGTCAAAGATTCCTCTGCAGTTAGCAAATTTTCTAAACTTCCTTGCGATATAATTTTGCCACCGTGAACGCCTGCACCGGGGCCGATATCGACAATATGGTCTGCCGCTCGCATGGTTTCTTCATCGTGTTCTACCACAATCAAAGTATTGCCTAAATCGCGCAATTTTGTTAAGGTTTGCAGCAGGCGAAAGTTGTCTCTTTGGTGCAGTCCGATGCTGGGTTCGTCCAAAACGTAGAGCACTCCTGTCAAACCCGAACCGATTTGAGTCGCCAGCCGAATTCGCTGCGCTTCCCCGCCCGAAAGCGTCATTGCTGCGCGGTCTAAAGTCAGGTAATCTAACCCGACATCGAGCAAAAATTGCAGCCTTGCTTTGATTTCTCTCAGAGCTAAATCGGATATTTGGAATTGCCGATCGCTCAATCCCAAATTATTGACTCGTTCGCGGCATTCGCGAATCGAAATACTGGTTAAATCTACAATTCCGTACTGTCCCAACCGCACCGAAAGCGCCTCGGGCTTCAAGCGTTTGCCGTGACAAACCTCGCAAGGGCGATCGACCCGATACTGTTCCAACTTCTGCTTGATCAGATCGGAACCAGTATCGTCGTACTGGCGCTGCAACATGAAAATCACGCCCTTAAAATCTCTCTTCAAATCGGTAGCTTTGCCGTCTCGCTTGTTACTTTCTGCGGTGCGCTTTTCCTCATTGCCGTACAAAATTACCCGCTGGTGTTCTGGCTTTAGTCGATACCAAGGAGTGTCAATATCAAACCCGCAAGTATCAGCAATACTGCAAAGCAGAGAGAGATAATAAGAATTGTCTTTGTCCGACCAAGGCGCGATCGCACAATAAACAGGCGCTTTCTCGTCGGGAATTACCAACTCCGGCGCAAAAGTCCGCAAACTCCCCAAACCGTGGCAGTTTTGGCACGCGCCGTAAGGCGAATTAAACGAAAATAATCTGGGTGAAAGTTCCTCCATTACTGCGCCGTGTTCGGGACAAGCAAAGTTTTCGGAAAATACGATCGGCCCCTGTGGTTGAGAATTTTCATCACTCGGTAACTCTTCAACGATCGCAATCCCCTCAGAATGGCGCAAACAAGTTGCCAGAGAATCAACTAAACGTTCTTCTAAACCGGGTTTTTTAATTAACCGATCGACAACTATCTCAATATTGTGCGTATGATTTTTATCTAATTCGATATTTTCCGAAAGTTCTAAAATTTCTCCGTCAACTTTGACGCGGATAAATCCTTCTGCAGCTATACTCGACAATAATTTGCGGTGAGTGCCTTTTTTTCCGCGCACAACTGGTGCCAGAAGGTGAAAGCGAGTGCCGTCGGGAAGTGCCATAACTCGATCGCACATTTCATCAATTGTCTGCGGCGCAATGCAGCGATCGCAAATCGGACAGTGCGGTTCGCCGGCTCTGCCGTAGAGCAATCTGAGATAATCGTAAATTTCTGTAACAGTACCGACAGTCGATCGCGGGTTGTGAGAAGTTGACTTTTGGTCGATCGAAATAGCCGGACTCAAGCCCTCGATCGCGTCCACATCCGGTTTGTCCAACTGTCCCAAAAACTGGCGCGCGTAGGCGCTGAGAGACTCCACGTAGCGGCGCTGTCCCTCGGCAAAAATTGTATCGAAAGCGAGGGAAGACTTACCAGAACCGGAGACACCCGTAAAAACTATCAGACGATCGCGCGGCAGTTCCAGATCGATATTTTTCAGGTTGTGCTGTCTCGCACCGCGAACCCGAATCATATTTTGGTTGTTAGAGTGAGAATTCGTCACATTATGCCCGTTGCGGGATGCACTTGGCTGGCTGTGTGAGGTTTCGGCGCGTTGGGACATGAGAGTAGTGCAAAACAGTGCTTAACTATCTTAGCGCTGCCTTTGGAATAGCTGGCATCCAAACTCAAGAATATCAAAGAATTGTCAAATAAGTTTCCGTCGGCCCGTCGGGCAAAACCTTCAATCTTTGATTTTTCAAATCAATTTCAATTCCCAGCGCTTCCATCGGAATCACCCCTAAAAGTGGCGTTTTCCCCTCCGGTAATTCCAGACACTCAAAAGTCCCTTCGCGGCCGCACAGAGAAATCGAAGCATCCCGAAAAATCCTCGCCTCACTAATACCCGTCGCTGTTTCCACAACCACTTGCTTGAGGATTTTCAAACCCAGTCTGGCGATGACATCTTTAGGCAAACACAAAGTAGTCGCGCCCGTATCCACTAAAACATTTTCTAGAGTTACAGACCTGACTTGCTCGATTGAAATCAGACCATCTTCGGCTTTCCCTTCATCCAGCCGATTCGTAATTACTAGGGTTGTGATAACTTTTCCCATTGGGGTTTCCGTAGTTGTTTCCATTACGTTCAGATTATCATAAATTGCTGCTTTAATTATAGCACATATTTCCACATATTATAGAGCGATGCACTCCCCTCTTTGCACCGCCCACCTGACGAATAGCTCTGGCTAAACCATCAAATTATTGCACGCCAATAAACTTGTGAGTTTGCAAAGATAACTTGTAACTAGGATTTTGTTTCAGCAATTCCAATATTATGGGAATTGCTGCATCTTTTGAGTTCCATTCTGGTTGTAAAAACACCGGAATATTCACATTACTTGCCAAATGCTTGTGATAAAATTCAACTTCTTCGCCAGTGCTAACTACCAACTTAATTTCATTAGCTCTAGTCCAGAAAAGCTCTTGCACCGGATATTTAGGATTGACGTGTTCCTTCGGAGAAAGAGTAATCCAAGCCTGGGGCGAAACATCCTGCCAGCAAGCACCGGAAGTTTCAATACTCACCTGCTTGTCAGCTTCTAACAAAGCTTCAACTAACTCCGGCAAATCGCGGTGAATGAAAGGTTCGCCGCCAGTAATGACAACTCTCGGAGACTGCAATTGAGCGAGCAATTGTGCGATCGACTGCGGTACAGACGGCAAACCTTTGCCCCCATTTGCATAACCCGTGTCGCACCAAGGACACCGCACAGGACAACCGGCCAATCTGATAAAATCAACTAAAGTTCCCGTCCAGTAACCTTCGCCTTGAACAGTACACTGAAAAGTTTCGTGAATTGGTAATTTTAGTTGTAAATTAGACACCCGAAGTTACGCCTCAAATTAATTAATTACGTTGTTTAGATAGGAATTTTATTAAATTGTTATTTCTTCGCGGTTTGCAGCCAATAAAAAAAATCTTGAACCTATAAACGGGGTTTATGAAAACAAACTATCCGTTTGATCCCAGAAGCTTGACTCAGAAATCCGGTTTCTTCATAGCTTTTTTATAAGTGCTTAGAAATCCGCCACAAACCGCCAATAACTCTTTAATTGTTCTGTTCGGGTTCCATCAGAGTAGCCCAACGGCGTTTCAGGGCCAAAGTCAGCCCGTCAGCAATGGGGACAACACTGAGAGTAACTCTTGGATCGTTACGCAATTTGTCGTTAAAAGTACGAATGGCGAGGGTGCTTTCGTCTTGTACTTGAGGGTCAGCAACTCGTCCCGACCACAGAACGTTGTCAATTACAATTAAACCGCCATTGCGTACAAGTTGCAGCGATCGCTCAAAATAAGCCTCATAATTTTCTTTATCAGCGTCGATGAAGGCAAAATCAAAGGTTCCAGCTTGTCCCTCGGCTATTAGTTTGTCGAGAGTATTTATTGCTGGGCCCAACTGCAAAGAAATCTTATTAGCAACGCCTGCTGCTTCCCAATAGCGTCGCGCGATCGCAGTATATTCCTCGCTGATATCGCAGGCAATAATTTGACCGTTAGAAGGCAGCGCCAAAGCTACGCACAGCGAGCTATAACCAGTAAAAACGCCAATTTCTAAGGTTTTTGTCGCTCCCATAAGCTGCACCACGAGCTCCATAAACTGACCTTGTTCGGGAGCAATCTGCATCCCACCCATAGGATGCTTAGCAGTTTCTTCCCGCAGTGAAGCGAGAATATCTGGCTCCCGCAGAGAAATAGATAACAGATAATCGTAAAGTTGATGTTCTAGGCCAATAGTTGAGTTCGCCATCGGTTTGTCCTTGCTGCTGACTTTTGATTGTAGATTGTAGACGCGCAGTTAATGGAAATCGGAGACTGTAGAGTTAATTTTGGCACCTATTTTGCTGTGGCTGATGGTAGAAGTTCACGGGGGTAGCAAAAACCCAAAAAATCTGATAAGGTGAGGCACATGGAGAAGACAGTGCCGGA
>JAUBSN010000125.1:3970-16145 GCA_036704825.1 Microcoleus sp. F8-C3 | reverse complement strand
TTCGCTCGAATAAGGTTTCATTTTTTTCGCTTATGTACTCAATACAGTGTATCATATATACATGGAATCTGCTGTAAATACTTCTGATACTTCACCATTTCCCCAAACTCCAGAAAACAATGCTGACACTGGCGATCCACCCAAAGGGCCGACACCTTAAACCGCGCCCCACAATGAGCACACTCCGATCGCAACCTTAACCCCTGCTTTTGGCAGCCCTGCGTTTGCTGAAACTGCAACTCAATCTTGTGACAAGGGGACTCGGCATAACACGCCCCACATAACCTTGGAGGCTCCAACTTCATCCGAACCCCCACAGGTGGCAACATCTCCCTCAACCGTTGCGCCTCCACTCCCACCACCATCCCCAACACCGCCAACTGTTCCCAGACGGAAACAGGTTCAAATAGAACTTCTCCCAACCTGCGTAGGCGAAGCCAGCCGAAGCGATCGCACCTCCCAACCCTGCCAACTTTCCCAACGCCTGCCGAAACCGCCCCAAAGGAGGACTTGCATTCCTGACTAGAAACCTGACATCGTATTAGTTCGGGGGCCGGGGGAGACGAAAACTCAGGGGACTGAGGATTTGATTGAGAGTTCGCAGTTGTTCCGCAGTACCCAAACAAATCAGCGTATCTCCTCCTTCGATCGCAGTTTCTCCCGTAGGCCCGACAATCAAAGTCCCGCCAGCGCGCCGCACTGCTAAAACCAAGGCCCCCGATTGCGATCGCAACTTGGCATTTCTCAAAGTTTCCCCAACGTAGACACAAGTATTGGGATCTACCAGAAATTCCTCCATGTAAAAAGAACTCTCGGTGCCCGTCAAAACACCGTCTACAAAATCCATCACTTGAGGTCGCAAAGCCGCCGCCGCCATCCGCTTTCCGCCGGTAATGTAGGGGGATACGACGGCATCGGCCCCGCCCCGCTGCAACTTCTTTACGGCTTCTTCTGTGGTGGCGCGGGCGATCGCCCGTACCTTCGGATTCAGAGTTTTTGCCGACAGCACAGTGTATAAATTCTCGGCATCCGATGGCAAAGCTGCTACTATGCAAATGGCGCGATCGATCCCGACATTCAGCAAAGTTTCGTCCAGAGTCGCGTCTCCTTGGACAGCCGTGTACCCCAGCGCCAAAGCTGACTCAACCGACGGTACCGCCGAATCTATCACCACAAAAGAGATGTTTTCTGCCTGAAATTCCAAGGCAATCTGACGCCCCGTGCGCCCAAAACCGCAGAGAATATAATGCCCGATCAAAGAATCTACCAATCGCCGCTGCTGCCTAATTCTTGCTCCTTCTTGAAAATATCCTTCAATCAGCGCTTCTGTAAAGCGGTTGACGATGAAACCAATCACAATCACGCCCATCAAAATCAGGCATATGGTAAACAGTCGCCCGCGTTTGCCCAGAGGCTGAAGTTCACCGTAGCCCACAGTTGCCAGGGTAAATACTGTCATGTAAGCGGCATCCAGCAAAGACCATTTTTCCACCAGGCAATACCAGAGAGTACCCGTGCATAAAATGCCGCCCAGGGCGATGACTCCGTTTCTTAAGTCTTTTTGCAGGCGCTGGTATTTTTGTTCTAGAGTTGAATACACCGATGGGCTGACCTATTACCTATTAGCTGCTACCAATTGTAACCATATCAGCCCTAGACCTAGGGGGAGTCAATCGATTTTAGATTTTAGATTTTAGATTTTAGATTGACCTTGCGGATAAATGCGGAGGACGCAAGGATTTTCGATTTGAGATTTTGGATGTATCCCACGGATAAAGGCGGGGGCTTGTACCATCAAGAAATTCGCTTGTCAAAAAGCTGGTTTCTGCCTAGATGCTTTGCTGCCAAACTCACGAGTTTGAGTCTCAACCGAGTTTTTTTTGCCTAATGCCTGATTGAGTTTCAATCCCGTCGCAGAGGTGGCGATTGCTGGGATTGGCGATCGCATTTGTCTGAAAATAATTGCGGGCGACATTGCAGCCCTGCACCAGCAAATCGTCAAGATTAAGATTCCACAGCATCACCGTACCGTCAGCACTAGCACTTGCGATCGCCTTGCCGTCTGGACTAAAACTCGCACTCCAAACAGCATCCTTGTTACCTTTTAAAGTTTTGAGCAACGTACCGTCAATATTCCACAGCCTCACCATTTTGTCTGTGCTTGCAGATAGCAACATTTGACTGTCGGGACTAAAGCTGATATTTGTCAATCCACCTGTATGCTTTAAAATACTTAGCGGTGTGCCGTCTTTGCTCCAAATTCTCGCAGTTCCCCCAGCACTTGCGGCCGCCAGCATTGCTCCGTCTGGACTGAAAGTTACACTCATAATTTTATCGCTTTCAATCTGTAAATTTCTGAGCAATTTGATATCGGTGCTTGCTTCGATTGACTGCTGTTTTCGCAATTTTTCCACAAGCTTTGTCAAACTCCAAAGTTTAACAGTGCCATCAGTGCCAGCCGCAGCAATTATCTGACCGTCTGGACTAAAACTCGTGCTGGTTATCCAACCTCGCTCTCCTTGAAAACTTGACAATTCTTCTCCGTTTATTTTCCATAGTTTCACAGTTCCATCGGTACTTGCTGAAGCAATTATTTTAGCATCTGGACTCAAAGACACGGTTGTTATTTTACCGCTTGTTTCTTTTAAATTCTGAATTAATTGACCATTTTTTTGCCAAATTTTGACAGTTTTGTCGTCGCTGGCAGAAACAATTATCTGACCGCTAGGACTGAAATTTGCGCTTCTAATTTTATCAGTATGCCCTATCAATGTTGCTTGTAAAGTTTCATTATTTTGCCAAACTTTGATATAATTGTCATCAGTAGCAGTCACAATTGTTTGACTGTCGGGACTGAAACTCGCGAAAGCAAGGGTACTGGCTTGACCCTGCAAGCTGCAGCGTTCCCGAAAGCTGTAAACTGCCTGTTCGAGGGCGATCGCCACTCGCATCTGAATATCTGAACTCACTCCGAGCGATCGTTTCATTTCTGTAACAGCTCTAATGCTTTCTAGCAAAGCTTCCTCTTTTTTACCGACAGCCAAGAGCGTTTCTGATAGCAAACTGAGAGTGAGAATTTTGTGGTTTCGTTCTTCGATTGATGGTTTAATCCAAAAGGCTGCTATCAAAATTAATATCAGTATTCCTGCTGCTGCTGTAACTGTTTGCACTCTCAGTTGTTGCTCGCGCCAAAGTTTAACTGCAATCGCTTTTTTCTGCTTTTGTGCTTCGCTTAGTTCCTCTAGTAACTTTTTTTCGCGTCGCAGTTGTTCTATTTCAGCTTTATGCTGTTTTTCTTGACAGCGGAACTTGGCAAATTCCGCTTCTTGACTCGCATTTAAAAATTGATAATCTTGGGTGCTCAAGCTTTTATTTGCCGCCCACTGTCGGGCATCTTCCAGTGCTTGACCGCGCAACAAGCGAGATTCGTCTTGACAATTTGTAGCTATCCATGCAGTTAGGGATTCAGCATAGGGGCGCAAGTCTCCGAGTGCTTTCTCTACCCAGTTGTGGCTGAATATAGCTGCGTAAATGCGGTTGGATACGGTTAATTTTCCGGCTCGTTTTACTACTAATCCGCTCAGCCGCAATTCTGTTTGTTCGGGAGTATCATCGACGCAGATCCCTCCTGCCCCTTTTAACAAGGGGGGTTCTGAAAGTGGCAATATTTTTTGGTATAGTCCTAATAACCTACTGGCGCGGTGCTGGCTTCTAAGAAGGCGATCGCGAATTGTTTTGATGTGTACTGGTTCATCGGATGATTCCCAATTATCAATAATATGAGATTGCACTATCTCGCTAATTAATAATTTATTTTTAGTAAAAAAATCAGTTTTGCTTTCATCAGTTGAATCTGATATAATAGAAGCCGACGCTAAGTTTTTTACATGATGCAAAATCAGCTTGCAAAGCTTTTGAGTCAGAAATGGCTGCCCTCCAGTCCAGTCCAAAATCTCTTTTAAAACCTCTTGAGGATTGTCTACTGTTCCCTCAAACCCTTTTGCTAAAGGCAGAGCTTCCTGTAAGTTAAAACCGTGCAATTCAATAGCTAAGCCGATATTAAAGGGCGTGCGAGTTGCATCGCTAATTAAATCCGATGGCGTAGCTACTCCCAGCAAAGCAAATGTAAGGCGCTGGTATTCTGAATTGTGAGCGCGTTTATTGTAGCAACATCTAATTAATCCAAAGAAATCGTCTAGCGGTTCTTGGAAACTCAGAACGCTATCAATTTCATCAATAAAAATGACTAGGTTTTGAGAAATTTTGACCAGCAGCAACTCTTCAATTAACTCTCCTAAGCGCTGCACCGGTGGCATCAACTCTCTCTCCCGCCACCAAGCCATAAACTCGACTGGGTTAAACAGGTTGAAACTGCACAATAGCTTGTAAGCGACGCCGCCGTACCACTTATCTAGAGAGACTTGCTGGTTGCCAATGTCCGAAAGGTCGATCGTAGCACAGGCAATGCCATCAGCCGAGAGTTTTTGTACAGTTCGCACCAGCAAACTGGATTTGCCCATTTGTCGGGAATTGAGCACGTAACAAAATTCTCCGGCTTTGAGGGCGTGATAAAGTTCTGAGTCAGCTTGTCGCACTACATAAGTAGGTGCATTTTGCGGGAGGCTGCCGCCGATTTGATATTGGTAATCGACTGTCATTATCTGGCCTATAATTAGATTATCTGGTCACTTGTGTCGTGCCTTTACCGCAAGCAGTTTTACCATTTTGATAAGTTGGTTCTGGTGGTTTAATTGTACCAGCAGAATCAGCTACGCACAATATAGATGCGGTCGTTATTTTATTTTTAGAAGCATTTGAGTCAAATTTTGTAGCAGGAATTACAAACACAACACCGACATAGCTTTTAATGTCTTTTTGCTTTGATACTCCATAATTAAATGCAGTTTGCTTTGTGGCGAAAACTGAATAATTGTATTTTTTTGTCTCCTTTTTAATCCCAATTTCTAAAGCATTAACAGAAGTAACAAAAGCACTTTTCTCTATAAATAGGGCTTGCTGTGCGCGGTTCATGGAGCCCACATACATTTTTGCTTCTGATTTCTTAGCTCGATTCCTCTGAGATAGATATGATAGAGTTGATGGAAGATCAATTAATGCGATGAACATACAAATTAATAATAGTTTCCCACCGTCACAGATTAAAACTTTCATTAATTTTTGCTTCTTATTCATAACTTTATCTCCTTAATTTGACCATTTTTTTAAAAAATTGATTGGCTAATTTCACCATGCTACGGTCTCAATAAAACCCTATTTTGTTACCTCTTTTGTGCCTTGCCCACAAGCAATTTTACCATTTTCATAGGTGGGTTCCGCTGGTTTAATTGGACCGGGAATATCAGCTTCGCACAAAATGAACGTTGTAGTTATTTCCTCTTTAGCAGCATTTGGCTCAAAGTTTTTAGCAGGAACAAGAAAAACACCACCGACATAGCTTTTAAGGTCTTTTTGATTTGAGACTCCATAATTAAAGGCAGTTTGCTTTGTGGCGCGAACTGAATACTTGTAATTTGTTGTCTCCGTTTTAATTCCAAGCCCCAAAACATTAACAGAAGTGGCAAAAGCACTTTTTTCTATAAATAGGGCTTGTTGTGCGCGGTTCATTGAGCCAACATAGTGTTTTGCTTCTGACTGTTTTGCTTTTGAAATCATGGGTTTATCGCTAGCATCCAGAAATAATGATGACAGAGCGATCGCGCCAATTACTCCAATCCCCATTAACAGCAATAAGCATCCGCAACCATTAGGTGAAATGCTAGCTGATTTAGAATCTTGTTGACTCATAGTTTTTTATCCTCCCTGTTTGTAGTAAGGACTTTAGTCCGGTAAATCTCAAGTGAAGCCAGATTTAATATTAGTAATTGACTGTCATTATCTTGCATATAGTTAGATTATCTGGTCACTTGTGTTGTGCCTGTACCGCAAGCAATTTTACCATTTTTGTAGGTGGGTTCCGCTGGTTTAATTGTACCGGGCCAATCAGCTCCACACAATATGGACGTTGTAGTTTTTTCCTCTTGAGCAGCATTTGGCTCAAAGTTTTTAGCAGGAACCAGAAAGACACCGCCGACATAACTTTTTAAGTTTTTTTTCTTGGAGACTCCATAATTAAATGCTGCTTTCTTAGTGGCACGAAGTGAATACTTGTAATTTGTTGTCTCTGTTTTAATGCCAAGTCCTAAAGCATCAACAGAAGTACCAAAAGCATTTTTTTCAGCAAAATAGGCTTGCTGCGCGCGGTTCATGGAGCCCACATACTGTTTCGCTTCCACTGTCTTATCCTTACCTCGGTTGCTAGCACCCAGAAATGAGGGCAGAGCGATCGCGCCCATTACTCCAATGCCCATTAACAGCAATAAGCATCCGCAACCGCCATAAGCTGAATTGCTAATACTTGATTCTTGATAGTTAGTCACGGTATTGTCTCCTTAAACGGTATATACAAGGCGAATTAAAGTCGGCGATGCAGAGTCTTTGAATCTGCGTTACCAGGAAGAGCCTGGTAACGAGGAAAAGGAGAAAATACTAATCTCTAAGCTCGCAGCTTTTGTACTTCTTTCCGGTCAATTGATGTTGGCTGAATCACTTTACTGCCGATCGCAAAATCGCGCAGTTCCACTCTCGTAAACTTCACCCCCCAAGGATCTGTCGTTGTATCCAACTCCTGCACTAAAGCATTATTGATTTCATTTCGCGCCGTGTAAAGTTCCTCTACAGCTAATGTCGCAATGTGAGTCCGAATGGAAAGAATGAGCATATTTAACATCGCTTCCTTGAGATTCTGCACCTTGTAGGAAGCTTTTTCTAAGTCAATAATTCGCCAGTACACAATAAATTCAACCGTGACGGCAACGCGATCGCGCGTCGTGCATTCTTGCGGTGGCAGTCTTAAAATTTGCTCGCGCAGAGTTTGTTTATAGGCGACTGTTTCGACAAAGGGAATCAAAAATGTCAAACCAGGTTCGAGTTTCTTGCGATCGTACTTTCCGAAAATTTCAACTAAAGCCTCATCTCCTTGACGGACGATTTTAACGCTGTTGGCTAAGGATACTCCGGTGATTGCAAACAACACCATCAAAAAATACTGATACATAGTAAATCTCCTGGTAAATAGTTGACAGTTGACAGTTGACAGTTGGCAGTTGGCAGTTGACAGTTGACAGTTGACAGTTGACAGTGATTTCTTATTCCGCGAAGGCGGACTTTGTTTGACTAGAAGCGATTTCAATCGCCTAGTCATAAAAGAACTCAGATTTAGCTGTTGATGTGAATTAATCTGTCAGGTACAACAATCAGCGTGTTTCCTTCGCGGCGCAAAACGTAAACTTTTTGTCTGGGTGCGATCGCCCCTTGGGAATCTTCATTGCGGGCTTTCCACGAAGCACCTTCATAAATCACCATTCCGGTTTCTCCGGGGAAAATTTCGGAGATTGTTGTCGCTTCGGTTGCTTCGGGAATGACAAACTTTTTGCGAACAATAAAAATCGGTCGAATCCAGATATTCAGCGCGACGGCTATCCCCATCCAGTAGAAAATTTGCCAGTCAAAATCTTCATACATTATGTTCGCCCAACTAAACTGAAATGCTACCGATCCTCTCCACAAAATAAAGGATTCAATTAAAGCAGAAGTTCCCATCATTAGCACGTAAAACCTGTATTTTTGGGGCTGAGTTTTGATAATTAATAGCTCGATCGCACTAAGCGCAACTCCGATTAGCACCCAGAATAGGGGCGGGGTGAAGGCGAAACCTGGTTGATTAGCGGCTGACGCCAGCGACCAAATTAGGATAGAATACACAATGCTTTTACCTCGTTGTGATGGGATTCAACCTTGTTATTTCTAATCTAATCAGGCGGCTATTTGAGTTGGCGACTGAGTTATTTGAAAATTCATCGACTTTTCATCGACTTTTCATCGACTTTACAGACGGTTGGCATTTATGATGGTTTCAGTGTCTCGATTGTGATAAGCAATGCCACGATCGCTAAGGGTGCGCGAAGAGTGCATTCGTGCAGTTAAATCCTGTCTCCTGAGAAATGGCTTTCCCAGTCAGAAAATCTTGGCTGAGGATTTAGGGATGGCCCAATCTACTGTCAGCCATTTTCTGAATGGCAAACCTGTGGATTATGCCAATTTCATCGAAATTTGTCGCGGATTGGGGCAGGAATGGCGCGATATAGCGGATTTTGAGGCGAATTCAGATCCAGACGAGGTACTGCTGGTGAGGGCAAAAGTGGCGATCGTCTTCGAGGGCGATCCGAAGGAAAGCCCTCGAAGACGATCGACCTCACACAATACGCTTTCCCAGCAGTTACACCAAGCTTTGAGTGCGGCAGGACACGAAGTCTTTTTTATTAACAACAGCAGCGACTCAGGCTCATATTTAAAGGGTTGCGATTATTTGCTGTTGCTGATTTCCGAAGAATCTGCCGCTAGCGAAATGGTATTGGAACAAGTGCAGCTAGCCAAAGAATTGCACAATCTTACTGCTGGCAAACCAGCGATTTTACCGATTTTAGTTGAATTAAATACACCGCTTTCCTTTGATTTGCTGAGCTATTTGGTAGGAATTCAGCCCTGGCTGTGGCGCGGTGCTGGCGACTCATTTAAGTTATTATCACAAATTTTAACCATTATCAAAGAAGGTCGCACATCGTTAACTGCCGACCATGAATTAGCTGTAGAATGGAACGCAATTACTAGCACAAAACAGGCAATAATTCAACCCCTGCCCGCAGCGCCGCCAGAATTGCCGGGAGGACAAGTTGAAATAGCTTCTCGTTTTTATATCGATCGCCCTCCGATCGAATCCCGGTGTTACGAGACGATCGCCCAGCCGGGAGCGCTGATCCGCATCAAAGCACCCAGACAAATGGGCAAAACTTCCTTGATGGCGAGGATTTTGCATCATGCAGAAGTGCAAGGTTCTCGCACGGTAGCGCTGAGTTTTCAGCTAGCAAATAGAAGAATATTCGCTAATTCAGATACATTTTTGCAGTGGTTTTGTGCTAGCATCGGTCAAGAGTTGGGAATGCTGGAGCAGTTGCCCAAGTGTTGGGAATTAGCCGATTTGATTGGTAGCAATCAGTGCTGTAAGGCTTATTTTGAACAGTATTTACTGTCTGAATCCTCAAAACCTCTGACGTTAGGCTTGGATGAGAGCGATCGCCTGTTTGAATCGCCGGAAATTGCCGACGACTTTTTTGGGTTATTGCGCGCTTTGCACGAAGAAGCAAAACGGCGAGATATTTGGAAAAAATTGCGTTTGATTGTGGTGCATTCGACGGAAGTTTATATCCCGCTGGACGTGAATAAATCGCCGTTTAATGTGGGGTTGCCGATTGATTTGCCTGAGTTTAATTCCCAGCAAGTGCAAGATTTGGCAAAGCGGCACGGATTGAATTGGAGTGGGAATGAAGTTGCAGAATTGATGGGGTTAGTGGGCGGAAATCCTTATTTAGTGCGGCTAGGAATGTATCATATTTCGCGTCAAGATGTTACTTTAGATCTGTTAGTGAAAGAATCTGCAACTGAAGCGGGAATTTACAGCGATCATTTGCGGCGACATTTATGGAATTTAGAGAAATATTCGGAATTAATGGAGGCGATGAGGGAAATTGTGAGTGTTTCCCAGCCCGTTAGATTGAGGTCAGAATTGGGGTTTAAGTTAAATAGTATGGGGTTGGTGAAATTGGAGGGAAATCATTGCATTCCGAGATGTCAGTTGTATCAGGAGTATTTTGTCGATCGCCTTGACTGCAAATAATCCCTATTTACCCGATCGCCACATCCATACTAACTTCAAATTCTGGAAATGCCAGCGGAGAAACTCGATCGCCACGCCAAAACCTCAGCATTAAACTGTAACCGTTAACCGTTGGCTGGCGGTAAACTTCCAAGCAGTTTTCCTGTAAATTGACAATCCAGACTTCCTGAATTTGCGATCGGGCATAAATAGGAAGTTTCACGTCTCTGTCATAATCTATTGAAGTGTCAGCTACTTCTATTAACAGTAAAACTTCGGATGGGACAGGATGGGCAGTTGAATAGTAATCGGCGCGAGGTTGCAGCAATAATAAATCGGGTTGCGGTTCGGTTCGCTGGCTGACTTGAATGGGGTTTTGTACAGTCACAATCGCCCTTTCTTCTGGAAGCCGGCAAAAGAGTCGGGTAATGCGGTTCACGCAACCTGCGTGACGAGTTCCAATAGCTGCCATTTGCACAAGTTCTCCTTCTATCAATTCTACGCGATCGCCCTCTGAAAGAATACCAGCTTGACTCATCTGATGGTATTCTTCTACGGTGAAAAGTCTTTTGAGCAACTGCACGGTCATAATTTACCGTTCCTATAATTTTTTATTCCATTATAGTGGATGGAAACACAGCTATATTAATAAACGTGGAAGGGTATTTTTTTTGAAAACGAACCGCGAAGGCGCGTTAGGCGAAGCCGCGCGTAAGCGCTAGGACGCGTTCGGCAAAGCCGTTCCCGTTCCCCGCAGGGGTTCGGTGAAGGGTAGGGTAGGAAGAGAAAAGAAGAGAAGAGAATAATCGCAAGTTAAAAATATCTATCAATAGAAAGGTGTAAGCGGCTGACGGGTTCAGTATCGTGAAATAAAGTAGCCATAATCCTCAGCAATCTGCAACGGTTGGCTGTTTTGGCAGGCACCACAATAATTAGAGTTAGCATAACTTTATTCCATGCAAAACACGATAGACATACTTCCTTCTTCCGACTCGCCGAGTCTTCCCAAAAAGCAATCGGTACTCCCAAATTACGAAGCGGCAGATCGGCAATTTGTCAATTTGCTAGAAGTCGAGGATTTAGACAAGACGGTGGCGGCAAAACCGTTACTTGTCAGCGATTTTGAAAGCGCGATCGCCTATGCAATTCAAGCAGCTTACCAACAGGAACCGGGCGATGAGGCCGCTCACCGCTTCTTGCAGCGCGTACTTTACCGCATCAACCGCCTCAACTTGTTTTGGTACGACGATTTGCGCCGCTACAATAACGAGCGATCGCACTATTTGCGTTCCGTGCGCGATCGCATTGAGGAACCGTGGCAGCAGTGGGAAATCGCGCAAATCGACGTTGCAGCGCTGCAAAAATTGCCGGATGTCAAGCAAGCCCTGCGCGATCGCGCGACCGCCGATGTCGATCCTCCGCTAACCGATCTCGATCGCTATTTGCGGGAACAGATGACAGCAGCCGGATACAGACACCTGCTGGCGATCGCATCTTTCGACGGTTTAGTGGAAGCCAGCCGCCTTTCTCGCATCCTCGGCGGTGCCGGCAACGAAATTCAGTGCACCCTTACCCGAGTGCTGATCGAAGAATACGGCGGCGGTCGCCTTCCCCGCAAGCATTCGACCTTTTTTGCTCAAATGCTGGCTGAATTTGATATGAGTACGGAACCGGAAGCGCACTTCGATTTAGTCCCTTGGGAAGTGCTCGCAGGCATCAATCACAACTTCCTGCTGACGGAACGCAAGCGCCATTTTCTGCGCTACAACGGCGGACTCACTTATTTTGAGGTGGCGGGGCCCGTGGCTTACCGCAATTATTTAGCTGCCGCCCAGCGTTTGGGCCTCTCGCAGGCTGCGATGGGTTATTGGGAACTGCACATCAAAGAAGATGAACGTCACGGCCGCTGGATGCTGGATGAAGTGGCGATCCCGCTGGTTGACAGATACCCGCAAGATGCGTGGGAACTGGTGTTGGGGTACGATCAGGAGAAGTCGATCGGCGATCGGGCTGCGGCTGCAGTGGTGCGATCGATCCAAGCCACAGAACGGAATTAACACGCAGATGGAGATTTGCCGTTGGCTGGGGGCAGGTCGATCGGATTATCAATTTTAGACCGATATTTTTGGTCAACCCGCCCCTACAAATAGATGGGGATTTGCCGTTGGGTGGGGGTGGGTTCACAGACAATAATTGCCGCTTAACCCACAATCTCATAAACCCGCCCCCACCGATAAAACAACCTCCGATCGATCTGTGCTGTATTTTAAAATATCGATCCAAGCCACAGAACAAAATTAACACGTAGATGGGGATTTGCCCTTGGGTAGGGGTGGGTTCACAGACAATAATTGCCGCTTAACCCACAATCTCATAAACCCGCCCCCACCGATAAAACAACCTCCG
>JAUBSN010000125.1:0-3870 GCA_036704825.1 Microcoleus sp. F8-C3 | reverse complement strand
ATCGATCCGCGCTGTATTTTAAAATGCTGTCATTAACTGAATTAGCTCGATCGACAAATCTCTTTGCGACTTTTCCTGTTTCTTAAACAAAACTCCAGCCAGCAGATAGATATTTTCCGAATAAAAAGCCATTCCCTGTTTTCGCAGAGTGGCGATCGCGCTTTTCACCTTCGGTTCCGAACTATAATACCCAAAACTTAAAGGTGCAATCTCAAAATTCGCAACCGAGTACCCTCGATCCAAAGCATAATCGACCAAACCCACCGGATTAGAATAGCTAGAAACCATCAGCAAAACTTCGTCACTGCCCAGAGATAAAAGTTTTTTAGCAATTGTAGAACCATCACTCCCGCCGTGCAACAGCGGCTGGTAAATTTTATCATCCACCGCAGGCAAGTAAGGGGGATTTGAGATTACACAATCCGCCGACTCGTATAAAGGCGAATCAAAAAAAGAGCAATTGTTGACCGTGTATTGTTCGCTCAGTTCATATTCCTTAATTTGAGACTGAGCAATTTTCCAAGCTACATTATTTAGCTCAAATCCCTGTATTTTCCCCTCAAAATCTGTTCTCAGCAAAGACTTAATAACAGGACTTCCCTCTCCTGAACCAAACTCTACGATAAGTCTAGAATTGTCGCTGGCATTTAACACTAAATTTTCCAAGCAGTGCGCGTAAAAATCCGATTCTTCCGGGCAGTGGAATACCTGTTTCAGAGGATGGGATGAAGTGAGCATAAATTCGGTCTGTAACAAAGTTTACTGTTTTCAACTTATCGGACAAGTAATAGTGCAGCAATCTGTCGCAAGAGCTATTTATAAATTTTACTAATCTATCTCTTCCGCTTTTCAATATATACTGCGATTAAATAACTATTACTGCCGATAGACTTTTACCTCAACAATATTAATACTTTTGGCAGAGAGCAAGTATATCAATTACTGTTGAGATAGGTAAATGAGACAATAGTTATTAATTTTAATAGTGTCAAACATGACCTTTTTAAATTATTCGGTTCCGCCTCTGAGCCGCAAACAGATTAACATTGCCGTTCAGGATTTAGAAGGGCTTTGGCACGTTCAGTTTCCCCTTGGCAAAGATCGATTTAATTCAAAATTTTATACTTGTCTCGAACGAACTTGCTTGCTGTGGAGCTTGCTGTTAATACCCATCTTCGGCACAGCACAATTTTTTTCTGTGAGTTGGATGCTGCAAGCAGGTTTGCGGTCAACCCTCAGTCTCGTAGGTACAGCATCTATGGTAAGCTGGACATACTATTGGGTTAAAATATAACGCCTGACTTGGGTGCTTTACGGTTGGGTAATACTGATGTTATTAGCATTGCTGCTGACCGATTTAGCAATTTTTTAAGTTGTGGAAAAATATTGGCCAATCTCTGTCCCCTGTGGTTGGGAATGAGCGGAATCGGCTATTTTTGGACGGGATGGGCAGTGCGATCGCGCGCTTTTAGCTACCAGTTTATTTCACGTGTTGGGGATTTTGATTTTGCCTTACACTGGCGGTTGGTTTTTCCTATTTACGGGAGCCATAATGGTATTTAGCTTGCCCGTTTTAGCGGAATTGCAATGGGATATGCGCCAGCCGATTAACACCCTGCATTAACTGGTGCACCGCCGCGATTCTCGCAGCTATCAAGCTCAACCATTAATCACACTTCATCAGTACCTTGCTAAAAACTGATGATATCATGACTGCTAGAATCACTTCACTCACATTAGTTGGTAGTGAGGACTTGACTCATCATTATTTAATGAGCAATAAAGTCCTCACTACACACCGGATAACGGTTATTTTAGCGGACAGGAGAAGACTGATAACTCATGACTAATTGCCACCAGACTGTACAGATTTGCGGGTTTGGTTAGTATCGTCGCCCTTGTGATGCCAAGTACCACCTTCGCCCTGAACATATTCAGATTTTACGCTGTTCCAAGCCACGCGAGTAGCAGCATCTTGGCTCATTCCATCTTCGCTAGCGCTCTTAAAAGCAGCCTGAAAAATTTGTTGCGCCCCCTGGGGGAGTTCTTGTGCTCCTGAGGGTAAGGTATCAAATTGTTGTTCTGGCATAATGACCTCTAATTATTAAACATAAATTTAATCTTATGTACTAGAAGCAACTACCTCCCTCTCTCTAAAAGCCAGTTTAAAACCGCATTTTTGTCATTCCCAAGACAGATGTAATCTTAAATTTATTCTGGGCGGCGAAGGGAATTGACTTGCCGTTGCTGATTGGCACGGATTTGGGTAATTTATTTTCTGAAATAGTCATTAATCTGATTTCGGATTTTTCACTGGGCAAGTTATAAGAAGCGATGAACATTAGATAGTCAATTATGGCAATAATTCGATAAAGCATACTTGATGTCCGCTTGGGAAATGTGTCAGGGAATAAGCGATCTGTGGCATACCTTTGGATTTACTATATCAAGGTTTGCCCGATCGCACTCACAAGCAATTCTGACGACTGCGCCCCCGCTGGTTAATGTAATGTCGCGCGGGCCCGCTTCAGATAGCCCTCAGTTCGTCTTCCTGTTGGAGGTAAGTCAAAACCCTATCAATCGATTGCGCGATTTTAGATTAAAGATTAAAGATTAAAGAATTGAAGCATTGACTTGCGCGAGATAAATTCGGGAGATCCTTTATCGGATAGAGGTTTTTTATTTCTGGACGGATGAATCCGGGGGCTTGCATCCTGGATGCTTTGGGTCAAAAGCCTTGGCGTTGGGGACTATGAGCGATCGCGCTTTTTGAGATAATTTAGTTTCCTGAGAAATTTTGAGAGGTATTCTGTGAGTGTCCCAATTGCCAGCCACAAGTTAAGGAAAAATAGCGCTCAAAAATTTTGAAACTCACTCCTATGGCGTAGACATAACCCAAAATTGACGGTGAGAAAATCAAGACTTTATACCTCAAAGCACCACCAGCCGGGAAAAATTATAGGACGAACCGCGCCCCGATATCAGAAATCCGGTTAATTTGTATATGTCTCGTTACTCAACCCAAAATTTTTCAGAGAAACCAGCTTTCTATCTCCCGTGCAGAAATTTTGATTTAGCTAGTCTGCCGCCGAATTAAATATCATCTACCACCTGAAATAAAAAGCCATTTGGTCAAATATTCCTAAAGATGAATGGCGAACTTGAAGCATACGTAATAGCTTATAAACTGTTAACGCGGCGGTCTAATTTTTCCGATGGAAATAATCGAAGAAACAGGACTAAATATGCTCCTTTACCTTCATTATTCTGCAGCTAAGGTTAGAAAAGTTGCACGTTACGCTGTCCATTAGACCCTGCGGTTTTGGAATCAAAAGCCATCGCAGGACTCTACGCAAAAGCAAGCATTACCATGAAATCTTCTAAATTGTTGAAAGTTGTTTTAGCAAGCGCTTGTACTTTAGGTTTAGCAACGGTTTCCTTCGCAGTGCCTGCTTCAGCCCAGTCAGGAGGCGGCGGTGCAGGCGGCGGTGCAGGTGGCGGTGCAGGTGGCGGTGCAGGTGGCGGTGCAGGCGGTAGCGTCGGCACGGGCACAAGCGGTGCAACGGGTACGACCGGTGCCACGGGTACAACGGGTACGACCGGTACGACGGGTACAACGGGTACAACCGATACAACCGGTACTACAGGCACAACGGGTACAACCGATACGACCGGTACTACAGGCACGGGTACAACCGATACGACAGGTACTACAGGCACGGGTACGACCGATACGACCGGTACTACAGGCACGGGTACAACCGATACGACAGGTACTACAGGCACGGGTACGACCGATACGACCGGTACTACAGGCACGGGTACAACCGATACGACAGGTACTACAGGCACGGGTACGACCGATACGAC
>JAUBSN010000124.1:0-16413 GCA_036704825.1 Microcoleus sp. F8-C3 | reverse complement strand
GGCTCTACCATGCTCTGTATTTACGTTCTAGGCTTTGTGCCTCATTATACTACCGCGAAAGTGACACAACAGGGTTATATAACCGCTAAACGTATAGGGTTCGCATCCCAACTACGTCCGCGAATCTTTCGCTCGAACCGCTATATTTACTAATTAATTAACAATTCCTCAATCCCCCAATCTAAAATCTAAAATCTAAAATCTAAAATCTAAACCTGTACCTCATCTACCTGAAAAAGGCTATACTATCTTCTCCCTCCCATTCGCAACCGTGCTTGCAGGTTGTCTTGCACGCGACTGTTCGGGTGTACTCTTGTCATTTGAGAGCTTTCCCTTCTTGCAACAATGACTGTGGTTGGTGTCATATTTTAAACTCTTGGTGCAAGCGATCGATAATTGTATTGCGCTCGATGGTGGCGAGAATTTCTTGAATTACCGTATCTTGTCCCAGCGGACCCCAGGTGCAGCCTTTTTCTAAGTAAACTTGGGCGGCACGACCGACAGCGTAGGTTCCGTAAGCTGCTAAACTAGCTTGAGTGACAGCGACTCCGGCAAAAGTAGAAAAGCCAATGTGCGGGGCCGCAGCCGCGGCACTTTTGCCAAATCCCAACAGAAAACTGCTACCCAATTCTCCCAAAAGTACGCCGCCAGCACTGGAGAAAATAGTCTGCCAAAGTTTCCCGGCTTCGTAACCAGTCATGGGTAAGCCGTAAAGTCTGGATAAAGAGCGAATTAAGGCTAAATCTGCGACACTTGCTCCCATTACATCCAAGAATGCCACCGGGTTTAAACCCACAGCCAAAGCTTTATATTTGGCAAATTGCCAGATTAAATCTTCGGCTTCTGTTTGCCGCAATTTGAGAACGTGACGGGCAATGTTTGCTTCGGCATCTCTAGCTTCAACTAAAGCATTTAGAGCGAGGAGCGATCGACCTTCTCTGTTAAGAATTGTGAGAATTTTCTGTTTGAGTTCGTCTATCTGCGCGGGCGGGGACTCCCATTCGTTAGTTACTCTTCCGTCAGACCATTCCACCCGCACTTGCACCGGCGCCGGTTCGGCGGCTACCATGACTATTTCTAAAGATTTGGCAGTTTTAAGCGGTGATTTTGCAGTAGATTTATCAGATGGGTGGTTTGGGCGATCGGACAAATTTTCGCTATCTGTTTCCTCTGTTACCGCAGCGGCTGCTAACTCTTCAGAATTTGCCAGCGCTTGCAAACTTTGGTAAATAGCTTTTCTGTCTAATTCTGGATACAGGTCAATTTTATTAAAAACTAAAATCACCGGTTTTTGAGCTGTTTGCAATTCGCACAGTGCTTGATATTCAGTTCGGGTGATATCGCCTGAAACGACAAACAGAATTAAGTCAGCTTGGCGAGTTACTTGTTTCGCCATTTCGCCTCGCACTTCGCCGCCAACTTCATCAAGTCCGGGAGTATCGATTAATTCTACTTGCACCCCTCCTTTCGGGCCTTGGCCAAGGGGGGGTTGGGGGGATTCGTCGCTGTCTAGGAAGGATAAAGGCACACTCCAGCGCACGGAACGCGGCCACTGAGTCACGCCGTTGAGAGGGCCTGTTTGCAGAATTTTTTGACCTAAAAGCGCGTTTAATACGGCTGACTTGCCACGGCTGACTAAGCCGAAAGTAGCAATGCGAATGACGTTGTGGTCTAGTTTTTCTGAGGTGGAAGTTAAGATATCTAGCTGATATTGCAGCGCGGCTTCTAATTCTGTATTATTCGAGTTTTTTTTTCCTTGGCGCAGGTGGGAATAGCGCGCCAGGGATTCGCGCAAACTGGCGCGGGCAAGGGATAAGCGATTTTCTTGAAGGGAATTGTCAGCCATTGGCGATCGGCTTTTTTAAGCAAGTATAATTTAGCGTCGAATTATAAATTCTATTTCTTATTTTAATACAATTTTTCATGAATTTATAATTTTTTAGTGGTGAGTTTTCCAAAAAATATTGAACGGGCATCTTGCCTGTTGTTCCACAATAACAAAAAAAATTTTGTGGCACAGGCATCTTGCCTGTTGTTCCACAATAACAAAAAATTTTTGTGGCACAGGCATCTTGCCTGTTCTTTTCCCTAACACTAGGCGCCGCCTCGGCAAATTCGATCGACGTTCAGCTCCATATTGGGAAATGTAGGTGAAATAATGCGATCGCTCCCTCTGAACTGTGTAATCCTATACTCTCCGTCCACAAGCTGGCAAACCGAAAGCGTGGGTTGTTTGGGGTCGCCAATATGACGTATACCGCCGAATCCAGCATAATCAGCAATCCAATATTCGAGGATTCCCATCATTTCGTAATCTGCCAACTTTTTTAGATAATCGTCGCGCCAGTTGGTACTGACAACTTCAACAAGTAGCGGGATAGATGTTCCTTGGGTGATTGTGGCTGACTTCAACCATAAGGGTTCAGATCCTAAAGCCTGACGGTTTAATAGCAAAACATCAGGGATATATCCTGTATCTTTAGCTGGTGGCTTAACTAGCGCTTTCGAGGGAATGCGGTATGGAAGTTGCAGTTGGGTGTAGAGCAGGGTAAATTCTTGAACAAGGTATGCTGTGATATCTTCGTGTTCTCCTGTTGGCTGCATTTCAACCATTACCCCGTCGTGAAGTTCATAGCATCTGTTCTCGGCTTTGTCTGCTAGAAATTGTTCAAAGGTTAGTATTTTTGGTTGAGTTTGTATCATCGTGCAAACTTTCTTTGATTGTATAACAGAAGGAATAAGGAAAATATTAACTGGTTGCCTGGTTCTGTTGTGGAACAGGCCCGAAAGCCTGTTCCTTTATTTTACTTAATTGACCGCCGACTTAACGGTTTCCGGCCCCGATACTTGAGATGAAAGGCGACTCGCCACTTGGTTGACGAAAGATTGCAAGAAGGAAACTTGCTGATTTTGCGTAAATACTGCTTGCAAAGTTTTAGTCAACTGGTCGAGATTGAAAATGCCTTTGGCAGCATTGTCCAGTTCTTGACTTTGGAAATATTCAATTAAACTCAGTCCGGCTATTCTGGTAAAATAGGCTGCACTAATTCCCTGCACCGCGCCTCCTGCTACATAGGTGACGGCATTGCTTTTCAGCAGTCCAGTAATAGTTTGGGTAGACAGTTCTACTAATCCCAGTTTGAACATTTGATTGGCTAAAGTAGCCGCTACTGTCTTAGCTTGGTCTAAAGAAAACTTTCGCTGGTAGATAGCGCCGAGATCGATTACGAGTTGGGTGCTGATGGCGGTTGTTGCTAGCAAGTCTAAAGCGGGAACCGGGTTGGCAAACACTGTGGCGGCGGCGATGTACTGATATTGTTCGATAATGGGAATTGCCCGATCGCGCCTGACTGCATTTAAGAAGGTTTTCGCCTCTAACTTGATACTTGCAGCCTCGCGCACTGCACTCGCCCAGACCAACTGTTGCCGTTCTTCCGTTAAGATTTTAGTCAATCTTTCCGTCAGCGCGTCGAGTTGAGAGACTTGATTTTCGATCCGTTCTTGAACAGTGCCGTCAGCTTGGTGTCGGCGCACTTTAATAGAATTGGGAGAAGCTGCGATCGCAATTATATCTTCGATTCCCAATATTCCTTGCATTTTCTGCTGCAAAGAGTGCAAAACCTGCGACTGCTGTTCTGGCAAATATTGGTCTTGTTTGTTCCAAACTAGCAGCACGCGCTGACCTGCCGAAGCTAGCTGAGATAATGTTTTAAATTCGGAATCTGTGATGTCCCCCGCTGCCACAAACAGCACTAAATCACCGCCGATTTTGGCATCGGCATTTGTATTGGCAAACAGCGGTGATGTTTCTTGTAAACTCAACTTTTGCGGGTGTTGAGATGCCCAATTAGAATTTAAAACTTTAATTAAGGCAGTTTTGCCGACAGCTTTGCCGCCAGTGACGGTAATCCGCAAATCTTCTCTGTCTAATTCGCTTCTGAGCCGATCGAGCTTTGCTGTTAGATTAGCAGGATCTGCAGAGTTTTGAGCTTCTGAAGCCAGCAATTTAATGGCGGCTTCGGAAGCCGCGATCGCTTTTTCGGCTGCTTCCCGGTTCGCCAATGGTTCCGGGAGTGCGAGTTCGAGTTTGGGGGATTGTTGCTTCCACCACCAATACCCCGCACCGGCAGCCGCCAAGCCGATGAGTGCCGTTTCGCCCATTTCTGAACCCGAATGCTGTAGAGTTTCCAGCAGCCACAGCGCTGCTGAAAGTCCTATTCCGCCTATCAAAATCGGTCGTCGCAAGTTAAGTGTCATTTTTCCCTTCCTGTGGGTATTGTCGCCAAGCTTAACCTTCGCGGGCTTGGCCTCCCTCCCTATATTCCATCGTACCTCTGCGACATCCAAACTGGGAGGCGGGCGATTCGACTTTTGGCCGGATTACACCCTAAACCTTTTCCAGAATTGCCAAATGTTTGTAGTAAGGAATTTAGTCTTTGCTATTGAGTTGGGAAACAAAAGACTTTAGTCCTCACTACAAACTGTTAATCTTTGAGAAATCGGAGGGGTAATTGTTTAATCTCCCAGACAAATTCCCAAACCGCGGGCCGTTTTAACCAGAGTACCATTGAAGTCTACAGGACTGTATCTGGCGATCGCATCTTCCAGAGGAACGCTTACAACTTCCCGCTTTTGCCAAGATACCATGCAGTCGTATTTCTCTTCGGCTACTAAATCAACTGCTGCGATGCCAAAAGCAGAAGCAATCAATCTTTCTAGCGGTGAAGGTGTTCCCCCGCGTTGAGTGTGTCCCAAAACGGTGACGCGAGTTTCTGCACCGCTGCAGTCAGAAATTGTATCGGCTAAATACTGACCAATTCCGCCTAATCGACTTTGACCTAAACGATTTGTGTGCATCATTAACTCGCCTGCTTCAGTGCGAACTGCCTCCGCTACTACAATTAAACAGTAGTTTTTTCCCCGGTCTTGTCGTTCTTGGATTTGGGCGCAGATTTTGGCAATTGTGTAAGGGATTTCGGGAATCAGAATGATATCAGCTCCCCCAGAAATTCCGGCACTGATTGCAATATGTCCGGCGTCGCGTCCCATGACTTCCACAATCATGACGCGACTGTGACTGGCTGCAGTAAAATGCAAGCGGTCGAGTGCTTCAGTGGCAATATTGACAGCAGTATCAAAACCGATGGAACGCTCGGTAATTCCGACATCATTATCAATAGTTTTAGGAATAGCAACTAAATTCAAATTGCCGTGTTGAGCAATCTTCCTGAGAATGGCGAGACTGCCGTCGCCACCAATGCCAATTAAGGCATCCAGACCTAGTTGATGATAGCCTTCGATAATGTCGTCAGAACGATCGCGTACAGTCCCATCCGGCATCGGGAAAGCAAAAGGGTCGCCCTTATTTGTCGTGCCTAGCATCGTACCGCCAATGGTGAGCCACGAATCTACTTTCTCAATATCCAAGGGAATTGCTTCAGGGGGACGACTCATCAATCCGTTGGTCGCTTGACGAATCCCCATCACTTTCCAATTGTAAGTTCCCGTTGCGCGGTAGACAACGGCTCGAATAACTGCGTTTAAGCCTGCACAGTCACCTCCGCTAGTGAGGATACCGATACATTTTTGTTCTCCCATAATTGCCCGACTTTTGTTACTCCGAATATGAGTTGATATTTTTAGATCCCGATCGTCCAATCCTGATTTTCGACGTAAGTAGGTAGGCGAAAATAAACTTTACTCTGTAACAGAATGTAAAGCTATCATAACTTTTGTGATTGCTTTTATAAGATCCCGCTCCTTTGGGGAGCGTTTCACTCGTTTTGGACTACTTATGTATTTTCAACCTTCATCGACCTAATTGAGTGGCTCATCTCTGACGCACCCTACAAGTTCGATCGCCAACTAAGTAGCACCGCCAATCACCGTCTCCAACAAAACATCAATTTTACTTCGGATTGAGGCGTTTAGAAACTTGGTTAATTATACCGCTGAGAATAGCACCGCCCATAAGAATTCCCAGGGCAGGATTAAATACGGGTTGCCAGAGACTGTACCACAAATCAAAACCGAGATTCACCCCGGTCGATCGACCCGCTACTGCGATCGCAAACCACCCAAAAATGGCAAAGACGAAAAATACATCAGCTACTAAAAGCAAGTTGAGCAAGTTAAGAAATTTATCTTTCATTGTCGAGGGTTCCTTTTGAGTGTATATGTGTCAACTTTTGGCCAGCAGTTGGTAAGGGAGCAGATTGATAGCTGCAACAGGCGATCGAATAAAGATAAAATATCATTCAATTGTTTTCGCGCACAGGCTGTCAAAATATGGTTCGCTATACACTTCCTCAAAGCCCCGAAATTATTTTAACTGTCAAAGGAAAAGATTCAGCCAAAGCCCGGGAAGAAGCGATGGATCGGCTGATGGATCTCATGGATGAGGGCAAGCTGCCTACGGAACTCGTGGAGGGATTTGGGCCCAAGCAGTTTGTTGAAGTTAAGGATATCGAAGATGCTGCATCTGACGGCGAGGACGCGATTACTGAAGCCGTGCAGATTTTGAGCAATTTGGCAAGTCTCAAATTGAAAGTCATGGAATCCCGCGAAGAAGCACTCAAAATCCGGGCGGCGATCGACATTTTGTTTACAGATGAGGCTGTGAGTGCCGAGGAAATTGGTCGTTTGAAAGATGGTTTCAAGGTTCTCAAAAACTTTGCTCAAGCTAACGTCCGCTATCGAGAAGCAAGAAGTAAAGCCGAAGAAGCGCGGGCAATTCTCGACGAAGCTTTGCAATCTGTCGAACCGGAAAACAAGGCGCAGAAATCCGCGAAATAGTAGCAGGTTACGTTAAAACCTATTTCTGTCATTGCGATCCGAAGGAAAGCAATCGCAAACGTCGGCGATTGCTTCGTTTCTTGATTCGGACATACCAGAACTCTGCGGCCGGATATAATATTAATTTTATCCACATTGAAATCAGGAAAAAATTGTGAGCCACAAACAAACAGGAATTCTCAGAAACTCGATGTCATGCAGCTTGTTATTGGTTAAAAACTTAGGTTTTCAACCAGGAACGGTGATTGATGTCGGTGCCGCTTTGGGAACTTTTAACCTTTACGAAACTTTCCCCGATGCGCGACATTTGCTAATTGAACCCATCGCCGAAAATGAACCTTATCTCGCCAAAATTTGCCGCAAGCTCAAAAGTGCAGAATACATTATTGCGGCAGCCACCAAAGAAGCGGGAGTTTTCACCCTCAACGTCAGTCCCGGTATGGTACATTCTTCAATTTCTGAAAATCGCGTTACTAACAGCAGCGATCCTTATTTGAGAAACATACCAGCAATTACCCTAGATGGAATATGCAGGGAAAGAAACTTGCCAGGCCCGTATTTAATTAAAGTTGATGTAGACGGACAGGAGTTAGATGTTTTAGCGGGAGCAACTGAGATTTTGCAGCAGACTGAATATGTAATTGTAGAAGTTACTTTGTTCGGTCAGATGTATGATGTAATGAGTTTTATGAAGTCCCAAGGATTCGCAGCTTACGATATTGTTGATTTGGCATATCGCCCGATAGATTCAGCTTTGTGGCAAGTTGATATGGCTTTTGTTAAAGAATCGGGTCAATTCAGAAGAGAGAGGGGTTACGCCACCGGAGAGCAGGATCTCGAAGCACTTAACTCGCATCTCAAAGCTTATCGGGAAAGTTTTATCAAATACATTGACACCCATTACAGCGACCCAGTAGAGCCGGAACCACAGGTCAGTCAAGCTGTTTTGGGCGAAGATTATGTCATCATTTAACTTATAGCGCTTCTCATAAAGATGAGGTATTTACTAATTAATTAATTAATAATTACTCAATCCCCAAATCTAAAATATAAAATCTAAACTTGTACCTCAGATTTCTGAAAAAGGCTATAATTTCTTTCCATCTGATACCAAATCCGCGTCGTACTTCGCACGCTTATTTAATTAATCCTCAACATCTAAAAAACTGTTTTTCTCAATGCTGCTATTGTTGTCTGTAAGGTTGCAATCTGCTGTACATAGGCTTTCATTGGATATCAGAAAGTGGGAATGACCTAATGCCGGCCTCACCACGATCAAAACATCAATGCAGTGAGTCATAACTGCTATCCGATTTTTTTAAGTCGCGGATAAAGCGATTGATATCGCATCCAAGCCTCTTCTAAGGTTGGATTCACCGATCGCGGAGTTGCAGCAAGCGTTGGTGTGGCTGCCAGTTTGATGGTGTCATTAGCATCTGCGTATACGCCAATTCCTATACCTGCCAGTAGAGCTGCACCCCGCGCGGAAGCAGCAGCAACTGTAGTTGCATAGAGGGGTATTCTCAATACATCGGTCAGTAATTGTTTCCAAGGCATTTCTGCCGTTCCACCGCCTGCTAAACGCAGTTCTGCCGCTTTAAAACCTGTTGCCTCAAGTGCCTCAAAACCTTGTCGCAAGGCAAAAGCAACTCCCTCTAAAGCTGCCCGCATCAAGTGCGCCTGCGTGTGATGAAGTCCCAGCCCCACCCATGCGCCCCGTACATAGGGGTCGAGGTATGGAGTTCGCTCACCTGTGAGATAGGGCAAAAATGTCAACCCTTCACATCCTGGGGGAACAGAAAACGCTTTAGTATAGACTTCCTGCCAGCTCAAGCCGAGGATACCTCGCACCCATTCAAGCGCTAACCCGGCATTTTGCATTGCTGCAAGGGCGTACCACTGGTTAGGTACGGCGGCTCGATAGAGATGTGTACGACCGTGACGATCGATAATTGGTTGCGATCGAGGTGTAATGATTTGAGCGCCTGTGCCGACGGTTAGTTGAACCAAACCAGGCTCTAGTAGCCCGTTGCCAAGTGCCGCCGCTGCGGTATCCGCAGCACCAGCGATAACGGGTAAGCCAACTCTTAAGCCAAGATACTCTGAAGCAACAGTTGTTAGGTAGCCGGCGATCGCACTAGAGGGGATAATTTTTGGCAACCAATCACCGCGCAGATTCAGCGCCCAGATGGCATCCTCTGCCCAGTTGTCCGACACAAAATCGTAAAGCAAAGTACCGCTAGCATCAGATGGTTCGGTTGCAACTTCTCCAGTCATCCGCAACCGCAGCCAATCTTTGGGCTGGAGTGCCCAACGCGCTTCGGTGCAGACAGCAGCTTCGCGTTCTCGCAGCCACAACAAAGTGGGGCCGGCCATTCCAGCCGTAATCGGGTTGCCCAATCGCTCTAGAATAGCGGGATCGATCGCATGATAAGTATTAAGCGCGGCCAAGGAGCGAGTATCTGCCCAGAGGATAGCAGGACGCAGGGGCTGACCAGACTCCGAAGCTAGGACAACACCGTGCATTTGCCCTGAAAGTGCGATCGCCTGTACCTCTTGAGCGTGATTTCCTACAGCCTTTCTCACAGCCTTTGCAACAGCTAACCACCAATCTTCTGGTTCCGACTCAGCCCATCCAGGGTGGGGTGCACGAACAGGATAAGAACTTGATGCTTCACCAGCAGCCGTTCCGTCTGCTGCTAGGAGCAATGCCTTAGCAGAGCCTGTTCCTAAATCTATGCCAAGCAACATTAGGTTATCCTTAAATACTTAAAAGTTAAGAATTCAAAATTAGATTTGTTGCCAAATATAGCCGTCGCCATAGAGATTAGGACACTCTCTTAAGAACGGCTTCCATCGCATCGCGCAAAGTATGGGAGTGGCGTAGCTATTTGCGAATTCGACTTTTCAACCAAGCCGAGCATTCAATGCGGTTGAGATCAGGCGAATAGGGGGGCAGATAGACAATTTGGGCACCATCCGCTTCCAGCAATTGGTCAGTAGTTATTCCTGCGTGGATCGTAGGATTCGCTGTCGTCTGTGCTTCGCCAAAAAATCAAGCATGACCTTCGCTACAGTATCCGCCGACTCTACCACAAAGGCGTGACCCCCTTGCTCGAGGATAGCTAGTTCAGCATTGGGAATACCTTGAGCTAGTTGCTCAGAAAATCTGACCGGAGTAAGAAGGTCTTGTTTGCCAACCATAACGAGTGTAGGGCAATGAATGTTTGCAAGCCGATCGCTGGTGTCACTGTCAAGAATAGCTCGGCTTTGGTGATACAGTCCATGAGGTGTCGGTGCAAATGGTTGATTCTCAATCCAGATGATGAGTTGTTCCATTACCTCTGGAATCGAGTAAAACGCATCGGTAAACAGCCAAGGCAAAATAACCCTCTGATAAAGCGTTCCCTCTAATTTCTGTGTCAAGTCGCCAAACAATTTGATGAGTGAATTAAACTTTTCATCTCCCTTTGTCCAAGATGAGAGAAGTATCAAACTTTGGATTTTTTCTGGATATGCCAAAGCCAGTTCTTGAGCAATCTGTCCGCCCATTGAATGACCTGCCACATGGACTTGAGAAATGCTCGAGCAATCCAACAGCGCGGCTGCATCAGCCGCCATTTGTTTGATGCTGTAAGGACTGTCTGGCGCTGCACTTTGCCCAATTCCTCGGTTATCAAAGCGAAGCACCCGATACTGCTTAACTAGCGATCGCATCATTGCAGCCCAAATTGAACTGTCACTGTCAAACCCCGCTATCAGCAGTAATGGCTCGTTTTCGCTGGAACCTTGAATGTTGTAGTACAAATCAATTCCGTTGACGTGAATTACTGACACAGGCTTTTCTGGAGACTGTAAACTTCAATTGCTTGCATCGCTTTCTGGCCCGAGTGATAACTGTAAGGTTTTGCCATGACAGGTTGCAGGGACACTACTACTGTATAGTCTATGTCCTATTGAAACTGGCAACAGCTATCAAGCTAAAAATCGCAGCTTAAGTTGAGAATGCTATTACTGTGCCTGCAACGTGTCCAAAACTCAGGTCCTTGAGTGTCTCAGCAAATGGGCGATCGCTTTTACTAGGTCATCAGGTTCGACAGGCTTGGAGATATGCATCCCAAATCCGGCAGCTAAGGCTTGCTGCTGATTGATTTCTCCGGCATAAGCAGTAAGTGCGATCGCAGGAATCGTGCCTCCCTGTTCGGGTGACCGCTTTCTAATTTGCCGAATCAGGGAATAGCCATCCATCTCTGGCATCCCAATGTCACATAACAGCAGATCGGGAATAGATTGATTCAGCAGAGTCAACGCCTGTACACCGGAAGCGGCTGCCGTAACTTGTGCGCCGGATTGCATCAGCGTGAATGCTGCCAACTCCCGCATATCTGCATCGTCGTCTACAACCAAGACCCGAACACCTGCTAAGTCTGTGGCACTTTCTGGGTGTCTGCGATCGTCCGAGGGTTCCGCCTCAACAATGTTTAACGGTAGCCGGATGGTAAATATAGCGCCTAAGTTCTGTCCTAAGCTGTCTGCTTGAACGGTTCCTCCGTGCAGTTCGGTAAAATGGCGGACGATCGCCAGCCCCAATCCCAATCCGCCGAATTGTCGGGTTGTTGTGCCATCTTCTTGACGGAAGTAGTCAAACACATGAGGTAAAAAGTCTCGTTTGATGCCTTTTCCAGTATCTTTGACTTGAATCTGAGCATACATACCAACCTGGTCTAGTTGCACCTCGACTCGTCCTCCGGTTGGGGTAAACTTCACGGCATTGGAAAGGAGGTTCCAGACTACCTGTTGGAGGCGATTGGTATCGCCTGAAACCGTTCCTGAAATAGGATGAAACGCGGTCTGGATTTGAATGTGTTTGCCTTCGGCTGCCAGTCGTACCGTTTCCAGGGCGGCTTCAATCATTGCCGCTAGATTCACAGGAGCGACGTTTAACGTCATTTTTCCTTGCAGAATGCGGGAAACATCCAACAAGTCCTCAATTAATTGGGCTTGCAGCTTGGCGTTGCGTTCGATCGTTTCGAGCGCTTGCTGGGTTTTTGTGGCATCGAGTCGCCCACCTCGCAGCAATTTTGTCCAGCCCAGAATCGGATTGAGGGGCGATCGCAACTCGTGGGACAATACGGCTAAAAATTCGTCTTTAATCCGGTTAGCGGCTTCTGCTTTTGCGCGATCGCGTTGAGCTAACCGATATAACTGAGCATTGTCGATCGCCAAAGAAGCACGACGCGCCAATTCCTCTGCCAGTTGCAAATCTGCGGAGGTATACCGTCGTCCAGATTCGGCTGAGATAAAGGAAATGACCCCTAGAATTCGTGCCTGAGTTCGCAGCGGCACCGTCATTGCAGAGCTGAATCCAACCTGCCGCATAATCTCTAAATGCTTTGAGTCACGCGCTGCTTGTACCAATAGTTCATCGGGAATATGCGACAGCAAGTCGGATTGCCCTGTTCGCAGTGTGAAGGCAGCACCGCGAGACTCATCCGGGTTCAGCGGATACTTGTCTCTAATCTGATAGGCCCATTCGAGTTTAGCCGGGTCGATGTGAGCAACTGCAATCTGCTCGATCGTACCATCCTCTTCTATCATGTGAACCGTACACCAGTCCGCTAATTCCGGCACTGTAAGCTGCGCGACTCGCTCCAAAGTTGTTTGATAATCCAGTGAGGATGCAAGCACCGCACTTGCCTCAGAGAGATAGCGTTGGGCGCGTTCTAACTGCACCCGTTCCGTCACATCTACCACATAGACTAAAACCCCTTCGATCTGACCATTTGAGTTAACAGTTGGCAGATAGTAAACGTTGTAATAACCGGGACGGCGATCGCTGCGTCCGGGAACATTCACCGCAAAGTTCGGTGAAATGAAGGGATTTCCTGTGGTGTAAAGCTGATGGAAGACTTCAACTAATTTGGGATCGAATTGACCAAAAAGTTCTGGAATTGAATAGCCTAAGTGTTGCTCGCGGGTTAATCCATTAATTTCTGCTAAAGCTTCGTTGATGGCAATAAATCGTTGCTTTTCATCTAACAGGGCAAGTCCAACCGGAGACGTGTCAAAAATAGTTGCCAGTTGGTGCTGTGCGGCTTCTGCCTCTGAACGGGCAATGCGTTCGCGCTCTAGTAGTTGTTCTCGTTCCTGTTCGGCTTGCTTGCGCTGTGTGATCTCAATGACAACTCCGATCGAGTCCTTGGGATTTCCCTGAGAATCATAAGTAAACTGTCCTCTCGCTTCGACCCAGTGAATCGAGCCATCTGACCAACGCAGGCGATATTCATGGTGATACTCCTTCTTGTCTGCTATAGCTTGTTGAAGTTTTGCCTCAGCTTCTGCTATGTCATCAGGATGAACCCGACTTGACCAAACCTGATAGCCCGGTTCGCACTCATGCGGTTTTAGCCCTAGTATCGTGAAGTGACCTTCTGACCAATGCAAGGCATCGGTCTGCATATCCCAGTCCCACGTTCCCATGCGTCCGATTTTCACTGCCAGTTGCAGGTGAGCTTCACTTTCGCGCAATTCCGCTTCTGAGCGCGATCGCTCCACGGCCAGCCAGGTTTTTTGAGCAATGCGCTCCATCAGCACCACATCTTCCTCCGTCCACTGGCGAACAGAGACATGGTGCAACACAAACAATGCGACAAATCGCCCTCCTTTCACTAGGGGAACACATAGGAGAGATTTGGTTTGAATTGCGTCAAAGGTAGCCGCCCCACCTCCGGCAGTCCGAGGATCGCGATCGACATCATCTACGACAATAGTTTTGCCCTGCTTTAATTCAGCAATGAGTTCAGGACCAAACAAATCCATGTGATGTTTACCCACCACGCTGATTACACCATTGCAATAATCGCGATCGACAATGACGTATTCCTGAGTGGCATCAATTTCACCATAGGTACAACGAGTAACTTGGAAGTGTTGCCCCGTATCGCGAACTACCTGCCAAATAATTTCCTGGGAGTCTTGAATGGCACGAATCGCATCATTCAATTCAATTAAAAATTGCTGCTGTCGTTCTTTTTCCTGTAGCTCTTCGAGCAGTTGTTCAATTTGTTGGCGAGCCTGTACCTGGGCTGTCACCTCAATACCATAAAGCAATACCCCTTGAATCGTTCCCCGAGCATCTCGCCAAGCCGGAAAGGTGAAGTTGAAAAATGCTTCTTCCAACACACCATCGCCGTTCCGATCCCAGTAAGCCGGTGACTCATTCCCAATGAACGGTTCTCCCGTTTGGTAAACGCGCTTGACCACGTCAAAGTAAATTTGCCCCTCTAACTCCGGGAAAATCTCCCGCATTGATTTCCCAATTATGTCTGGAGTGCGCCCAGCCACTTGCAGAAGCGTTGGATTGGCAAATTCATACACCAGATCGGGGCCTTTCACAATGCCAATCATGGCAGGTAATTGCATCAGGATGTCATGCAATCGCTTGCGTTCGGTTTCTGCTGACTGTCGGGCGGCCTGTTCTCGTTGTAAAAGGCGATCGCGCTCCGCTGCCATTTGTTTGCGTTCCGTGATATCGACGGAAACACCGATTAGACGAACTCCTCGCCCAGCATTATTCAGATAGGTTTGCCCTTGACTATTGATCCAGCGCGTAGTGCCGTGTGAATCGATGACTCGGTACTCCTTCATATAGGACTCTTTTCCAGCCATTGCCCCTTGGGCTGCTTGCATCACCCGTTGGCGATCGTCTGGATGAATGACTGCAAAAAAGTCTTCTGCCGTGCCTTCTTGAAGACCCCAAATGTCTAGAGCATTCGCAGAACACAGCACCCGATCGCGCTGCAAATCCATATCCCAGACAACCATCTGAGCCGCTGTCAGTGCCAATCGCAGGCGTTCTTCGCTCTCTCGCAATGCCTGTTCAACCTGTTTGTAATCCGTCACATCTTTGAAGATCACAACGGCTGCAACAATCTGTCCCTGGCTATCTAAAATCGGGGCTGAATTGATGTTAATGAAGATGCGGCTACCATCATCTCGATGAAGTTCCATTTCTTCGCTGGTAACGACCTCACCAGTGTTTAGCGATCGCGCTAGAGGATACTCATGAGGGGCATAGACTCGACCATCTGAGCTAAAGGCTTCAAATGGAGTAATGGGAACATATTCCTCAAGCTCAAGCGACTCTTCGTAGTCATACCCAACAATCTGCTTGGCTTGTTCGTTCGCCAGAACTAACGTACCGGATGCCGCATCGGCAATGATGACGCCAGCAGGCATCTGTCGCAAAACGGCTTCAAATCGAGCGCGTTCAATTTCCAGCTCGTGCAACAAGCGTTCTCGTTCTGCCTCCGCTTGCTTGCGTTCTGTAATATCGCGAAAATAAACGGCTACTCCTTCTGCTGAGGGATAGGCATTCGCCTCTAACCAACGCTGAACCGGCTCCCCAAATTCTTCCCAAGAAACAGGGGCTTGTTCCGCTACTGCCCGATGGAGTTCCTGATAGGCAAGTCCACCGACCAACTCAGGGAAAATCTCATGCCAAACGTGCTTTCCCAATAGCTCGTCTGGCGTTCTATGCAGGATTTGAGCCGCCGCATGATTCACATAGGTATAGCGCCAGTTGCGGTCGAAGGCAACAAACGCATCTGTAAGGTTTTCCAGAATGATTCCCACCTTGCGATCGGTTTCTTGAGCAGTAATGAGTTGAGTGCGCTGTTGTTCAGCTTCTTTGGTTGCAGTGATGTCCCGACTGGCTACGATGACTGATTGCACTGTTCCATCAGCATCCAATTCTGGAACCAACCGAGCCTGATAAAAGCGCACACCAAACGGTGTTTCAAACTCGAATTCAATCTCCTGCTCTTGGGCAGTCTCAAAAACTTGTCGTAAATGCTCTTCCCAAAACAAATAGATTGGGTTGGGTATGACTTGAGACATTGCCTTACCCAGCAGGATATCCCTTGATAATCCTAAGGCTTGCTCTACAACCCGATTGATATAGAGATAACGAATTTGCGAATCGAATCGAGCGATCGCATCTGGAGCGTTTTCTAGTAGGGCTTCTAACTCCTGTTTCTGACGCTGCAAGGCTGCAAGCTCTTGCTGCTTCTCAAGAATCTGCTCCTGTAGCGAATTAATTTGAGCATCCGCCCCATTTTTTTCAGCATCAAGATACTGTTCGCCTTCCAGAGTGCGAGCAAAGCGTTCAATGACTTCAGAGCGAGAAATGCCTCGCCTGTGAGCCTCTTGGTCGAGCGATCGCCATGCTGTATTAGTCAGAGATACGCTGACTCGTTGTTTCATCTCCGAGTTCCAATTGCTAACAAACTTGCCTGTGGCGTCGCGCTTCATGAAGATTCATCCGTATACATACACGGTCTTCTCTATTGAACCTGAGTTACTTACTGAGGAGAATCCGTCTTAAGATAGATGGTTTGGCGAGAGGGAAGATAAAAAAGAATGACCTCAATAAATATTGCGCTGTACTGGCTGCGAAATTTCCGTTTGCACTCGTAGACATAGAGCTCGGCTAGACGGGAGAATCCACGGCTTTAACGTAGTGCGGCCGTGCCAGTGTCAAATACAGCACTTCCGGATGTTACGAGGTACAATAGAATAGACTAAAAATAATATACAAATGAAAGCATACTCAGTAGA
>JAUBSN010000123.1:0-16471 GCA_036704825.1 Microcoleus sp. F8-C3 | reverse complement strand
TGTTGAAGTAATTCTGCATCGGCAAGTCGATTCTGCGAATCAAGAATCCCCTCGGCTTTAGCCAGGGGAGTGTCAATAGACCAAACTACTTAATGGAACGCACCCGTTCTGTCCTACCGACCTCCTACCACCCGATCTGGACATCCTCGAGAATGCCGACGGCGTCGGGGACAAGGATAGCGGCGGAGAAGTAGTTGCTCACCAGATAGGAGATGATGGCCTTTTCGTTGATGCCCATAAAGCGCACGTTCAACCCTGGCTCATATTGATCGGGTAACTCCGCAGGCTGAAGACCCACCACGCCCTGATTGTCCTCACCGGTACGCATGACGATGATCGACGTGGTCTGGGTCTTTCTGTCGATGGGGATTTTGCCACAGGAATAGATGGGGATGCCGCGCCAGGCCGGAATGCGGTTTCCACCCACATCGATACTTTCCAGGTAGATACCGATTCTGTTGCACTGACGCGCAAAGGCGGCGATGGCACGCGGGTGGGCAAAAATGTACTGTGAATTGCGCCGCCGGGTGATCAGCTCATCAAAATCATCTGGCGTGGGCGGGCCGTTGCGGGTGGGGAAGCGCTGGCTGAGGTCGGCGTTGTGCAGCAGGCCGAACTCTTGATTGTTGACCAACTCGTACTCCTGGCGCTCGCGCAACTCATGCACAGTCAATTTGAGCTGTTGTTCGATCTGGTTCATCGGATCGTTGTAGAGATCGGCAACGCGGGTATGGACACGCAGCACCGTCTGCACCAAGCTCAACTCGTATTCGCGCGGAGAGGTCTCGTAATCGACAAAGGTCGTGGGCAGCACGGGTTCGCCTGTATGACCTGCTGCTAACGCAATGGCGGCCTGACCGTGTGAATCTTGGGCTTTTGGCGGGCGGGCTGTGAATTCTGCGATGTGGGCTTGCAGCGATTCAGACGAAGCCACCACCTCTTCAAACGCCCGCTGCGTCAGCACCAACACCGTGCAGCGCGTGATCGCCTTGATAGTGAAGTCCCAGAGATCGCCGGATTCGATGATAGCCTGGTAGGTGAAGTGGTCGCCATCGGCCAACACCGCAAGCTCCACCTCATCGCCATAATTGCCCGTACCGATCTTGCTGACCTTGCCGTGGGCAATCAGCACAATCTGGTCGGCGGGAGTTCCCTTTTCTACCAGCACATCACCGGGTTGAAACTCCTGCTGCACAAAGCGATCTGCCAACGTGTTCAAAACGGTTTCTTCGTCAAACTCGCGCAACAGGGCCATTTCGCGCAACTCTTGCGGGATCACTCGTATGGTGGACCCCACATTGGTAAAGGTCACTCGGCCATCGCCCAGCGCATAGGTCAAACGCTGGTTGACCCGGTAGGAGCCGCCGCGCAGCTGCACCCAAGGCAACAGGCGGCTGATCCAGCGCGAGCTGATGCCCTGCATCTGCGGAGCAGTCTTGGCGGTTGTGGCTAACTTGCGCGCCGCATCTGTACTCAAGCTCGACTGCTCTGCTAGCATCTGCCCATTTGGGTTAACGTCTTCGGTCATCTTTCACCTCGATTTCTATGTGCACATGACTCTTCTGGTTTATTCAACCAGATAAAATACCGTTGAACCATGTATGCTTCTATGGTTATGTTGATGATTGTGAATCGATCTGCTGGGTAGCGTTGCTGTTCTTGTAGCGCGGGTTGCTGTTGTGCCATTCAAACGCGCCGCCCATCCACCCCCGCAATCCGCGCAGGAACCGCTGAAGCTCCGCGTTGGGTACGGCCTGGAGCTTCTGGTGGCATTCCCGAAAGTCATGAACCAGGTCGTTGTGAAACTTGACGGTGATCTCCGTCGCCTCTTTGATAGAGCAGCCCCGATCCGCCGCAATCTGTAGCACCATGTTGACTGGTGGCTTCTCGTCTGCCAGATCTTTGGCGACCGAAAGGAGATCGTTGACCATGACGACGGCCGTCCCGGCCAAGAACGCTGCGTGACGGACACGGGGTTCAAAGAAGAGATCCGCCGGCAGGATGTACCCACCGATGGGGTCGATCAGAGTCATGGAGGTGTAGAAGCTGTCGTGCTGGCGCGCAGCCAGGTACTTCCAGGCTGGCGGGTACTCGTCGGTGTAGCGCCACGCCGCATAGGCACTCCAAGAGACAAACATAGAGAAGGTGGCGTAACAGGTGCGCTGCACTTGCTCGGGTGTGGCGTACTGGGCCAGGTAGTCGATGCCGGAACCCAGGGCCACGAGGACGCGCTCCGCAGCCAGGGCCTCCTCCAGCGGTGGAGTAAATTCCCCCGCCGGGGGTGGCGGGTCCATAGCGGTCATCGCCAAGAGGAGACGTGGGGGGAGCAACATTGGATCCGCACCGAGCTCGCTGTCGTCGGCGTAGTAGTCGTCGGCGGCCCACCAGCCCATGTTCAGCTTGGCACCGATCAACAGCCGATCTGGGTCGTCGCAGTCCGGGTGGGCCAGCATAACCAGCCGTCCGAACCGTACCTTGCGAATCTTCTCCACCTCGTCCTCATCGAACCCGCACTCCAGTGCCCAGGCCGCCAGCCGATCGTCTACCTCGTCCGCCAGCGGCTCGTTGAATCGCTCGGTAATGGGGCAGTAGAGTGGCGAGGCAGTCCCATCGCCCCAGGATCTCTCTGCATAGGCCGGATCGAGGTCTCCCGCCGGGTCCAGGTCTGCCTGGAGCAGCCGCGGATCCTGCTTACCGGCACGAGCAGCCTTGGCCAGCTCGCTCGCAAAGCGAGCGGCGGATGTACCGAGGCCGGTCGGACCGAATAAAAATGCGGTACTCGTATCATCCAGGTTGGTATCTTTCATAGTCTTATCCCTGTATCAGAGTGGTGGTGTGTGGTCTGTGTGCAGTATGCGCGCTACGCACCACACCATGGTGAGGTTTGTGTTTTGGATAAGCCTTACCGAATGATACGATCGGCGACGATGAGCAGGTAGTGGAAGCTGCCCTCTTTGTATGCCGTAAGGAAGTAATCCTCGACTCCGGTGACGAGCGAAGACTTGGCCCGCAGTTCCCAGTAGGGAATCGTTAGGGGAGTCAGGTCGGTCACGGTAATCGGCACGAGGTTGTTCGCCGCCAGTGCCTTGAAATATTGACTGCGCGGATGGATGTTACAGATGTAATGCGCATCGATCTGGCTGACCGCCCGCGAGCGCCCCCCCGTAACGTCGTTGTAGCAACCCGTGATGCAGGCGTAGCGACCACCATCCTGCAAAAGGCGTGCAAACTCGGCGAACAGCTTGAACAGATCTACATACATGGTGGTCTCATTCGTCCAAATGCTGCGCATGGCTCCCGTATCGAAGCCGGTATCCAGCATGTTGCGAAAGTGGAACTTGACCTTGTCGGCCACGCCGCGCTGCGCAGCCTGGTCGTTGGCAAACTCGACCTGAGATTCTGAGATTGACACTCCGTCGACCTGACAACCAAAGCGTTCATTGACCATGAAACTGGTGCCGCCGCGACCGGAACCGCCATCCATCACGCGGTCATCAGGCTTGACATCGCCCAGATGGTCGAGCAGGAACACCGCCTGGGCGTGTTCGAGCCGGTGCAGCTCGCGAATCATCCGATCGTCGCGCTCACCTTCGGGAGCCTCCAACACCGACCAATCGACATCGCCGATCCCGTAGTGGTGGTGGTAATAGCCGTCAACTTGGCCGAGCAGCAGATTAACGGGATACTTTTCTTGGTTCCAATAGTTGGCAACCGACTTTTGATATTCGCTGCGCAAAACATTTTCGGCAGTCGTTTGGGGCTTGTCCATAGAATGTGTTACTGCTCAGTAGGTGTTTCAATGAGTGTATGGTGAAGATGCTGACAGTTGACTGTTCAGGTACCTCTGCCGGGATTTACTAGCGTCCTAGCTCGACATCTTCGAGCACGCCGACGGCATCCGGTACGAGGATGGCAGCGGAGAAGTAGTTGCTGACGAGATAGGAGATGATGGCTTTCTCGTTGATGCCCATAAAGCGCACGTTCAACCCCGGCTCGTGCTGATCTGGCAACGCTGCGGGTCGAAGACCGACCAGACCTTGATTGTCCTCACCGGTACGGACAACGATCACGGAACTGGTCTGGGTGTCGCTGATGGGAATCTTGTTGCAGGGCAAAATCGGGATGTTGCGCCACGTCATGACTCGTTCGCCCCCCATATCATGGCTGTCGGGGTAGAGACCCAGCTTGTTGCACTCGCGGCCAAAGGCGGCAATGGCACGCGGGTGGGCAAAAATGTACTGTGCATTGCGGCGGCGGGTGATCAGCTCATCAAAATCATCTGGCGTGGGCGGACCATTGCGGGTGGGGAAGCGTTGGCTGAGGTCGGCGTTGTGCAACAGGCCGAACTCTTGGTTGTTGACCAACTCGTACTCCTGGCGCTCGCGCAACTCGTGCACCGTTAGCTTGAGTTGTTCCGCAATCTGGTTCATCGGATCGTTGTAGAGATCGGCAACGCGGGTGTGAACGTGCAGCACCGTCTGTGCCAGGCTCAACTCATATTCGCGCGGAGAGGTTTCGTAATCAACAAAGGTCGTGGGCAGCACGGGTTCGCCGTTGTGGCCGGCGGCCAGCTCGATGGGGGCCTGACCGTGCCGATCGTGAGGCTTGGGGGGTTGGGCTTGAAACGCCTCGATGTGCGCCTGAAGCGATTCTGAGGAGTTGACCAGTTCTTCAAAAGATCTTTGTGTCAGCGCCAAGACCGTACAGCGCGTGATCGCCTTGATGGTGAAGTCCCATACGTCCTCGGATTCGAGAATGGCTTGATAGGTAAAGTGGTCGCCATCGATCAACACACCCAATTCCACCTCATCGCCATACTTGCCCGTACCGATCTTGCTCACTTTGCCGTGAGCAATCAGCACAATCTGGTCGGCGGGGGTTCCCTTTTCCACCAGCACATCACCGGGTTGAAACTCCTGCTGCACAAAGCGGTCGGCCAACGCGTTCAAGACGGTTTCGTCTTCAAATTCGCGCAGAAAGGCGAGCTCGCGCAGCTCCTGGGGAATTACCTGAATCCTTGACCCGACGTTCGTAAAGGTGACGCGACCATCACCCAGCGCATAGGTCAAGCGACGGTTGACGCGATAAGAGCCGCCGCGCAGCTCCACCCAGGGCAACAGGCGGCTGAGCCAGCGTGAGGTGATGCCCTGCATCTGCGGAGCGGTCTTGGTGGTTGTGGCCAACTGCTTCGCTGCCCGAGTACTCAGGCTCGACTGGAACGCTTGCGTCTGCCGATTAGAATTCACATCTTCTGCATATGTCATGTTTAACCCCTTGATTGTAATAATTGGTTGATGGTTATAGGTCGTGTTGACATTTTATATTCTCAAAGAGCATATCAAATGTCAAGCGTTTAGCGTGACGCGACAGCTATAGAAAAGAAAGGGAGAGTTAGGACAGTATTTTAAAGGCTTATATCCCACATTCGGCAGCCTCAACTGTCACAAGAGCCTTCCCTTGTTGCTGCGCCATAGAAACCGCACCTCCGGTCAAATAAGTTAAGTATTTATACTTAATTTATTTGATCGAAATAAATAACTGGGTCGATTTTTAAAATTTCATCTTGAGTCGGGGTGAAATAGCACTCGCTCTTGATACAATAGGGCTTTTGTCCCCCGAACAAATATCAAACCAAGGGTGTATAATTTCCCGCATACTCCGAACAAGTGCGATAGTAGAATGAACCCTAATCTTGAAATTCAAGTTCAAAACCTCGATCGTTTAGGTTTAGCGGCTGGGGTCATTGATGAAATAAAAATTGTTGAAATAATCAATTAAATAGTCCCAGAAAAAGCCGGAGAAAAAGTCAGCTCGGGACAGGCGGTAACAGCCATGATTCTGAATAAACTTGGCCTATTTTTCTCACCTATTTATCTATTTTCAAAATTTTTTGAAGGGAAAGCCACACAACATTTGATTGGAGTGGGAATTCAACCAGAACATCTTAACGACGAGCGTTTGGGAAGAGTTTTGGATAAACTTTATCTGGCGGGTTCTGGCCAAATCTTTACGGCAGTGGCTCTGGCTGCTGTTGCAAAAATTTAACGCAGACACTCAGACGGTTCATTTAGATTCAAGTTCATTTCACGTCCACGGTGCATATTTGCCTAAAATGCCGGAAGTCTATTTCACAACAACTCCAGATGCAGAACATTGAGTCTGTCAAGCATCTCCCCTACCAATTTCTATCACTGATGGATATTCCCGCGATCGCAGACCTGACTTAAAGCAGTTTATGTTAGATATAATTTGTAGTGGCGATGGAGATATTCCATTATTGTTACGAGCCGCCGATGACAACTCAGCCGATTCATCAGTATTTGCTCAAATTCTTTGTGAATTTAAACAGCAATTTGAGGTCGAGGGTTTGATGGTAGCCGATACTGCTTTATAGCTTTTCTCAAAAAGATGAGGTATGACTGACAGCTTATATAACCACTAAACGTATAGGGATCTCTTCCCAACTACGTCCGCGAATCTTTCGCTCGAACCGCTATATATAGAGGTAATAATTAAAAACTTCTGGGTAATTTAAGATGGTTAAGTCGAACCCCCTTAAAGATTAAACAAGCCAAACAGCTCATCTCTCAACTGAGGGAATCAGATTTCATAGAAAGCCAAATTCCCGGCTATCGCCGGTCTGAACATCCGAGTAATTATGCAGGAATAGAACAACGGTGGTTAGTAGTAGAAAGTGACATTCGCCGCCAGTCCGAGCGGTGGCAATTAGAAAAAAAAGTGGCAAAAGCCGAACAAAAAGGGCAGAAAAAAAATCGGGAATTATCGGCTCAAAAATTTGCGTCTAGACCTGATGTCTTAATGACCGCTCAGACTCTATCGAAACAACTGAATTATCATAATTTAACGGATATTAAAATAGAACATAGTTCAGCAAAAACTCGAAAATCCTCCCAAAAAGAACCAAAAGAATTCTCGACAATTCAAGCCTCATGAACAATCGATTCAAATTTAATAGAAAGAGAAACCCGACAAGCTGGACGTTTGATCTTAGCGACTAATGTTCTGGATGTGAATGAGTTAAGCAGTGCTCAGATGATTGCTAAATATAAAGAACAGCAATCAGCAGAACGAGGATTTGCTTTTCTCAAATATCCTTTATTTTTTACGGACAGTGTTTTTCTAAAAATCCCGGAGAGAATCGAGGCTTTATGTTTAATCACGGGCCTGTGTTTATTGGTTTATGCCTTAGCTCAACGCTATCTACGTCAAGCCCTAGAACAGGCTAAATATGGTATAAAAAATCAATTAGAAAAACGGACTGAACGTCCGACCTTGCGATGAATATTTCAAATTTTCAAGCGATTCATTTATTAACGATAAACTCAGTCAAAAAAATGGCGAGTTGACGAATAAACGATAAAAAAAATTAATTTTTTTAAAAAAAAGATGATTTATACCATTTTTTTAAAGATGTGATAGACTTGTGTAAAAACTCAAGGAGAGCATTACAATGTCTGGTCGTCCTCATATAAAGATTACCGAATCTGTATAAAATTTACGAGAAATCCTCAAACAGCAAAAAATAATCCTAGCTTATAACAAAGTTCAAATGCTATATTTATTTCAGTCAAAATAAGTAGAAACTGTGCGGGAAGTATCCGCAGTTTTAGGTAAAAGTGAGGCAACGATTTATCGCTGGCTCTCCCAATATAGAAAGGGCGGTCTGGAAAATTTGTTAAAAAATAGGCAGGTTGTCGGTAGCCCAAAAAAGTTCTCAGTTGAAGTAGCAGCGACCTTGCAACAAGAGTTGAGAGACCCCGAAGGATTTAATAGTTATAAAGAAGTTCATCTTTGGCTCTGGTTGATTAAAGGAATAGCCAGTAGTTACCCGGCTGTATATTATTTAGTACGAGGGGAATTAAAAAGTAAATTAAAAATTCCCAGACCTCGCAGTATTTCTCAGAAATTGACGGCAATTAATGAATTTAAAAATAATTTGCATCAACAGATAAAAGCCTTATACCAATTCACTATGAAGTTGCACTTAATATAGCTTCAAGGATATAGTCCCAACCACAGAGAGATAAAACTTCTTCATTAGTGAGAGATTTGATAATTCTATTTACCTGTTCTTTGAGTCGATCTAAACTAGAATAATTTTCCCACTCTTAGTCTTTTTTTGTATGCTCCCACAATCTTTCAATCGGATTTAATTCAGGGCTATAGGCTGGTAAATATATTGGCATTACATGGTCATCCCAGTCTAGTAATAGAGCTTTATGAAAGCTACCATTATCCATGATAATTAGATGAAAATTATCTGAATATTTTTGACCAAATCCATTTAAAAACTCTTGAAAACAGTTGTAATTGAGCCTAGGAAATTCTCGATCAAATTGTTCACCTGTTGCTGGCTCTACGACTCCATAAATATAAAAATTTCCTCGTTTCCATTGCTTTTTGCCAATGGGTTTTACCCCCTTTAATGTAATCCTTCTGCCTGGATGAGTAATCAATCCAAATCTACTCTCATCCTGACACCATATCCTTACAGGTTTGGAGTTCCCGAAATATTTAATCATTACTTTGATGAGCTCACATAGTTTTTTTTTGAAGCTTGCCTGCACCTCTTTGTTCGCTTTGTCACTTTGGGGTCTTGGGACTTTCAGGTCAGCTTTCAATTTATAATGAACTAGGTCATGTACCACTTTATAGCTCACTTTAATTCCGCATTCTTTTTCTAGCCATAGCTGTAATTTGCCAGAACTTGTCTCCCCTTCTGGTTCTTGCAGTTTTTTGATTAATTTTTCTCTGACTTCGGGTGGTATATGTGGAGTCTTCCCGGGAGCTTTTTTTACTCTGAGTAATTCGGTAATTCCATGTTGTTTATATGTTTTCAACCAACGATATATTGTTGATTCATCTCGCTTCAGCATCCTGGCTAATTCTTCTCTTGTTTTGATTTTTTTGGTGACAATCCTGTATAATAGCAGTAATTTTTCACCTGCTTACTGCTGTTATAGCTCGTTCGAGTCGATGCTCTAGTTCCTCAAGCGTTTCCTGGATTTCTACCTGAAATTTGTTAGCCATATTGGATCTCCTCTACTTTACCCTATATTTAGTGTACCTTCATAGTGAATTGGTATTACTGCTGCGGTCTATCTGTCACAATCAAAATTAACGGCAATGACTGGAATAAACTTATTGGTGAGGGAAAACTAGACGGTCTTCGCTATATACGCGTGTCCAATAGTGACGAGGGTGCGTATCAGATCGAGCCAAGAAAAGTGACAACTGGCGGTAAACCTGTGACTATATCAGGAGGGGATTTTTTCAAGTAAAGAAAACATCGAACTTAGAATTTTCTAACAAGTGAGTATGGTTGGGTTAGCCGATGAAGTTAAGCTAGGTATCGGGTTCTGTTGCAAAACTTGTCCGATCTCTGGCCTCGATTGCTTCCCCTAAATCCCGATCGCTAGCCAAGAAAACCTTCACTCAGCAACGCCAGAGTTACCACAAAACTCTAGCAACTATCATGACTTTAGGACTTACGCAAGTCTCGCAAGTATTAAGGTACTCTACTATTTCAAACAATCGATCGCCGCCCTATAACGAAAGTAGTAGAGTAGCCTACAAGTCAATAGAAATGAGCCAAGTGCGTAATTTGTTTACTTGTCAGGCACTACTAACTTTCAAAATTAAAGTAGGCCGACATCAATACAAACAAAATCAAGAAACCCGGTTTTTGTAGGCAATCCCCCCGCAGTTGCCCTCGGGTTTCTTTGCAGTCTTTACCTAGCAGCAATCATTCCCGTTTGGCGCGCGTAGTCAAACAACCCTCCGGCATCTATTACCGGGCCTACTTCTCCTAAAGGTTTGAGGGAGAAAGTCCGATCGAGAGTGTGGTTGATAATTTGCTCTGCTGTAAAGTCGATCGTCACTTCTTGACCCGTTACAAACAAGTCGCAGAGCCGATCGACAGATTCGATCGGGTACAATTCGCCAGTAGCCGAGCAATTGCGAAAGAAAATGCGCGCGTAAGACAAAGCCACCACTGCTGTGACGCCGGCGGCCCCCAGAGCGATCGGAGCGTGCTCCCGCGAAGAACCGCAGCCAAAATTTTCGCCCGCTATTATAATCGGATACCGGGTTTTCTGTTCGCCGGATTCGATAAACTTACCGTAGCGATCGGGCAACCCAATCATCGCGTAACTGCCTAGTTTCTCGTACTCGTCCGGCTTCGAGGGAACCAGGGTCAGGTATTCGGCAGGGATAATTTGATCTGTATCGATGTTGTCGTCTACAACAAAAATTTGACCGCTAATTACTTTACCCATAGTTTATTTTCTGTTAGCCTCGCTCTATGCTGTGGTGATAATTTTAAGTGGATCGGTATGCAAAATTTGCATCTGTTCATTTTAACCTGGCAGTGTCAGTGATAACCTGTATGAGTAAAAATTAGATCCGAGACTTTGGGTTAACAATTAAAAATTGCTAAGCGTCAAGATAGTTTTATGGCAAATCCAATAGATGACATTGCTCGACAAGCTCGCGAGGGCTCCGTTGCATCGATTATTCAAATCCTTAATGACGAATTGGCACAGGTAGGGGTCAGGGCCAGAGCCGTGTTTGCAGACGGGGTGCTGCAACTGCTGTGCGAAGCTGCAACGCCCCAACTGCTAGAAGAGTCTAGTTTGGTCGATCGAGTCCGAGAAATTTTGGAGGGCATTTCGCCCCGCAATATTCGCCGAGTCAACATCAACAGTCGGCTTGTCCGAGAACACCAACTGCTGTGGCTGGAAGAAATTAGTCGCGATCCGGATAATCAACTGTTGTGGTCTCAAGAAATTAAACTCAGAAAGCCCAATTTGTTCAAGCGTTTGGCTACCGCCCATCACGAACGCCAAGCTCATGCAGGGAAGCGGGCTTTGCCGAGAATGGCTGTACCTCGATCGATCCAGCAACCGCGGGAATTTCAGCGCGGTATCCTCGGCGGCATCAGCTTGACCGTGCTGTTGCTTGCAGCAGCGGCCGCAATTCACAAAGGACTTAATTCCCAAGTGCCAAACAGCACGCAAGCCAGCACCCAAGCAGTTGCCACTGCCCCTCCAAGGGAGGCAAAACCTGCTTTGAAAATTTCTAAGGAGACTGTTAATTCTGCTGTTGACTCGTTTGCACAAGCAGTGCGAGTAGCCGAACAAGCAGCCACCGAGGGCAAAACCGCTCAATCTCGCGAGGATTGGTTAGTCGTAGCTGCTAAGTGGCAGCAAGCTTCGGATTTGATGGCCTCCGTGCCTTCCCAGCATCCCCGCTACACAACGGCTCAGAACCGGACGGCACTTTACCGCCAAAATAGCGATAACGCCCAACAGGAAGCACAAAATAAGTAAGCAGGTAAGTCGGATAGATTTAACAATAGAGTTGGCTCTGCTGCTGTAGGAGTTGTGAAACATGAGTTTTTGAGTAAAAACTCGGAAACTCTCAGCGTTATGAGTAATAATTTAGGGATTTTGAATTTTTGCGATCGGGGTCACTCGATCGGCGGATTTGTATCACAATAAAAATTTGTTAGGATCACGAGCTTAAATAGGAAACATCACACAGTGACAAGAGGGGTGTCACTAAGCGGTTTCTAGAAAAGCTTCATACTACTAATAACCGTCAACTAAAGCGGGAATGAGATTGATAATCATCCGGTAAAGGATGGTAAAGCTCATCCCGTACAGATCGAAGGGTAGACCACAGGAAAACAGAACTCAGTCAGATCTGGGTATATTTTTACATATTGAGCGACCCGCCGACCGACTGCACAAACACAGAAAGCAGGCTCATAACGGTCAAGCCGACAGTTATGGAGAGGTTCTAAATTTGCAGCAGGAGCCGGCTCAAACATCTTAGAATAAAGGCTTGGTTGCCATGATCGATCGCCAGGGAAATCAAGACTTTACTTCGATCGACAGATCGCTGTCAGAGTCTTGCACTTTGCATCTACCGCCAATCGCAGAACCACTATCAGTCCAAAAATTTCTGGATCGTCTTATGCAGTACCAGGTCGATCCTGCCCTTATCGGGCGACAAATTTGCCAAATTCTCGCCACCAGCTTCGATCGAGAACTCCTGCTGCTGCAAATAGCCAATACTTTGGGGGTGGCATGGGGGGCAGATTTCTGTTGGGTTACTGCTGTGGTTGACCAAAAAGTAGTATATCCGAATGCTTGCTGGCAAAATAGCAGCGATTTTCCCTATGTTGCCGGCGTTGCCGATTCCACGGAAATACCGGAACACCCCCAAACCACTAGATTAAAACGGCCTAGCATATCACTCGAACATCCCGTCTTGGCAAACGTGCTAGCAGACGGCGAGATAGTGGCGATATCCGACTATCTGGATACTCCGGCAGCTTCCTCGCCCAATTCCCCTGTGACTGCGCTGCCTTTTCGGGCAATTTTGGCAGGGCCCGCGCGATTTGGAGGGGCTGTAAATGGCTTGATGATTGTGGGTAAGTCGCAACCTCACGAGTGGTCGGCAGGCGATCGGCAGGGCATTGAAACAGCATCAGACGCGATCGGCATGGCGATTTCTCACATTCAAAAAACTCAAGAAATTGCCAGCTTAAACGAACAGTTACAGCGACAAGCTAAATACAAAAATCTACTCGTGTCAGTTGCTGCATCGATCGACACAAATTCAGAATTTGAGCGAATATTGCAGCAAATTATTGAAAATACCGTCGATATCTTGGAAGTAGATCGAGGTCAAATCCTGCTGTTAAAATATGCAGACCCTCTATTTAAAACTCGATCCCCCAATCAAACGCCCAAAGCCAAAGTCGAATTAGTTGGCGAATCCGCTCTGAAAAAAGATGCAAACAAACAGGGAATAGCACAAAGCGGTGCGGCAAAAAAAAGCTCGACATCCCCAACAACAAACAAAGATAAAACTGCTGATTCCGAATCCAACATCCCCAACTCAAAACCCAATAACTCTCCCGCTTTTTGGCTGTCGGAATCTAATTTGTGCGGCGAAGCATTCCACAGTGCACCCAAACCCCTCGCCCTCGCTGACGCAGGCGCATTAATCGGCAAAGAACAAGAAGCAGCCGCAGAAATTTTGAAACTCCAAGACATTCGCAGCTTGCTGCTGGTTCCCCTCACGGCCGGTAGCTGCCGCGAAACAGTTTTAGGTTTCTTGGTTTTGCAGAACTCCGATCCGCGCGCTTGGAACCCGGAAGAATTAGAAGTTCTCGAATCAGTCAGCGCTCAAGCCAGCAGGGTGATTGTCCAAACTCAGACGATCGAGGAAGCGCAAAACTTAGTCGAAGACAGAACCGCTCAGTTGCAGCAAAGTCTTGACCTGCAGGGGAAACTGTACGAACAATCCGCCAATCAACTAGAGCAAATGCGGAAATTGAAGCTGATTAAAGACGAGTTTCTCAGCACTCTGAGTCACGAGTTGCGTACCCCTTTAACAATCATGAAGCTGGCGATTTTGATGCTCAAACAAACTGAACAGCCGTCAGCGAGTCGGGTTAAGTATCTCGACATTCTAGAACAGCAGTGTTCTAAGGAAACTGCTCTGGTTAACGATTTGCTGGCCCTCAAGCAGTTTGAGCCTCAGCAAGTCCCGATTTCTCTAATCAAAATCGATCTCAACCTTTTATTTCAAGATTTAGTTAGGGATTTTGAAAAACAGTGGGCGGATAAGCAATTGACTCTGAAAGTGGATTTGCCCGAATTGACCCCTTGCTGGGAAACCGACCCGGACATTCTCAATCGGGTACTGCTGGAACTGCTGACGAATGCTGGAAAATACTCTGCTTCTGGAACAGCGGTAGTTTTGGAGGCGTCTGAGGGAGCCGGCTATATTGTCCTGAGCATTTCTAATTTCGGGCGCGGCATTTCTGCGGCTGATTTGCCCCACATCTTTGACAAGTTCCGCCGCGGCACTGGCATTACTGACCAAGCTATCGCGGGTACGGGTTTGGGTCTGGCTCTGGTAAAGTCTTTAGTGCAGCACTTGAATGGTACTATTGATGTATCTAGCTGTCCGGCAGAAAGTTCAGCAACTGACAATTTGTGGCGCACATCTTTTACTCTGAGTCTGCCGCAATTTGCAGCGGAACTCTGTAATGTAGAAGAATAGTTCGGTTGAGAAGCTGCTCTTAATTGGCAGCGAACAGGCGAAACTAGAAGACTTGCCAGAAGAGGGAGGTTGGGAAATGTCGCAAACGCTACCAAGTCCTCTGTTTTGAATTGTGGGTCTGGTTGCCGTCTAAATTGCCGGTTCTCGATTGCTGATTTTCTCCAGAAATTATATTATGTCTGGTTATTGACCCGTAATTAGCGCGTGTTTTTAGTGAGTACGACTGTCCTCTATTTATGAATTAATCAGGACTTGCATTACTTACTAGGAACTTAATTATAATTGTATAGATACTCGGACACGATCTTACGCAGCACAGACCAAAGAAACTGGGTTTTTAACTGTTTCAAAGGTATGCAACCCGTCTTTTCGTACAAGCCGGTTTCTGCGTCCTGGATTGTCCCCTAAAAATTGTCACGGTGCATGGAATTCGATCGCCAATATTATGCTCACAAAAGCTGCACCTAAAACCCTGCGTTGGCAACGTTCTAAATATTCGCCACTGGCACGGCAAATAGACATTTTTGCAGCGGCGGGAAAGTTTATGTTTTTTTTGTGGTGGGACGCACTGCTGCAAAATAATTCGCCTCAAACTAGAAGAATTCGCGCTCATTGGTTGGTCAATACTTTGCTCAATTTAGGCCCGACTTTTATTAAAATCGGGCAGTCTCTCTCGACTCGGGCGGATTTGCTGCCGCTTGAGTATGTGAAGGAACTCGAACAGTTGCAAGATCGGGTTCCTCAGTTTAGTTCCGAAGAGGCGATCGCTCTTGTAGAATCAGAGTTAGGCAAGGATATTTATGCTTTGTACCGCGATTTTGACCCGTCGCCGATCGCTGCTGCGAGTCTGGGACAGGTGCACAAAGCAAGGCTGCACACCGGGGAAGATGTGATTGTAAAGGTGCAGCGTCCGGGTTTGGAAAGTTTATTTGATTTGGATGTGAAGGCGGTGCGCCAAGTGATGCGTTTTTGCGATCGCTATTTGCCTGGGACGCGCAAATATGACCTGGAATCTATTTATCACGAGTTTTTTAAGATTTTATATCAAGAAATTGACTACGTGCAAGAAGGTAAAAATTCCGATCGCTTTAGCCATAATTTCCGAGAATATCCTCAAGTTATTGTGCCCAAAGTCTACTGGCAATACACTACAAAAAAAGTGTTAACTCTAGAATACGTACCGGGGATTAAGGTGGACGACCGCATTAGTTTAGAGGCGATTGGAGTGGATATTGTGAAGCTCAATCAACTCGGAATTTGCTGTTATTTGAAACAGTTGTTAATAGACGGTTTTTTTCAAGCTGACCCGCATCCGGGAAATTTGGCGGTGACAGAAGATGGTAGCTTGATTTTTTACGATTTTGGGATGATGGCTGAGGTGAAGTCTCTGGCTAAAGACCAAATGGTCAAGACTTTTTTTGCTGTGATGAGAAAGGATACTGACGAGGTACTCAATACTTTAATTTCGATCGGCTTGGTTGAGCCGATGCCGGATATGATGCCGGTACGCAGGCTGATTGCTTTTCTGTTGGATAAGTTTATTGATAAGCCGATCGACTTTCAAGCTTTTAATGAAATTAAGAACGAACTTTACATCATGTTCGAGCAGCAACCGTTTCGCTTGCCAGCAGAAATGATGTTTATTGTCAAGTCCGTGACGACTCTCGACGGCATTGCTAGAACTCTCGACCCTAACTACAATTTCCTAGCATCTGCTCAGCCTTTTGTCAAGAGTATTGCGGCGATCAATGGTCGGGGAAATGCGATCGGAGAATTGGCAAGGCAAGCGCGAAGTTTTATTACATATAAGTTACGGCAGCCGAGCAAATCGCAAGTTTATATCAAGCGTTTGGAGCAGCGAATTGAAGAGGGCGAACTGCTAATCAGAGTGCGAAATATCGAGAGCGAAAGAGCCTTAAAACGAATTAATTTAGCTCTGAAAACTCTAATTTTCGCTTGTCTGACTGGTTTTGTGTTTTTGTCGGGTGCAGTGCTGCTAGTGGGCGGATATCAAACGGGGGCGATCGCCGCTTTTGCGGTGTCGGGATTCGGCGGCTTGTTTTTGCTGCGATCGCTGTTAGATTGGTTGGTTAGGGAAAAGCTCGATCGCATGGTCGATCGATAAATATGCTGGGTAATTGGGAATTGCGATCGCAGTCAGGAATTTAGCCCTCATTAAAAAGACTAATGCTGACTCATGTCTCGTGCAATAGTTAGTCTGACCAGAATCCTTTCTTACTGCTATATCTTGTTAAACCGGAGAATTAATGATTGTTTGAGCCATCAAGTTTTTAACCCTGTTGTGTCACTTTCGCGGTAGTATAATGAGGCACAAAGCCTAGAACGTAAATACAGAGCATGGTAGAGC
>JAUBSN010000122.1:0-17131 GCA_036704825.1 Microcoleus sp. F8-C3 | reverse complement strand
TACTTCCTCAAGCTTTATATTCCTGTCTCACCCTGATTTCTATTTTTCCTCTGCCTAAAGTGACACAAGAGGGATAAGCTGTCAGTCACACCTCACCACGCTTGAGAAAGGCTATACCTCATCTTTATGAGAAGGCCTATAATATAGCAATTCTTGCAGGAGTTGTAAAATTTTTACCCCACCCCAACTCTCCCCAAGGCATCGGGGAAGGAGTAAGAAATTCACAAATGATTTAAAATTGCTATAGCCTTTCTCAAGCGTGGTGAGGTATGATTGATAAAGGCTATATATAACGACTAAAGAAGAGGGCTAGCATCCCAACTACGTCCGCGAATCTGCCTGAAAAATGCTATATAAATTTTCTGCGCCCCGGACTGATAACGAAAAAATAAAATTGAAAAATTTTGGTTTTGTTCCTCAGCCTAACCTACACTATTAATAATTTGTCTGAGCGGAATGTTTATTACAAATTCTCATTATTCACGACATGGAAGTTAACGAAATACGGATAACAGTTGTTTTCCTGATTCCTTCTTCTTTGTAGTTTCTTCCTTCTTCTTTCAACCTCCCAATTCGTCGTTACTAATTCCCAAATGACTCGCTTAGCCACAACAATAGAAGCCATACTTTACCTAAAAGGTCAGCCAGTGTCGATCGCAGAAATTGCCGAGATTGCCAAGTGCGATCGGGCCGAAGCCGAAGACGCCATCATCGAACTGATGTCTGACTCGTCCCACCGCGACAGTGCATTAGAAGTCGTCGAAACCCCCACAGGATACAGCCTGCAACTCAGAGAAGAGTTTGCCAGTTTAATGCAAACTTTAATACCTCCAGAATTAGGTGTGGGAGCTTTGCGGACGCTGGCTGCGATCGCCCTCAAAGGCGGCATCGCTCAGCCAGATTTAGTTAACTTGCGAGGTTCAGGAGCTTACCAACAAGTGCAGGAACTTGTAGAAATGGGTTTCGTCCGCAAACGGCGATCGGCAGAGGGGCGGTCTTATTGGTTGCAAGTTACCGAGAAATTTCATCGGTACTTTCAAGTAGACCAACTGCCAAAACAATTACAAATTGACTTTCAGGCAAATTTGTACCCAAGCAATGACGAGTAGTTTGAAGTAGAATGTAACCAGCCAGAAATTAAGAATCGCCAAATGGTTTTTCACCCTGACTTTGACACATCCAATGCCCAACAAACCGCAGTCAATCCACTGCTGAAGTACCTCCAACACCAATCCCCGGAGGTTCTAGCCCACGTCGCCAAGTCCGTCAGCCCCGACATCAGAGAAATAATCTCTCATAACGTTCAAGGACTTGTCGGCGTTTTGCCTTCAGAAAATTTTAACGTCGAAATTACCACCGATCGCGAAAACTTAGCAGGTTTGCTAGCTTCAGCGATGATGACAGGCTATTTTTTGAGGCAAATGGAGCAAAGGATGCACCTCGAAGAAAATTTAGCAAGCACCAGCTCGATCAAACCAAACTCATCCAAAGACAAGTAAAAAGATCGACGGGTTGGGGAAGTCAGAAAGATGAAAGTTGTTCAGAAAAATCCATAATCCTGAATCATGGAGGCACAGGGAATTCAGAAACCGGGCTGTTAACCGGATATCCCTCGCGCTACACCGAGGAGTTTAGTCAAAAAACTCGGTTACTGCTTCCAAGACTATAAAGCATCAGATTCATCTTCCATCCTCCACCCTTGCAACTAATACCAATTGCAAAAAAGAATGCAACTGCAGATATGCTCCAAATCCTTATGCAGTAAGTCATTCTTAATTCTTTAATCGAAAATCGAAAGAAAATCGAAAATGGTATTACCCACCGGCGGAGCTACCCGATAGGGGAAAAGCACCCGGACGTACTTTAATATTCTGAACTTGACCCAAACGGTTAATTTCCAGTTCGAGTTCTTTGCCCACAACAGTGTTTTCCACCCGTTCTTGCACGTCCCCGGGAGTGTCAACCGCAATTCCGTCAACTTTTTGAATGACATCTCCGGCGCGCAAGTCGGCTTTTTGAGCGGGGGAATTTTCCACGACTCGCGTCACAGCTACGCCTCGATCGAGGGTAATTTTATTATTATCGAGCTGTTTGTTGAGTTCGGCCTTGGTGGCGGCAGTCAAGCTGACCATTTGAATGCCGAGATAGGGATGTTCGGCTTTACCTTTGGCGAATAGCTGATCGGAAACTCGTTTGGCGGTTTCGATCGGAATTGCAAATCCCAAGCCCTGAGCGTCCGCGCGAATGGCGGTATTGATACCAATTACTTCGCCTTGGTCATTGAGTAACGGCCCGCCAGAATTGCCGGGGTTGATGGCGGCGTCCGTTTGGATGAAGCGAACTCGCTTGTCTGGGATGCCGACTTGGGAACTCGATCGACCCGTAGCGCTGATAATGCCCACAGTCACGGTATTGTCGAGACCTAAAGGATTGCCGATCGCGATCGCCCACTGTCCCGGTACAATATTGTCCGATCGACCCAAAGTCACCTGTGGCAGTTCCTTAGCATTAATCTTAACCACAGCGACATCCGTCAGCGGATCGACTCCCTGCACCTTACCCTCAAACTCGCGGCCGTCTTTAAGCGTCACCTTGACAGTATCCGTCCCGGAGACAACGTGAGCATTTGTAACGATGCGGCCGTCAGAAGTGAGAATAAACCCGGAGCCCGTACCTCTCTTGACTCGTTCTTCCGGCTGCGGCAAATTCTCCCCAAAAAACCGACGAAACAAAGGATTTTTGAATGCTTCCGGCACTTGATTCGCCACCTTGCTCGAGGCGTCAATCCGCACTACAGCCGGGCCGATTTTTTCGGCTGCTTCAGCAATAAAATTGGGATTGCTGCGATCGACCGCCCGATTTTCCAGAACAGGAGGAGACGCATAGGGGGGAATTTGCTGGCGTACCACTGGCAAAACCAATCCGGTTTCCAGATTGTTTGAGTCTTGCAGATAGCGATTTCCCAACCATCCCATACCTCCGCCGATTGACAGCAAAGTCACATAAAGGGTCGCTTGCTTAAAAGATAAACTCATTTAATAACTCCCGCTAAGTACCTCATCCCCGCAGACAGGTTCCCAATCAAGCATTTGTGTCTTGGCGACGGGAAGGAAGCGGGGCGGGGCGTACCGCTTCCTCAACAACATAGCTGTTAACAGGCAGGCGCCCATCGGCATCACAGGCAATTTTGCCGGATTTGCCCTGAGCGACTCAAACTAATAATTCTCATCCTAACTTGGCTTAGCCTGGTATTTACAGTCTGGGGGATGGCTAGAGCTTTCAAATATGCAGTTTCACAGGATTTTAAAATTGTCAACTTTCCGAAATGAATAATTTTTTATGTACACAATGAGGTTTAAACGCTTATTTCTGCTGATTTCTCTACTAATTTGGTCGATCGCGCCCGTTGGGAAAACGGCGGCTAATACCGAGATCCCACCTGCAAATCTTCCTTTAGGTACACCTGTCGAAAACCCCGACCCCGCCCGCGATTGCCCGAGTCCGGCTATGTCTCGGTTGCGCCGCCATACTGTGGCGCAGGGCGAAACCATAGAAAGCATCGCGCGACAGTACAATGTGATTCCTGCGGCGCTGATCGGGATAAATCCGACGTTGCGGGGCGGTGAAGTATCTGCTGGAAGTGCGATCGTCATTCCTCCGTACAGCGGCAGCGAGGTAGAAGTGCCTGCGGGCTGGAATTGGCAAAAACTGGCAGAACGTTACAAAGTACGCGCAGATTTGCTATTTGAGGCGAACGGGTGCAGGCCTTTGGGGAAAACGGTGTTTGTGCCAGAGGTGAACAGGTCGATCGGGCCTTCTATCAATCCCGATGCAGCGCCATCGGTACAAGGATTTCCGCTGCCCGCCCCAGCAGTGGAAGCTTTGCGTTACGGGCGGCAATTGAATCCGGCGCGGCGCGAATTTTTTTTCCACAGCGGCGTAGATTTTTTGGCGTCGGAGGGTACGCAGGTTTTGGCTGCGGGCGAGGGGACTGTCGCCTTTGCCGGGTCGCAGGGGGATTACGGAAATTTAGTGGTGGTGAACCATCAAGCGGGGAAGCAAACGCGCTACGCTCATTTGAAAGATATTGCGGTAAAAGTCGGTCAAAAAGTGCAGTCTGGAGAAGTTTTGGGAACTGTGGGGACGACGGGAAAACGGGACATTCAGCCATCTCATTTGCATTTTGAAGTTCGGTACAATTCGGGTTTGGGTTGGGTTGCTGAAGACCCGCTGCTTTATTTGCAAGTTACTGTTAAAAAATAGGATTGTTAGTGTGCTGGGGGGGGGTGACAACCCGCCCTAAATCGAGACTGGGCAAGGATTTATCTGTGTGGTGGTAAAAAAAGATAGGCAGCAAAATTATTACACGCTTGCCTATCCCAAAAAATATGTTACCAACATTTGACGAGACTCAGTTACAAAAACAACTGACGCAAAACCCGTTTATTTTACTCACAATCTTTTTGAACCTGATAGAATCCGAGAAACAAGTAACCATCGCACTAATCGGGTTCCCATTAATCACTTATTGGTGAACAACTTATTGCCCGATCGCACATTTCTCTCAAATGCGATCGGCCTGAAACCGAGTGAAAATTTGTCTGCTTTGTGACACAGCCCGCCCGGGGTTTCAACCCCCGTCTCATAGCTAAAGCACAGCCCGCCGGGGGTTGAAACCCCCGTCTCATAGAAGACAGTCGGTTGAAACCGACTAAAGATTCGCCTCAAACCGATAGGCATCAACTAACTCTTCAGTCCTCTTTCAGAGGACTTTCGCTATGAGACAGGGGTTGAAACCCCTGGCGGACTCGGCAACGAATCAACTAGCCCCTGGCGCGGACTAACTAACGGACTAACAAATCAAATCCGATCGCCCCCATCCACAAAAAACCCGATCGCCCGTCTCCCGAAAAGTCGATCGCACATAAACCCAAAAACCCGATCGCACATTTCTCTCAAATTCGATCGCACATTTCTCTCAAATTCGAGGACCCTGAAACCGACCGAAAATTTGTCTGCTTTGTGGCACAGTCCGCCGGGGGTTGAAACCCCCGTCTCATAGCTTAAGTCGGTTGAAACCGACTGAAAATTCGCATGAAACCGATACACATCAACTAACTCTTCAGTCCTCTTTCAGAGGACTTTCGCTATGAGACAGGGGTTTCAACCCCTGGCGGACTCGGCAACGAACCAACTAGCCCCTGGCGCGGACTAACTAACGGACTAACAAATCAAATTCGATCGCCCGATCAACAAAAAACTCGATCGCCCCCATCAACAAAAAACCCGATCGCCCATCCACAAAAAACCCGATCGCACATCCACCAAAAACCCGATCGCCCATCCACAAAAAACCCGGCGGTTGAAACCCAAAAACCCCGGCGGTTGAAACCGCGGCTACACAAACAAAACCCGCCTTCGCGGGTTGAAGATTTCACCCGATGATTTTCAATCTCCGAATACCCTCTTCGTCCGCGTAGGCGGACATCGTTTGTCTAGACGCGGTTTCTAACCGCCGGGATTTCAACCGCCGAGGATTTCAAATTATCGCCCGAATCGACCCAAAAATCCGATTATCGCCCGCCGCTAACTCCCTCCAATCGCAGGAAATGCACCCGGCCCGATCGATCGCCCGCTACAACTGTCACCCCATCAGGCAAAATTGCACAGCACTTGAAACTAGAATCTCCGCTGAAACTAGCAATTTCTTTGCCACTAAGCAAATCCCAATTTTTTAGGGTGTTATCGCTTGAAGCGGAAATCGCTGTCTTGCCGTCGGGCAAGATCGCCACTGCCGTTACCCAGTCAGTATGACCGGTGAGAGTTTTCAGTTCCCGACCTGTCTGGGTGTCCCAGATTTTCAGGGTACGATCGCTAGAAGCGGAAATTGCTGTCTTGCTGTCAGGTGCGATCGCCACTGCTAGCACCGCGCCACTATGACCGATTAAAGTCTTCAGTTCCCAGCCTGTCTCGGTGTCCCAGATTTTCAGGGTTTTATCATTAGAAGCGGAAATAGCTGTCTTGCCGTCGGGTGCGATCGCCACTGCATTTAGCCAGTCATTATGACCCCTGAGAGTTTTCAGCTCCCGACCTGTCTCGGTGTCCCAGATTTTCAGGGTTTTATCATTAGAAGCGGAAATCGCTGTTTTGCCATCGGGTGCGATCGCCACTGCATTTATTATTGAGGAATCAGCGAGAGGGAAAGTTTTCAGTTCCCGACCTGTCTCGGTGTCGCAGATTTCCACATTCCAACCTCCGGGAGCGAAAATCGCTGTTTTGCCGTCGGGTGCGATCGCCACTGTATTTACTGCGAGATATGACTCAGTGAGAGTTTTCAGTTCTCGACCTGTCTCGGTGTCCCAAATTTTCAGGGTTTTATCATTAGAAGCGGAAATCGCTGTCTTGCCGTCGGGTGCGATTGCCACTGCATTTACCTGGGAACTATGACCGACCAGAGTTTTCAGTTCCTGACCCGTAGAGGTGTCCCAGATTTTCAGGGTACGATCGTGGGAAGCGGAAATAGCTGTTTTGTCGTCGGGTGCGGTCGCTACAGCTCGTACCGAGGAACTATGACCTGTTAAAGTCTTCAGTTCCCGACCTGTCTCGGTGTCCCAGATTTTCAGGGTTTTATCACCTGAAGCGGAAATCGCTGTTTTACCGTCGGGCGCGATAGCCACTGCTAGTACCGCGCCACTATGACCCCTGAGAGTTTTCAGCTCCCGACCTGTATCGGTGTCCCAGATTTTCACGGTACAATCGCTGGAAGCGGAAATCGCTGTCTTGCCGTAGGGCGCGATCGCCACTGCGAATACATAGTCAGTATGACTGATGAGAGTGCTCAGTTCAGTGCCACTGTTTGTGTCCCAGAGTTTCAGGGTACGATCCCAGGAAGCGGAAATCGCTGTCTTGCCGTCAGGTGCGATCGCCACTGCTCTTACCGAGTCAGTATGACCAGTGAGAGTTTTCAGTTCCCGACCTGTCTCGGTGTCCCAGACTTTCAGGGTTTGATCGTGTGAAGCCGAAATCACTGTTTTACCGTCGGGCGCGATCGCTAGTGCTGTTACATAGTCGGTATGACCGACGAGAGTTTTCAGTTCCCGACCTGTCTCGGTGTCCCAGATTTTCAGGGTTTTATCCTCTGAAGCGGAAATAGCTGTTTTGCCGTCGGGCGCGATCGTCACTGCTAGTACCGCTCTAGTATGACTGGTGAGAGTTTTCAGTTCTCGACCTGTCTGGGTGTCCCAGATTTTAAGGGTTTCATCCCTTGAAGCGGAAATCGCTGTTTTACCGTCGGGCGCGATCGCCACTGCATTTACTGAGCCACTATGACCGATGAGTGTTCGCAAACATCCTTCACCCGAGCACTCTAAATTAGCTTTCAAAGGCCGCAACCAAAGGGCATCTTTCCACTGCTTTGCTTGTTCCAACATCCCCTGAATATCAGGTATTTCAAAATCTAGCAACCTCCCCAATAATTGCCCAGCCAGTTGCGTTTTATCCCTATCCAAAACGTGCGCCGACTTGCGAATTGCCCCTTGAATCAACTCCAAAGTTTCAGTTTGCCCCTCCGACAGCAACACATCAGAAATTCTCGCCAAATCGTAATCCTCAATTAACGCTTGAACCCCCAACGCATCCAACTTCGCCTCAATAAAATCAAAATCCGTCAACAACTGATGCAGCCGTTCCCCTTGAACACTCTCCGCCAAATGCCCCGGCAGAGTTTCCAAAGCATAAAGCCGCTTTTTCGGCGATAGTTTCCCCAACCGTTCTTTAAACTTACTCATCGCCGTACAAATCCTCCCACAAATTATCAGAAATCGCCGTTTCAATATCCCGCAGCGAAACCCCAGCTTTCTGCACCACATCGATACGGTGGAGAAATCTTTGGAAACTCGCGTGATAAATACTGTAATCGGGAGGACTATCACCGCTACGGCGCAGAAACTGTTCCCAATCATCGAGAACTTCCTGCACATCCAAGGCATCTTCCTCAGCAAAATCCGCCAAAATATCGCAGGAAACCGGCTTGCGAGTTTTGGTCAACAAATAAATCACCTTCAACTTCCGGCGGCGCAATTCTTTATCTTTAACCGCCATTTCCATCCGCCCCCAATGCTTCTCATAATATCCTGACAACTCCCTCGGCAAATCTTGCAAATTCACATCGCTGTACTTGCCGCTATCGATATCATTGAGCACATAGCGCAGGTACATAAAATTATTCTGGCTTTTTTCCGCCACCGCCGCCACAAATTGTTCGCGCTGCAAATTTTGACGGTTAATCCAATTCTGAATTGACGCGCTGTTGCTGGTGCGTTTGTCAATATAAAGCTTGACATCCGCCAAACTTTCTGCACTGTACTGCATCAAATCAAAAACCTGATGATTTGGCAAAGGCAGAGTTTTCGGCTGCTTCGAGACAATAAAATAAACATTATCCGGCAAAGCATCAGGCAAATAGAGGACATTGCTGCCACGCCCCTGATCGCTCATATCGACTTCATCGAGGGCATCCACAACAAAAACTAACTTTTTTCCGCCCAACTTAGCACTGACTTCCCCCAACAATCGACTGAGAAAGTTGCCATCTGTAGTCGCATTTTCGGGCAATTTTGGGTAATCCAGTTTAAAGGCTTGAATTAACTGAGTGCAGGCATTTTCCAGAAATTGCTTTGCCTTAACCGTGCCTTGAGATTGCGAGTTAAAATGGACAACACAGCGCCGCTTCATCAGCAGCACTAACTTCGCCATAATTGAACTTTTCCCGACACCCGGATCGGCTTCTAAAACAAAATATCCTTTGGGATTTTTCTGCAAGAATTCGATAATTGCTTCAAACACAAATCGGCGGCCAGTAAAGTCTTGAGTCCGGTCTTGAATAATCGTTTCGCACTCGTAGGGAAGCGGCAATTGAGGCGCGGAAGTATCAACAAATCGTTCCAGTGATGTTTTAATTTGCGACAAATCGTCCCGAATGCCAATTTCTATGGCTGACAATTTCGCCATCACTTGACAAATCTGCTGCCCAGTTGCTACGGCCTCCAATTTGTGCAGAATTTCCCCATTTTGCAGCCCCAAATCTCTCAGTTCTGCCAAAGCAATTTGGTGCAGATTCAACAGCATCGCGGCAAACTTTTCTCCTCCCTTCGCCGCATCCAGTTTCAGCACTTCGCGGTACGCTTTCGGGAAAGTTGCGTACAGTTTGCCCGCGACAAATTCCACAATTTCCGCATCGAAGGATTTGCCCTCGCTGGCCGCGAATTCGTTGAGGAAAGTTGCCCAATCTGCCGTTGTCAATCCGGTAACTCGATCGAACTCCTCGGCATCCGCAGAAAAAATCTTGGTTAACTGGTCTTCGGAAATATTTAAACCCCTTGACAAGTCGGCTGTATTCGTGTTAATATCCAGCCAGTATTCAGGAGTTTTCTCGGCTAATTGACTGAGTGCTGTTTCTGGATAAGGCAATTTTTTGGTTTCGGCGATCGCAATTAGGCGATCGGACTTCGCAACCTCTCTCAAAATATAGCCGATCGCCTCACCAGCCGCCTTAATCAAATCGTGATTGTCGAGAATCCTCGGATTTTTGCTCAACCGTTCCGCCATCCGATTTCCGAGGTCATTAGCCGCGATATTCCCCGCTATACCACTAGCAATCGCCGCCAAAATCGAAACTCCCCCAACTGCGATCGGGCCGCCGATAATACCCGCTGCTGCTTGAGTTGCCGGATTGGCGATCGCGCTTGAAATAACTTGTCCAATAGCCATCACCGCACTGCATCCAATTACCCTAGTTTTAAAATTAGCTAAGTCCATTAGCGGCATAAAATAAATATTCCTCTTTTAAATAGTTGGTAGTAATTATATCTTGCCGGCAGCAGTTTAGTCCGTCGCTGCGAAAATTTCAAGTTGATTTAGAGATGGTCGATCGCGACTAACCCTAGGATATAAAGTAAAATATAATTAATTATCTAGAAGTTCTTTTTCTTGCAAAAGTTGGGTTGCCCAAACCCGATCTTCTTCCGATAGAGACGGTACGGGTTCTTGATTATAGTCGATCCGATAATCATAGCCAGCGCGATCGTAAATACCTGCAAATAATTCTGGGAAATTAACAATAGGTTCTACATCTTCCTCGCGCAATGGAAGCGGAAATATAGGTAGAGAATCGCGGAGATTAAAAGCATAAAGTTCGGCAAACGGACGGCGATTACTGGGACTGACCAAAATCCGATAATCGCTTTGAATAGAATTATTAAGAATGGGCATAGATTCCCATTTTCGTAGTAAATCTATTTCCACTAAATTGGTTAAGCTACCTAAAATACTCTGACGTTTTTTGAGATAAGTAATTCTTCCTTCTCCACTACGTTTGTTGACAGGAGAAAGAATTTCAATTGCGGTGACAACTTGTTTCGTTGCCATTTCTCGCACTTCCAGGTAAGTCTGTTTAATTTTTTCTGGAGCAGGCACTTTAACGGTAGTCGGAAGTGTTATACTTACAGTGGCAACTGAACCTGTAGGAATATTCTGGTTATTAGATTGACGCTTAATCGCGACATCGGGGATACCTACTAAAAGGGACTCGTCGTTACTGTCATTTGGATCGGTAATTTCATAGATGCGTTTGTCGATTGCAACCTCATATTTAGGCCGAATTTGAGGCATGATGGTATCAGCGATCGCGATAATCAATCGATTGTGAGTTTCCTGGCAGAAATCGGGGTGTTCTAAGTAGGGGTCCATTCCAGGAAAGGGTGAAGGCATAGGACTGTTTTCCGATGTATTGACTTTCAACTCATTTTAGCATTTTTAATTTTGTAGGTGCGTCGCTGCGAGAGTTTCGAGTGTCCCTGAAAAGTAGGGACACGGCATTGCCGTTTCCCTACAATAGCGACGCACCCTACGGTATCTACAACAAATATCGCAAATATTGCAACTACAAAACAGCAGCAACAGTAGCCATCAACAACCCTTGAAACAATTTCACCCCATCTGTTTCGCCCAACATCGGATCGGATGCCCGTTCTGGATGCGGCATCATTCCTAATACATTGCCTTGGCGATTGCAAATGCCGGCAATATTATTTAACGAACCGTTGGGATTGCCAGCCTCGCTAATTTTGCCCGCCTCTGTACAGTAGCGAAACAGCACTTGCTCGTGGTCTTCTAACTCTGCTAATGTATCCGCATCAGCATAATAGTTGCCTTCACCGTGGGCGATCGGCAAATCGATGATTTCACCCGTAGTATAAGCCGCAGTCCAACGAGTATTGCCCCGTACAACTTTCAAAGAAGCGCGATCGCAAATAAAATTCAATCCCGCATTCCGTACCAGAGCACCGGGCAATAAACCAGCTTCAGTCAACACCTGAAAACCGTTGCAGATGCCCAATACAAACTTTCCTTGTTTCGCGTGCTCCGCAGTAGCCCGCATCGCTGGAGAAAAACGGGCGATCGCGCCGCACCGCAAATAATCTCCATAACTGAAACCGCCGGGAATTACAATGACATCAATATCCGAAATATCGGTATCTTCGTGCCAAATCATCCGCGTCGGTTGGTGCAGCAACCCTTGAGTCACCCACACCACATCGCGATCGCAATTTGAACCAGGAAAAACAATAACTCCAAATTTCATAAGCTGAAGGAAGAAGGAAGAGGGAAGAAGGAAGAAGGAAGAAGGAAGAAGGAAGAAGGAAGAAGGAAGAGGTGTCAACATAAGACTAAAATCTTATGTTTTTCTCGCTTGTCTCTAAGTCTCGATCCCCCTAAATCCCTCTTAAGAATGGGGATTTTGAGTCGTTCTTGTTCTTGTGTTTTTAACGAAAACTTTGAACGCTCTTGTCCCCGCTTTTTAACAAAGACTTTCAGAACCCTCTTGTCCCCCCCTTAATCAGGGGGGTTAGGGGGGATCTCCGAGTTGAAAAACACCCTAGGGACGATCGCATTTATGCGGCCGCTGTCTCCACAGCAACGGGAATTTCAGTCAAATCAAAGCGATAATTTTCAATAACTGGATTCGCCAAAAGTTGGTCGCAAACGCGATCGAGTTGTTCGCGGGCCTGGGACTCACCAGCAGCAGTCAGCGTCAATTCAACGTATTTCCCGATACGCACGCGCTCAACATTGTCGTATCCCATGTGTTGCAAACCAGACTGTACGGCAGTGCCGGCGGGATCTAAAACCGAAGGGCGGAGGGTAACATAGATTTGGGCAAGATATTTCTGAGTCACGGGAATGTTGCGGTAGGTGATGTGAAAGTTAGCCCCATTGTATTCTACAACCGAGCTGCGCGCCGATCGCCATTTGGTTGGCCCAAGTAAGATAGCCTAGAAACAGCGACAGATTTGATTCCAACAGATTACACAAAAACATTATGAGAACCAACCGCACCCGCAGTCAGGAGCGTATTTTAAACTTGCTCAAAGTCCTGAATCGATCGCTCTCAGCGCAAGATATCTACTTAGAACTGCGTAACAGCGACCACAGCATGGGCCTGGCAACCGTTTACCGGTCCCTCGACGGTTTAAAGCGAGAGGGGTTAGTTCACGTCAGAACCCTCGCTAGTGGCGAGTCTCTTTACGGTGCCGCCCACCAAGACCAACATCACTTAACTTGTCTCGAATGCGGCACATCAATTACGATCGACGAATGCCCCGTCCACCACTTAGAAAGCCAACTGCAACAATCTCATTCTTTCAAGATTTATTATCACACTTTGGAGTTTTTCGGATTGTGCGATCGGTGTACTTTGGCTCAAGAATCTTAGAGAAGTTATTAGTCATGAGCGGTCTCAATTCCGGTTGCACGATCGAAATGATTGTTGACAGTTAACTGTTGACTGTTGACTGTTGACTCGGTGTCGAACCGCGCAGGCGGGTTTTGTTTGTGTAGCGACAGATTTCAACCAGTCGTTTTATTAACTCGCTCAAGGATGCAAAAACTCTAAATGGTCTCCTGGAATCGATCGCAATTTTGCAGCCGACCCTTGCAGTTTCAACCTGCCGCGTTCTAACATGATAATCCAGTCGGCGCGATCGATCACTCGCGGCCTGTGACTGATAAAAATCGTAGTTTTCCCGTGCCGGTACATCAACAAATTTTCTAAGACTTCCGCTTCGCTTGCGGGGTCAAGCCCTGCGGTAGATTCGTCTAAAATCAATACGGGTGGGTTGTTGAGAATGGCGCGGGCGATCGCCAATCTCTGTCTTTGTCCGCCAGAAATATTCGCACCAAACTCCCCTAAAACTGTTTGATATTTATCCGGCAATTGGCTGATAAATTCATCCGCCCCCGCAATTTTACAGACTTTAACAATCTGTTCAAAGCTGATATCTGGACTGCCCAAACGAAAATTTTCGAGAATCGAACGGCTCCAAAAATGCGCTTCTTGAGGAACCAATACTACCTGCTGTCTGAGACTGTCGAGAGACAAATCCTGCAAGTTGTAACCGCCAATTCTAATATTACCAGATTGCAGCGGGTACAGACCAGCAATTACTTTGGCTAGCGTACTTTTGCCGCAGCCGGAATGGCCGATTAAAGCAATTGCTTGACCGCCGGGAAACGTGACGGAAAAATTTTCCAGCAAGTCAAGTCTGCCGGGGTAGTGAAAACTAACACCCTTGCAAACAATACCGTCGCGATCCTGAACGGTTACGAAAGGTTTATTACTATCGTTTTTAGTTTCCGGTTCAGCGTCGATAACTTCCGAAAGCCGTTGAGTTGCTGTCTGCACGCGAGTCATCTCATCCGAAAATCCTACTAAGGAATTTACCCAAGTTGTAACGTTTTGATTCATGCTGATAAACGCTAGCAACTGACCGATACTCAATACCTTGTCAATCACTAAACCGCTACCAAGCCACAGCAGAGTAATGCTGCCAGCAGAGGCAACAAAACCCGAAAATATATTGTTGAGAATGCCAATTTGTGTAGTGCGGAAAGTGAGCTTTGCTAAGCGACCGAAGCGGGTTTGAAATTCTTCCCAAAGTTGCTGACCGCTGCTAGTAGTTTTGACCGTCAGCGCGCCTTTAAAAGTTTCTAATAAAACACCTTGAGTTTCTGCTTCCAGCACAAATAAACTGCGCGTTTTTTGCTGCAAAATGGGCAGAAATACCACTGTAGAGGCAGTCATTAAGAGAGCTAAAGCTGTAGCTGCTAACGTCAGTTCCTTGCTGTAAAATAACATAAAAACAAAAGAAACTACAGCTATAAAAAATTGACTGGGCAAGCTGATAGCGACTTGAGAAACTAATTTATTTATTTCTTGGATATCTTGTAATCTACTGACGATTTCGCCGCTGCGTCTAGTTTCGTAAAAACTCAAAGGCAATCGCAGGAATTTCCGCGCAAATTCCATCACCAATCCCAATTCCAAACGCTGGGAAAACTGAGCAATTAAGTTCGACTGTACCAATCCTAAACTGCTGCTAAAAAGGTTCATGACGATAACTGCGATCGCCACACTCGCTAGGAGTTGTCTGTCGCCCCGCACCAGGATGTCGTCGGTGAGCAGTTGAACTAGAAAAGGCGAAGAAATCGACAGCAAACCCAACACTGCATTCAGCAAAAATGCTTCCATTAAAATCTGGCGGTAAATCCCAATCCGGCGCATCCATTTTTGTAAGGAATTGGCGGGCGGTTGACCCTCTGCGGCTGCAAAAAACCGCTCCGCATCGGGTTCTACTAGCAAGCACAGCCAATCCGTCCAAGCTGCTGCTAATTCTGCTTTAGAAACGTAGCGCATACCGACAGCCGGATCGCCGATCGCATATTTATTGCCCTGTTTGCCGTACAAAACAACCCAATGATACCCGCTCCAGTGAATAATCATCGGTAGAGGGGCATCATCGAGCTTGTCTAAAATTGCAGCGGCTGCTCGCACCGATCGAGCATTCAAGCCGATCGCCTCAGCACCTTGTTTCAAGCCCAGTAAAGTCGTCCCTTGCTGGCCCGTACCGACCAATTCTCGCAAGCGGCTAATTGTAAAATTTAGTCCGTAAAATTTGGCGATCGAAGCCAGACAAGCCGCGCCGCAATCTTCTTCGCTGTGCTGGATCACAACCTGATATTTCTGAGAATTCTTTGTTTTTCCGTAGAATGGTATTCCGGGGAAAGATGGGATGTTTTTTAGCATTTTTTCAAATGAGTAGAGCCTAAAGCACAATACCCACCGCCGCCCGGCCAATCAGCAAAAAGCACCCATAAATTTATGGGGGATCGCTTTTTTCACAGTTTTCTAACTGAATTAACGGAACTTCAACAAACAATAAATTCGAGTTTGGGTAATAGCTAAGGCGTGTTTTCAAACTCATTGTCTGCTAAAAAGAGGCGAGAACAGGCAAGTGTGTTTCTGCCACAAACCCCGCATTAAACAGTACAAATTATTCCAAAGGATTGCAGCCAGAGGAGAGACTTCTGTAGATTATTCTTTTGGCTCCAAACTCATCTTGTTGGCAATTACCGACATTAATGGGACTTAAACCTCGCGCTTATAGGAGGACTTTTTTCTTTGATGTACTGCTTCAAAACTTCAATTGGTGTGTCTCCAACAGAAACGGCAAAGTAACTAGGACTCCACAAAGATTCTTGGTCTGGTTTCTTGTATCTTGCTTGTCCGTAACGGCGACTAGATACGCCTTTGAGTGCGTTTACTATTTGTGAAACAGACAGCTTGGGCGGGTATTCAATCAGTGCGTGAACGCGATCGCCTTCGCCGTTGAATTCTAATATCTGAAAATTCATCTGTCGAGCTACTTCTCGGAAAGATTTTTCGACCAAATCCAGCCCATCGTCCGTGAATACGGACTTTCGATATTTTGTTACGCAGACCAAGTGAATCTTCAGGTCTGTAACGCTATGCCTTTCCGTTCTATACATGGTTTTCGTTTTATGCAGACCAACCTGTCATCGCAAATAAATACCAACTAAGCTTAACAGGATCGAGCCACGATACCAGTACAATATCTCGCCAAATAATAAGAAATGTGTAGAACCCGTTGCATAAATCCCGTTCAGTATGTTTTTATTATTTTCAAGTTTTTGGTATAGCCATACACAACCACCAGCTAGCCAACTTAGACGATCGATCCCTGCTCATCCTCAGTTCGCTCATCTGGCAAGCATAGGATTGTGCAGTAATACAACTAATCCCTAGGGTACAAACTGTCCCGCTCGCCTTTTTTCAAAGACTACAATTCAAGCAGCCTGCTTGTCATACCTCATATTGAAGGTGAAAACGCAGGTATCAATAGGTGTAAAAAACAACTCTATGCTGATTAGTGTTTGGAATAAATACGTTTAAATGCTAGATACATTAAGTACGCTCTCCCAGGGAGATAGCAGTATTTGTATTGCCGTTTTGGATGGTCCAGTTGACCAAAATCATCCTTGCTTCCAAGGCGCCGACTTAACGTTTCTTCCCACCTTGGTTAAAGCGGAGGCCCAGATCGGTGGCAATATGTCCGCCCACGGAACCCACGTTGCCAGCATTATCTTTGGGCAACCGGGCAGTCCGGTGGAGGGGATAGCTCCCCAATGTAAGGGAATCATTGTGCCAGTCTTCGCCGACGATCGCCTCAGAACTTCCCAGCTAGATTTGGCTAGGGGGATCGAGCAAGCAGTCAATGCCGGCGCCCACGTTATCAACCTCAGTGGGGGTCAACTGACCGACTACGGCGAGGCCGATGGCTGGTTGCGGAATGCCGTTCGTCTGTGCCGAGAGAACAACGTCTTGCTCGTCGCTGCCGCTGGCAACAACAGTTGCGATTGCTTGCACGTACCCGCTGCCTTGCCCTCTGTGCTAGCGGTAGGGGCGATGGATGCTAATGGCAAACCCCTGGACTTTAGCAACTGGGGCGAAGCCTACAAAGACCAAGGCATCCTTGCCCCAGGCAAGGACATCCTGGGAGCTAAACCCGGTGGTGGCACCGACCGCCTGAGCGGTACCAGCTTAGCCACTCCGATTGTCTCAGGTGTGGCAGCCGTGCTGCTGAGTCTTCAGCGGGAGCAGGGGGAAACCCCCGACCCCCACAAAATTCGTCAAATATTAGACCTCTTGCGAAAGTCTCAGGCGATCGCTAATTTGCCTTCAAAGAAAGTTCATAATTATAAATACCAGCTATCA
>JAUBSN010000121.1:0-17205 GCA_036704825.1 Microcoleus sp. F8-C3 | reverse complement strand
TTTCATGGTTTCTTAATAAGAATGGATATTTGATGATTATTCAATCAAATGGTTACACCGTATAGGTTTTACTGCTTATCACATGACCTGAATCCTTACGTTGATTTTATGATATTTGAATGAATTTGATAATTTTTATAGAGCCATTTTAGCATCAGGTTCACAAGCAAAAGTTTGTTTGGATAGCTTGCGGAGAGAGGTTGATGCTTTTTCTTTTTGTTTTTCTACTTGCTTATTTACTTGTTTAATACTTGATTTTTTCCTCGCTTCACTTTCTACGATTAACCATCTTTGCTTGATTTCTCCATAATCACTTTCTTTTTCGACCATCTTATATCCTGATATTTCACTGTCTGTCCATTGGTCATCTTCGATATTTAAGCTTTTTTCCGGAGCTATTTTTATACTTAAAGTAAATCTAGTTATCCATTTCATTTCTCTCATGGCGAGGAGATTATCTTTGGTATATAAGGCACTATCTGTTACAAAAATTCCTGCCAATGTCCAGGATTTTTTGAATTCTTTTAATCGCTCTACAAACACACTTTCGAGATTCCCTGAGTCTATGTTCAAATATAATGGTACATCTCCGTCTCCTGTACAAATCATGTCAATTATAAATTGCTTGAGGTCGGGTCGATGAGCCCTCGAATATCCATGTTTGAGCTCTATGGCTTTCATGTCTGATTCAGGCTCAGATTCTTGAATTTTCACTTCTCCCTCAATCTTGACTGAATCTACTCCTTTTTCTGACGCTTGTTTGTACTCCCCATGTACATACATTGAAGTTCCATCCAAATGTATGCTATTCATTTTTACTTGAAATTTTTCCCTGGCTTTTAGGGCGATTTCTGTAAATAATTGTGTTGGCCTACTGCATAATATTTGTCTAATGCTCTGGCTAGTCGGTCATCATTTTAATGTGATGGTAATACTCCTTCCCCAATGAGATGTTCTGTTGCTTGGCCGATAAAAAACTGCTCAAATAAGTATAAAGGGGCGCTCAAAAAACCTAATCCATTCAAAATCATCGCTTTCATTATTTGTCCAGGAGTTAGCATCTCTTTTGATTTGATACCCACTTGTTGATTCACTAATTCTACCAGTTCCATTTCATCGATAATTCCGGCTATTATTCCTAAATGGTCTATGTTGAGGAATTTAATTTCGTTTTGGGGCTGATTCATAATTTTTTACACCTGTGTTGCTGACTCTATTATCTAATCTTAGCAAAACTTGAAATCTTTGTTAGGTATTTATTTCAGGGTTTCATGCCTCCAAATTTAAAATTATTAAATTTGTCTTAATATCTGCGGAATGTGGGTTGTCAGATAACTTGAGCAAGTTATTGTCAGAAAAAAATGCGGGATTCACCTTAAGATATTGTCTACTAATTATCAGAAAAAATAGAAACTAAAGTTAAAAAAGTTAGACTAAAAAAAGTGCGTTCGCTGGGATTTTTCAAAAATACGAGTAAGATGAATCACATCTGCGGAATGTGAGGTTTAACAGAGCGCTATAGCACTTTTTGGATGGGATTGCACGCTCCCGATTGGGGTCAATCTTTCCAGAATTGGCCGGATTTAGCCTGGAATCTAATGAATCTTAAACCCCACAAACGACTCAATTTTCAACAAGGGATTCACGCTCTATCCCTGATCCAGATTGCTTTGTAGCCCGGTTGTCACCCCTTGAGGAATCTCAATTACAATTAACTGCATCTCAAAATCAGACGAAACAAGCTTTATTGCAAGGGATTCAGTTAGGTTTACAGCTTAAGTTTGGAAGTTCCGGGTTAGAGATTTTTGAAGAAATTTCTGCCATTGACGATCTGAATTTGCTGCAAACTATAACTTCTAGGTTGTTAACAGTTGAGGGTTTAGAAGACTTACGACAAATTTATTTGTCATAACTTACCCAAAACATCTATAAGAATCCTAAATGATTTGTGGGACGTTGCTCCTAACCCGGAACAGGCTCTCTGACCTGTTCCACAATCATAACTGACTTGGGATTGCTATAGTGAAGGATGCTGATTCACGACTTACGCACAAAACCTTAAGAAACTGAGGACGGGCTATTTTTGCAAGCAGTCTATCATATAAAGGTGATGTGGTTGTCGTTCCCTAATAAAGCATCCGAGGGTGCATCTCTTTGGGAAAGTAGGGCAGAAGACAGACGATCGCATTTTTACCATTCAGCAGTAAGGTACGCAGCGCGCACCTTACAAACTATTAACCTATGACTGTTCTGCCACTTCCTCAGATTCCGATTCTTCGATCGATTCTTCACCCGCAGCCGGCACTAAAGCCACAGCTACGATCGAATCATCCTCATCCAACCGCTGCACCCGCACGCCCGTTGCTGTGCGCGATTGAGTGGAAATTGCGCTCACAGCCTGACGGATAATAATACCTCGGTTGGTAACGATCATCAACTCGTCATCTTCGTTGACAATTCGCAGCGCCGCTACGTAATCTTTAGCCTTTTTAGACTTAAATTTAGTAGCCGTCAATCCCTTACCAGCCCGTCTTTGCAGTCGGAATTGAGAAACTGGAACCCGCTTGCCGTAGCCGTTGGTTGTGATTACCAAAACCGAAGGAACTTCGCTGCTATTTTTCTGAATTTCTTCGGATTCTTCGCCTTCTACTTCCTCGGCTTGCAGTTCTAATTCTTCATCTTCCAATTCCGCCTCTTCATTTTCCAAGTCAGCAATTTCTGCCACTTCAAATTCAGAGTCTTCTGTTTCTAATTGAGCAATATTAGCGCCCTCAAATTCCGAATCTTCTGCGTCCAATTCAGCAATCTCGGCAACAATTGAACTGGGCAAAATGTCCATGCTGATCAACTCATCGCCCGATCGCAATTTCATTGATTTTACACCTCGCGTCGCGCGGCCGACAGGGCGCAACTGTTCGTGATTGGTGCGGAAATGAATTGCCATCCCTTGGCGCGTGCCGATGATAATGCTGTCACCCACTTTTGCTCTCCGCACCCAGCGCAGTTGGTCGCCTTCTTCCAGAGAAATCGCGATTAATCCGTTAGTGCGGATGTTGCCAAAAGCGGAAAGTGCTGTTTTCTTGATGTAGCCGCCGCGAGTCAGCATGACTAAGTATTCTTCGCTAGTGAATTCTGTCACTGACACCATAGAAGTGATTTTTTCTTCTATAGGAATCGGTAGCAGTTGCACCACGGGAGTGCCACGGGCAGTCCGCGAACAGACGGGGATTTGATAAGCTTTGACAGAATAAACTACGCCCCTGTCGCTGAAGAACAAAACGCTATCGTGATCGCAGCAGGAAAGGAAATGTTCTACTCCGTCGTCTTCTTTCATTTTCGCGCCTGCTTTGCCGCGAGTAGCGCGACTTTGGGCCTCGAAAGTGCTGACCGGCATCCGCTTGATATAGCCTTGCTCTGTGATCAGAATAATTGCTTGTTCGTTGGCAATTAAATCTCTTTCATCGATTTCTCCTTCGGCGTGTTCGATGACGCTGCGCCTAGGAGTGGCGATTTTGGTTTGGATTTCGACTGCTTCAACTTCGACGATTTCTAAGATGCGTTCCCGGCGCGCTAAGATATCTTCCAAATCGGCTATTTTTGCACGCAATTCTTCGTGTTCTTGCTGAATTTTTTGCGCTTCTAATGCGGTCAAACGCCGTAACTGCATTTGCAGAATTGCATCGGATTGCTGTTCGGAAAGACCGTAATTATCCATCAATTCTTGTTTCGCGGCGGCGGAGTCGGCAGCGGCGCGAATTAGGTGAATAATTGCATCTAAGTTTTCTAAGGCAATTAATAAGCCTTGCAGAAGGTGGTCGCGTTCTTCGGCTTTGCGGAGTTCGTATTGAGTCCGGCGAGTAATTGTCTCAATGCGGAAGTCTAGGAAGACATTGAGGAATTGGGAGAGTGTTAGTAGTTGGGGTTCCCCGTTTACTAGCGCTAACATATTGGCTCCAAAGTTGGCTTGGAGGGGTGTTTGTTTGTAGAGGTTGTTGAGGACGACGCGGGGATAGGCGTCGCGCTTGAGTTCGATCACGATCCGCATTCCGTCTCTGTCGCTTTCGTCGCGAATGTCGGAAATTCCATCTAATCTTTTGTCGTTGACAAGTTCGGCAATTTTCTCAATTAGCCCTGCCTTGTTTGTTTGGTAGGGCAATTCGGTGATAATAATTGCTTCTTTGTCGGGGCGGCCGGGATGTTCGATGGTTTCAATGCCGGCGACTCCGCGCATTGTAATCGAACCGCGCCCGGTGGTGTAAGCATCGCGAATGCCGCTTCTCCCCAGAATTTGCCCTCCGGTGGGAAAGTCCGGGCCGGGGATGTACTGCATCAATTCCAGGTCGGTAATTGCTGGATTGTGGATTAGCGCTACTAAACCGTCAATTATTTCGCCTAAATTGTGCGGCGGTATGTTGGTTGCCATCCCTACAGCAATCCCGGAGGAACCGTTGAGCAAAATTTGGGGGATGCGTGCCGGGAGTACGAGGGGTTCTTGCTGGGAACCGTCGAAGTTGTCGCCGAAATCAACTGTTTCCGAGTCGATGTCGCGCAGCATGGAGTCGCTAGTCAAAGCTGTAAGGCGACATTCAGTGTACCGCATGGCAGCGGGCGGGTCGTTGTCAACGGAGCCGAAGTTGCCGTGGCCGTTGATCAGGCATTCCCGCATGGAGAAATCCTGAGCCATCCGCACCAGGGCGTCGTAAACCGCTGTATCTCCGTGCGGGTGATACTTGCCCAGCACCTCCCCCACGACGCGGGCGCATTTGCGGAAAGGTCGATCGGGAGTCAAGCCCAATTCGTTCATGGCGTAGAGAATGCGTCGGTGAACGGGCTTGAGACCGTCCCTGGCATCTGGTAGCGCCCGACCGACAATTACGCTCATGGCGTATTCCAAGTACGATCGGGACATCTCATTACCCAGATCCGTCGGGATTATCCGCGACTCAGAGGTGCTCATAGGTTGAAAAACTCCGTTAAAAATTTAAATTTGACCGCTATAAATCTCAAAAATGCGATAAAATCGGTTTGGATTCAGTAGAGCTGCCAAATATTGCAAATTACTCCTGAAATTATATCACAATTTGCCTTTAAATTTATGGGAAAATAGCCATAAAAATTCAGATAATTGTTGTTTAGTAAAACAGGCTGCTTTGTGAAGGGGAAAAAATAGTCTAAAATCAGAAATCAGAAATCAGAAATCTAAAATCTAAAATCTAAAATCTAAAATTTCCTGATGCTACCCGTCATCTACTCCGAAGATTTCTTGCTGCACAAGACTGGAATGCTTCACCCAGAGCGACCAGAACGTTTAACGGCGATCGCCAACGCTCTGAAAGCTTCTCCCTGGGCGGATCAAATTGAGTGGCAACTGCCCACCCCAGTGGCGCAGCGCGAACGACAACTGTTCTCGGCTATCAAAAAAGTTCACTCGCAAAGATACATCAAAGAAGTCGAACATTTGGCTCATCGGGGAGGCGGCTACCTCGACGGCGATACGCCGATTTCTGCTGAAAGTTACGATGTAGCGCTGCTAGCGGCGAGTGCTTGGCTCGATGGGGTCGATCGAGTGGTGGCTGCTGGGGAACCGGCTTTTGTGCTGGCGAGACCGCCGGGACACCACGCCGAAAACTCCCGCGCGATGGGTTTTTGCTTGTTTTCCAATGCTGCGATCGCCGCTCACTACGCCCTGGAACAGCCGGGAATCAATCGCGTCGCCGTCCTCGACTGGGACGTGCACCACGGCAACGGCACTCAATCTTTGGTGGAAAGCTACCGGCAAATTGCCTACTGTTCCCTGCATCAATCTCCGTGCTATCCGGGAACGGGAGATGCCCAGGAGCGCGGTGCCTACGACAACGTGCTGAACATTCCCCTCTATCCGGGCGGTGGCATAGCGGAATACCTGAGCGCCTTTGAATCTCTTGTCGTGCCTTTTTTGTCCAAATTTGAACCGGATTTGTTGATTGTCAGCGCTGGTTATGACGCTACTGCGTCCGATCCGCTGGCAAGCATGACTCTGATGCCGTCAGATTTCGGTACTTTCACCGGATACTGCCTGCAACTCACCCGCCGCATTGCCTTTGGTTTGGAGGGAGGTTACGCGCTGAAAGATTTGGCTGAGTCGGTTGTGGCGACTATTGACCGATGCCTCAATTAGCTGCAAAATTGGCATAGGGGAAAATAAGCTTGAGAAGCCATGAGGACGAAATGGAGAGTTTTTGAGGGCGATCGCGCTTGATGGTCTTTTTCCCTCTGACTTCTGACTTCTTCCTTCTGGCTTTAGTGACAAGCATCACAAATTTAAGAGATCCCAGTCATTGGGCATCAAAGTCTCGGTCACAGATTTTTAGCCAAAAAATCACACCGTGTCAATGTGTTCGATCGCCTAAATCGTCGCTCGCAGAGAGCATAATAGGATTACAATCAGGCGGTAAAAATTTTATCTGTCTCAATCAACTAGGAGGTTTATCATGTCAGTATCCCAAATGACACTCGAAGAGTTATTTGGTCAGGTCATGTTCTCCAGTGTCGTGACTCGCCACGACCGGAGACAGCTCAGATCGGCCCTGTTAGAAAGAACACTGAATGATGATGAATATGCCATCATCAACCGACTGCTGTACAACGTGCGCCGCGGTTGGGTAAAAATTGTCGATTAAAGACGCCGCAGTCAACTTTCTGGAGGGGATCTAAAAGTAGAACTTGCCACCTCGGGAAGTTTTTTCGGTATTTAATACTTGGCTCGAAAGTTAGATGTGTTTGACAACGGTGTTAATTATCAAAAGCGCGCTAAACATCAGTCTATAGGTAGAGATAATTATAAAATAACAGGTTTTGGGTGCATCTCTACTTGTTGAAAAATTGTGAGTTTTGAGTTGTTAACTGAGAAGTTATAATAAACTCAAAACTCATAATTTTTTGCAGGGGAGATGTGAGATGAGAAATTGGGAAAGACTGATGCGCTAGGGGTTGGGAACCGCTATAAAGTTGATATTTGTTAAACGGGGATCGCAAAAATCAAAACTATCAGCAGTTTCCCGTTGAGGACGATTGTGCTATCGTTACCAGCACAGCGAGTCGCATTAGTCGATCGAACATTCCGGCAATTTGAGCCCGGAAGTGTCAAAATATTAACAACCTGTTCATCCCCAAAATATATGGCTCCCGCCGTTTTAATTGAAAATCTTCAGAAACGCTACGGCAATGTAGAAGCCGTTAAAGATGTTTCCTTCAAGGTAGAACCGGGGGAAATATTTGGTTTGCTAGGCCCCAACGGTGCAGGCAAAACCACAACCCTGCGGGTACTTTGTACTTTAACATCGCCAGACAGCGGACGCATTGAAGTGTCTGGTATTTCTGCTGTCAGCCAGCCGAGAATTGCCAGACAAAAACTCGGCTACGTCGCCCAAGAAGTTGCTCTCGATAAGGTGCTGACTGGGCGGGAACTCCTGCAACTGCAAGCAGCGCTTTACCATTTGCCGCGCAATACGATTAAAGGGCGGATTGCCGAAATGGTGAAACTCCTCGGTTTGGAAGAGTGGGAAAATAAAAAGACGGGTACTTATTCCGGCGGTATCCGCAAACGCTTGGATTTGGCTGCTGGATTGCTGCACCAGCCGGATGTTTTGGTATTAGACGAACCGACTGTCGGGCTGGATATTGAAAGCCGGGTGGTGGTGTGGGATTTCCTGCGGCGCTTGCGGGAGGAAGGTACGACGGTGTTGATTACGAGTCACTATCTCGAAGAAGTTGACGCTTTGGCCGATCGCGTGGCGATTATTGACAAGGGTACGGTGATTGCTGAGGGTACGCCGGAGGAGTTGAAAAATCGGGTTGGAGGCGATCGGGTGACTCTGCGGATTCGGGAGTTTTCGCCGATCGAAGAAGCTGAAAAAGCTAAAAATCTGATGCAATCGCTGCCTTTTGTGCAGGAAGTAATTGTCAACGCGGCTCAAGGAAATTCTCTGAATTTAGTAGTAACACCGCAAAGCGATGCGCTGGTGACTATTCAGCAAGCTTTGAAAGATGCGGGATTGCCTACTTTTGGGATTGCTCAATCTCGGCCGAGTTTGGATGATGTGTATTTGGCTGCGACTGGTAAGACGCTGTTGGATGCGGAGTTGGCTGCTGCTAGCAACCGCGATTTGAAAGCGGAGCAAAAACAGGCGATGCGATCGTAGTTTAGTTTAATAAACCTCTCCAATAATTATTGTGGAACAGGCATCTTGCCTGTTCGAGACGCTCTTTCCCAGATCCCGTCAGGGGTTGAAACCCCTGCCTCAAAGCTAAAGTCCTCTCAAGAGGACTGAAGAAATCATTACTCATTAGTCCTATGCAAGAGGACTTTAGCTATTAGCCAGGGAATTAATTCCCTGGCGGCCTTTCGGTTGAAGCGAAAACCAATGAGCAATGCTTTATCCTTATCTTTTCGGCAGATTTGATATCATACATCCAAGACTTGCTGGGCTGTCAGCGCTAATTCTGGGAAAGTTCGAGATATAATTCGCTCAGTTCCTCGGTAAGCAGTCATTTGATAAACGCCATTTTCATCAAGCAGGTAAACAAACACAGTCGGCTCTTTCGGGTTGCCCAAATAGTTTCTGCTACCCAAAGCTAAATAATCGACAATCCAATATTCAGAAATTCCCAGCCGCTGATATTCATCCAGCTTGTCGATATAATCATCTTCCCAATTTGTTGAGACAACTTCTACAACTAATTGTGGTGGTTCAGTTAGGGCTGAATAGGCGAAGGGCTGCGATTCCCAGAGGGTTTTGTCTACTACTGTAACATCAGGATGGCGGCCTTGTTCTTTACCATTCGGGGTTAATGTCCTCAGCATAAATCGGCCAGATACCCTGTAATTGAGCGGCACGCGATCAACTTCTCTATCAAATTGTTTTATCAGAAAATCAGCAACATCCTCATGCAGTCTTATTGGTAATATTTTCACAATTTCTCCATTGACAAGTTCATAGCGGCCTTCTTCATCGGGAAGTTGCTTCACAAATTGCTCGAAACTGAGAATATGCTTAGGTTTGGTAGGAGTTGCTGTCATGGTTTGCTCTCATTTAGCTAGATATTTAAGACTATTCTGCAACCATTTTAACATACTGTTTTAACACAGGTGGAATCGTAAAAACGGTTTCAGCTTCACAGCTCAATTTTTCGAGCATTCCCCGTCTGGCTAAAGATTGAATTGCTTTACATAATTCGCCTTGCGAGCCTTGAGATTTTGCCATCCATTGGGTAAAAGAAACAGGCTCGATTTCATTACTAAGTTGCGAAATCGCCTGTTTTTCTATTTCCGACAACCGCTGATAGTGCTGCTGCAATATCGGTGTCAATTCATCGCTTAAAAATACTGGTTGATAACTTAAATATTGAGATACTCTACCGCTAAATAAATTGTTAATAGTTTGAGCGACTAATTTTAACCAAAGGGGATTGCCTTGATAAAGGTTAATCAATTCTGGCCAATGTTCTTCATCCAATAAACCTTTCTCTCTCAGAATTTCTGTTGCGGCTTCACCTAAACCAGTTAACTGCAACAAACATACTGCTGAATTATCGTCGGTGAATGTGATGATGTCTGAGGGAGGTTCCCAACTATTGAGGATTAAGCAGCTATGGTGGGGAATTTCGCCGATGAGTTTAAATAGGGTTCCGTAATTTTCATATCCGGGTTTATAATGTCCTGCAAGTTGGCCGCTGCTGAGAATTTGCTGCACGTCATCGAGGATGATGAGACAGCGATTTTCGCGCAATGTTTCTATTAGGATTGACAATTGAGCATCGGGGTTGGCGGGGAAGTTAATATCTGTTCTATCTGATAGAAATTGAATAAGATTTTTAAGAGTTGTTTCCCGGGGTGGGGAGGTGCGGAGACTGCGCCAGATGATGCGATCGAATTGAGTTTGAATTTGGGGGATGAGGTGACGGGCGATCGCACTTTTGCCGGTGCCTGCCATGCCTGTGATGGTGAGGAGGCGGCAGTTTTGCTCTAGAATCCAGGTTTCGAGGGCGGTGAGGGGGAATGAAGGGCGATCGTAGAAGGTTCTTAGTTCCGGTGCGTCTCTTAAATCGAGTTTTTGTTGGGTGTTGTTTTCATTTGGAGTTTGTGGTGGGGGTGAGTTTTGTTTGTGGTGTAAGGTGTCTGGACAGACGTGAATGTTGCCTTTGTTTTGTACAAAATTAAAATCCCCAAAATTTGAAACTTTAGAGATTTCATACCTCTCCATTGTGGATCGAAAATTTGATTTATTGACCTTTTCTCCCAATATATCAGAGAGAAGTTTCCATAATTCCCTGGCAACCTGTTTAATATGATCCTCACTGCGTTTGCAAGCTTTAGCTATTTCTGGGTATTTATGACCTTCCCACACTTGCTCTAATGTACATCTTTGTAGGGAATCAAGATGTTTTCCCGTCTTAGCCAATATCTGAGCGTCTGTCCATTGTAATACATCTTGAATGTCCATAGGGCAGCCTGGGAGTTTTGTTTGATTTAGGGTATTCTCACTTTATCGCACTTTTTCCCACTTTGACAACTAAATCCCACTGTCTAACACTAAATTAGAGCTGTAATATTTTGTAAGTTTTCACTAAATCCTACTGACAAACCCCAAAAAAATAAATAGTATCTAGTTAAGATACTATTTATTTACGAGGAATATTTCAATGTCATCAGAATCAATCGACAAGAAAAGAAAAGAACAAATTGAGCAGGGCAAAGAACGTGCTGGAGAAAAAAGTAAAAAAGGTTCCTCTAGCAGCAGTTCTGGGAGTAGCTCCCAAATTGACAGGATTAACAAAGAGCTTGCTAAGCCAAATTTGCCGGATTCAGCACGCCAATCTTTGTTGAAAAAGAAAGAAGAATTAAAGGGAAAGTAGCCTTAATAAGTAGGTTGGATTGAGCAAATGCAAAATCCAACCTATGTGGCAATCGTCTTTTTTCCATGCTCAAGAGCGCTTTAGACAAGTGTACAAGGAAAATGAATTATTGCTAAAAACCGGACAATCAAAAAAACACAAGCGCTTTTGAAAAAAAAGAGGTAGCTAAATATGGTAATCATTCAACTGATTTCGGCGAAAACTGAAGAGCCTATCAAAGGGAAAGCGGTTGCCGTTGGAAACAATGATTTTTTAAAGTTGGGACAAACAGATCGCAAACGAACTAATGAGCGAGGCGAAGTTGAGTTTTCTATAGAGCCTTGGGCTAATGGCACAATTTATGTTGATGGCAATCGTGTTCATCAAGGTAGAATAGATGAATTTATGAGAATCCCTCTCTAAACCCAGAGCTAAAATCATGCCAGATTAAGACTTTCTACTTAATCCTTAGCAGATAGAAGCGAGCGATCGTGTTTATAAAGGCAAGATAGAGGGATTCCAGAGAATCTATCTCTAACAACTCATATTGTAGGTAAGGATGAAAGCTAAAAGTACACTTAAGCTTTATCCGTTATTTCATCCTTAGCCGATTAAAAAAACTAGCTTTACTAGGAGAGCATAAAAAATGGAAGATCGAAGCAGAAAATTTCACTGGAAGTATCTAATTAGTTGGGTGATTCTTGGTACTCTGGGCGGGCTGGTAATGTTTATTCTAACTAAGGCATCCAGTTTAACTATTGTTTTATCAATCGCGGGTACGGTTTTATTCTCTGTATCATTTGCTGGTCTTGGTATGTTATCAGAGGCTTGGTCAGCTTATAATTGGCAATTTGGAAATATAGAACACTCACCTTGGATTTGGTATATTTACCCTCTTGCTGTCGTAGTACGCATGGTAATTAACGTTTGGTTTGTAATACTTTTTAGAAATCCATTTAGTAAGTAAATAATTTCTCACAATACCAAAGCTAAAAATTTGAAGATTTAGGACTTCCAAACGATGGGAATTTTAATTTTGATGGCGATCGCTCTTACTGCCTTTTTTATGTTTTTTTGGTATAAACAAGGCACGAGCACGAATAAATTGCGTATCCTTCTTGCAGCCAAAAAATGGAAAGCAGCTAATAATGAAACCGAGCGACTCATCACGCTGAATACTGTACGTATCGTTCGTGGAGAAATTGCTTTACAAGACTCCCTTCGCGAATTCTTAAAATGCTTTGGTATAGGTTCTGGGATGGCAAGCAAATTGAAACTGACTTACAGTCACAGCTTAAAGCTGGAAGAAATAAATCAAATACCCTGTGATATTTTACATGAAATAGACCAGCTTTGGGTACAATACAGTAACGGACATTTTGGTTTCAGCATCCAGTTACAAATTCTTGAAGAATGTAAAAAAGCAGATGATTGGAAAAAGAAAGAAATACAGGAATTCGATCGTAATATGTTTAGGCTAACCAAAGGCTGGTATGACATAGATCGTCCTTGGTTTTCTATTTCATTAGCAGATACAGTTGAAGTTTTAATTCTTTGGGAGCGGTTAGGATGGATAACTCGCGGTTACACTCGTTTTGGCGATTACTGTTATATACCTATCCACTCTATTTATGAATTCAACTACAGTCTAAATACTCCAAAGGGTTATCTACCAGTCTTTGAGAATTGGGTGAATATGCCTGAGATCTATACTATTAATGTTTTGCAACGACTAAAAAACTGTAGATACTGATTCACTTCGAGCATAAAACCTCGGGTCGGTTGCACGTAACCTCCCAGCCCTTACCAACCTCCTGGCCCTTACGATTGCTCTTTATAACGACTGCTAATACTCGATCTTAAAATCCGGGTTGCGAATGATGTCGCGGCATTGGGCATTTAGTTTGGGATCGTCAAACAGCCACCACAACAGGATATGGGTGTCAATGAGATAGCTTATTCCCATTGTTCGAGTTCCTCGAATGGTAGGGACTCAAAAAAAGCATCACCGAGTTTTCCTGTTAGTAAACCAGGCGTGCGAGGCTGTGGCTGTTCTCGTCCTAATCCGAGGCGAAAGTAGTGAATCAAGTCATAGATTTCTGCAAGTTTGTCTTCGGGAATGTCTTGTAGTTCTTGAACGATCTTCTCAATTAGCATAAATCAAACACTCCGATAGTTGCTGGTTAATCGATCGAGCTACTGCGATCGCCCTTAATAAGTAACTACTGATACTCTACTACAGCGGCGATCGCCCTGGCAATTTCCTCCATATCAGTAGTAGAAAGTTCTCCTATTTTACGAATGAATCTTTGTACATCAATACCCCGTAATTGCAACATATCCACTGCCGAAACTTTCGTTAAACCATTAGCAATATCTGGCTCAATCTTAACGTGCCAGATATTGCCAGCATAATATTTTTTCCAATCTGTGATAGGTGCAGCCAATTTCAGTGGTAATTTACCAACACTATCAGAACTTACCACTACAGCCGGACGGATTTTTTTGATTTCTGCTCCCACTGTTGGGTCAAAATTAGCCAACCAAATATCTCCCCGTTTAGGAGAAGGAGAGTTAGTAGTCAATTAAATCTCCTGCTTGTAATTCTTGCCATTCTCTATCTTCCTGGTAATGTTGCAACATTACCTCAGCTTGTTTTGCTAGAATATTTCGTCTCTCTTCTAGTGGCAATTGCATAAATTCTCGGCGACTGGGATAGTCGGCTAGTGTTGGTATTTCTAAAGCTATATCAATATCTAATGGCTGTGCTTTTCCTGCGGAAATTTCCTGTTTAGCGCGCTGTGCAGCCACAATCAGCGATTGTTGTGTGTTCTGAAAAGATAAATTCCACTGCTCTTCATCCCTTAACTCTTCAAGATATTCTCGCAAATGTTCAACCACTTTGTCTTGAAGAGTTTCTGGCAAAGATTCCATAATCTCGACCAAAGTGGCGATCGCCCTTGATGACATAGCTTTATTCTCCGTTTTTGAGCAACCCTTCTCATTAATGATTTATTAATCTGCAGCGTTCCCTGATTTTAGTAACTTTGAATTAAGCACCCTTATTAACTTCTTACCTCTTGATACAAACCGTCTGAAGATTCAGCTATTTTAGGCAGACTACCATCCTTAATAGCTTTCATCAAATCTTCGCGTAGTGCTTCTAAAAAATAGCGATCGTTGCCCATATCTGATGCTTCATCCTCATCCAATTCTTCGTCCTTCAAACGTTCTCGGTATGCCTCGATCCGAAACTCAAGAGCTTCGATAATAAATTGTACATCCTTAAAAGATAGAATCATCTGAACTCCCTTTTTAATCTTTACACTTACTTGCCACTATGCTAACCCACTCTGTTTCAAAGCTGCCAAAGCTAGAAATCTTTAACTCACTTTGTAGAAAGATGCACTTATCAGTCGAAGCGCCTCCTTGTATTCCTCTATCGGCATAATATGACTCGGTTTCCACAACCAGTGAGCGTTGTGGTCATTAACTAAATCAAGCGCAGCAGGAATTTTACTATCCGCATCTAACTTCCACCAGTTTTTGTCACTTCTTTGAGTAGCAAATGTCGAAATCCCACCTCCTAAAGTAGGATCTACCCAGATGCGACCATTTTCTTCATAAGTAGCAACATCTTTGTTCGGTCGGACATTATCCATTCTAGGTGAATTAGCGTTGCCTTGCCGATATAGAGCGATCGGTGTTTTTGCCATGTCTCGATCGAAGATTCTCAGCTATGTAGAATTTATCATCATGACTATACAACCTAATCTGCTGGCTTGTGACGATCGCCCGCCCAACACCACCAATAGCTCCAGACTTGCTACTGTAAAGAGAGTTAGATTTAATCAAAATCAGCGCAAGCAATTATGAGCGGTACTGTTACATCCCCCAACAACCTCAACCAGCAGCGGCCACTCTCCACGGCATCCGCTGACACTTCCACTTCCCTGCTGGGCGACTTCATCCAAGAAACACTCGCCTTAACCAAGCGCCTGTTTATTCAATTGCAGCGCCGCCCCTCGACGCTAGTTGCAGGCATTATTCAGCCGCTGATGTGGTTGGTTTTGTTCGGTGCTCTGTTTGAAAATGCACCCTCCGGCTTGTTCGGCGAAAGCCAGAATTACGGACAATTTCTCGGCGCTGGTGTAATCGTTTTTACTGCATTTGCCGGGGCGCTGAATGCCGGTTTGCCGATTATGTTCGATCGCGAATTCGGCTTTCTCAACCGCTTGTTAGTCGCGCCGCTGGCTTCGAGATTTTCGATCGTCCTCGCTTCGGCTATTTTCATCGTCACCCTGAGTTTCATCCAAACGGGCGCAATCGTTACGGCGGGGGCGTTTTTGGGCGCGGGATTGCCTGGAATTGCCGGACTCGGGGCGATCGCCCTAATTGTCCTGCTGTTAGTTTTGGGCGTCACGGGTTTGAGTTTGGGTTTAGCTTTTGCTCTCCCCGGTCACGTAGAATTAATAGCGGTAATTTTTGTTACTAACCTGCCGCTATTATTTGCCAGCACAGCCCTGGCGCCGCTGTCATTTATGCCAGAGTGGCTGCAAGTTGTCGTGACTCTTAATCCTCTAAGTTACGCGATCGAACCCATCCGCTATTTGTACCTGCACAGCGATTGGTCGCTAGCCAGTGTGGTGATGCACGCTCCTTGGGGTAATGTTACCTTTGGAGGAGCGCTGTTAGTATTGCTAGCCTTTGATGCGGTAGCGCTGCTGAGCATTCAACCGCTGCTGAGACGCCGATTTGCGTGAGGAAGGGCGATCGTTTAACCTGCACCGTCAATTCTAGGACACGGCGCCGTGCCTTTCGTCGTGTCAACTTAAGGTAAAACCGATAGTCCGTCAGGGGTTGAAACAACAGCCTCAAAGCCAAAGTCCTCTTGCATAGGACTAATGACTTCTTCAGTCCTCTTTGAGAGGACTGTCTTCTATGAGACAGGGAATTCATTCCCTGGCGGACTGCCGGGTGAGTGGCAGGAGTGGCGGACTAAAAGCTTAAGTTGACATCAATAGGCATTGCCCTGTCCTTAGCCCCAGCGAAGTAATATAATATTTAGTCACCAGTCAGAATATTGTTTAGATAGAATTGTTTTTTTGAAAGTTCAACTAATAAATTATGAACACCAAAACTTCCAAATCCGGCAAATTGATGGTGGGGATTGCTGCAAGCGCGATCGCATCCTGTGCTCTGTTCTCCCCTCAAGCAACCTTCGCTCAAGCCAGCGGTTTAAATAATAATAATGCCCAACCGCTGCAAGACTTTCAAACTCAAGACAATACCGACCCATTTTCCGGCCGCAGCAGTGGCAGCGGAATATTTGATTTAATTCACAGATCCAACTTGGGAGGCGGCCGCAGCATGGAAGAATTTACTACCGAACAGCGCCAAAATTTAAACGATGCGGCCGCAGAATTTCGGAACAAACAGCGCCTACTACTGGAAAAGCAAGCTGTACCTTCTGAAGGGGCGATCGCACCTACAGAAATTACCGCCCCTGTCCCTTAAATTGACAAGTTTTGTTCGCAGCAAGGACTTTTTTAGGTTCGTAGTTGCGCTTTAGCGCCGGCCGGCGCTAAAGCGCAACTACGAACCTTTTTTCAATTTGCGAATTGCGTGAGTTATCACATCATGTCGCCCTCAATCCCGTTCCAACCACGCCCGCATCTTACCCGGATTCAACAAACCGTAAGGATCGACCAACTCTTTAAACTGCAACTGTTCCACATTAATACTTTTCATCCCTCCATCTTCCAATATATAAGTGTGAGGATTAGCAATCAGTGCGCCTTGGTCTTCATGATACCGAATAATTTCATTGAGCCGTGATTCCGCAGTGTAGCGAACTATTGGCAAAGCCGCGGCGATCGCCCTCCCGTTCATCCGCAAAAACTCCAAGTGCATCATCACCTCATCCCCATAATAATTGTACAGTTCCTCAATCAATTTCAAACCTCGATCTGCGGGAAAAAGCGTCTGCAAATAAGTCAGAGACGGGTCAGCGCTGCGAGCGTGCAGAGTTGTATGATTCCAAGTAAATTCAGCAATGGCTGCACCTTTGCTCGCTGCTTGCGCGTTTTTTTGATAGCAAATTGTGCCGCCATATTCGCGCACCAAAGCTTGCAGCGGTTCCAGACAAGATTCAGCTACCATTAACAAAGCGCAGTGCTGACCTTCAGGAATCGCATCGCGGAAAGCAGCAAAATAAGCAGGAATCGGCCAAGCACAAACACAAATTAGTTTTTTGTTGACATACTCCTAGCCCTATAAGGGCTAGGATTCTTGACACTTCATTGAGATGCGCTTGACTGTAGTCTTACCTTC
>JAUBSN010000120.1:0-17358 GCA_036704825.1 Microcoleus sp. F8-C3 | reverse complement strand
CAAAGTCTTTGAGTTGTTCTTTTGGTGTATTCTTGAGAAGTATGGCGGCAGCACCTTGCAAATGTTTTTGTAAGATTGGCGTTGCTGAGTTAGGGTATGATGCGAGCAAAAATACGGGAGGGGAGTCGAAAATGATTTCCAGGATTTTGATGGGGAATTGGAACATCTCCAAATTTTAGATAATGAATTAGTAATTTAATTGAATACCCTAGCATTTTTTTACACTTAGAATAACAAAGAGTTTTTCTTTTAAGCCGAGCCAAATAATCTCTGAGTCTTGTATTTTCACCTTCAACTGCAAGTCATATAGGTTTTGCTGATAATCTGGTCTCCTTCTGGAATAAAATTTGGGTAAACTTTCCAGCCATCTGTTACATAAAAGTAGCATTTCCATTTACTAACAAGAGCCCATAGTGGTTCAAAAGTTTTGGCGCTATGGTCGCCTAAAACCCATCCTAAAATACCTGGCTTAAAATGGTCTACCGCTGTCCACACCCAGGTGCAAGTTTTTTTTTGAACCCACAAATGTTTGTAATTCATCTAATTCTCCCACTTCGGGATTTGTTTCTGGTTCGTAAAAATCTGGCAAGAGTTTTTCGGCTGATTTTAGCCAATTGATAATTGTAGTATGATGTACATTCTTGACTCTTTCAATTGCTCGAAAACCCAGGCAATTAACATACATTTTTAGACATTCACGTTTAACTTTTTCTGGATATCCTCTTTGAAGTTTATAATTATCTATAAATTGTCTTTTGCCTCGGACACAAATATAATTTTGTTTGCCTTTTTTGTGACCATTCTTATTGATATGAGTTGAATTGCATTCAGGGCATTGCATAATATTTTTTAAAATCTGTGTTATTTTTGACGCTCAGAGGACAACTTCATCATACCATAGTTCAGCAACGCCGTAAGATTTTAGTTTCTTCGGCTGTCATTTATTTTTCCTTAGATATTTTGTCCTATTATCTCATACTTTCTGTTTTAGTATTTTTACTCATTGCATAACTGAGATGCTCCCGGCAATGCCTGCCCTACTGAACGACTACTGGTGGATGTAGTATAATCACATTATTAAACCTGGGTCGCAGACAAAAACTCCAATATTCCTGTACTAAACAATGATGACAACTCAGTTAATTAAGCGGTTATTTACAGTAAAATAATATCATCATATGATTGAAGCTGGCATCTTGACCAAAGATGATAAAGTTGAATTAATTCGAGGAGAAATTGTTCAAATAGCCGCCGTTGGTAGAAGGCATACATCTCATGTCAAGTGTCTGACAGAGTTATTCTATATCCGCTTATTATCGAGAGCAACCATTGGAGTTCAAGATCCGGTAGAATTGGACGATAACTCCGAACCCGAACCGGAGATTCCCTTGCTGCGACGGCGCGATGATTTTTACGAATCGGCACATCCTCAGTCTGAGGATATTTTACTAATTGTGGAAGTAGCGGATGCAACCGCTGAAACTGACAGAAATATCAAAATTCCTCTTTATGCCGAAAACAATATTGTAGAAGTTTGGCTGGTAGATATTAACGAGCAATGTGTAGTAGTTTATCGCGAACCTTCTCCCTCGGGATACCAAAATATTCAAAGATTCCAGCGAGGTCAGACTTTAGCGATCCTAGCTTTTACCGATATAGAAATTACTGTAGATAATGTGTTGGGATCAAAGAATCCAAACTCATACGATTTTAGATTTTAGAATTATCTCAAATCTATTACCTGGAAATTATTCACATACAGCATATTCCATGTAGATGTGGTACACACAATCTTCTCCCCCGTGGTTCGGTGCGTCGCCACCCCTCAATCTGTAAGTTTTATCTACCAATATTTTGCAGCGACGCACCCTACAGATTAACACCACACAATATAGCTTTATAGTGTACTTCATGAACCTGGAAGAGGCTGTATCTCTTCTCTCGATCTGCGTGAATCTGCGTCAATCCCTTGTCCGGGGCGGTGAATAAATTATCTTTTTTTAACCGCAGATGAGGGCAGATTAACACAGATAAACGCAGATGAATTAGATCAAATCCGGTTGCAGCCTCCGTGGTTGACTGTTGACTGGATTTTACGCGGGAGGATGCTACCGCATTTGATATGACTGATTATATAAGGATTTAGAGCTTGCCTAAAGTTGCTTTTTTTAACCAGCATTATTTAATTAAAAACCCGGTTTCTCCGAGAAACCGGGTTTTTAATCAACAGTATTTATCCGTCTGTAGAGTGCATTAATGGCTTAATGCGAATTCGGGCAATTTCGGCTCAGATGGGCCATCGGGCACTATCTTAACTTGACCGTTTTCATCCACATCAACGATCGCCTTTTGACCTTCTTTCAGCTTCCCAGACAGCATTTCCTCTGCCAGTACATCTTCCAACAACCGCATGATGGCGCGGCGCAAAGGTCGAGCACCGTAGCTGGGATTGTAGCCTTCTGTAACTAACAAGTCCTTGAACCGTTCTGTCACCGACAAAGTAATACCCTGTTCGGTTAAGCGGCTGAAGACTTGCTGCAACATAATGTCCGCAATCTGCTTGACTTCTTCCCTGTTCAACTGGCGGAAGACGATAATCTCATCCAAGCGGTTGATAAATTCAGGACGGAAAAACTGTTTCAGTTCTTCGTTTACCAAGCTGCGAACGCGGTTGTACTGCCCGTCTGCGGCACTTTCAGCAAACTCGAAACCGAGACCGCCACCGCCTTTTTCAATCACTCGCGAACCAATGTTTGAGGTCATGATCAGCAGCGTATTCTTAAAGTCAACTGTCCGACCTTTAGCATCAGTCAAGCGGCCGTCTTCCAAGATTTGCAGCATCATGTTGAAGACATCCGGGTGAGCTTTTTCGATTTCGTCGAACAGGACGACGGTGTAAGGACGGCGACGGACTGCTTCTGTTAGTTGGCCGCCTTCGTCGTAGCCGACGTAACCCGGAGGCGAACCGATGAGTTTGGAAACCGTGTGGCGTTCCATGAATTCGGACATATCTAACCGAATCATGGCTTCTTCGGAACCGAAGAAATAAGTTGCTAGGGCTTTTGTAAGTTCCGTTTTGCCGACGCCTGTGGGGCCGGAAAAGATGAAACTGGCGATCGGGCGATTGGGATTTTTCAAGCCTACCCGCGCGCGGCGGATGGCCCGAGAAACTGCGGTGACAGCTTCTTCTTGACCGATCAAGCGCTGGTGCAGCGTGTCTTCCATGTGCAGCAGCAATTCCGATTCGGATTCTGTCAGCTTGCTGACCGGTACTCCCGTCCAATTAGCCACGATGTGGGCGATGTCTTCTTCGGTGACGGTGGGAGAGGTTTTGAGTTGGCTTTTGTTGATCGTAGCTGCGGCGATTTCGGCTTCGATTTCTAATTCGCGATCGCGCAATTTTCCAGCTTTGTCGAAGTCTTGCTCGCGCACTGCTGCATCTTTTTCTTTTGTTACTGCGGGCAGTTGCTTTTTGAGTTCTTTAACTTCGGGCGGGGTTTGCGAATTCATCACGCGGACGCGGGAACCTGCTTCGTCAATTAAGTCGATCGCCTTGTCTGGCAAAAACCGATCGTTAATGTACCGATCTGACAGTGTGGCCGCTGCTTCTAAAGCTGCGTCGGAAATTGTCAGTCTGTGATGCTGTTCGTAAGCCGATCGCAACCCGTACAATATTTCTATTGTTTCAGCAACGCTCGGTTCGCCGACTTTGATCGGTTGAAAGCGGCGTTCTAAGGCAGCGTCGCGCTCGATGTGCTTGCGGTATTCGTCCAAGGTAGTGGCGCCGACACACTGCAATTCGCCTCTAGCAAGGGCGGGTTTGAGCATATTGGAAGCGTCCATGCTGCCTTGAATTGCCCCTGCACCGACTAAGGTGTGAATTTCATCGATGACCAGAATGATGTTGCCTGCAGCGCGAATTTCGGCCATGATTTTCGCCAGCCGTTCCTCAAATTCGCCTCGGAATTTTGTACCAGCAATCAGCGAACCCATATCGAGGCTGATTACTTGTTTGTCTTCTAAAATTTCCGGGACGTTTCTGTTAACAATTCGCTGGGCGAGACCTTCGGCGAGGGCTGTTTTGCCGACTCCCGGTTCGCCTACTAACACTGGATTGTTCTTCGTGCGGCGGCCTAGCACTTGGATCACGCGCTCGATTTCATTTTCGCGGCCCACTACAGGGTCGAGTTTGCCGGTCGCGGCTAACTTGGTCAGGTTTGTGCCGAATTCTTCTAAAGTCGGGATTTTGCGATCGCCGCTATCCCCCCTACCTCCGGGTACCGCCGCGACTTCTCCCACGGCACGAATTACTTGCGTGCGGACTCTCTGGCGATCGATTCCCAAGTTTTGCAGCACCTTCGCCGCCACCCCTTCATCGTCCTGAATCAGCCCCAGCAGGATGTGCTCGGTGCCGATGTAATTGTGACCTAACTGTCGCGCTTCGTTCAGCGCCGTCTCAAAAATGCGCTTGACGCGGGGTGTAAAAGGAATTTCCGGCGGGAGGAACCCGGAACCTCTACCGATGATATTTTCGATTTCATTGCGCGCCTCTTTCAAGTTGAGGCCCATATCCAATAATACTTTTGCAGCGATGCCAGTGCCTTCGCCGACGAGTCCGAGGAGGATTTGCTCGGTGCCTACAAAATTGTGACCGAGGCGTCGCGCTTCCTCTTGGGCTAGCATGATTGCTTTAATGGCTTGTTCTGTAAAGCGTTCAAACATATTTTTCTATCCTACTGTCTTGGCGAGGGCTGTATCGCTGCTGGTGAGGAGCGATTTGGAACACTACACAAATTATAGATGTAAATTTTTGTGTATTTCCTTCTCTAACAATGTATCTTGCTAAAGAGGTAGGGACAGTGTGGAGAGCCGAATAGTAGGGGTGTGGTTGCCGTCCGCCACCAGCGACTATTAATTGAGAATAATAGTAGCAAAATGGGTTTGTTGCATAGATACTATAATTTTTATATAAAAATATTTTATTCCACTAAATAAAAATATTTTTTTACTTTAAGTAGACCATTTAAGTAAGCTAAGCATATAACTGTTGCGCTGTCAAGACTTTTGACGGCTGACGGTGGTCGTGCCCTCAGCCAACAGCGAACAGCGACTCGAATCAGATATTTTTTTAACTCAGAGGAGAACTCGATGCAATTTCTTTCGCAATATCAAATCCACTCCACTCTCCACGAAGGTATCGAAACGATTATTTATCGAGGAAAAATCTCCACCCACCAGGATACAACTGTACTCAAAATCCTGAAAGCTGAATATCCCACCCTCGATGCAATTACCCGGCTCAAGCACGAGTATCGCATTCGCCAACATTTAGACCATCCGGGCATAGTTAAAGTCCTTAGCCTAGAAACCTTTGACAACCGTCTCGGCTTGCTTTTAGAAGACTTTAATGGCGAATCTATCGATCGCCTCATGTCCAGACAAAAGCTCGAAGTCATCACCTGTTTGAGGTTTGGTATCCAACTCATAAAAGCCTTAGAATATCTGCACCTTCAAAAAATTATTCATAAAGATATTAAGCCTAGCAATATCATCATCAACAGCCAAACAGGAATTATTAAACTGACAGATTTCGGGATTGCTTCGAGATTGTCCAAAGAAAATCCCCAAATTAATAATAACTCGATAGTAGGAACTTTTGCTTATATGTCTCCCGAACAAACCGGGAGAATGAACCGCACCCTCGACTACCGCACCGACTTTTATTCCCTCGGAATTACCTTGTATGAAATGCTGACAGGTCAATTGCCATTTCCGAGTAACGACCCCTTAGAAATAGTGTACAATCACATAGCTTGTCAAGCAATTTTACCGCATAAAATTAATTCAGACATTCCACCACCCATTTCACAAATTGTGATGAAATTGATGGCAAAAAATGCCGAAGATAGATATCAAAGCGCAGGCGGATTGTTGGCAGATTTAGACAATTGTTTAAATCAGTTAGAAACTACAGGCAAAATAGTAGATTTTACACCAGGAAACTTAGATATATTGAGTCAGTTGCTGATTCCTCAAAAATTGTACGGTCGGGAAATACAAGTCAGGGAACTATTGGCTGCATTTGAACGTGTAGCTAATCCCTCCAAAGAAATTTTTTCCCATTCCCAAATTGAAACGATTCTAGTTTCTGGTTATGCAGGTATAGGCAAATCAGCCGTAGTCAGCGAAATTCAAAAACCCATCACCAGACAGCGGGGCTATTTTATTTCCGGCAAATTTGACCAATTCAAGCGCAATATACCTTACGCATCTTTAATTCAAGCTTTTCAATCTTTGATCCAGCAGTTACTTGCGGAAAATAACGAAAAATTACAAGATTGGCAACATCAACTTTTAGCCGCACTAGGCGATTCCGGGCAAGTAATTATTGACGTGATTCCCGAACTCGAATTGGTAATTGGCAAACAGCCTGCCGTTGCGGAACTTGCTCCCACAGAAGCACAAAATCGCTTTAACAGGCTATTCAAAGAATTGATCCACGTATTCGCGCAAAAAGAGCATCCATTAGTCATATTTATCGATGACTTGCAGTGGTCAGATTCAGGGACATTGAAATTAATGGAATTGCTGGCGACTGACCCCGATAGCAAATATTTACTATTAATTGGAGCCTATCGAGACCATGAAGTTACCTCTACACATCCTTTAATGCAAACAGTAGAGCACCTTCAAGAAACGGGGATTATTCTCAACAATTTAGTGCTGCAACCTCTTTCTTTAACCCAGGTGACTGAGTTAATTTCTGAGACATTAAATGACTCAGAAAGAATTCACCCCTTAGCGGAGTTAATTTGGAATAAAACTGGTGGCAATCCTTTTTTCGTGACGCAATTGCTCAACACTCTTTATCAAGAAAAACTTTTGAGATTTGACTTTTCCCGGCTGCTGTCTCCCGGAATAAAAGGGCAGTGGCAGTGGAACATTGAGGAGATTCAAGCTATTGGCATTACAGATAAGAGTGTAGTTGAACTGGTAGCCAGTCGGATTCAACAACTGCCAGAGATTACACAACAAGTTTTGAAATTAGCCGCTTGTGTTGGGGACAATTTCACTCTAGATGTTCTCTCTACTGTCAACGCAAAATCTCCATCAGTCACTGCGACGGAACTCTGGGATGCTTTGCAAGCGGGGTTAATACTTCCTTTGAATGAGAGTTACCTCATTCCTTTATTTTTAGATCGAGAATCAGCAGTTAATTTAACGTTCAATTATTCGCGAGTCGGCTATAAATTTTTGCACGATCGCGTCCAGCAAGCTGCATATTCGCTGATTCCTGATGATGAAAAGAAAGCCACTCATCTTAGCATAGGTAAATTGCTACTGGAAAATACGCCATCCGATAAAGTAGAAGAGAGAATTTTTGATATTATCAACCAGTTGAATGTAGGAATTGATTGTCTCACCAGGCAATCAGAAAAAGATGAATTAGCAGGATTAAATTTAATGGCTGGGCATAAGGCAAAAGCAGCTAACGCTTACGAACCCGCTGTTAAGTATTTGAATGCGGGAATGTCGTTATTAGCACCTGATAGCTGGGATCGCAACTATAGCATGACGCTGCGGCTGTATGTAGAGACGCTGGAAGCGGAATATTTAAACACCAACTTCCAGCAAGCAGAAGTTTTGGCAGAATTGGTTTTGCGATCGGCTAAAAACCAGCTTGACATAGTGAAAGTGTATCAGCTAAAAATCCTATTTTATCAGGCTCAAAGCCAGATGCTAAAAGCTGTTGAAACAGGTATAGAAGTGCTGGCAATGCTGGGAGTAAAACTCTCAGACAACCAAACTATTGCAGTGCCAAAATTGCCGCGAATTGAGGAATTAGAAAACCTGCCAGTTATGACAGATCCTTATCAACTCGCAGCTATGGAAATCCTGACAGCCCTCTATCCTCCTGCTTATATTGCCAAACCAGAAATTGTGTCGTCCCTCGTCTTGACTATGGTCAATCTTTGTATCGATCGCGGTCATTCAGCATTAGCCGCTTTTCCCTATACTCTTTATGGAATGATCCAGTGCGGGACAGAAGGCGACATCGAAACTGGCTACTACGCTGGACTAATCGCTTTAAAGCTTCTAGAACAATTTAATGCTAGCCAACAAAAAGCTAAGGTTTATGTAATGTTTAATGCTCATATCAGAATCTGGAAAGAGTCTACTAAAAATACACTTGCTTCCTTTCTAGAAGGAATGAAATTTGGTGTCGAAACTGGCGATTTAGAATGGGCAATTTATAATTGTAAGCACTATATTGTTAATTTGTTTTTGGTGGGAAAATCGCTAGAATATGTCGAAGAGAAACAAACCGTTTATATGGAGTTTTTGCTAAAAAATAAACACGAATTTGCCATAGGTTATGCTAAAATCTGGCAAATAATTGCTTCAAGCTTAAGAAGCCAAACCGCAGAGCAAGTACGGTTAGGTAGCTCCATGTTGGATGAACCTACTGTGATGTCGCGTTGGCAGAAAGAAAATAATCTAATGTCGCTGTTTGCAGCTTATGTTGCTAAATTGATGCTGCTTTATTTGTTTAAAGATTATGCTGCGGCTGTTGCCAGCGGTAAATTAGCGGCAGAATATGCAGATGGGGCGATCGGCTTAATCACTGTTGGGGTACACAATTTCTACTATTCGCTGGCTCTCCTCGCTCACTATCCTGACAGTGACAATCGAGAAGCATACCTAGCTATTGTTAATTCTAATCAGCAAATTATGAAAAAGTGGGCCTACCATGCACCCATGAATTATCAGCACAAGTACGAGTTAGTTGAAGCTGAGAAAGCGCGAGTTATCAGCGATAAACTGGCAGCAATGGATTATTATGACTTAGCTATTAAAGGAGCTGCTGCTAACGGTTACACCCACGAAGAAGCATTAGCTTATGAATTAGCGGGAGAGTTTTATCAATCTTTGGATAAAGAGATAAGTGCTCGCTCTTATGTGAAAAAAGCTTATTATGCTTACATCCGCTGGGGCTCTACAGCCAAAGTTAAAGACTTAGAATCTCGTTATGATTATTTGGTCGATCGCCATCAAGAAGCAATATACAACAATGTTGTCACGACTACCAAAACTACTATCAACAATAGTTTGGTGCTGGATTTACCAACTGTTGTCAAAGCATCTCAAGCTGTTTCGAGTGAAATTATCCTCAGCCGTTTGCTAGAGAAACTCGTACAGCTTGTAAAGGAAAACGCAGGCGCTCAAAAAGTATTATTTCTTGCCAAGACAGGTAATCAATTATTTATAGAAGCTGCACTGACAGGTCAGTTTAATGATGTAACCGTGTTACAATCTCTCCCGATTGCTGAATCCGATATCCTCCCAATGTCCTTAATTAACTATGTAGAAAGAACCCAAAAATACTTGGTTTTAGATGATGCTACCCGATCCGAGCAATTCCAATTTGACCCTTATATTGTGGGCAATCAACCCCTATCTATCCTGGTATTGCCAATTATCCATCAAGGCAACCTTACGGGAATATTTTATTTAGAAAATAATTTAACCAAAGGTGCTTTTACTAGCGACAGGCTTGAAATTTTGGGAATCCTGTCTGCACAAGCAGCTATTTCTCTAGAAAATGCCCGTTTTTATACTATTCTGGAAACGCGAGTAGCCCAAAGAACTGAGAAATTGCAAACTGCACTGGAAGAACTTCGCCAAACTCAATTGCAGCTAATTCAAAGTGAAAAAATGTCCAGTTTAGGGCAAGTAGTCGGGGGAATTGCTCACGAAATTAATAACCCGATTAACTTTATTTATGGAAATTTATATTACACCAATGAATACGCTGAAAACTTACTACATCTACTACGTCTATACCAAAAAAATTACCCAAATCCCGTGCAAGAAATAGTAAATGAAACAGAGCAAATAGATTTAGATTTTTTGATGAATGATTTCACTAAAATGATAGATTCAATGAGATTGGGCGCTGCGAGAGTTCGCGATATTGTGCTGTCGCTGCGAAACTTTTCTCGGCTAGATGAATCAGATAGAAAATGGGTTAATATCCACGAAGGTATCGATAGCACCTTGATGATTTTGGATCGCAAATTAATTGATATTCAAGTAATCAAGCAGTACGACAATTTGCCTTTATTGAACTGCTATCCGGGAGAAATTAATCAGGTATTTATGAATGTACTGACCAATGCGATTGATGCTTTTTGTCGGAAAAGAGGGAGTGAAGTTGATTCCACACATACTCCGACAATTCATATTTGCACTGAAGTCGCGGAAGGCAATCAAGTAGCGATTCGCATTGTTGATAATGGTGTAGGTATGAGTTCGGAGGTGCTGGGTAAAATATTCGATCCATTTTTTACTACTAAACCGATAGGTAAGGGGACGGGTTTGGGATTGTCTATCAGTTATCAAATTGTGGTAGAACAACATGGAGGAAAGCTAATTTGCAAGTCGGAACCTGGAGAGGGCAGCGAGTTTACTATACTGCTGCCGTATTGATTAATTAAAGCCATCGTGCAAGCAACTGTTCAATTACTTTCACAAAGCCGATCGCAATTTGAATCAACGGCCAACCCACAAAACAAATTAACACCGCCCAGCGAGTTTTAATATCCAAACCTTGGCGAACCGCCACAATTACAGCTAGCAAACTCCACAGGGCTAATATGCGCTCTATTCCTTCTCCCAACAAGGGAATCAGCGTTAAAAAATTCAGCGCTTGGGGCGCGTAGGCAAAGCCGATCGGAACCAACAACTCCCCATAAGTTACGTGCCCCGGCTTCAGCCATTCCCCGATTTTAAAGATAGTGAAAGTCCAAAAATAATAACCCCCCGCGACTGCCAAACCTTCTATCAAAAGTCCTAGAAATAATACGGATGGCTCAGTTCGGTTGATTAACAAGATGACAGCACTGCCCAACACGCGGGACAGCGCAGCTAAAATTACAATTGTTAAAGCTATCCGCTTAGTTCTGCCAGTGTAGGGAGTTTTTTCGTAAAAATTGCCGTTCAAAGAAAGTGCGTTCCAAAGCGTTGCGCCCAAACCTGCAATTGAATCTTCTCCCTTCACGTTGAACTCCTGCTCCTCAAGATAGTTGACAACTTTTACAAAATAAGCTCTAATACAGCAGAATCACGGAAATATTTCTACGTAATTAGCTAATTTATGGGCATTTTACCAGATTTTATTAAATGCTAAGATTGATTTTAAGGATACTTGCATGGCTGCGCGGGGGAAGTTTAAATTTGCTGATCGTCGCAGGTGTAATTCTGATAATTTGGGGCATTCTTTCCCCGGTGGGAACTGTGATATGGTGGCTGAATCAAAGTGCCGAAACTTTTGGCATCAAGAAAAATCCGCCGGAGATATTGCCTTCAAACAAAGGCAATTTAGAAGCCCGCCAGTCTTCGAGGCTCAATTGTTATATCATCTTTTTACCGGGAGTTGGCGATTTTTCGGGGGACGAATTAACCCCTGGCGAAGAGTTCTTTCTCAAGCGTTTAGTTAAAAGTCACCCGCAGTGCGTAGCAGTGGGCGATGTTTTTCCTTATTCAGCTTCTAACAAAAGTTTAGGAGGAGAGAGGTGGCTAGCTCCTTTTTGGCGGTTTGCAGAACAGACCAAAAGCGGACCGATCGCGGGGGATATATTCATCAAAATTCGCAATCTCTGGAGGTTTGCAATTTCTCTAGATTATCGCTACGGCTTTGCATACAATCAGGGAATTGCTAATGCAATTATCGAGCGGATGAATGCTAAATCTCCGATTTCAGTTAATCCTCAACAACCTTTGAAAGTTATTTTAATTGGCACTAGCGGCGGCGCACAAGTTGCTTTGGGTGCTACTCGCTATCTTAAAGAATGGCTGAAGGCAGAAATTACGGTTGTTTCGGTTGGGGGCGTGTTTTCGGGAGAAAATGGTTTTGCAGAGGCCGATCGCATTTTCCACTTTCGCGGCAATCGCGATTCAATTGAGGATATTGGCGGCATAGTTTTTCCGACTCGCTGGTACTGGTACGCGACTTCTCCTTTCAATCAAGCCCGTTTGCAAGGCCGCTATGCAGAAGCTTCCAGCGGCCCTCACAAGCACGACGGCGATGAGGGATATTTTGGGGAAAATCGGGCGGCGGACGGTCAAAAGTATGTAGATATAACGCTGGACAAAATTAATCAATTGCCTGTTTGGTCTGAGGGCGCTTCTGATTGATGAGTTCTTGCATATTCGAGGCCTGTACAATTATAATTAAGTTAGGAGGAAAATTTTTAGTTTTAATTTCTTCATAAAGAGAGGAGTGGCGTTCATCATTAAAAACTAACTTTATTATAGTCAATAATAATAAAACTTTTCTGGGCCGTTGCTCTGAGCAACGCCAGGAATATATAGCAATCCTTGCAGGAGTCGTAAATTTTTGACCCCACCCCAACCCTCCCCTTATCAAGGGGAGGGAGTAAGAAATTCACAAATGATTTAGGATGGCTATACAAGTTAAATACACAACCGCTTAGTCATTAGTCATTAGTTATTAATTGTGTCATTGTTCGTTGTGCGTCGCTTGAAGCTTGGCATTGTTGGCTTCCAGTCTCTACCTCCAATTCGCAATTCCCGATGCCCGATGTCCAATTCCCCATTCCCCATTCCCTATTATCAATGTCTCGACCAACATTATATATTGCCATCACGAATCACGGATTCGGCCACGCTGTCCGAGTCTCCTCCGTAGCTGCAAAAATTCAAGAATTAAATCCAGATATTTTACTAATTATCACAACAACAGCACCTCGGTGGCTGCTAGAATCTTATATTGGCGGCGACTTTATCCACCGTCCCCGGGCTTTTGATGTGGGTGTGGTGCAAGCTGACAGTTTGAATATGGATAAAGACGCGACGCTGGAAAAATTGCGGGAAATTCGGAAAAAGCAAAATTCGCTAATTGCCAGCGAAGTTAATTTTATCAAGCAAAATCGCGTGGGTTTGGTGCTGGCAGATATTCCTCCTTTGGCAACGCGCATGGCGGCAGCGGCTGGGGTTCCTTGCTGGATGATGAGCAATTTTGGGTGGGATTTTATCTATCGCGATTGGGGCGGGGAATTTGCAGAAATGGCAGATTGGATTGGTGAGTGTTTCGGAATGTGCGATCGGCTTTTTCGTCTTCCTTTGCACGAACCGATGCCAGCTTTCCCGAATGTTCAAGATGTGGGATTGACTGGCGGCAATCCTCGCTACAGTAACGATAAAGTTCGGGAAGTATTCGGTATCGAAACACCGCTGGAAAGAACTGTATTGTTGACTTTTGGCGGACTGGGTTTAGAGGAAATTCCTTATCAAAATTTACAGCAATTTAGCGACTGGCAATTTATTACTTTTGATGCGGGATCTCCCGATTTGTCGAATTTGATTAAAGTCAAAAATCAGGAGTTTGCACAATTTTTCCCGATTTTACCGCGTCCGGTTGATATTATGCCTGTCTGCGGGCGCTTAGTTTCTAAACCGGGATACAGCACTTTTGCAGAAGCTTTGCGCTTGGAAATACCTGTTGTTTCTATCATGAGAGAAGGTTTTGCAGAAGCGGCGGTGTTGCTGGAAGGGATTCAAAATTATGCGGAACATCAAATTGTGACGGCTGCGGAGTTTTTTGAGGGGGATTGGGAGTTTTTGCGACAACCGCTGCATCGGCCCTGTTTGCCGGATAAATTGGAGAAAAATGGTACGGAGGCGATCGCCCAAGCTGTTGTAGATTATTTTACATAAGGCGATTTGAAATCGATCCTGCACAAACAAAGTCGGCGCAACGCCAGACTCAAGAGTCTTGCATCAGTCTCATCCAAAATATAAAATCTAAAATCCCAAATCTAAAATCGAATGTCTCACTATCAACAGATCCTCAAAATTAAAACTACAGGGAAGTCTCTGTGCAACATCACTCCTAAGATAGAAGATGCGGTGGCGAATGCAGGTATTGAAACGGGACTTTGCAGCTTATTTTTGCGCCACACTTCTGCTAGTTTGGTGATTCAAGAAAATGCTGACCCGGATGTACTTAAGGATTTGGCTAACTTTTTAGCTAAACTGGTACCGGAGGGCGATCGCTACATTCACGATGCGGAAGGCCCAGACGATATGCCGGCCCACATTCGCACTGCGCTGACTCACACTTCCGAACAAATCCCGATCGATCGTGGCAGGTTGCTGTTAGGAACTTGGCAGGGAATTTACCTGTGGGAACACCGCCAGCGGGGTCACATTCGCGAATTAGTTGTTCACGTCAGCGGCACTGGATCGGAATTTGTACCTCGCTGATTTTAGTTGCTTCCGGCGTCATCGGGGAATTGTAAAAAAAGCGGCGCGGCGGCCCGACTATTTCGTATTCGGGATGTTCTTGAAGCCAATCTTTGAGTTTCTGGAGGTTGTTTTCGTAGCTTTCCCAAGTGTAGGCCCCGCGCACGCCGATGCTGACAACCGTCATGGGCGAAGTATCCGTAATTTCTACAGCGGAGTTAACGCTGCTGGGGGCGATATTTGGTTCGGGATAGAGGAACGAAACTTCTGCTTGGGGAACTGCATCGATTTCCCCGGAAGTTTCAGTGTAGCGCGCTTCTACTGGCGTTGTCATCGCAATTTGGTTGTTGCTGATGTGTTGAAATAAGGGATTGAAGGCGATGCCAGTTGCTTGTCGCAAATCGCCTGCGTGGGTGTAGGTGACAGCGCGGTAGTGAGGATATTGCTTAACTTCTATGACCCCAATCTGTGCGGGTTCAGGGAATCCAGTAGGTAATACCATTTGAGATTTAAAAGTTTAGATTTTACATTGAAGAATGGGGAAGACTGACTCCGCAAGGGTTTGGAACTTGCTTGCAGTTGCATGGTTTTTGGCAACCGGTATAAATAGGCTGAGATTGTTTGCAGACAATCGTTCAGGTGGCACAATTAGTTTAGCAGTTATTTAAGGCGCTGCTAACTGTCGATCGCCTAGAATTAGTTGAGAGATTATTAATTAACCTCGTAATAATACGGACAGCACTGAGTAAGCACAGAAACATTAATCTAGTTATGCTTGAAAAATTAGCGTTTTTCAGGTGTTTGCTATTTGTGTCGGAAAATATTCCGCTGTTGTGCCGATCGAGCTGTGCGTTCTCAGTTATTGCCACGCTTATCGCGTTCAGTAACGCCTATCAATTATACCGCTTGCAGGGAATGACGTATGAAAAAGATTCTAGTGATTGAGGACGAGCAAGTAATTCGGGAGAATATTCTCAAACTCCTCAAAGCTGAAGGTTTTGACGTGACGGGTGCAGAAAATGGAGCAAAAGGTTTAGATGCGGCGGTGTCAAATGTTCCCGACGTGATTCTTTGCGACGTGACGATGCCAGAACTTGACGGGTACGGGGTGCTGGTGGCCTTGCGATCGAATCCTGTTACTGCTACACTCCCTTTTGTTTTTCTGACCGGTAAAGCCGATCGCTCTGAAATGCGGCAAGGTATGGAATTGGGAGCAGATGATTATCTGACTAAACCTTTTACTAAAGCTGAACTTGTGGGAGCGATATCGAGCCGCTTGAAAAAACAAGAAGCTGTCGCCGAACAGTACAATAATTGGCGATGGCAAAACGGCGTCTTAACCCCAGATACCGCCCACAAATTACAGCAGATAAAAACAAATTTGTGCAACGCCTTGGAACGTGAAGAATTCCAAGTTTACTATCAGCCGCAAGTCAATGTCCAGACAGGTAAAATTATGAGTGCAGAAGCTTTAGTGCGCTGGCTGCATCCAGAAAAAGGGCTGATTTCGCCTGCAGAATTTATTCCCGATGCCGAAGAAACTGGCTTCATCATACAATTAGGCGAGTGGGTTTTGCAGACAGCTTGCAGGCAAATGCAAGTTTGGCACAATGCTGGTTTTTCGCTGCGGGTAGCGGTGAATCTGTCGGCGCGCCAATTTCACCAACCGGATCTGTGCAGCAGAGTTGCCCAAATTTTAGCAGAAACTGGTTTGGAACCGAGCAGTTTGGAATTAGAGCTGACAGAAAGTTTGATGGTAGAAGATGCCGAAAGTGCGATCGCTGCTTTGCAACAATTGAAAAATTTGGGAGTTTGTATATCTATTGACGATTTCGGAACCGGGTATTCTTCTTTAAGCTATCTGACGCAATACCCCTTCGATACTTTAAAAATCGACCGCTGTTTTATCAGCAATATCACCGATGGTTGCACAAATGCAGCGATTGTGAAAGCTATTATTGAAATGGCGCACAGTCTCTGTCTTGAGGTAATTGCCGAAGGAGTTGAAACCGAAGCAGAAAAAGATTTTCTCTGGCGCTACGAGTGCGATACAATGCAAGGATATTTGTTCAGTCCTCCTTTGGTGGCAGCGGATTTTGAACGGTTGCTTGTGGAAGGCAAATAGAATAGCGGTTAAGTCAATATTTGTCCGATAATTAAGTGCGATAGGGGTGGAATATGATTGGAGAATCCAGCAGTAACGTTGACTCACTCAAATCAAGCAATAAAAAATCTAAGGATGTTTATATAGCTGTTCAATTATCTATATTGATAGTTTTTTTAGCTATTATGTCCAAATTTTTTGTCATTATCAACGCTGGAGAACGGGGCGTGATGATGCAGTTTGGTAAAGTCCAAGAACAGGTACTTGGAGAAGGAATTCACGTAATAGTTCCCATAGTTGATACTGTACAAAAGTTGAGCGTGCGAGTGCAGAAACAGGAAAATTCTGCTGAAGCTTCCTCAAAAGATTTGCAAGATGTTTTCACAGATGTAGCCCTGAACTGGCACATTATCCCAGAAGAAGCTAATGCTATTTTTCAACAAATAGGTGACGAAAAAAAAGTAGTCGAGCGAATTATCGCTCCGGCAGTTGAAGAAGTATTAAAAGCAGTCATGGCAAAATACACGGCTGAAGAAATTATTACTAAACGGGGAGAAGTTAAAGCGGAAGTTGATAATTGTTTGACTTTGAGGCTGGTTACATATCACATTGCAATTGACGATATTTCTTTAGTGCACGTTCACTTTTCCGAGCGGTTTAGCGATGCGGTGGAGGCGAAACAAATTGCCGAACAGGAAGCAAAAAAAGGGGAGTTTTTAGCGCTGAAGGCAGCAAAAGAGGCAGAGGCTAAAGTGAATTTGGCTAAAGGGGAAGCTGAAGTGCAAAGATTGCTGCGAAACAATTTGACTCAGGAACTTTTGGAAAGGCAAGCTATAGAAAAATGGGATGGGAAATTGCCGCTGATTGTTGGTGATGGGGGTAAAAATTTATTGGATTTGAGAAAACTATTGGTAGAAGTTCACGGGGGTAGCAAAAACCCAAAAAATCTGATAAGGTGAGGCACATGGAGAAGACAGTGCCGGAAT
>JAUBSN010000119.1:0-17518 GCA_036704825.1 Microcoleus sp. F8-C3 | reverse complement strand
CTGAATCTGTCTTGAGTACTCGTTCTGGTCAGATTCCTCCTTCTCTTCTGCCACGCTAACCCCGTGAACTTCTACAAAAAAAGAATGCAGCTTTATGCAAGCTGCAAACCCTTATCGCCATAAGTTATTTCCAATTCTTCGATTCTTAATCTCAAATCTCAAATGCTATAAGGTGCGGACGGCGCACCCTGCATACTACTACTACATACTACATACCTGTTGCTGTAAAGTGGTGATGATACACTCTACAAAATTTCTTGAAAATAACTCTTATTCTTCGGTCTCTGGAGTCATGATGAATCTCGGACACGCATATTTTCCACCATTTCTATCTCTGCACTGTCGCATCGACTGATTCGAGTTGAACGGCATTTCGACTGATTGATTAAGGGCAGGTGCAACAGTCGCAGGAGTTGGCACTGCTTTTGAGGCTTGACTTAGCTCGAGTACCGTTATAACTGCCAGTATGGTTGATGAAAGCAAAGCTGTGCGTTTCATTTTTTTGTTTTTTCCTCGTTTAATCGTTGACGTGCCATCCCTATCCATATATCCTCATCGAATTCTTGAGAATCCGCATACTTTAGACAAATTTTCCACTGCGGTAGCGCTTCCTTAGTATTTTTCATCTTTTCTAGGACTTGCGCTTTTAAGCAGTAAGTTGCTGGTCCTTCACTATCAAGTTTAATGGCTTCATCCAGATGCTGCAATGCCTCTGAATATCGACCCTGTTCCAGACGAGCCCATCCCAAATTTTTGAGTAAAGAATATTTTACTCGATCGTCCTCAGCTAATTTCAAACCTTGCCACAGGAAGTGAACTGCAGCCGGATAGTTTTTTTGATCGACTATATATAACCGAGCCAGATTGCTGTAAGCTGCAGGCAGACCGAGTTTGGCAGCTTGCAGGTATTTTCTTCTGGCGCACTGTAAATCTTGCACCTCTTCGCACAGCCATCCTAAATTGTAAAGAGCTGTTCGGCTTTTTGGATCTACCCAGAGGGCTAACTCATATGCTTGTTGAGTATCAGCGAATCGATTGGCTTTGTAGTTTTCAAAAGCCCTATTATTAAAAAAAGATGCCAGTTCCGGCAACCCAATTTGCCAGCCACCAAAGCCTACTGCTAGCATCAGCAAGAAAGCTCCCCACTTGGAATTCTGATGCTTTTTTGCTGGCTCTTTCATGGCATTGAAAATGTTAGCTAACGGTGTGATTTTTAGCATTTTTTAACTTGAGAGTTGAGCGATATTTTGTTTACCAGATTTAATTGCCACCCTAATGGCATCATAATCTTACGAAATGACTCAGGTTTGAGCCCATTTCTCATAAGAGTTTGTCACTCCACAGCCGAATGCTTGGGTAATGCTTCCACTACCCAGATGTATTCGAGCATAGGTTAATCATTCCTGAGACTTCACAAGCCGTCCGGATATTTTCAGAAAAAAGGAAGCAGGAAGCAGGAAGAGCTTGATTAACGGTAGAACTGTCGGCCTTGTGCAAGCAATAATACTCAGTCAGCGATCGGTCGATCGGCAGTATGCGACTGTATGAGGAGATAAAGCGTATTCCAGGTTTATCAAGTGTAGGGACTTACCCCGGGCAGTTTGCCTGCGGAGATCGAACGAGCTGGGGTTTAGTTTCTCAACCTGGAATCTTCTGCAAGATGGACTCCGGTGAAATAACTCTAATTAAGTTGGTAGTGACGATGGAAGTCCTCAAAATCCTCAAGGGAGGGTTTTGAAAAACATTACGATCAGTAATGAACCGAACTCGATTTAAAATAATCAATTACTAATCAGCAATCACCAATCATGAATCACTAATGACTCCTGACTAATAAATATCTCCATAAATTAACTTTCAACCTTCGAGTAGCAAAGGTTTGAGTTGATTTTTCGGAGATGAGTCATGACTAATGACTCATGACTCATAACTAAAATTGCTTCATCGCTCTTTCCATATCCCGCTTGTCTTCGCGTTTCTTCAAATCTTCGCGCTTGTCATGCAGTTTTTTCCCTTTACCCAAACCAATATCCAGTTTTACCCAGCCGCCTTTCAAATACATTTTTAACGGCACTAAAGTCAAACCTTTTTCTTCGACTTTGCCGATTAATTTGCGAATTTCCTGTTTGTGCATCAGCAATTTACGGGTGCGGCGGGGTTCGTGATTAAAATAGTTGCTAGCACTTTTCCAAGGCGAAATGTGAACGTTGATCAGCCACAGTTCCCCGTTCCGAACTAAGCCATATCCGTCCCGCAAATTCGCTTTTCCTTCCCGAATAGATTTGACTTCGGTTCCCTTCAACTCGATTCCCACTTGGTATGTCTCTATAATTTCATAGAGATGCCGCGCTTGTCGGTTATCGCTAACAATTTTGTATCCTGCGCTTTTTTCGCTCATTTTTACCTCCGCTAAAATTAATTATTATAACGCTAGCTTCTCTGTAGAGAAAATCGAAGCTTGACAAAACTTAAATAATCGCTCTAGGCATTACCAATTTGGCTGAGCTAAGATGTCACCAACGTGAATGTCAAGCGGTATCATGCAGCGCACCAATATTCCCAAATCTGACCTTCAAGATGCTGTCAGTCCCAATTCTGCGGTTAAGTTGGTTTGGCTGGCTCCTTTTTTGCTGGCGCTTGCTTGGTTTTGGGTCAATATCTCGGCTGTTAAGTGGCTGTTATCCTCGTTTGTTGAGATACCCACACTATACAAGATACTAATTGGCTTTCTGATTGTAGCATTAGTAGTGCGATCGATGGGAAACTGCGTTAGCGCAGCCCTCGAAGAGGATCGCCCGCCCGGATTTTCGCCAAATTTCGTTTTGAGGCGATATCCGCTGCTGTTAATGTTGGGTGCGGGTATTTGCTCGATCGCCCTTCAGTACATAATTGATATCAAACAAATTACTGTCCTGCTATTTATCCTCGGAACTTACGGGCTGTGCGGCTTATTGGTGGAACCCAACTTTTGGCAAAAAAACTTGCCAGTTGCGGGCTTGCTAGCTTGTATTTTACCATTCAACAGTCAGTTAAATAGCGGCTTAGGTTTGCCGGCGCGAGTGCTCACTGCTCAGGTAGTAGAACAGTTGCTCTCAATGCTGCACGTTGGGGCTATTTCTTCTTACGATATTATCGTTTTGGAAAACGGTATCGCTCACGTTGACGTGCCTTGTAGCGGGATTAAAACTCTATTAGTGGGAACGCTATTTTTGCTAACTGCTACCTGGCTGGAAGGGCGTAAATTGAGTTTAAGATGGCTGGCTGTGTGCGCTGCTAATCTCTTAATGTTAGTGTCGGCTAACGCTGCGCGGGTTGCCGTGTTAGTCCTGGTTTCAGAAGTATTTAAACAGCCAAAACTAGCAGAAATTATTCACGTACCTCTAGGAATTGTCGGTTTAGTAGGTGCTTGTTTTGTGACCTGGTTAATGCTGCAACGAGTACCGAAATTTCAGCCAGAAAAAAACAGCGGTATTTCTGCAAAACCCAACTCAGAAATACTCCAAAATCACCCTTTAGCCAAACCAGGAATAATTGCAGCAGTCACAGTTTTGGCCGTCTTGGCTCAACTGTCTCATGTAGAAACGTCACAAATGGCGATCGCACCTTTAAGATTGCCTGAATACATTAAATCAGAGTCAATTCCCCTAAATCCTAGCGAACAAAAATTCTTCGGCAACTATCCAGACACCCAAACACAAAAAATCAGATTTGTCGCCGGAAATTTGCGCGGTTCCATGCTCACAGTAGCGAGCACATCCTGGCAAACTTATCACGCCCCCGAGTTGTGTTTTGTAGCGAGCGGAATTCCAGTCAATCGCATAGAAAAAAAACAAATAACTCCTTCAGTAACAGCCCGGTGGCTGTCTCTAAAAAACAACCAATTATCAGCAGTATACTGGCTGCAATCTGCACAGCAAACTACCGATAATTTCTTGTCGCGCATCGGCAGCGACCTCACCCAAAAAAATCACAATTGGGTGCTAGTTTCCATTTTATTTGACAGTTCGCTACAAGCAGAAAATCATGAATTAAAAAAGTTTGCTAGTAACGTCTACGATACCGTAAAACAAAGCTTAAAAGGAGAAATCAATGAAAATAAAACAGGTATTTGATGGAATTTTTCAAACAATTTTTTGGGTCTGGAATTTGACATTTTTATCGATTGTGTACTTGGGGATTTTGCCGATTATAGGAGTGCCATTAATTATGGCGACAATCGATGGCACCATCCCGCTAGAGTTTTCTTTGACCATGGCAGCTACGATCGCAGTACCCACTGTATGTACGGTAATAGGAGCTAGGCGTTTTAGCAAGCAACCCCTACAGCTAATGCGTTGGTTTTACGGCGTAGAAGCACCGCTATTTTTGCTGTGTTTGCTCCGCTTGTTCCTACTGCGAGAACTCACCCCAGCTAGTTATCAAATCATCGCTACTATTGCTTTGTGCATTGCAGCATTTTTCGTGGAAATGCTGTACGGATATCTGGGTAAAAGAGAAAATGCTCAAAATATTTCAGATTCTCAAACATCCCCCAATAAACAGCCTCGTTTTTTAAGGTTAATCGGAGAAAAGCGAAGTGCGTGGCTGCAATTAGGATGTCACAGTTTAATGCTAGTAGTTGGTATTTGGGCGGCAACATTGCTGATGTATTACGCTGTACCTGTGGCACTGTTTACACTTTATGGATTCTTCACTGTAGTCATTGAATTTTTCAAGTTTACATGGGTATCAGCCTTTTGGGATATCTTTAGATACGGGAACTGGATCTGGGGTTTAATTTGGATACCGCTATCCTTTATATTATTTGGTTTAACCTGTAGCTTGTTCGTTGTCATGCCTTCGCTGTACGGCTTTCTCTACATTCATTCCGGGCGGAAAATATGGCAGAGTTTTGCTGCACAATACGGGAAAAATAAAGCCATAATTGGAAGTTTGGGAGTCATAGCAGCTTGGCTGGCTATTTTCTCGGCTTTGCAGCAGCAGCCGCAAGTCGCCGCACTGAAAATGCTGGCAACTCCCCCCGCAAATGACACGGGTCGCCAAACTTTATTAGCCAAGTCTGATATGATTCGATCCGGCTTAGTCAATGCTTATTTGTCCCCTTACCGTTACCTCAGCACTGTAGGAGAAAATAACCACATTTATGAGATATACAAAAATAGTTTGAATTTGCCTGACGGAGCGGCTCAAACGGTGCAGAACAGCTATAATTTTTTAATGTCGCCGTTTTTGTATCAAGGCTCTAGTGCTGATGTAAAAAAAGCCGAAAAACTCTACGGCGAATTTTTCGATACGGAACTGCAAAAAGGCGACACAGAAGCAGTAAAGCACGCGGTACAGTCAACCTCAAACCGGGAAGAAGCTAAAGCAGGTTTGCTGAATGTCAATCAAGAAAAAGTATGGTTGCAGTCGCAAGAAGTGACAGTCAAAGAAAACGGCGATTGGGCTGACGTTCAACTCTACGAAGTTTACAAAAATCAAACGCCGAACTTGCAAGAAGTATTCTACTACTTTTCCCTGCCGGAAAGCGCCGCAGTTACAGGAGTTTGGCTGGGAGATACTGGGGATTTAAACAAACGTTTTGTATTTACGGTATCGCCTCGCGGTGCCGCACAGCAAGTCTACAACCAACAGGTAGTAGAAAGAGTCGATCCGGCTTTGCTAGAACAAATTGGTCCCAAACAATACCGCTTGCGGGCTTTTCCAATCCCGGCTAAACGAGAATTCACCCAAACTGAAGGGCCAACGGAAATGCACCTGTGGCTTACCTACAAAGTCATGCGCCAGCCGCAGGGTTGGGCTATGCCTGTTTTGGCTGAGAAACGCAACATTTTTTGGAACCAAAATACTCGCCGCACGATCGCCGGAAAAGAGGTAAAATACAGCGGGAAAGAAGCAAGAGAAACTTGGCTGCCACCCTTTTTGCCCGCAGTCGCGCAGCAACCTCTAACAGCGCAGCAGGCGGTTCTACCGGGAGGAAATATCATTTCTGCTAAGCCGCTGGCTGATGCAAATTACTCCCTACCGCAAGGCAAAAAATTTGCAGTTATTCTCGATACTTCCCGCAGCATGGCGGCCCAAAATAAGCAAGTAAAAGAGACTTTTGAATGGTTGAAAGCTAATGCAGCAGTGAAAAATGCTGTTGATTTGTATGTCGCCAGCGCTGCGGGAATGCCGCCTAAGTTGGTGGAAGATGTACGAAATTTCGATGCGGCAAAAATGACATTTTACGGTACAATCCAGCTCAAAGATATGCTGCAACAGTTTGCACAGTTGCGGGGCGATAAAAGTTACGATACTGTATTTTTGGTGAGCGATCGCCACAGTTACGAATTATCGGACGATCGCAAACTTAAACTTTCCATCTCTTCACCCCTGTGGACAGTGCATTTGGGAGGTTTGCCCCCCGGCTACGACGACGCAACATTGAAAGTGATCCAAAATAGCGGCGGCGGAGTTTCTACAGATATGAAAGAGGCGATGCAGCGAGTGGCGACGACAGCAGCTTCGGGCAAATCTACAGTTAGCGTTGTGGACGGCTATGTTTGGAGTTATGCCCAAACCCCGCCATCGAAAAAAACCGCAAAATCGGCGGCAGTTGCAGAGTCAAAAAATACCGAAAATGAAGGATTTAAACCGATAGCGGCGCGGCAGTTGATAACTGCACTTAGCAAGCAGAAAAGTTCCAATCAATTGACGCAACTTGATGCAATGCACGCAGTAGCTAAAAATTTCAAAGTGGTGACGCCTTATTCTTCGATGATTGTGTTAGTTAATGACGCACAAAGGCAGCAGCTAAAAGCAGCGGAAGCTAAGAGCGATCGATTTGACAGAGAGGTAGAATCCGGTAAGGAAGAGTTAACTAAGCCGAATAATCCTCTGAATGTTTCGGGGGTTCCCGAACCGGAAGAATGGCTGCTGTTGGCGGTAGGTGCGATCGGGCTTTTGGTGATTTTCCTCCGCCAGCGGCGCGCGAAAACAGTAGGTTGAAAGATGGTTCGGCGGTTGAAACCGCTACTGCAAAAACAAAGTCTGTCTCCGCAGACTAAGGAATGAGAATTAAATAACTTCCACTCTTGAAAGTGGGATGGGCGTCCCGCCCGTTCTTGTGGGACGGGCGGGACGCCCATCCCACAATAACAATTAAAATTGTAAGTTATTTAATTCGCTATCCTAAAAGAGTGAGGGGGTATTTAAGCCGGATTTGATATCAATTATTAATCTACAGTCATCTTGAGACGACTCGCAGCTCTGAGACAGGGGTTTCAACCCCTGTCGGACTGTCGGAGTTAACGAATAACGAATAACTAATCTATCTCCACAAAAACGCGATCGCCCTCAATCTTTACCGGATAAGATTCCAGGGAATCGCTGGGTGCATTCAAACATTTACCCGTATCTAATTTATACTGATATTTGTGAAAGGGACAGGTAATGATACCGTTGCTTACCTTACCCATATCGATCGGATATTCCAAATGAGTGCAAGCATTGCGGTAACAAGTTACATTCCTGCCTTGACGATTCAAAATCAGTGAAGTCCCCTCAACTTTTACCTTCAAAATATCCCATTCGGGAACTTGATTCAGCCCTGTTATCTCTACCCACATACAATCTTTCTCGGTTTAAATAAATTATCGCAGACTAATTCGCGATCGTCCGAAACGCATATTGAACAACGAGCGATCGCGCTCTAATTCTAACGCCAACACCTCTTAAAGTCTGAATTGACTGTAAAAGCTGTTGGCGGTAATTCACGCCCGCCAAGAATGTTATATCACCGCTACAGCCGCAGGTAACGCATGAGAATGCTCATAACTTCACCCGGCTTTTGGGCTCGTTGCAGCGGGCTCCACTCGCTGACAGAGGCAAAACCCAAACAGTAAAGGATGTTAATGATGCTCCTCACCGCTTTGGGAGAACCTATCACCAGGATTTTGACCGGTTCTCGATCGGGCTGCGGAGGCTCTGCGACGGGTACAGTCGCTGTCGCAGTATCGGTTGCTGGGGAATTAGCAAGAAAGTTTTTCGGCATCAGAGTTTTTTGTTTTGCAGTGAACGTTTTGTTGCCTATAAGCAACAAAATCATTGTAGCGCGAACGTTACCTATAGGCAACATTTACGAAACGATCGGCCTCTGAGACAATCTGAGGCATGGGAAAAGCAGGCAAAGCACTCAAGCAGGTGCTGGAAACTTACGACATCAGCCAAAATCGCTTGGCTGTGACAATGGGCGTAGCACGTTCCAACATTCACCGATGGGTGAATGAAAGTAGAGATCCCGTAGCAGAAGCAGTGTTGGACATTCGGAAAGCACTATGGCAAATTAATCCCGATGCAGCAGGGGATTTTATTCGTTTGTATTTAGATGATTTGGAGGAAAAACCCGAAGAGTAATAATGTCAACAATCTTTACTTAGTTGCGAGCTTCTGAGAACATAGAAGCCATGAGTAAGGCAGGAAAGGCGCTGAAGCAGGTTTTAGAAACCTATGGCATCAGTCAAAATCAATTGGCAGCGATTATGGGCATTGGGCGATCGAGCATTAACCGTTGGGTTAACGAAAATCGAGATCCGGCATCTGAAGCGGTTCTAGAGATTCGCAAGGGATTACAGCAAATTAATCCCGATGCAGCAGGGGATTTTATTCGTTTGTATTTAGATGATTTGGAGGAAAAACTCGAAGAGTAATCATAGGGGCGATCGGGCGAGATCCTCCGATGCCAGTTATGCTTGAGATAGACTCAACAAATAGCTGACAATATATAATCTTTCTGGCTTTAAATAAATTCTCACAAACTAATTGGCGATCGCCCTTGAATGCAGCAAGGGCGATCGGTGCGACACTCTCCACACCTGAGAACCTAACCGTTTTCCTCGCCATTTCCCAGGTACAACCTGACGAATTCCTCAGCCGCCTGCCGGTTGAATGTCTGCAACGCTTGCTTAATCGCAAATACCGCCTCAGCGGATGGATCTCGTTCTTCACTCACCCAACGGCTAACGTTTGAGCGATCGATTTCCATCTTGACCGCCAATTGATATTGACTGATATCGTATGCCTCTAATATTTTTTTGAGGGCTTTTCCTGCTCTTCCCATGCTCCCGATTGTGTCAGAGAGTCATGCTCCTGTAAACGTTGCTGATTGTCATCTAATGCGCTACACTGCGATAAGTTGACAATTAACACCTATCCGATCGAACTGACATTCGAGGTAAACGCCGAGTAAAAAACTCTTCGTAAATATCTTCAGGAATTGTCAAATACGACATTAACTAGGCTCGTTGTTACTCCTCAGTGTAAGAAAATTGACGGGTGACAACGCTTCTGAAATCCTTACAGGTAAAGAATTGAAGTGGATTTACCTAGTTCAAGATAACAGCGACGATCGCAGATGAATTGACAATAACGATGGAATATCTCGCCCGTTCGGCCTCCTTTTCCCTTCTCCAAACCCGAAAAAGTAGCCACGTGGTTCCTCTATCTTTTTTGTATCCTATGGGCTTAAACCCTATTATAGCTAGGCTTTCAAGTTGATTGTGAACCCGTCAGGTAAAAAATATTATCATTTTTTATCTCTTTAACAGAAAAAGCATAGCCAATTCCTACATTCGCGGATCTTTCTATTTCGTAAGTTAATCGCAAAATCTGCTCCTGATTAGCTACCATCCCTTGTACTGGATCGAATCCCCCTATAAATACGGCACCTTGGGAATTTTGATCGTGTAAAATTTGTATATTTTGTTTGATAACTGAACGTAATTCGTCAAACACTTGTGTTAGTCCCGTTGCTTTACGAGTGATTATTCCAATAACTTCAGATGTTTCCAAGTCAATGAGCGGCCCGCCGGAGTTGCTAGCATTCACGCTTCCGTCAATTTGTATAATATCAACCATTCTACTTTTATAAAAAGATGAAATGATTCCCATGTGACAGACCAGATTCAAGTGGTCTAATGGATATCCTAAAAATAAAACAGAGTCTCCAATTCGTTGTTTATGAGGAGTGCCAAAAGAAAAGTTATAAAGTTCTTTTTTTCGTAAATCCGGAATATCAAAAACAATGTAATCGTAATTTCTTTCATCTGAAGCAGTTTTTACAGCCTTTAGAAAATCTTCACGAGTTAATTGAATTCCATCCAAGAGAATCTGATCGCTATCATAAGTTCTTAGTAAAACAATAGAATCAGGAGGAGCCTGATAAGCGACATGATAATTAGTTACTAAATAACCATTTACCATGAAACCAGTTCCCGATGCTGCACGCTTTCCATTGATAGTATGTACGATATGAACAACACCAGATTTTACTTTTTCTACAAGATCGGCGATAGACTTTGTAAGAGAAGTTGGATGGGAGTTTGAATTAACAATTTGCATAAACCCTGATGATGAAAATAAGTGAAGAACTAATTAACCTTAGCGTTAGGCAAAAAGCTCAGATTACGGACAACCGAACCCAGCCAATCGTAATTACTGAACGACTTCACGATCATCAGCGCTCGATCGTCACCAACGAGAAGACAGTAAAAGAAAAGATAGGAGCAGCATCTGTGGATCTCTGTTAGCGATCGCACTCAGCCACCGCAACCCTGGGTTTTTGAGCTTGTGACTCCTGGCCTTACGGTCGCTTAGACTTAGACGCATGGTTGGAGCGATCGCGATGCTTAAGGATGAATCTGACTCAAAATCACCCGCAACCGATCGTAATCATCCTTCAGCAAAACACTCAAACTCCTCCCCGCTTCCACCAACCAAGATCGATCGCGCATCCGCAACTGATAAATCTCCCGAATCGCCGCCGCCGTCAGCGCATCCACCGGCGCATTAGCCACTCCCAGCAGCGTCCTCAAAAAATCCAACTGTACTGTAAAATCAATCACTTCATCCGGTTCGCAGCGATAAACCGCCTGGTGAATTTGCGGCGGGCGCGGCGGCAAATACTGATATATTTTACCCCTCGACGGGCCGTGACCGTTCAACCTTTCCGGCGCAGCCTCAAACCCCACAATCGCCACTCGAAACTCGGTTTTTAGCATCGCAAAAATCTGCGGTTGTTCTTCCCGCAACTCTTCCAGCGACAAACCCAAAGCGCGAGCTCTGTGTACCGAGTCGATCGGGCTAGTCGTAGCGTAATAAACCACGCCGTAAATTTGATTTTTCGACTCTTCATCCTCTGCCTTCACCCAACTCCCAAAAGGCGGCATCACGGGAAAACTCAAGTCTTCCGGTTCCAAACATTGAGCCAAAAACTCCGAAGTTGCCGTCTCGATCACCTCAGCAATGCGATCGGGATGGCGCTCTTTTGTAGCAAATTGGGGTAAAGGTAAACGCATAGTTTTAGTGATTAGTCATTAGTCATCAGTTATCAGTCATTAGTCATTAGTCAAGGGTTTTCATTTAGTAGCCTGGTCTTGGGTACTTTACCAATTACAAATTACACATTACCCATTACCAATGACTAATGACCGCTGACTATTTCGCGCGGCCAGCCGTAGCATCGACAAGTTCCAACTGCGACAGGCGGAACGTAATCAGCTTGTCCCAATTCCCGCCTTCAAACAGTACCGCGACCTTTCCGTCGCTAACTCGCTGGACTTGTCCTTGAAAGGCGTAGTAAATCTCACCCTTATCTTTAACTCGAACTGCCGAACCTGGAAAAATCATAATTGTTTGAATGTTAAGTTTGCTCTTTATAGCTTACCGTTTCTGGTTTCTAGTTCCCAAGCAGAGCCTGAGAACTAGGCAAATCTTCCTCAACAGGAAGATGCTAGGCTTTGCTTGGGAACTAGAGTTTTCTAAGCTAAGGCTGCTACGGAAACTTTACCCGCAATGCGGCCCGCGATCGCCCGCAACTCCCTAGCTGAAGCAGAACCCGGTTGCCCCACCACGATCGGCACCCCCGAATCGCCACCTTCCCGCAACGGAATTTCCACCGGAATGCGGCCTAACAGCGGCACTCCCAACTCAGCAGCAGTCTTTTCCCCGCCGCCGGAACCGAAAATATCGTATTGCTTGTCTGGCATATCCGGCGGCACAAAATAGCTCATGTTTTCGACAATTCCCAATATCGGCACTCCCAACTGCTGGAACATCTTTAAGCCCTTGCGGGAGTCCAACAATGCCACAGTCTGCGGTGTCGTCACAATTACAACACCAGCCATCGGCACAGCTTGCGCCATTGTCAACTGCGCGTCTCCAGTACCCGGAGGCATATCGACAATCAGATAGTCTAAATCGCCCCAATTCGCCTGGTAGAGGAACTGCCGGATGATCCCGTTCAACATCGGGCCGCGCCAAATCACGGGCTGGTCTTTGTCAATTAAAAACGCCATCGACACTAATTTGACGCCGTAGTTGAAGGCGGGTTCGAGGGTTTCCCCGCTTTTTCCGTCCCTAACCATGACTTTCGCGTCCCCCAAACCCAACATGTTTGGGTCGTTGGGCCCATAGATATCCGCATCCAGCAAACCCACCTTGGCGCCGGTTTGCGCCAGCGCTACTGCCACATTTACCGCCACCGTGCTTTTGCCGACGCCGCCTTTGCCGCTGGATATTGCGATAATATTTTTAACGCCTTCAATGCCTTGGCGATCGACCACTCCCTTCTGCTGGGGCGTCTCGGCTGTCACCTCCACCGCCACTTTTTCGACTCCTGGCAACTGTTTGACCGCTTTTTGGCAATCTTCGACAATAAATTCTCGCAGCGGGCAAGCAGGCGTTGTCAGCACTAAAGTAAAGCTGACGACACCGCCGTCAATTTTGATGTTGCGAATCATGTTCAATTCCACCAAACTCTTTTGCAGTTCGGGGTCTTGCACGGGTCGCAGGATTTCTAAGACTGAACTAACATCGAGTGTTTTGGGCATTGTGTTCTCCACCATAGCTCTGCAATTGGGTTAGCGAATTTTCGATCGCAGGTTTAAGTATATTTTTATTGCTATTTTTTAATGTAACTTCATAGCGATCATTTGCAGACCTACGGTGGCATAATTACATGACGACAGGATTTGGGACTCACGGTCAAGCTCAAACTCAAATGCGATCGGCAAGAATTTCTACGACCGAAAGCAATTTGGTCACAATCTCCGAATTGATCCGTGGTCGAAATTCTTCAATCTAAAATCTAAAATCTAAAATCTAAAATCGGATGACAGTTTCTACCACACTTAAAACCGCCACTTCCCCGTTTTTGCCGCCCGCTGACTCTAGAGCTAGAGTCAGCCAATTTATGAAAACCCTACAAGACGAAATTTGTCAATGCCTCGAACATCTCGATGGCGTTGGCAAATTTAAGGAGGACTCTTGGGAACGCTCCGAAGGCGGCGGCGGACGTTCTCGCGTCATGCGCGAAGGCGATGTGTTTGAACAAGGGGGAGTCAATTTTTCCCAAGTTTGGGGCGAAAGTTTGCCGGCCTTGATTCTGGCAAAGCACCCAGAAGCCGCCGGTCACGATTTCTATGCAACTGGCACTTCGATGGTGCTGCACCCCCGCAATCCATACTTGCCGACGGTTCATCTGAATTACCGCTATTTTGAGGCAGGTCCGATTTGGTGGTTTGGCGGCGGTGTGGATTTGACTCCTTATTACCCGTTGGCTGAGGATGCAGCTCATTTCCACAAAACTCTGAAAGCAGCTTGCGACAAACACCATCCCGGATATTATCCGACCTTTAAACTCTGGTGCGACGAATATTTCTACCTCCCCCACCGCCAAGAAACCCGCGGCGTGGGCGGTCTGTTTTTTGACTACCAAAGCGCTCAAGGCGCGCTTTACCGCGACCATCATGTCAAAGGCAAAGCCGCTGAGTGCAGCAATAACATCGGCGTGCCGGAACCTAGGACTTGGGAGTCGCTGTTCGCCTTTGTACAGGACTGTGGCCGGGCATTTTTGCCGGCTTACACCCCAATTATTGAAAAACACCGATCGAAAGAATACGGCGAGCGCGAGCGTAATTTCCAACTTTACCGCCGAGGCCGTTACGTTGAATTTAACTTGGTGTACGATCGAGGCACGACCTTTGGCTTGCAAACCAACGGACGCACCGAATCGATTCTCATGTCCCTGCCACCTTTGGTACGCTGGGAATACTGCTACGAGCCAGAACCCAACTCTCCAGAAGCCGAACTCTACTCCAAGTTCTTAAAACCGCAAGATTGGGCGAATTGGATGCCTCAGCAGTCACCGACCTGAGTTAAACTACTGGGACAGTAACCACCGCGATAGATAATAAATTTGAGGGAAGGGTCAGTGATTCATATTGATCAAAAAACCCACACGCTTCAAGACGGTACAACAGTTATCGTCTTAGCACCGACAGGACGGTTGGACATCACTACAGCTTGGCAATTCCGCCTCAAGTTGCAAGAGTGTATTTCCAAACTTAGCCGCCATGTTGTAGTGAATCTTGGTCAGGTTAACTTTATCGATAGCTCTGGCCTGACCTCACTTGTAGCAGGTATGCGGGATGCGGATAAAGTTAAGGGAAGTTTCCGCATTTGCAATGTTCATCCCGAAGCCAAACTGGTGTTTGAAGTCACCATGATGGATTCTGTGTTTGAAATATTTGAAACGGAAGAAGAAGCTCTAGAGGGGGTGCCGCGCGCAAGTTAACCACTCCCGCTGGCATCGGTTGCGTGCAAGCGCAATTTAAGCTTGAGGCTCACAAAATGCGCCGGAACCCTGCACAAGAACAGGAAGCAGGTAAATTATTGCCAGCTTCCTTATGCTTTCTTCCTTTCTTGAGAGGTTGAGAGGTTCACCAAAACACTAAAGTAGAAGAATAGGTCAAGGTAAAGTCTTGCCTTCTATCCTAGATAGCTAAATCTTTCTTCCTTGTTTCTCGTTGCTTCTTGCTTCAAACCAATATCTCAGCAGCAAAATCCTGACGCTTGACAAATCTAAAAGGGCCCATTAGAGCTCCCCAGATAGCTTTGCCTGTCGTGGGGCTTATTCCTTTGTCGTAGCTGAGAAATTCCTCGCCTGCGGCTTCAAATCCCAAGTCTACTTGGTAATTTTGCCCCCCGTAGGCAAAGCCGCAGCGAGTGCCCTCCGGCAAAGATGCCCGAAAGCGATAGCTGTTTGAGGTTAAATTTTGCACTGCAACCGACAGGGTGCAGCCAGGGAGGAGTTCGATTTGCTCCTTCGTTAGCTTTCCAAGCAAGTCGGGGTTGCAACCGGCTCCTTTGACGGCTGCGATATCCTTGAACATATAATACTGAGCTTCAATCAGTCCTGGCGCTATCTGTGAGTGCCTCAGTTGCACGATGCGGGGGCGGTATGGCTTGTCTAATTCCAGAATGTTGGCTTGTTCCGCAAACAGGGCAATGCTGGGTTCGGAAAATAAAGAAACCGGTAGCGGTCTTTGCCACATACGAAGGTGGACGTACCACGTCGGGTCTGCTAGCGCTTGTTCCCGGTTGTCAAATTCGCCCGCCATGTACTGGGCTAAAGCTATTAATTCAGGAGAAATTGTCATGTTTGTTTGATTTTTGACGATTAGGACTTGACAAAAAAACTTAATTGTGATACAGGGTTAGCCGATCGGGGCAAGTCAGAAGATTAGATTTTTGACATCCACCCTGACCTAAAGGTACAGGGATTCCCAATCGTCACCGATTAGGTTTCTGCTTCATAGCACCCGCCCTAACAGATTTGCTCTGTTCGGGTCTTACGGTCGCTCCACAGACTGACACGGCGAGCATCGGCCGCCAAAATGTTTTTTGCTGCGTTAATGTCACGATCGTGGTTTGCGCCACACTTAGGGCATTCCCATTCTCGAATATTCAACGGCAATTTTTCAACAATGTGACCGCAGTTTCCACAGCGTTTAGAGCTGGGAAACCAGCGGTCTATTTTTACAAACTCTCGCCCATACCACTGGCACTTGTAACTTAGCTGGCGAATTAACTCGCCCCAACTAGCGTCACTAATAGCAAGAGCTAAGTAATTGGACAGAATTAATTACACACTGATTTTTTGCTAATTTTTTACTAGACAAGGCTTGTCGCCCAATTTTTGTGTAATTAATTGTGTCTTACTACTTAATTTATGGTTTTTCACCATATTCTTGATAGCCAAGTCCTCAACGACAATCGTTTGATTTTCACGAATGATTTGAGTTGTTAGCTTGTGCAACAAATCTTTGCGGACATCGACTATTTGTGCGTGGACTCTAGCCAGTTGCACCCGCGCTTGTTCACGGTTACGACTTCCTTTTTGCTTTTTGGCTAGAGCTTTTTGCTTCCTTTTTAACTTCTTACGAAGCTGCTTGAAATGCTTGGGGTTGGCAATCTTATTGCTGTCGCTAGTAGCAATCAGGCTACTAATTCCCACGTCCAAGCCGATTGTTTTATTTGTTTTGGGAAGTGGTTTGAGCGTGTAGTCGTCTACAAGTATAGAGACATACCAGCGTCCAGCCGGTGTTAGTTTTACCGTAATAATAGAAGGAACACAGCTTGCTGGAATTTGTTTGCTCCAGCGAATAAGTAGCGGGTCATTGCACTTTGCCAGAAATACTTGCCCGTTTTTCCAACGGAAAGCTGACTTGGTGAACTCAGCGCTACCACCGTTGTGTTTTTTTTGAAATTAGGGTACTTGGCTCGTCCCCCAAAGAAATTGGTAAAAGCTGTTTGAAGGTGTCTGAGTCCCTGTTGAAGAGGTACGCAACTAACTTCGTTGAGGAAGTCGAGTTCCTCTTCTTTTTTCCAATTCGTCAGCATCGAGGAAGTTTCTCTGTAGCCAACCGCTTCTAAATACCTGGACATATCTACCTAAAACTCGGCAAATCTAGACAGACTACACTCAGCGGTATAAGTGTTAAACGTTCTTTCCTAGTGCTTGCGCTTCCTCTATTTTGAGGTTGGCCAGGAAACTCCAGTTAGAAACGGTAAGGTAATCGTGTCTGCGATTGATTTTCCCGGAACGTTTGATTTGTTTATTCAGTTGATTCCATTGACTCCATACGTGCTTGTCCGAGTTCACCTCAGCATAGGCGTTTATGGAGTCTGGAATATTTTCATTTAGTCGCATTCCCCGACGAGCGATGACCAATGCAGCCGCTTCATCACTGGCAAGTCCGTACATCTTCGTGTACTTCACTAAACCGATGATGCTACTGTAAGCTGGGTTGACCATTATTAGCTCAATTCCACGGTTAGACAGAATCGATAGTTGCTTGTAAAATTTGCTGTAAGCCCATCCTGAGAGCATCCGAGCGTATTCTTTACCTTGCTCTCCGAGGCGTTCTTTTTTATCTGAAAAGTCTAATTCTTCACATACTATAGGACAGTGGAAACCAATCGCTAATGTTACAAGTTGTAAGCAACTATCAACGATCTGGGCTTGCTGTTTTCCCCTTGGTAATCCCATCTGTAGCGGGATCTGACCTTTAGCCTTCAAATTACCTTCAGTATCGGGAGCATCTCATATTTGTAAAAATACTTATTCTGGCTCCTGCCTTCTGACTTTTTCCTTCTTCCTTCTGACTCTTTCCTCCTGACTCCTGACTCCTGACTC
>JAUBSN010000118.1:14332-17748 GCA_036704825.1 Microcoleus sp. F8-C3 | reverse complement strand
TCTGCTTTTTCCCTCATCTGACTACATTACCATATTTCTCGGCTCTTGATGAACTTTTTTTGACCTGAATCCTTACGGTGGGCGTTTAGTTGGTTATGCTTACAGCGCTCTGAAAGAAGCATTTTATAGCGAACAAAGTGCATCTCTTCTACTGGTAGACTACGAACTACTAAGCATCAAGCCGGCTAAAACAATGTCGCTAATTTATCAATTTTTGGGCGAAGAGCCTTTTGAGCATGATTTCGAGAATGTTCAATATGAAGAACCCGAATTTGATAGCAGACTCCAAACCAAAGGATTGCATCAAGTGCGTCAGCGAGTCGAGTTTAAACCGAGACAAACGGTTTTACCGCCAGATTTGTTCGAGCGATTTGATGGCTTATCTTTTTGGACAGATCCGACAAATAGTCGTGCCAGCTCTATTGTAGCGAAAGCTCAATAAAAAAGCATTCTATTCGGTATGCCTGTCAATTTCAACCCAAAACTCGCTCTCACAATTAATTCCGCAGCTTATCGCTAAAGTCCTCCACAGAGGGCTAATAAAGTTTTCAGTTATCCTAATGACTGTAGCTTTGAGTCGGGGGTTTTAATCCCTGCTTGAGAATCGCGTCAATAATCAAAAAGAAAGGATTGCATCAACAATGAACTCATCAACTGCCAACAAACAAATTATTTTCGTTGATTCTTCCGTACAGGATTACCAAAGCCTGCTTCAAGGCATCGATACCGCTCAAATTTTCATTTTAAATGAAAATTTGAGCGGTATCGATCAAATTACAAACACCTTAGCAACTCAAAAAGATATTGAAGCAGTTCATATCCTTTCTCACGGCAGCCCGGGCAGTTTAAAACTCGGTTCCGACCTACTGAATGGCAATGAAATAGAAAATTTAAACACCCAGCTAAAACAGTGGGGAAACGCCCTGACAGAGACAGGAGACATCCTAGTTTATGGGTGCGATGCAGCAGCAGGAGAAGCAGGCAAGAATTTTGTCAAGCGATTGAGTGAAATAACAGGCGCAGATATTGCAGCTTCTGACAATTTGACGGGAAATGCTGCCAAAGGCGGCGACTGGGATTTAGAAATAGTAACGGGCTCGATAGAATCCGCAGTGCCGTTAAATCCAGAGGCGATGCAAGATTATGAACATACGCTCGCAAACTTTAATGTCACGGTGGCAACCGATGATGGTAGCGGTACTGTACCAGGCACATTGAGCAAAGCCATTTTAGATGCAAATGCCCTAGCCGGAAATGACACCATTACCCTCGCCACAAATGTCAATGTTACAGCGGTAATGAAGACCATAGTTAACAGCAACATTGATTTTATTGGCAATAACTTTAGTGTCAGCGGTAACAATGGTTTTCGCCCCTTCTTTGTCAAGTCGGGGATTGTGAATTTCCAGGACTTAAGCATTACCAATAGTGTGGCTAGAGGAGGCCAGACCGGCAGTGCTGGTGGCGGTGCTGGCATGGGTGGCGGCCTATTTATTTATGATGGTACGGTCAGCATCACCAATGTCACCTTTAGCAACAACCAAGCGCGGGGAAGTGGTAACTTTGCTGGCCTCTACAGTGGCGGCGGGATGTTTGGTAACGGGGCCACAGCATTCGGTGGTGGCGGTGGTCTGTTTGGCAGCGGCGTCAATAACCCCGCCGGCGGTCCCGGTGGCATTGGAGGCTACGGCGGCACTGGTAATTATGGAGGTTTTGGTGGTACCGCTCCGGGGGGTGCTGGCGGCTTCGGTGGCGGTGGCGGTGGCACAAACGGTGGTGCTGGTGGTGCTGGGGGCTTCGGCGGCGGCGGTGGCGGTGGCACTGGTGGTGCTGGGGGCTTCGGCGGTGGCGGCGGTTTCAACGGCAATGGTGGCTACGGTGGCGGTGGTGGCACCCCTGGTTTCGGGGGTGCTGCAGGCAATGGTGGTGGCGGCGCAGGTTTCGGGGGTGCCATCTTCATCCGCACGGGTTCTTTAACCCTCAACAACGCCACATTCAGCAACAACGCCGCCGTTCCCGGCACGGGTGCCAATCCCGGTCAAGCCAAAGGTGGGGCAATATTCGCTATGCGCTCCCTCACCAACACCAACGGCAACAACCAAGGGATGCCCGCTGCTTTGCCTACTATCACTTCAAGGGGAGCCACATTCACAGGCAACACCGCAGCCAACCAAGCTGGTGTCCCAGGTGCTAACACCCCCGCCAACGGTATCGGCAACACCCAAGACAATAACGATGTTTACGGCAGTATTGTCGGCAACCCCGTCAACCTTTCAGTCAGCAGTAACGCAGGCGCAGAAGCAGGTACTACCGCCATCACTGTCACCGCTACGGCTGCCAATGCCGTTACAAGCAATCAAACCGTTGACTTAGGCATCACAGGAACAGGTATCACCACGGACGACTACAGCCTCAGCGGCACCACCGTCACCATTCCCACCGGACAAACTACGGGTACTGTTACCTTCACTGTTGTCGATGATGCGTTAATTGAAGGAAGCGAAACTGCAACTCTAGCTATCAGCAATCCTTCGCTGGGAATATTTTTGGGAACAACCACTACTCAAAATATTGCGATTACTGACAACGACTTCCTCACTGTCAACCTCTCAGTTAGCCCCACCACCGGCACCGAAGCGGAAACAACCAGCATCACTGTCACCGCTACTGCCAGCGCACCTGTAGTCGGCAACCAAACCGTCGATCTCGCCTTGGCAGGCACTGCCACTGCCGCAGATTTCACCGGCACTATTCCCAGCCAAATCACTATCGCCAACGGGGCAACCACCGGACAAGGCATTTTCATCATAGCCGACGACTCTATTGACGAAATTGACGAAACTGCCAACCTAACTATTAGCAATCCATCGGCAGGCTTTCAGTTAGGAACCACTCCTACCGGGAGTTTCACCATCATCGACAACGATAGCGCAGGCGTCACGATCACTCCCACCAGTGGTTTAACAACTACGGAACCGACGAGTACAACTACTTTTACTGTAGTTCTCAACAGTCAGCCTACCGCAGATGTGACGGTCGGATTAACTAGCAATGACACCACTGAAGGTAATGTAGATCAACCCAGTTTAACTTTCACGAATGCTAACTGGAGTAGTCCCCAAACAGTCACCGTTACGGGAGTAAATGACATCCTAGATGACGGCGATATTGCCTATCAAATTATTACCGCTCCAGCTACCAGTACCGACCCGAACTACAACAATCTCAACCCAGCGGATGTCTCTGTCACCAACCTTGACAACGATAATCCGCCACCCCCGCCAGGTATTACGATCGAGCCGACCGCCGGATTAATCACTACGGAACCGACGAGTACAACTACTTTTACTGTAGTTCTCAACAGTCGGCCTACCGCAGATGTGACGGTCGGATTAACTAGCAATGACACCACTGAA
>JAUBSN010000118.1:0-14232 GCA_036704825.1 Microcoleus sp. F8-C3 | reverse complement strand
CTACCAGTACCGACCCGAACTACAACAATCTCAACCCAGCGGATGTCTCTGTCACCAACCTTGACAACGATAATCCGCCGACGCCCACGCCGACGCCCGCACCTACGCCCGCGCCGACGCCCGCGCCGACGCCCGCACCTACGCCCGCACCTACGCCCGCGCCTACGCCCGCACCGACGCCCGAACCGACGCCCGCGCCGACGCCCGAACCGACGCCCGCGCCAACGCCCGCGCCAACGCCCGCGCCTACCAACTTCTTCGACTTTGCCTCCTCTCCCAACAGCGTTACTCAAGACTTCAGCACCTTCCCTCAACCCATCACTGTCATTGGCAGTCCCTTTAACGACAACTTCACAGGTACGGGCAACCCAGACAGTCTCAGCGGTGGCGCTGGCAATGACATCCTTGATGGTGGCGCTGGCAACAACACCCTTGATGCTGGCCCTGGCAATGACACCCTTGATGCTGGCCCTGGCAATGACATCCTTGATGCTGGCCCTGGCAATGACATCCTTGATGGTGGCCCTGGCAATGACACCCTCAATGGCGAAGTTGGCAACGACACCCTGGATGGTGGCACTGACAATGACATCCTCGATGGTGGCGCTGACAATGACACCCTCACCGGAGGAGTTGGCAATGACATCCTTAATGGTGGCGCTGGTAATGACACCCTTAATGGCGAAGTTGGCAATGACACCCTGGATGGTGGCGCTGACAACGACACCCTGGATGGTGGCGCTGACAATGACACCCTCACCGGAGGAGTTGGCAATGACATCCTTAATGGTGGCGCTGGCAATGACACCCTAAATGGCGAAGTTGGCAATGACACTCTTAATGGTGGCGCTGACGATGACATCCTTAATGGTGGCGCTGGCAATGACACTATTAATGGTGGCGCTGGCAACAACACCCTTAATGGTGGCGCTGGCAACAACACCCTTAATGGTGGCGCTGACGATGACATCCTGGATGGTGGCGCTGGCGATGACATCCTTAATGGTGGCGCTGGCAACAACACCCTTGATGGTGGCGCTGGCGATGACACCCTTAATGCCGAAGTTGGCAACAACACCCTCACCGGAGGAGTTGGCAATGACATCTTCATCTTTAGTCCCGGAACGGGTACTGTAGGTGGACAAAACCAGATTTTAGACTTCACCCCTGGAGAAGATAAATTACAACTTGATGCTGCCTTCGGTTTCACCTCACCCGAACAAGTTATCGCCGCATTACAATCTACCCCCTCCGGTTTGGTCTTAAATTTAGGGAATGGTCAAACCATCTCTATCAACGTTAATTCTCTGTCACTAAGCGACATCATCATCTTCAGTAATCCCACAGGGACACCGACTCCAACACCCAACAACATCCCGAATGATGATTGCATTTGCGACAAGATTGTTTATCCCAACTTAAACCAACCCAACTCAGTTGAAAACACCATACTCGGTGTATCGGGCATTCAAATAGGAACTCCGAGAAACGATGAATTGTTCGGCAGCAACAACGGCAACATATTTGATGCCAAGGCCGGAAATGACAACTTATATGGTGGCGATAGTCGCGACATATTCAATGGCAACCTAGGTAATGATTTTATCAGCGGTGGCAGGGGTGATGACATCCTGTTTGGAGATGAAAATAATGACATCATCATCGGTAATGGTGGCAGCGATTTAATCTTTGGAGGCAAAGGTAATGATTCTTTAAATGGCCGCGAAGGCAATGACATCATTTTGGGTAATAAAAATGATGACTTCATCGATGGCGGTAAGGATAATGACACCTTATTTGGAGGGCGAGGTTCGGACATCATGCTGGGCAATGAGGCAGAGGACTTCCTGTTTGGAAATCGGGGGGATGATACTATCTGCGGCGGTGAAGGCAATGACTTGATTAGCGGTAACGAACAAGCCGATATTCTGGGAGGATGTGAAGGAAATGATACTCTGTATGGAGGTGAAGATAACGATACTCTCACTGGCTGCCAAGGCTCCGATATTCTTTACGGAGATTTGGGGAATGATAGTTTAAGTGGAGGTAGCGGTAACGATATCTTTGTATTCCAAACAGGCGGCGGATTCGATATCATCACCGATTTTACTATCGGTAATGATGCGATCGCCCTTACCGGAGGCTTGAGTTTCGGACAATTAGAAATTACTCAAGATTCTCAGGGTGCTCTGATTAAAAACTTCTTGACAGGAGAGCAGTTAGGTGTAGTTGTTGGAGTGAATGCTTCTGCAATTACAGGAGCGAACTTCCTGGTAGTTTAGGAAAGAAAAAAAGAGCGATCGCCCTTAAGGAAAAAAGGGCGATCGTATAGCAGAAGATCGATGTGAAGAAGGAAGAAGGAAGAAGGTAAATGCAGTAACAGCAATATTTTCAACCTTCCTTGACTGTCCTAACCGTCTTGGCGATTGCTATACTTAACTCAAACTAACATTCATCCGTCATATCAATTCCGATTTTACCGGAATGATACTGAGGACACGGCAGTGCGGTGTCTCTACTCGCGGGTAGGGACACCGCACTGCCGTGTTCTGACAGTGGGTAATATTAATTCCAATGCTACCGGATTTGATATCATTCCAACCCAAAGATAGTGAAAACCTACTAGATATCGAAACTGCTGTCTGATATTATGTCCGATCGATGACCATAACAAAAACGGTCAAGTGTGTGGAAAATTCACGATTTGAGAGGGAGTAGGTATAAATATCACCCTCGGCATGATTCCTCGACGATCGCCGAAATCTCTGTTTTGGGCCTAAAATCCGAGTAAATTTTGAGCGTAATTGCTGATTGACAAATGCTTTCTTAGCTTAAGTTGTCACCAATGGTTGTTGAGGAACCGATCGGAGAACTATCGGGATCTCAGGTGGTAATTACAGTCGATATTCCCTTTATTTTTGCTTTTTTATTCTTTCTTCCTTTTGCAAGCGTGATAACTATCAACTTCAACTATCGACTATCAACTATCGACTATCAACTATCGACTATCGACTATCTGCTGAAAATTTTGCCTGTCACCGCAGGATTGTTGGTGCTGCTGGAAATACTGTTGCGACTGCTGGGTTTTGGCAATCCCTTGATTTACATTGCCGATGCCGAGTGCGGCTATTTGTTGGCGCCTAACCAGAAGGTGCGTCGCTTGGGCAACCGGATTGAGATTAACGAGTATTCGATGCGTACTGGAGCGATCGCCCCTACACCCCCTCCAGAAACTCTGCGCGTCTTGCTGTTGGGAGATTCTGTCGCCAACGGCGGTTGGTGGACGCATCAGACAGATACGATCTCGGAAATTATGGCTCGGAATTTGAGACTGCAAGTACAGAATCTGGCGAGCGATGCACAATTAGGTTCACAAGTCAACTATTCAGATTTTGAAGTTCTCAACGCCTCAGCTAATTCTTGGGGGCCGAGGAATCAACTTGCTTACGCCAAGCGGTTCGGTGTTTTTGGGGCAAAGGTTTTGGTTTTGCTGCTCAATACGGACGATTTGTTTGCATCGGCTCCCTGCAATCTGGTTGTGGGTCGCGATCGCTCTTACCCGGATCGCAAACCCCGATCGGCTACGTTAGAGTTATTGATCCGCTACCTACTACCTGCAGTGCCGGCTCGCCAATTGGCAGCACCCGGAGCCACAAGCAGCGATGTAGTAGGCTCCAACTTAGAGGCTATTGGCCAAATCCAGAAAATAGCTGTATCCGCGAACATCGAGTTTTTGCTAGCCGTCACGCCGAAGCGGGGCGAACTCGGCGGCCCGGGCCCTCGCGACTGGGAAGTCAAAGCTAGAGCGCGTCTCGCCGAACTCGTAGAAACAGAGAAAATTACTTACATAGATTTTCTTCCCATTTTCAATTGTGCGGTCGAATTTCCAACTTTGTATCGAGACAGCATTCACCTGAGTCCTGAAGGAAATCAGCTAGTCAGCAAAACCATCAGTCGTCAAATAGTCGCTCTTTGTTGGCATAAATCGTGACTTCACCTAAAGACGGATACTTGCCCGCGACTCCTGTTGTCGAGAGCAAAAAAGTTGAAACCTTTGTTCAAGCCCCCAGATTCATCTGCGGAGTCAATCGATTGCGCGATTTGAGATTTTAGATTTTAGCCTTGACCCCACGGATAAATTCTGGGGCTCCTCGATCGGATACAGGTTTTTATTTCTGGACGGATGAATCCGGGGGCTTGTATCCTGGATGCTTGATTGTCAATCTCAAGTCTAAAATCGCTCGACTGAGCGCAACTCGACGCTCGCACTCGCCGAACTTCTCACGCCGAATTGTCCGATCTCAAATCGACTGACATCGAATCCGGTTGCATGGGCACAGTTAGCCTCTTCAACGAACAACAAACCCAAACTGTAGAAGCAGCCGGAAACGACACGATTTGTCTCGATTTAGCTAACTTGCAAAGTAGACTCTAGCTCTTTGGGATACCAAGCTTGACCGTCGAGAGCCATTTGCTCGATCGAACTGGCAAGCCGCAGAGCTTTGAGAGCTTGTTCTCCTCCCACAGAAGGCTGATTTCCACCCCGCACGCAATTAATAAAATGCTCCAATTCTGCGTGGAGCGGTTCAATATTGCTGGTGTAAACTTTCTCGATCAACCCATCTTGACGGTAAAGCACCTGACCGTAATCCGTCACGTAATTGGCGGTTGTTTGCCGGTGAATCAAGATTTCGTTGTTGAGAAAATCTGCCTCTGTCAGAGAATTCTTGCAGTGAGCCACGATCGAACGGAGTTTGCGGTGTGTCACCTTGCTGGCAGTCAGGGTGGCCACAATGCCGTTAGCAAAGTTCAACGTCGCTGTCACGTAGTCTAAATAACCTGAATCTGAGGCCCTGCTGCCGCTGGCCGTCAGCTTCACCACTTGGGAATCTGCCAATTCCAAAAGCAAGTCGATGTCGTGGATCATTAAATCCAAAACTACCGATACGTCGTTAGCCCGCTGGGAATAGGGACTCATCCGGTGAGCTTCCAATGCCAGTAACTCTTCTGTTTTCAGCACTTTGCCGAGTTCCTGAAAAGCTGGATTGAAGCGCTCGATGTGACCCACTTGTAAAATCCGGTTGGCCTCAGCAGCGGCATTGACTAAAGATTCGGCTTCGGCAATGCTAGCCGCGATCGGCTTTTCAATTAAAACGTGAACACCCGCTTGGAGACAAGACATCCCCACAGGGTGGTGCAGGCGAGTTGGAACGGCGACGCAAACTGCATCTACGTGGGCGAGCAAATCTCGGTAGTCTTCAAAGAAGCGAACCCGGTATTTGCTTGCTACATCTATTCCCCGCTCTACATTTATGTCTGCAACACCCACGAGTTCGATATCTTTTAGCAAGCTCAGAACTCGCGTGTGGTGCTGGCCCATATGGCCAACCCCAATCACCCCAATGCGGAGGGGTTCAGGTTGACTTCGCTGGGCGAAAACGTTTGCGTATCCCAATGACATCCTATCTAGCACTCCTGGATTCTCCTCCACCACCACAGGAATCAAGCCCCTTGGCTTCCCTCAGCTACTCACAGCCATCCAGATAGTACCACAGTCAAACTATTTGTGAAGAATTTCTAAGAGAAGCAAGAATCAAGACGGCAGAAAACAGACGGCAGACGGCAGAAAACAGACGGCAGACGGTAAAATTTCTAGGAATTACGTATTGACAAAAAAAATTTTTATTGTATGGGAATTAGGTGATTAATGCCCGTCGCCTCACAATTGCTAGAAGAAGCAAGCAATCTTACAATTCAAAACTCGATTTCCTACCTTCTACCTTCAGAAAATATTCGAGTTGCAAAATTTTGCTCCCGATTGGGAGACAGAGCCCGGGCTTTCAAAATCGCGGCTACCAAAAACGCATAGGACAAAACTCCCACCAATGCCAGCAAAAGTACGCTGACTGCTCCCGACGCATTCCACAAAGCGTGAAGTGCCGAAGCACTGAAATAACCTACGCCCAAAATTTGCCAGCGCTTCCTGGGTTTGAGGGCGCTCAAACCGATAAAATATCCCAAATAGCCGCTGTAAGCCATGTGTCCGGCGGCTGAACCCAAAATGCGGGGAATTAGCAACTGCAATCCTACTAATTGTCCGGCGTCCGGCCCTGCTTGCAGGGTGACATTTTGGATGACATTGGGAACGTACTGCCCCAGAGTTTCTAACAGTGTAAACCCGACTGCCGAGGCACTTCCTAACAGAATTCCGTCTAAAGGTTCCCAAACGCCGATGCGATCGCGCCACGGATTTTTCAGCCAATTTCCCAGCAGCATCGCTCCCAAAACGGGCAGGGCTTTCAGCAATTCTTCCATTAGACCCGCTCCGAAAAACATTCGGATTAAAAAAGGCAAAAAACTGATTGTTTCGCCTTCGGCTGGCAGGCGACCGGGCAAAATTTCTCTAAATACGAATATAAATCCTATCAATAAGGGGCCGATCACAATCAGGACTGTAGCTAACGCCGAACCGAGCAATACCCACCAAGGCTTGTGTTTGCCGCACAGTTGATAGATAAAGTAGTAAGCCGCACCGGCGAGGTAAGCTGACAGCAGCAAGTTGAATGCTGCGGAATTTCCAACCGCGACAAACATCGAAACGACAACAATAACTGTGGCAATACCTGGATATAAGTAAGCTTTTTGGCTTAATTGTTTGCCTGTCGAGGCGATCGGGAATAATTGAGTTAAAGTGAGAGCGTCTTTTTCGCTCCCAGCCCAATTTCCCGTTTGTGGTGCTCTTAATCCGGGTTGATTTTGGTAAGGGGTTACGGGAGATTCAAATATAAATTCAGGGCCGTCAAGGCCGAGACTGATGCGATCGCCTGTTTCTAAAGTTTGGCAGCCAGAGAGCTTTTTTCCGTTGATATAAGTTCCGTTAGCGCTGTTGAGGTCGCAAATTTCCCATCTCGTCACAGTACCCTGAGTTAGGGGACGGATCGTGGCGTGGCGGCGGGAAACCATGCCGTGACCGCTCGACTCTAAAGCTATTTGACAATTGCGATCGCGTCCGATGACCAATTCCCCTTCTTCAGAAAGTTGGTACTTGGATGCTGGGGTTCCCACAGCGTCTTTGGCTGGCACTTGTCGCAGAAATCCGATTTCATTAGTCATGAGTTATGAGTCATTAGTCATCAGTCATTAGTCATTAATCATGAGCTCGCGAGCTGTTAGCTGATGTTATTTTTGAGCAGTCTTTATTCCACAGTTATTGGTTGTTAGCTGCTGACTAATGACTAATGACTAATAACTGCTGACTAATGACTAATGACTAATAACTCTGCTTATAGATTTGCCCTGGCATCCTGAACGGCTGCATAGAAAAATATGCCAGTTAGCGGTACGCTCAGGGCAAGGATGATGCCCGTGACTAAATTGCCCAGTTGAGCTTCTCCCGAGGACAGCTCAAAGATGGAGCCGACTGCAGCGATCGCAGTGATGCACGAAAGAGCTAATAGTAAACCACTTTTCGGAGTTCCTGCCATCATACTGATTTTACTGCCTTTGGCGAAAATTTGTGCTTGACTAATGCTTCATTCAGTGCCAGCTTGTTTTCTACTCTGTCTACAAACAGCACTCCGTTGAGGTGATCCATTTCATGTTGAATTGCCCTCGAAAGTAACTCTGTTGCTATCAGGGTTTGCGGGCGGCCGTATTCGTCGCGGTAGGAGACTTCAATGACTTCTGGGCGTTTGACTTCTAAATAAACTCCCGGAATGCTCAAACACCCTTCTTGCAAGATGCAGATATCGCCGCTGCTACTTTTGATGGTGGGGTTGATCAAAACGATTGGGGGTGTAGCGGGGTTTTCCGGGTCGCAGTCGAGGACGATTACTTGTTTGTGGACTCCGACTTGGGGGGCGGCCAAACCGATGCCATCCGCACTGTACATGGTTTGCAGCATTTCTCGGACTAGCTGCCGAATTTCTGCATCGACGCTTTTGACGCGCTTGGCTGGCTGCCGCAGGACGCGATCGCCTAATGTGTGTATTGTTAGGGGCGGTTTTTCTAACTTTTTCTTTTCAATCAAAACCTGAGCCGTCATAAAACCTCGCGGGATGTTTGGAAACCCCCAACGAAAGCTGTTGGGGAATGAAATTGGAACCAATACTATTATTTCCAATATTAATCTAATTTTAAGTAGCCATGACTGGAAACGGACCAAACCAACGGCCGGTTATTTCTCTGGGGCTTTCGCCTGTTTTAGTGACGGTAGAGCTTTTAGCGGCGATCGCGATTTTGCTGGCTGTTTTGCTCATCGTACAGTTTTGGGCGGTTTTGCCCGATCGAATTCCGATTCATTTCGGCTTGGGGGGGCTGGCTGATGCTTGGGGCGACAAGGTGACGATTTGGATCGTGCCGGCGGTTGCTGCCATTCTTTTTGCGGTTTTAACTGCGGTTTCGCGCTATCCGCATACTTTTAATTATCCGGTACGGATTACTTCTGAGAACGCTCGCCAGCAATATCTGTTGGCGCGAGGCCTTTTGGTTTGGCTGAAGGCGGAGATTTGCTGGCTGTTGGCGTTTGTGGTGCGGCAGCAAATTCTTGTGGCTTTGGGCAATGCTCAAAGGTTTAGTGTGGAGTTAGTTTTGGGGATCATTGTTTTGATATTTGCGACGGTTGGCGTGTATTTATTCAAGGCTTATTCTGCTCGCTAGATATAGCGCAAAAAACTTACATATACGTAAAAACTCAGTTTCTAGGTCGATTTTTAACCGCAGTTAATAATATCTAAGCTCTCAAAAGTCAATAAACTTCCTTGGCAATGAGGAATTTATTACTCAATTTTTTATCAAAATTTGATTTCTCACTACAAACAATTTTGATGGCTGGTAATTGACCGCGAATTTCAAAGGTGGTACCCGCCACGCGATCGATCCGTGGAATCAATCCAAAATCGAAAATCGAAAATCCTTGCGTCTCCCCCATTTATCTCGCGCAAGTCAATTCTTCAATCTCAAATCTAAAATCGCGCAATCGATTGACTGGACATAATAGGAATCATCACAGGGGAAAGGTTTGTGCTGCGGTAAAGGCCGATCGACTAACCCATGAGATATGTTTGCTGATTGTTCATAGGCAAGACTCGCAACCGTCGATTTTTTAAATCTGGTTCTAAGCCTAGTTCTTCCATTGGAATCACGCCCAACAAAACAGCCGAAACGCCTTCGGGCAATTCTAAACAATCAAATCGGCCTTCTCTGCCCTCTACCATAATTTGAGCGACGGCAAAAATTCGACCTTTGTTGATACCAGCCGATGTTTCTACATCTCTTTCTCCTACTTGTCTTAAACCTAGTTGGCTAATAATATGAGCGGGCAAGGAAAGCAGAGTGGCTCCGGTATCGACAACAACGTTATCCAGGGTAACAGAGCGAACTTCCTCAGCAGCAATGAATCCTCGTTCGGCCATAACTAGATCGATGTGATTCGTGACGGTGATTGTAGTGATTACTTGACCCATTTGTTTGGCTTGGAGATTGGGGAGTACCAGGGTCATAGTATGTTACCTCTTTGAGTGTCATTAGTGGATATTTATATTGTAATATTATCTAGAATCATGCTTAGTTAGTTAAAATCGTTTTATTGACCAGCCACAGTTAGAATTTGCCTCAACGCATGACACCCGAACCAAACTCTTCTCAACCCAATCGCCCTGAATCTAATGTGACTGTAGGAAGTCTGAACGGTGCGAGTCCTAATGTGCCATCAGAATCAGGGATAATCGTCGCTACTGCTGAACCGGAAAAACCGCTGCAGCCACCCCCAACTCGCAAGGTTTTATTGCCGCCGCCCCAAGAACAAACGACTTCTGAGAAATCGGGGTCAGTGCTGACACTGGGGTTGATCGCAGCGATGATTTTTGGGCTCGCCAATGACAATATTTGGCTGGGCTTAATTGGTGCCGTCGGTGCGATCGGCATATCGCTGCGGCTGATGTGGCCGAGTTGGGGCAAAATCTGGGTGCAGGTAATTCCGCCGACTTGGCGCACGCTGATCGTCGCCTGCTTCGGGCTTTTAGCTGGGATTGTGGGTTTGCTGATGCTCAGCGGTAGTAATACTGAACCGGGAAGCCGCAATATCCAAATCAACTGGGATGCCATCGGGGCTCTGGGCGAATTGATCGGCGCTTTGGGTCAAATTTTGATCGCAATTTTGGGTGTTTATGTGGCTTGGCGGCAGTATGTGATATCCAAAGATTTGACTATCCAGCAAAATCGAATTACGCAGCAGCAAACGATCGATGCTTATTTTCAAGGGGTTTCCGACTTAGCCCTTGACGAACAAGGATTTTTGGAAGACTGGCCGCAGGAAAGGGCGATCGCAGAAGGCCGCACCGCTGCAATTATGAGCAGTGTAGATGCTGAAGGTAAAGCTAAAATTCTGCGGTTTTTGTCGCAGTCGAGATTGGTTACTCCGCTGAAGCGCGATCGGCTTTTAGGCCGCCCCATCCTTGACGGCGACGGCGGCTACGCTGAAGATAGAGATCACGGTATCCGCGTTATCGATCTCAATGTCATGTTAGCGGGTGCTGACCTGGCTGGGACCGATTTGCGGTGGACGGATTTGAGCGAAGCCAACCTCGTCCGCGCCAATCTCAGCAAGTGCGATTTAGTGAAAGCCAACCTCTCGCGCGCTGTCTTGTACGACGCCAATCTCGCTCGCGCCGACATGAGAGCCACTGCATTGTTCTACGGATCGGCACAAACTGCATCCCCCCGCAGCCGTACCGAATTTCCCAACTATCAAACAGGCGAACATACCGGCGCTGTGGTTGAACGTGCTGATTTCACCGCTGTCAAGCGGCTGTCGGAGGAGCAGCGCTATTACTGCTGCGCTTGGTGCGGCTCGAAGTCGAGAGAGACTATTCCCGGCGGCTGCGAAGGGATTCCCAATAAACTCGGACGTTAAAATTAGCAGTACGCCTGTAGAATTGATGAATTTCTGTTGCCTTTTATCTGCTTTTTCCCTTACTAATTCCGGGGGAAAGAACCGTCGGAATGTGAGCAGAGGCAGCAGATATTTGCTATCAGTAAAATTCTGTGGATTTTTGGCAGCGTCTATTTATTGATAGGATTGTTTGGTATATTTCTGCTATACGTTTCCGCCTGATTTGCTAGCTGGCTTTGGGTAGCTTAGGGGCGATCGCTCTGAATACCTTTTGCACAAAATTAATTTACTCGATTTCCCAAGCTGCCTGAAAAAAGTCTTTTTCGCACAGCATAGCGTAGCGATAAGTTGCTTCTACTTCCGGCCCAGCTTCTGCGTAGCGATCGACCAAACTTTCCAGCCGTTTTGCTAATATCTCAAACTCAGGGCTGCTATAGGTGAAAATCCAGTCGCTAAAGGCGTGTTCCGGTATATTAGGTTTAGCTAGCTGCTGTCCCAAAAAAGCATACAACCGCAAGCAAGGAGTCATGGCAGCTACTGTCAAACCTACGCCACTCCCCCAGGCTGTCGCTAATAAAAAATCTGTGTAGCGGCGGGTAGCGATTCCCGGTTTTGCCTCTTGCAAGTTTACCCCCCATTTTGCTGCATATCCTTGATGCAACGGAAGTTCTTCTAAAACGCCGCTGCCGAGATTGTGGAGGATTTCAAACCCCTCCCAATCGGGTGCTTTTGCCGCAGCGATACTGTAAGCGCGAGCGAATGCTCTTAGAAAAAATGCGTCTTGTGCAACGTAATATGCAAAACTATTTTGGGGGAGGCTGCCGTCAGCAATGCCTCTGACAAAGGGATGTTGCAGACAACCTTCGCTTAAGTCTTGATTTGCTTGCCAAAGATCATTGGAATTTGTCATGCAATTTTGACTCAATGAGTTATGATTGTAATTTTTATAGTCTGACTAAACATCTATGATAACAGATATTTTTGTTTGGCGTGCGTCAGTCTTATGGTGTCTTTTATTTTTCGTATTTAAGAAAATAGATAAGTTTTGGTAAGCTGCTATTTTGTCTGCTGCTGTTGTCTGGCTCAAAGAGCGAGATTAGGTGCCGAACCTCTATCGTGAAGCAGCCAGGATGTTTGGGGAAAAAGAAAATTTTGATTGAACGGTTGAAAAGCTGATTTTTAAACAGAAACTGCAATGAACGATATACCTAAGTATTCTTTGGTAATTCCTATCTATAACGAAGAAGAAAATCTTGCTGAATTGTATCGGCGCATTAGTGCCGTGATGGATCGAATGGACGGCCCAGTAGAATTAATTTTAATCAATGATGGCAGTCGCGATCGCTCAATCGAACTTTTGCGAGAATTGCACGAAAAAGACTCGCGAATTTGTTACCTCAGTTTTGCCCGCAATTTCGGTCATCAAATAGCTGTAACTGCTGGTTTAAACTTTTCTAGCGGTCAAGTCGTAGTCATCATGGACGGCGATTTACAAGACCCGCCAGAGCTAATTATAGATATGGTAGAACGGTGGCAGCAGGGCTATCAAGTTGTTTACGCTCAACGCACTCAACGCCGTCAAGAAGGTTGGTTTAAGCGGTTGCCTGCTTATATGTATTATCGCATTTTGCGCCATCTTGCTGATGTTGATATTCCCATAGATACCGGAGATTTTTGTTTGATGGATAGGTGCGTCGTGGATGTACTCAACGCCATGCCAGAACGCAACCGCTACATTCGGGGACTGCGGGCTTGGATTGGTTTTAAACAAACGGCGGTTAAGTTTGAACGCGATCCGCGTTTTGCAGGTGAGGTTAAGTATACCTTCAGAAAATCTTTAAGTTTGGCGATGAATGGTTTAGTATCTTTTTCAAAAGTTCCCCTCCGACTTTCGATTTATCTAGGGTTATTTGCTGCATTTATATCTGTGTTAATGGCTTTTTTGATTTTGTATTGGCGGCTTTTTTATCCAAATTCTGCTTTAACTGGTTTGACAATTGTGATGATGGCGGTTTTCTTTTTGGGTGCGGTACAGTTGGTGAGTATTGGAATTTTGGGTCAGTATATAGGGCGGATTTACGAGGAGGTGAAGGGCCGGCCACTTTATACGCTGGCAGAAGTGGCTGGTTTTGGCGACCGACACCGATCGCCAAAATAATTTTAGCAAACAACGGTTAACTCATTGTGTCTAAATTATCTAATTTATGAGATGATTTAAGAGCATAAAATTTTTTCAAAACCCATGTTTAAACTTTACGAATATTCCCCATCGGGCAATTGCTATAAAGTTCGCTTGCTCTTAACTCAACTTAATATTCCCTTCGATCGCACAGAAATTGATATTCTCCAAGGAAAAAGCCGCACACCTGAATTTTTGGTCAAAAATCCCAATGGTCGCATTCCGGTGTTAGAAATCGTACCGGGTAAATTTCTCTTTGAATCGAATGCTATTATGTTTTACTTGAGCGAAGAAACTGAGTTTTTCCCCACGGATAAATTTGAACGCGCTCAAGTCATGCAGTGGTTATTTTTTGAACAGTACAGCCACGAACCTTTTATTGCTACTTCTCGTTTTTGGTATTTGACAGGGAAAGCACAAGAATATCAGGCAGCACTCCAACAAAAACAAGCACCGGGTTATGCTGCTTTGGGGGTGATGGAACAGCATTTAGCAGAAAATGAGTTTTTTGCGGGCGATCGCTATACTATTGCTGACATCGGTTTATTTGCTTACACTCACGTTGCGGGCGAGGGCGGATTTGACTTAACAAGGTTTCCGGCAATTCAAAGTTGGATAAATCGAGTAAAAAATCAACCTCGATATATCAGCATTACACAATAAAATTGAATTTACATGAGGCTAAATATACTATACGTCTATAAGATTACCGTCACATTTCTCAGTTGTCTAAAGTAATAAGTGATTCGCATTGATGACTAAAATTTTACAGGGCTGTAAAACAATCGTTAAGCGCCCGTCCAAAAAAGACGGGCGGGACGCCCATCCCACAAACTTGTGGAAGTTATTTAATTCTCATTCCTTATTTAAGAATTAAAGCAGAAACAATCGCGACTAAATACAATTCCTTTTGAGTCGCAGTTTCAATATATGGCAGTTCTCAGAAAGATTCGCGGACGTAGTTGGGATGCGAGCCCTCTTGGTTTAATGGTTATATAAGCTGTCAGTCATACCTCATTTTTTTGAGAAAGGCTATATGGCAACCTTGCATCAGTCAAGAGAACTGGCCGCCACACGATTTATGTTAAAGGTAGAAGTTCACGGGGGTAGCAAAAACCCAAAAAATCTGATAAGGTGAGGCACATGGAGAAGACAGTGCCGG
>JAUBSN010000117.1:0-18015 GCA_036704825.1 Microcoleus sp. F8-C3 | reverse complement strand
TGATTGTCGGTACGATCGAATCAATGACGTGGCGATCGACTGACTCACTCTTTTAAGATACAAGGGGCGGGTTCACCGATAATAATTGCCTCAAACCCACAATCTCATAAACCCGTCCCTCATATCTAAAAAAAACCTCAACCAACAGAAGTCAGCCGCGTACCGCACTTAGCACAGAATTTCGAGTTAGTAGGATTCTTGTGCCCGCAGCTAGTACAAAACACAAACTCTTGCTGAGGCAAAGTCTGTGGTGGAATTGGCGGTGTCGCAATATCATCAGGAGCATTAATCCGAGTAGGAGCAGTATAAATGCTGCCCAATTCTGGAGGTACTGGGGTTGGAATTGGTTGAGGCGGCGGTGGAGTTTTGCCGGGTTCCGGCGCAGACAATTTGTAAGTTTGGATCACCTCTTGAATAATCTTGAGTTCTCGTTTATAAACAGGACTTTCATTCCCTCCTTCTTTGTCTAATTCAGTCGCCCGCGCGTCGAGATAAGCTTTCAATTGGCTGAATAGCTGTTGTTTTTGCGGCACAGTTTCCGCCGCAGTCAGGATAGCCATCACCTGCTTTTGAATCTCTTCTTTGTCAGGACGACAGGCCACAACTTCCAAAAGTTGCACCGTTTCTTCCCAGCTAGACGCAAGATCGACATTCTCTTTACCACCAATCACATTTTCGATTGTGTAACGGATTACTTTTTCCTTCGTATTGCGGTTTTCTTCGCGTCGCAAAACATCTAATGCTCGTGCTTGCACGACCAATTTTAAAATCTTTTCATCTTCGGGGAAGATATCCCAAAAAGGCGCTTCTTTTTGAATGTGAACTGGGATAGGAGGATCTTTGCTTTCTCCCCGCGCTTTTGCCCGTTTCGCTTCGATCGATTGCCCTTTCCAATCTTGATAAGACTGCCGCAATTCCCGCATTCCCTCAATACAGCGCAGCGAAAAACCGCCGACTTCTTGTACAAAAATAATCCGGTGGCGTTCTGCTTCTCCCAAAGGGGTAATTGCATCGCTGCTACCAACCCGTTCTTTAATCAAAGGAATTAATTTGATTGCCGCTGCTTCGGTGGCGTTACGTCCGCCAACGATAGCTGCTTTCGTGTTTAGTGCTGGCGTAAAGCCTGCATCTGCGCCACTCATGATCGGCTCGGAAAGCAAAATTAGGGGTTTAGATTTGTTGTAGGCGATCGCCAATTGATTGCGGATATCTGTTTCATCATTTTTAAACGCTTTGAACAGTCCATCGCAGGCAGCCAAATCTCGCTTTAAGCGACTGCTATTAGGTGCATTTGCTATTACCAACCGCGTTTTTTGATCGATAATTTCCTTGAAATCCGGATCTTGTACGTCCTGCAACTGCGGCAAGTCAAACAGCCGCATCACCTCATCCGCCTCCCGGTTTTGTTTCCACAGCGGACTAGCTTCTGCGAGCACTTGACTCGACAAATTGCTGCAAGTTCCGTCCATCCCTAACTCATACTTGCTTTTCGCGCCTTCGGAAGCACCAGCTAATTGCTCGATCGTATCTCGGTACAAGTCATTTAGTTGCTGGCGATCGAACAATTTGATACCGTTAATTACCAGCACATCTGCACTGGCTGCTTGTCTGTCTGCTGCTGCTTGAAAGTCATCGCGATTTTGGCGCAACTTTTGATTTAAGCGAGCTAAACGACTTTCCAATTCCGTCAAATGCTCTTGCAGCCTGATAATTACTTCCAATCCGAGCGATCGGCTTTTGCGCTGAATAATTGCGATCAAACTCCCCTCTAACCCGCCCAAAGCAGTAGCGCAATACTTTTCCATAGCCTCTTGTTTGCTCAAACCAAACTTCTCTAGGTAATGGACAATATCTTCCAAACCTTTTTGGTATTGTTGCTGGAAACGAGCCTCATTTGGTTCCCAAATCTTTTCTCCTTCCCGGCGAAACTTCTCAACAGCATTCTCAAAGATTTGTCGGACTGTTGCGATAAAAGCATCAGCAAATTTCGGCCCTTTGTTGCGGTCTTCCAGAATCGTGTAAAACTCGGCTTCTAGGTTTTTGCGTCCTTCTTTGATAATGCGGTTGCGGTTATCGTACATTTTTTGCAAGTAATCGCCGTGCAGCCGCTCGTCTGGGCTCATTTCGCGCAGGTGATCGCCGCGATATTCCTCGACTTTCTTTTGTAAATAATTGACAAATTGCAGGATTTTACCCTTTTCTGAACCAAAAATACCCAACAATCCTTGTTGAGTGGATTGCAGTTTATTATCTGCATTAATTTCGTTGCGGATGCTGTTTACCCAGCCGGAAAGTTCTGCTAAATAAGACTTATCGCCCGCAGCACTCAAGTCAGTCAACATTTCCATTTCTGTCAGCCGAATCCGTTTGAGGTCACTTTGTACCACTTCCAAAAGATTGGGAACTAATACCACAGATTCGTTCATCCACCAACTCACAAAATCCGCAGCTAGCCGATTGGATAAAGATGTGCGAATTTGGGCGATCGGAATTTCAATTGCTGACAGCCCAAAACTCATAAATTGTTTGGAATAGCCGCGACCACCAGGGTCTGCTTGGGCCCAAGAACCTTTAATGTTATCTCGGATCGATCGCTTGTGGGGAGCAAAATCCGAGGTCAAGTCGAGAAAGATATTCTGACCGATCATTTCCCGAATTTGGTCGAGGGGAAATTCAGTTTCACCGTTTTTAATTCCGACTAAATAAGTGAAGTCAAAGGCTGGTCTTTTATCGCGGATCTCATGTGCCAAACCGGCACCGTACTGCACTGCATATTCTGTGCGGTAGTCCGAGAAATAGCTCAATTCCATCAAGGCTGCGTAGCCGTTAGCTACCACGCGATCGCCCACATTGATACCAGCAAAAGCATTAGGCATCGGTACAATGGCTGTAGTAGTCGCACTGGCTTGTCCTTGCAGCCACTTGCGGACAGCATAACCGATGTCGATGAGCATTCCGCTGCCGGTGCCACCAGAAATCGAGCCGGTGATAAAGACGTTGACGGCATTACCGTTTACTTTGACGTTGTATTTGTCCAACATCCAATTGTCGTGACCTTTTACGCGATCGCACGCCGAGTTAAATGCTTGCTTAATCCTGTGATAGTTGTGAAAAAAAGCAAACCGGCCGCAGGCACGAATCTGTCCGGCGCCCGCTTCCAAAGCCGTCATATTTCGTTCTAATTCATTAGGAAACCAATCTGCGATCCACGGGAAGTTGTCCATGTTTGACATAATATTTTCAACTTCATTACCGCTGACTTTAGCAAAGTATTTCTCGTTGTCCTTAAACGGAGTTCCACCCGCACCAGGATTGTTTAGTTTGTATTCTTTATCTGTATCAATGACCAGAAAACTGATAATCGGAAAATTCTTTAAACTTCCGTAAGTTTCCTCAACCAAACGCCGTACTCTTGCCAATACTTCATTACCCGTTCCTCCTACTCCGATTAAAACAGTAGGAACCATACTTTTTTCATCAACAGCAGCCATAAGACTCCTCCTTTTTGTTTTTAATTTAACCTTGGTATCAACTTAAGCCTCTAGTCCGCCAGGGACTTAAGTCCCTGCCGGACTAATGCCGGACTAATGCCGGACTAATGTCGGACTGCCGGACTAAAGTTAACAACCGTCACCAAAAATTGGCAAGCCAACTAATTTCCAAATAATGCTAGGAGTGCAAGCAGTCCAGAAAAACGCATTGCCTAACGCCGCCTGACCTGCTAAAGTCATGTCCATATTCATTATGCCTTGAAATAACCACCGATCGAGCGGCATAGTCAGCGTCCACATGAAGGCAATCCAAGCAGCACCCAACCAAAAAATTACCCATTTGATGTTACTATTGAGCTTGGGAAATATTTTTTCGGTAAATGAAGTATTGAGATTAACATCGGCACCGGAAATATAAATTCCTCCTGTTTCTACAGTAGCTTGTTTGAGTGGCTCGAAACTTTTACCTCCGAAGGTAATGCCATTTATCTTCACTTTTTGAGCAGCCGCTTCGCTGACACTTTGCGGGGAAAGTTCAATCCCGGCATCGCTGACAATCACAATTTCGCGACAGCTACTTGGCACGGTTTTAAACGCGTTTAATGCCTGCCGGATCGGAACGTCAAGGCTGTCTTGGGGAGGTTCTGGTTGGATAGATTTAGGCAGGTTGGGGTCTTGCAGAGCTCTGACTAATTCTGCTTCTACCTTTTTGGTATCTGAACTAAAGTTACTGGTTAAGGCTGGAGCTTTTCCACCGCCAATGCCAAAAACTTGAAGTGTATTTGGGTTGGTGCTTAATTTAGAATTCATTTCTAGATAGGCTTTGACTGCTGCCACTTCTTGCTGCATAATTGTGCCCGGAGCGTTGAAGGCTTGGGGCTGGTAGGTGCTGCTGCTTAAATCGAGGGCGATCGCAACTGCAATATTTGGTCTACCCAACCCGAATATACCAAACAGTGCTGAGGCAATTAAACAGAAGCACAGCACAATTAACGGTCTCTGAAATAAAGGATGTTGCCACAGCGGGCGTTGAGTTCTAATCACCGATCGACCTTTAGTAGTTTTAACTTAATTGGCAAACTATTTAACAGCATCGAACTGATATTTTGACCCTGGAGGGCCATCTTTACCTTCGACAGCTTTCACTAACGGTACTTCCTTCAACAGGTCAAATTCCTTAGCTGTTCCCGATATCAAAGTGCCTGCTGTGAGGAACTTGACTGTTCCCTCGCGAGTCGGATTACTGCTGACGGCTGCTGTTAAAGCTTGGGTGGCATCGAAAGCAGTTGCAGTGCGCCAACTGACTCGCCCTTGCCAAATTTCGGAGGCTTGTTTGGAAAAAGGATCGTCTTTTTCCCACCTCCAAGGAACTGCTAGCACTAAATCTTTAATGGCATCTCCTCCTTTGATTAAAGTAGTAGGATTGTAAAGTTCGCTGCCTCCCATTAATGCTAAAGGTGGTACTGTATCTTTGTTAGCTTGAGCGATCGCGATCGCCTGTTCTACTTGGTCTTTGCTCACCGCCATAAATACCACATTTGCTCCCGCCTCGCTAGCCTCAGCGACAGCAGATTTGGCATCAAAAGTAGCACCAGCTTTGATGTCAACTTCTTTGACAATTTTGCCGCTAGCTTTTGGGACTTCTACAACTAATAGTTCCTTGAGTTGCTTGCTGTAAACGCTGTCGGAATTGTAGAAAATTGCGATCGCGGCTGGTGAGTGATTTTTATTAGCATAATTCGCGACTGTTTCCCCAAGTTTTTGGAGGTAAGTTTTCAGCATTTCATCGGTTTTTTCCAGCAACTTTGTCAGTTTCAATGTGGCTTTGTTGGAAGGGTCGATAGACACGCTGGAACTAATCGGCGAAATTGCCGCTAATCCTGCTGTTTCATAGCTTTTGATAGCATCTTGAGAACTGCTGTCAATCCCGTGCCCCAAAACTCCCAATACACTGGGAGAATTAACCAAGTCCTGAGCGATCGACACAGTTTTGCCAACTTCGTCATTAACAATTACAATTTCTAATAAGCGACCGGGAACAGTTGGACTTTTGTTGTATTGATCTTGATATAAAGCTGCCCCTCTGAGCACTTCTTTAGCTGCATCAGCGCTGGCACCAATGGGAACTACGACGGCGATTGTCAGGGGATTTCCTGTTTTTTGAGCCGTCGCATTGTTGAGGTAAATTTTAGTTTCTGGGTCGTTGGGGTCGGTTTTGGTAGCTGCTTCATATTTGGCGATCGCATCGTCCCAATTCTTGCCTACAAATGCAGCAGCCCCAGCTTGTTTCTCAGCATCAGCTTTGCCGCCTGTTAACAGAATTTTTTCCCCTTGACTAATCAGCGGGGCGCTGACTGCTGTAGAACTGAGGAATTCCCCCGATAAAGCAGCAGTTGTGGTAGTAGTCGATGTGACTTGACCCGTTGTCACAGAAGAACCTGTCGTTTTGCCACCTGAAAATGCTTTGTACAAACCAAATCCGCCACCACCGACGACTAATACTGCTGTTACAGCCATCAGAATTTGTTTGATGGGTATCGGTGGTGGTGGTGGATCTGGACGAACAATAGCCTCTTTCGGCAAACAGCACATCATACATACATCCCCATTGTTCTCATAGGGTGCATGGGGGCCAGTACCGTTATGTTGATCTGGATTATATTTGGGTACGCCGTCGCAGCTCCAACTCATTTTTGCTACCTTTCTTTTTTACCCTTTTGGGTATTGTACAGCTCGACATCTGTCTTGAGAAAGGTTGTCTGACCAAAAATACGAAATCTTTAAAATACGCTGCGGGGAATCGCACCCTTCACCCCCAAGTTATTCCCCAAGACACTGGTCAGCCCGGTCAACAGCGCTATCCTAGAGTTATATTGCCATTAAACCCGATCGACCCGGAGGCCCCTTGTTTAGCCTAGTTCAAAACACTTCTGGCAAAGGACAAATTCTAGAGGTCGTCTTCCGCAACGGTTGGGACTACATGAAACCTGTGCTTGTCGCAGAAAAAACGCGATCGCGGGCGAGAACCCAACGCCATCACCTTTTTTCGGCACACTACTCGTTGGCGACTTCCCGTTAAATTTTGGGCTGCATCGAGGAATCTCGCGAATCATTGCATCACTCAGCATCTTCTGGCTTTTTTGCGATCTAAAAAGGAGAGACAATCGCCAATCGTGGCATTACCTCTCCTCTATTCTGACTGGGACTTTATTTTTTCCCCAGTCCCCAACTATTAACCGTTCCTAAAAAAGCATTAATCAATCAGTTCCGGCGTAGGGACTTGTGCATTAATCTGGGCCTGAGAAAACGAGGGCAGGGTCCAAGTTGTCTCACCCGCTTTAAAAACTTTAGCAGGGGTAACATTCAATTGAATACCACCCGTTGCTGCATTCGTTGTAGCAATTAGCTGCGTACCATCTACAACCTTAATAGCAACCGGTTCAGCCAAAGAAACTGGCTGACTCGCCGGGCCTAAAGTAGCTTGAGTCCCTGCTGGCACGTAAATACCATCGCAATCCCAATCATCATCTGTAATCTCACCCGCTGCCAGGAAATAAAGTTGCGTGGGAGATTTTTTCGGCTTATTAGCATAAACTGCCAGCGTTTGCCCGGTTGCATTGCGACACTGAGCCCGCTTTTTAGCAGTTTCCATCACGTACTTCTGCATTTGCAATTCGGCCAACCGCTGTTGGTACTGTTCAGGCGTATAACCTGCAGTCGAAGGATCGCTCTGAGCTGACAAAAGTTGATTCAATTCCTGTGTAACTTCCGCATAGTCAGCCCCCTTTGTGAAATCCTTGCCCGCCCAAGAAGGCTGAGCTACAGCTAAGTTTACGAAAAGCACTAAAGCCGCGAGAATTACTTTGAAAAACTTGCTCATTTTTGTTGTCCTTTATGTAATAAATCAGAGTTTGTTCCTAGAAAACCCCTCCAGTTATAGTTAGAAATTATTTTCCAACTTCAGCAAACAGGAGGAAACTTGAACCCTAGTTTGCCTAAAATTTTTCGGGCGATTTTGACTCATTAACACAATCAGTGCAGTGTAAGCAGAGGCAAAGGAGAATACTAAGTTGAGCAGGATGAAGGGCTGCCGATCCCAGTGAGGAATGCCCGGTGTCAGGTTCGCGCCCACCCACCCGGCGAGGATTACTGTCTGTCCAATCGAAAAGGGCCGCGAACCCACTTTCTCTGCTAGGGTATCTGCTAAATGCTGTCCGCGAGTTAAGGCTTTTTCCTCTGGTTTTTGAGGCGTAAGCTGTAAAAGCCTTTGATGGCTGGCGGTTTTCATTTTTGCGTTAACCCTGTTGGATAGAGTGGATTTCATCGCAAACCTCACAGGTGAATGTCTAGTTGAAGCTGACTGGTTAATGTTCGCTGGCGTTTTTCTTTGATGCCTTTACTTTAGTCAAGCTCCACTCATAAGAGCAAATGTTCTTTTTTATCAAATCAATCACTTCAATTTATAGAGTTGTTGGGAAATAGGAGAGAGAATAGGAAGAACGAGACAGGGTGAGGGGAAGGCTCAACATCGAACGTAGACGCTCACCTTGACCGATTCCTAGGGGCGATGACCGAATTAAACCAGAAAGCCTTTGATGCCCTCTGGCGGGGCCTTGAGCGCGGTGAACGGTTGGGACTGCATGAAACCTGTGCTTGTTGCAGAAAAAACGCGCGCGCGCGCGAGGGTTCAACGCCATCACCTTTTTCGGCACACTATAGTGTGCCTGCGTCCAGGACTGTAATTCACAAAAATTGTTGTACTCAAAATTCATAACTCTCTGTATAATTGGCAAGCTTACGATCGCAAAATTTTCCGATAGCGAGCTTCAATTACCGAGTAGATGCCATAGGCAATTAAACCCAAAGGTACTAGACCCAAAATCACTGGACTAAAAGGCTGTTGTGCCAGAATTGCCAACACCTCGCCCAATCCCTTGGCTTGACTGGCATCTGATAGCCTTGCTGCTTGAATAAAGAAAAGACCGATTATCACGAAAACAATCCCGCGGGCAGCAATTCCAAATCGACCCAACCGTGTCGCCCAAGTTAGCTCTTTTTGGCTCATTTCATCTAGCTTGAAATGGCGGCGAAATTTTGCTTTATATGCTTGGTAGAAATAAGAAAAACCTACACCAATAACAATTGAGCCCACCAATCCTACCAGCCATTGTCCAAATGGTTGCGCTAAAAGTTGGGCTGTCAAATCTTCGGTTGTATCCTTTTTACCACCGCCCGAACCCATTATCAGTTTTACAGCCGTTAAAGCCAAACCTGCGTAAGCTAAAGCACTGAAGGCGTAGCCAATGCGTTGGGCAATTCGCTTGGCATCCATTTGTTGTCCTTGGTGTTCTGGGTCGAGAATTGTCTGAACCATACGCCAAAGGAAATAACCAATAATGCCAATCGTTACAAGAAATAGCAGAAATTTACCGAACGGTTGGTTAACAATTTCTGATAATGCACCGCTAGTATCGGTTGTTCTGCCGCCGCCCGTACTAAAGACTGCTTGTGCTGCTAGAAAACCGACAATAAAGTAAACTAAGCCTTTGGAAGCATATCCCAATCTTGCCAGTCGCTCAAACCAGGGATGAGAAGCGGTCCGTCGAATTGACCGTTCAATGCTGTCGGTGGGTGAGTTGCGCTGTTTCATATTTTTTGACAATTTAGTTGTTAACGACTGCTGCCACAAGCAATGGTGCATTCCTTTCCTGTTAACAGAGTTCTTAAACAAATAATTTATGTTATTATTTATTACTTAAAGATTAGCTTGTTTTTAAAAAAAACTTATCTGTCTTGAGCGGGAGTGTCAACGGTTGATTAATTGATAAGTTTCACCTTTTTGGGGCTTGACAAATATAGCTTTATGGGATAATCGAAGATACCTTCACTGATGCACCCGTCTGCCAGCAATCTAGTATATCTTTGATTAAAACTTCTTTAACCAAAGTTGAATAACAATTAGAACTGGCAGCGCTAAAAATAATCCCAATCAACCAAAGAAAAATCCGAATGCTGTCAAGAGAGCTAAGGTGTAAGCGGAAAGCAAAGATACCTGATTTTTCATAATGATAGCTGTGATAAAATTGCCTTCAAGACGTTGTAAGCATGGATGCGCCCCCGTGCGGCAGTTGGGAATCAAGCATCTATCGCCCATCCTCCGAGCGATCGCACTTAACTCAAAGCAATATCATAATTTTTTCCTCATTCATCTTCCATCAGGTGGATATTTTTTTTATGGCATTAGACAGATGGCAAAGTTTAGCTAGTTAGATTAAATGGAGATACGAGCAACATTTTTAGATGTTGAACAGGGACAATAGACCTTTTACCTACGTCTATTTTTAAGATTCTAAATTGCCATTGTCGCAAGTTGATGGTTCAGAACCTGGAGGATATTAGGAAAATGGCATCAACCACAACCGCACTGGCTGTGTTGAGTTCAACCTATTATTTACGGGAAATTGCTCAAATCAGTTCTCAAACATCAGACATCCTGCCTCTGCTGAACTGAGTTTTCAGGAGAAATCTAATAGCTAACCACAATGTGGTCGCTTGCGCCAGGAAGACAAGCAGAATCTCTTTCTTGCCTCGTTTGTTTTGACTGTCAATTCAGCAATAAGGTGTATATAATGAATCAAGTAAATCAACCAGAATCCTTGTCGCAACCGCTGACGAACACCGAATTTGTCGCAACTTTTCGCTTGTTCAGTCGAGTTAGCTTCTGGATACAGTTATTTTTGGGTGGTGTTTCCGGCATTGTTTTAGTATTTGCTATGTTGGGTCGCAACATGAGCGAACAAATCAATAATGCAGGTATTGATTTCGGGGTATTTTTAGCGATTGTTGGTCTTTTATTGCTGTGCTTTAGAATATTTTGGGATTTTCGCTATCGGCTTTTAGGCAGACTTTTACACGCCGAAAATTCCCAGGTATATCCCAGCAAAGAGCATATTACTCACACCTTACGGATTGGATTAATTTCTAGTTTGGTGGGGGTATTAATCGCGTTTGTCGCTTCTGAAGAAACTGTTGCTGTAGTCCTAGCGAAAACTCTCAGTCAACCGCAAGCGATGGCAGCTTATGCGCCAGAAAATGTAATTCGTTCCCTAGATATTTTTGTGAATATGGCAAACGTCAATCTGATTGGGGCTCACTTTTTTGGAGCTGTTACTTCTCTTGGGTTACTCAATTGGGTAGAGGATTAGTTGGCAGCATTAGCGATCGCTTAAAGACAAACACAGATTCTATGTCGTCAGGATTTTTACAAGGGCTGACCGATTTAACTAAGGTTTGTGGTTGCACTGTCTTGGCGAAAGAGAGCGAAGACAGCGCGGCTACAAGCTAAATCAGTTGGCTATTTGGATGAACATCTCATCTGAAATTGGCAGCGATCGCTCCACAAAGTCTGACGTGGATAGCTGGTATGCCACCCAACAACTAATGGCAATGATTGATAATTTGGAAAAAATTATTATTATTATTATAATTTAAAAAAAGCGGCTGGTAGATGATACAAAAAAAGCATAAAAGTATAAACAAATTGAAAAAGCACAGCAAACAGAATCCGAACTGAAATCATGGAAACTTAATTTTTTAATCAGTTAAATTTTTCATTGTACGGACGATCGCGCTTGTCGGAGAAAAAACGCGATCGCTCTTTTTCGGCACAGAATATGCAGCGTGCGTGCGTAATTCCCGTGTAGATTACGATGAGGAGTAATGCCAAAGCCAAAAACCGCCCCCACATTCCAAAATTCGTGAAGCGAAGCTATCCCGTAGCGAATCGCACTCTTTCGCCCAAGTTATTCCCCAAGACACTGGTCAGCCCGGTCAACAGCGCTATCCTAGTAGTTGTATAGCCCTTAAACCCGATCGACCCGGAGGCCCCTTGTTCAGCCTAGTTCAAAACACTTCTCGCAAAGGAGAAATTCTAGAGGTCGTCTTCCGCAACGGTTGGGACTACATGAAAAGCCTCCTAACCGGCCGCAAAACCGACGCGCCCAGTCTCCCAACTCCAGCAGTTCTCCGCAACATCCTCGTCGAATTAGGCCCAGTTTTTGTCAAATTGGGTCAATTGCTGAGCACCCGTCCCGACCTTTTACCGGCCACCTACATCGAAATCCTCTCCACGCTACAAGCGGAAGTGCCGCCCGTACCGTGGTCGCAAGTAGAAGCAATCGTCCGCCAGGAACTCACACAATCTCTCGAAAATACGTTCGCTAAATTTAACACCGAAGCCATCGCCGCAGGTTCCATAGCCCAAACCCACAAAGCTACTTTAAAAGACGGCCGCGAAGTCGCCCTCAAAGTTCAGCGCCCCGGTATTGATATTGTCATAGAACAAGACATCGCCGTGCTCCGAGGTTTGGCAGAACTTGTCATGCTCACAGACTTCGGTCAACAATACGATATTGTCGCCCTAGCTGAAGAATTTGCGATCGCCCTGCGTGCAGAACTAGACTTCATTCAAGAAGCCAACTACACAGACGAACTGCGCCGCAATTTATCTAAAAGTGGCTGGTTTGACCCCACACAAGTTGTCTTACCAGAAATTAACTGGGAGTTAACTACAAAAAAACTTTTAGTTATGGAATGGCTGAACGGAGTCCCGATTTTGTTAGGCGACTTGCAAGGAATTCGCCACAAAGGAGATGTAAATGCCGAACGCGAAGAAATTACAACGCTGCTTTGCCGCGTTTTCTTCCAGCAGTTGTACATCGACGGATTCTTTCACGCAGACCCGCATCCCGGTAATTTATTTTATTTAACAGACGGCCGGATAGCTTTGCTGGACTGCGGCATGGTCGGCAGATTAGACCCGCGCACTCAGCAAAACTTGACCGAAATGTTGCTGGCAATTGTCGATTTAGACGCTCAGCGCTGCACTCAATTAACATTGGAAATGGCAGAATTTGCTCAGCCGAAAAGTTTAGCTGTTCTAGAGAACGATTTGGCTAGAATGCTGCGAAAGTATTACAATGTCAGCTTGTCGCAAATAAACTTGTCGGAAATTTTTTATGAGGTGCTGGAAATCACCCGCAAAAATAAAATTCGACTGCCCAGCAATCTCGGTTTGTATGCAAAAACTCTAGCTAATTTGGAAGGACTGGCCCGCTCTTTTAATCCCCGGTTTAATATTGTAGAGCAGGTAAAACCGCTGATGACCGATATGTTTCGGCGTCAGTTATTAGGAGATGACCCGGTGCAAGCTTTTTTGAGAACAGCCCTGGATCTGAAAAGCTTGTCTTTGCAATCTCCGCGACAGGTGGAAGTGCTTTTAGACCGGGTTACTTCGGAAACTTTGAAGTGGAACTTGACACTAAAAGAACTCGACCCGCTGCGCCGCACTCTGGGGGATTCTGCGAACCGACTTTCTTTTAGTATTGTTGTGGGTTCGCTGATTGTGGGGGCGGCAATTATTTCTTCCAACGCGCAAACTTCTCAGCTATCTTTTCTGAGCACTGGTTTGTTTGGGGCGGCGAGTTTTTTGGGTTTTTGGTTGATTATTAGCATTCTGCGATCGGGCCGTTTGCGGAGTTGATTATTAAGGAGAAAAGGGGGAAATCATGATATATAGCCTTTCTCAATTTTCGTGAGGTACACAGGCGACCAATTCCAGATCGGATTGCCATTCGCAGAGAGATATTGAAACTATCTGCGTTAATCTGTGTTTATCTGCCTTAATCTGCGGTTTTCCAATCTACCGCACTCTTGCCGAGAAAAACTATAGCATCCTCAACTATTAAGCAACATCTCTGACTTAAGATAGGCGATCGCCCGCAGCAGCTAAGTCTAAGCTAGAAATTGTTCCATAAACCTAATGGAGGAAAAAAAGATGAGCAGCGGTCACGCCAGCCATAAAGGCTCTTCCACAAAACCAAATACCAACACTAACGGTCAAATAACATCCCCTGACGACCAACCCGCTGACCCGCTAAATCAAGAAACATCCGGTTATCCGTTCCATAACGAAGCAATGGAAAATTCTGTTGCCACCGCCCGACCAGGCGAAGAGGCAGAGTCTGGCGAAGAACAGCAATAGTTATATCGATTAAATAGGCATCGATATGCTATCTGCGACGCGGTTGATTAGATGTTTGATAAAAATCAGGTTTGTACTAATTACATCTTGCACTTCCAGAGTCCGCCAGGGCGTTAAATCTCTGGCGGACTATTGTGGCAGTAGGGTGCGCAATGCGCACCGGTGCGCATTGCGCACCCTACATATAACCTATTTAACCTAAAATTAAAGTTAGGAATTATTGATAAATGAGCGGGATTAACCAACTATTTCAAAAAGACAAATTGCCGGAATTGGGGTTAGTCTGCATTACAACATCCGATGCAGTTCGCTTTCGTACTGTCACGCGGAAGCGACTGTTGCAACTTACAGAAACGGAACAAGAAAAAGTATTGCGCGAGCTTTATGCAGACAACTTAAAACGGCTTGACAAAGCGATCGACTTCTGTTCGGCTAATCAGATTAAGCTCTACCGCATGACTTCTGCACTGTTTCCTTTTGCAGATACAGATTTGGGGGAAGCAGTGCTGCATTCCATGACTGAGGAATTGCGGAAGACGGGCGATCGCGCTTTGTCTTTGGGCATCCGCTTGGTACTCCACCCGGATCAATTTGTCGTCCTCAGTTCCGACAAGCTTTCTGTGGTGGAAAACAGCATTAAAATTCTCGCGGCTCATGCTTTAATTTTAGATATGTTGGGACAGCCCCGATCGCCCCAGGCACTGATGAACGTTCACGGCGGTAAGGGCGATCGCAGTTTGCATCTCAAATCAGTCATCCGCGATTTACCAGAATCGATTCGATCGCGCTTAACCTTTGAAAATGACGAATACGCTTACAGTTCCTCCGAAATTTTAGAAGTTTGTCTCGATACCGGCGTACCAATGGTTTTTGACGCCCACCACCACGTCATTCACGAACATTTAGAAACTTACGACGACCCCAGCGTTGCCGAAATGTTAGCAGCAGCCCGCACAACTTGGTCTGTTCCTGAATGGCAATTAGTACACATATCGAATGGAAAAGATTTTTTTGCCGATCCGCGCCACAGCGATTTAATTACAGAAATGCCTAATTGCTATTATCAGGCTCCTTGGATTGAAGTAGAAGCTAAATTCAAAGAATTAGCGATTGAAAAGTTGCGCGCCGAATGGTTGTCTGCGAATGTTCCACAATTTAGCAATGTCTCGTAGGGGCGGGTTTTACAAACCATCTTTGCCTAACACCAATAATCTCATAAACCCGCCCCCACCCAACGGTACATCGCAAGAAGAACAGGCAAGATGTCTGTTCCACAAAGAATGAATTTTCTTGTGGGGTGTCCCGCCCGCCCGGTTTAGTCAGACAATCCGACAGCGGTTAAAAACCCCTGTCTCATAGCTAAAGTCCTCCTCAGAAACTCGCAGGAGAGAAGGGGAGAGGGGGAGAGGGGGAGAGGGGGAGAGGGGGAGAAAGAGTTTCTTTGATCCATAACGGGTGCTGGGCCTCCGTGAAACGCTCTAAAAGAGGACTAAAATAGATAGATATTGAGCTCGTATTTGCAGTCGGTTTTAACCGACTCGCAGCTCTGAGGCAGGGGTTTAAACCCCTGCCGGACTGCCGGATTGCCCCACGAATGCCGGACTGCCGAACTGCCCAGAAAACTGCATTAATACCAACTATAAATTATGTGCGGACGATACACTTTAACTGCTTCAGGTCAAATCATCGCCGAATTCTTCAAACTGTCGGCAGTTCCCGACATCAAACCGCGATACAATATCGCCCCAACTCAATCAGTTGCCACAGTAACAGTTGAACAAAAAAAAATGCAGCGACAGTTTCAATTTATGCGCTGGGGTCTGATTCCCAGTTGGTCAAAAGACATGAAAATAGGCAGTCGCATGATTAACGCGCGATCGGAAACAGTAGCCGAAAAACCTGCTTTTCGCAGCGCCATCAAGCACAGGCGGTGTTTGATAGTCGCTGACGGCTTCTACGAATGGCAGCAGCAGGGAAAGAACAAACAGCCTTACTATTTTCAAAAGGCAGACGGCGAACCTTTTGCTTTTGCCGGTTTGTGGGAAAATTGGGAATCTCCAGAAGGAGAAAAGATTGTATCTTGCAGTATAATTACTACCGCTGCTAACGAAACAGTGCAGCCCGTGCACGATCGAATGCCGGTGATTATCCCCGACAGCGATTGGGAACAGTGGCTAGATCCTGCTGTCAAAAATGCTCAGGAAGTTTTGCCCTTGTTAAAGCCCTATGCTTCCGAAGCTATGAAAGCAAAGGCGGTAAGTGCGATCGTCAACAGTCCAAGTAGAGACACTCCCGAATGTATTAGCGATCGGCAATAAATCATTGGAGCGGACGAAACCGAGATAGTTTGAGTTATGATGTAAAATGATGTTTGAGCTCTAGCTTTGGTTTTCTAAGGATCGGTTTAACTCAGTTGTTATTTGCTCAAACATTTTTTTAATTTTCACATCAGTTAGAAGACAAAAAATATGATCGGATACGTTACATTGGGTACCAACGATATTGAAAGTGCAGCCAAGTTTTATGATGCTTTGCTTGCTGAAATTGGCGCTCGACGATTCATGGAATTCGACGGATTTATCGCATGGAGCGTTTCTCCCGATCGACCAGCACTTGCTATTACAAAACCATTTGATGGTAACAGAGCAACTGTTGGCAATGGAGTAATGATCGCTCTTCAAGTTGACAGTCCAGAAAAAGTCAACTTAGTTTATAACAAAGCGATCGCACTTGGGGCTAAGGATGAAGGTGCTGCGGGGCCAAGAGGCGTGTTGCCGGGGTTTTATGCCGGATATTTTCGGGATCTTGATGGGAACAAGCTGAACGTGTTTTGTATGATGGGGCCGAACAGTTAAGAAAGAAAACCGCTATGCTAAGGTGCGCCGCCACTCGTCAATCTACAAATTTCCTCGAATATCTGACAGCGACGCACCCTACAAAATCACAGAATTCTCAATCTATTTAAGAGCAACATGAGAAGACTAGAGCCAGAGGTAAAGCTGCTCGATTTCAGCCAAGAGAAAGCAACAGATTTTATGCTACCTCAGCCCGCTGTCATGAAAAGTTCAGGATGGGATAATATCTATTTTGAACACCATCAACAGCCGCAGTTTGACACGCCCGAGCATCAAGGTACATGGCACGTTATTGCTTATTGCCCTGCTTTTGAGGTGTCGGGAGAGCGATCGGGAGAACGATGGTTGGATGGTAAGCTGAAAACAGAAGCGCGGAATCAGGGAGACATTGCGGTGATTCCGGCGGGTATTTCCCAGCGCTGCAATTGGAATACTTTAGCTCAGTTTACCATTTTGGCGATCGCCCCTGCACTTTTGGAACAAGTCGCTCAAGATTTGGTAAATCCCGATCGCATTGAACTGATCCCTCATTACATGACAGAGCAAGATATCCTGATTCAAGGGATATTCGGCGCCTTGAGGCAAGAATTAGAATTTGGCAAAATCGGCGGTTATTTGCTGGTTGACAGTCTCAAAACCGCATTAGCCATTCACCTGTTGCGGAATTATTGTACCGCGCCACCTCGGCTTTCTAGCTATACGGATGGATTATCTAAACCCAAGCTGCAACAGATAACCGAGTATATCAACGAACATCTTCATGAAGACGTAAAGCTTATTGAACTTGCTGCGATCGCCCAAATCAGTCCTTATCACTTTTTACGTCTGTTCAAGCAAAGCATGGGCTTAACACCCCACCAGTATATCTTGCAGCGCCGCATCCAGAAAGCCAAGTACCTATTGCAAGAGAGCGAACTTAGTATCGCAGATATTGCTTTCCGGGTAGGATTTTGCGACCAAAGTCACTTGACTCGATGTTTCAAGCGCCTGCTGGGGATGACACCGAAACAATTCCTGCCCGGGCGATCGCAATAATCTACCAAAAATCCCGCAACTTTTTTCTATATTTCTTGAGGGCGAGCTTCCTAAACTATTAGTAAGTTTTAGGAGGTTTGTTTGTGAATTCGATTAACATGACCTTTCCCTTATGGGGTTTAGCAATTTTCATTTTGTGGACAATTGCTGTGGTTATCCTTCTCCTCGCAGTTAGAATCCGGCATCTATCTGCGGGTGGATCGGTCAAAGATTTTGGGACACCAAACGATGAAAGCTTGCTGTGGCGACTCTTTCGGGTTCAGTCAAATTTAGTAGAAAACCTGCCTTTATATCTGGGAGTTGTTTTCCTGCTTACCTGGAGGGGCGTATCTGGAACAGCGGTAGATTTGCTGATTGTTGCGTACATCGTGTTTCGGCTTGTACACTCAGTTATTCACATCGCTGGGATTAATCCAATATTTCGGCTTTTGTGCTTAGTGATTCAGTTAAGTTGCTTAGTCACCTTAACTGTGATGACTTTCTTCTAAAGGCAGAAGGTAGAAGGCAGAATTTTTAGGGAGCATCTCAATGAAAGCAGCCCTCCGCTTGAAATTGGAGCTAGGAGTCAGGAGGAAAGAGTCAGGAGGAAAGA
>JAUBSN010000116.1:0-18153 GCA_036704825.1 Microcoleus sp. F8-C3 | reverse complement strand
AATTAATCCGAAACACCTCAAAAACTGGTTTACTAATTGCTGTTACTGTACCTCATAACATCTGGAAGTGCTGTATAATTTCTGGAATATATCGAACTTGCTGACTGCCAGAAGCAAATATTCTGTCAAATTTCCGCCATCTATTCTTTCTCACCCTCTGGTCTTTAGGCAGCCACACCCGATGATTACTCCGAATTGCTACCGCATAATTTAGTTGCAATTCATTCAGGACATTGATGAAGGTACTGTGGCTTTCACGCCAAGATGCTATCCGCTAATACTAATTTAAACTTAAAGCCGATCTCTGGTAAATATCTAATCATTGACACTGCGAGCTTTGGCTTGCTTAAATATTTGTCTGTTTCCCATAATCTTTCTTTCGGCTTATAGACTTCAAATATTAACGGAAAAGTCATTCCTTCCTGTAAACCATAGGCTGTGACTGCCACTATCCCATTCTCTATTTTTCCTAAATTTCCAATGTACTGCCGTTTCACCTAGTCGGTTGTTTCTCCTTTTTTTCGCTCGCCTGTCTCATCAATAATTAGCGTAATTTCTCGGCCTGCCAACACTTGTAGTATTAGCCTCAATCTGGCTTGCTTTAGTTGCTCTATTTTCCAAGGCGATTCCGTTATAAAATGTAAGAGTCCTTGCTAGTTGCTCAATCCGATTACACGGGCTATTGCTGGTAACGTTTTACGTTTAATATCGGAAATCATCCCGACATGGAGATATTTAAACGCCTCAAAACTTCTGACTTCTGGAAATAGTTTTCTGTACCATTGGCAGTAATCGTCCGCGAAGTTTATTGTCGATGCAGGTTCTCTTCACCCAAACATAAGCCAGTTAACGGTTTGTGACACTTCTCTCTATTATTTTATCGTAAGAGTGATGGAAGATCGATAGAAGACATATCTGTAGCAGGACTTTAGGAAATTGGTATTACTCATTCCCTTTATTCTATGATATGGTGCGTCGCTCGATCGCTTTCTGGGCAGCAAGAATTGTTCGTGGCGACGCACCCTACTTTTACTAAACATCAAGGGGGTACGATACCCGGATTTGGTATGATATCGCAACTTAAAATCTCCCTTGTCCTTCTTCCCTCAACATCCATTTGTTATACCATTTTTTTAAAGATGTGATAGAGATAAAGAATGTAAAATCCACGACCATCCGGTAAGAAAACCAATGACACGATCGGTGAAAGATGCCAAAATTTCCTTGACTTTTGTGCGGAGTTCGTCAAGATTACTAAACACCGACCAAGCTAAAAAATCTTTCAGATATTCCCACACTCTTTCTGTCGGATTTACTTCGGGACAAGCCGGAGGCTGAAATAGTAAAATAACATTGTCTGGTAATTCAGATGAGTCCAACTTATGAGCGGGTGCGTTATCAACTTGAATAATGTGTAATTCATGAGGATATTGTATTGACAAAAGTTGTAAATATGCTTCAAAACAAACTTTGTCTAAATGCGAAAACTCCCAAAAAAAACTCTTTCCAGTAGGGATTGATACTGCCCCATACAGCCAAAAACACTCAAATTTCCATTGATGCTTCCCCATGGGCTTTACGCCTGAAAGCGTCAGCTTGCGCCGACGAATAGTAGGTCGTCCTAGTCGAGTTTCATCGCTACACCAATAAGTGACTTTTTTATATTTGTTTACTTGAGGTAAAGCTTTCTCTAGTATAGCTTTTATCTGTTGATGCAAGTTATTTTTAAATTCATTAATTGCCGTAGATTTCTGAGAAACACTGCGAGGTCTGGGAATTTTTAATTTACTTTTTAATTCCCCTCTCATTAAAGAATATACAGCCTGGTAACTACTGGCTATTCCTTTAATCAACCATAACCAAAGATGAACTTCTTTATAACTCTTAAATCCTTCGGGATCTCTCAACTCTTGTTGCAAGGTCGCTGCTATTTCAACTGAGAACTTTTTTGGGCGACCGAAAACCTGCCTATTTTTTAACAAATTTTCCAGACCGCCCTTTCTATATTGGGAGAGCCAGCGATGAATCGTTGCCTCACTTTTACCTAAAACTGCGGATACTTCCCGCACAGTTTCTACTTGTTTTGACTGAAATAAATAAAGCATTTGGACTTTGTTATAAGCTAGGATTTTTTTTTGTTGTTTGAGGATTTCTCGTAAGTTTTCTCCAGATTCGGTAATCTTTATATGAGGACGACCAGACATTGTAATTCTCTCCTTTATTTTTTACACAAGTCTATCACATCTTTAAAAAAATGGTATTAAATCCGTTAGACAATCGATTGCCGAACTTCCTTCTTCAACAAGCCAGCTTAGCCTTAAAAGCCAAATAATCAACAGGAAACTCCCCCAAAACTTCCTCTAAAATAGGAGATGTGAAGTTACAAGGTTGAGGCTTGCCCAAATGATAACCTTGAGCGTAATCTACCCCAAGTTCATTTAGTTTATCCATAATTGTTTGATTTTCAACATACTCGGCAATAGTTTTAATTCCCATGACGTGAGCGATTTTGGTAATAGCTTCCACCATAGCGATATCAATAGGATTATCGACAATATGCTTAATAAAATTGCCGTCTATTTTGAGATAATCAACTGGCAAACTTTTCAGGTAAGCAAAGGAAGACATCCCGCTGCCGAAGTCGTCCAAGGCAAACTGGCAGCCTAGTTCCTTGAGCTGCAAAATCAAGCTGGCTGCCCTGCTGAGATTGCCGATCGCCACGGTTTCGGTAATTTCAAAACAAATTATTTGCGGCGGTATTTGATGAATGGAAAACTGTTCCTGAATAAACTCGATAAACTTTTCTTCGTTGAGGCTGTCCCCAGAAAGGTTGATAGAATAAAGGTTGGGATATTTGCCGGAACATTGCAGATCGGACAAAAGAGAGCAAGCAGGGAAGGTAACTATTTTATCGCTGTCTACATCGGGGTTTTGGACTAATAAATTAGCCGTGAAAATTTTAGATAAATTGCTAAATAAAGTGCGAATTACCCAGCGGTCGATCTCGTGCATCAAGTTGTAGCGTTCTGCCGCCGGAATAAACGCCATCGGCGACACCAACTCACCAGTTTCAAACTGGAGGCGCAGCAGGATTTCGCAGTGGCTGCCGGTGGTTGAAGAGTTGAGCAAAGGTACGATCGGCTGAGAGTACAAGCAAAAGCGATTCTCTTCTAAAGCTTGATGAATTTGCACCACCCACTCGGTTTCGCCGTGCTGTTTGATTAATTCTCGATCGCCTGCTTGATAAACCTGTACCCGGTTGCGGCCTTTATTTTTAGCAGCGTAGCAGGCCATATCGGCCGCGCTCAAAATCGCAGATGTCGATGCTGTTTTGGGATTAATTGCTACCAAACCGATACTGACGCCGATCGAAAAAGTTTTGTCCTGCCACGCAAAGCGGAATCCCTGAATGCTTAAGAGCAGCGTTTCAGCAACATTCAATCCTGCTTCGACGGGACGGTGATACAGGAGTACGGCAAATTCATCGCCGCCGAGACGCGCCAAAATATCGCTTTTGGGGATATGGCTTTTAAATAGCTGGCTGACTTGGCGCAGCAGTTCGTCCCCTGCTGCATGACCGCAGGTGTCGTTAACTATTTTGAAGCGATCGAGATCCAGGTAAAGCATCACGTGTTCTTGCCCGTAACCTTGAGCGCCGTGTAGGGCGTGCTCTAGCTGGTACTCAAATTCCCGGCGGTTGACTAATTGCGTCAGGGGGTCATGAGTTGCCTGCCAGGTGAGTTGCCGCGCTTGAGTTCGCACTTGCGTGACATCTCGGAATATAACGACGGCCCCGACTATTTCGCCGCTGCTAGCGTGGATGGGGGCGAGGCAGTGGTCGATCGCAAATTCGGTGTTGTTGCGGGCAATCAGCAAGCTGTTGTGTCCTTGGTCAACAATCCGACCTTCGCACAAAGCGATTTCGGCGATATTTTCGAGCGGCCGCCTGGTAGTTTCGTCAACTATTCTCAGCACGCTGGCGAGGGGTAAACCTTTAGCTTCCAATGTAGACCAACCCGTAAGTGTTTCGGCAACTGGATTGAGGGTGGAAATGCAGCCGTCGGCGTCAGTAGTGATTACGGCATCGCCGATCGATTGTAGTGTTACCTGAGCGAGTTCTTTTTCTTCAAAAAAAGCTTGTTCCATGCGCTTGCGATCGGTAATATCTCGCTGCACCGACACCCAGTGGGTAACGTTCCCAGAGGTGTCGGCAACGGGTACGCTGTTGAGTTCCACCCAATATGTTGAACCGTCTTTGCGGTAGTTAATCAATTCTAGGCGTAGGGGTTCTCGGCGACAGAAAGCACGGCGAATTTTATCGACTTGGGTTGGGTCGCTTTCTGGGCCGCGCAAGCAACTGGGGGTTTGCCCGATGATTTCTTCGGGTAGGTAGCCCGTCATTTGGGTAAAAGCTTCGTTGGCATAGATGATGGTGGGGTCGGAAATATCGCTGTCTCCGGCATCCATAATCACGATTGCGTCGTTAGCGTTCACTACAGCAGATTCTAAAAGGTGGAGTCTGGCCTCGGCCCTAACGCGGGTAGCAATTTCGCTTTCTAATCTGGCGTTAGTCAAGCTGAGGGATGCGATCGCATTTTCCAATGCCTTAGTTCTTTCTGCCACCGAATCGTGCAGAACATCGATCGCCCCGGACATTTCCATCGGGTCAAGTACGCGCAGTATGTTGGTTTGAGTAACTATTCCCAAGAGTTCTCCGCGTTCCCCCGTTACTACCAACCTGCGGACTAAACGCTGGTGCATTTCCTGATGAGCTACCCACAGCGAGTCTTCTTGCTTGAGGCTAAATAAGGGGGTACTCATCACAGTTTGGGCGATCGTTTGGGACAAATCTATATCTAAAGCTTGAAATTCGACAATATCCCGTTCTGTGACTATACCTACTGGAATGGGAAACGGTAAATTCATCGATAATTCTGTTGATTCGGTAATTACTACGCAGCTAACGCGGTGCTGGGCCATCAACTCGGCTAAACTCCTAACTGACGCGGATCGAGGTGCTTGAATAACTTGTGCGGTCATTACTTCTTTCACGCGGCGCATTTTTAATAGATTTGCCGGTTTGAGCATGGCTTGGCGAATGCTTTCCGGGGTAATTAGTCCTAAGAGTTGACCTTCAGCGTCCAATATTGGCAAGTGCTTAATTCTTCGTTGTCCCAGCAGAATTAGGGCGCTGAAAATGTCTTGAGTCTCGGATTTTGTCAGAGTTGCAGCAGGCTGCCTCATCACTTCTGCGATAGTGACACCTTTTAAGTTTTTGCCCGAGGCAATCAAATCGACAAGATCCCTTTCGGTGAAGATTCCTTGCAATTGAGAATGTGGAGCCGAGGGGGAGGATAATTTTTCTAGGGATTTTTCCACGACAAAGACGCAGATACCTGTCGCGTCTCTAAATGCGCTTGAGGTGGGGGGAGTTGCGATTTCTGTTAGTGGCTGATAGATATCGGTTGGTGGAATCTCTGCGTTTACAGAGCAAGTTCCGCGCCATTGGCCCATCAGGGTAATTACTTCTGCTAGTGGGGTATCGGGCGCAACTGTCAAGGGGTAGGGGTCTATTACTTGAGCTAAGGTTGGCAGATACTTGGAAGAATCGTTTTTGAGCATATTTAATTGAGTTTTGCGATCGCGTGGACTCTGCGACATTCCAAAAAAGTGCTGATTTCCAAGCACTAGGTAGATTTTTACTGCGCTCCTGAGACTTAGTTAAAATTTTTTGTTAAAAATGCAGCAGAGCTGAGGCTGGGGATCGAGCCAGTGACTGCTTTTCCTCTACCTATAAAGTTAGAAGCATATCTTTATTTTAAGTTAAATTTTCTATCCCGTGACACATTTATTAAAAATAATGTATTTGTTGTGAAATTTTTGCGATAAAAGTACCTAGTAAAATCATGTGTAGCATTGCGAATCATCTCCCTCTTCAGAAAGACGCATCAGTTGGCTATCCTAGCTAACCTAGAAAAGGTTACTACAAAAAGGCACTGTATTAAGTTCGGCAGTGTTAAGTTTTGCAAGCTGGTCGAGACAGTGTATGCGTTGTTGAGAGCAATCGATATCACAGCAACAGTGTGAAATAGATCGCAAGTTGCGAAAATAACTATGCTACGATTGTAGATATCAAGACAAGAACTTGAAGATAGAGTCTGTGAGGAAAAGCGATTATGAAACGCCATCTATTAGCCGCTACTTTTTTAATTGCCCCCCTAGTGTGGGCAGCCCCGGCTCGCGCTGAAAATCCCGTTCACGTCAAACAGTTATTGTCAACCGGGCAATGTTTTCAGTGCAACTTGTCTGGAGCAGATTTAACGGGAGCCCATTTAATTGGTGCTGATTTGAGAGAAGCAAATTTACGAGGTGCAAACCTATCTCAGGCCAACCTCGAAGGCGCTGACTTGACGGGTGCTAACTTGACGGGTGCTAACTTAACAGCAGTTTTTCTGACTAATGCCAGTTTAAATGACGCAAACCTCGATCGGGTAAATCTGACCGCAGCCATCATTAACACCGCTGACGTATCCGGCGCATCAATGGAAGATATGACCATCACTAATGCCAAAATCTACAATACCCAAATCGGCGTCGGTGGCAGCTACGACCAGTAAACTCGTTAAAAGAATGGAAAACACCAATTTTGAGTTAAAAACCCGGTTTCTGGGGAGAAACCGGGTTTTTAGTCTTTTTGTAGGGTATCCCGCAGCCTCACATTTTCTCTCGTATTTCAAGCGAACAATCTGACGCACCCTACCACTACCGCTAAAAACCCAAATCAACCGCAATTCGGTGCGCGCAAGCAAACCCAGAAAACGCCACTGCATTTAAACCCTGTCCGGGAAACGTACTGTCACCCACACAATACAAACCAGGCATAGAAGTTCGATTAAACGGCATTCCCAGCAAACCCATTAGCTTCTGTCGCGGAATCGGCCCGTAAGTTCCGTCTTCGCGCCCCAAAAAGCGGCGGTGAGAACGCGCTGTCCCAACTTCCATATAATCCAAACCGGCATCTAAACCGGGAAAAATCTTTTCTAATCTTTCAATTATTCTCCCTGCGGCCTCTTCCTTTTTGTCCTCGTATTCTTGCTGCGAAAGTCCTTCCCACTCTTCCATCCAACTAGAAGTAAAAGCGTGAACGATGTGATATCCGGCGGGAGCTAAATCGGGGTCGAGCACGGTCGGAACTGACACCAAAACAGTTCCCTCCGGCGCTTCCATTTTGTCCCAATCTTCTAACAAAATGTGGTGGCAGGCACTCCCGGCAGGGATTGCGCTTGCTTCCACTCCCAAATGCAGACTCAAGAAACTGGGGGCTTTTTGATAGCGCTGCTGCCATTTCTTTTCACTCGCGGGCATCTCTTCAGCAGGCAGCAATTTCTCAAAAGTATCCCACCGCGTGGCGTTAGAAACTATGCGCTTTGCCCGGTAAACTTCGCCGGTTGCTAGCTCAACTCCCACAGCGCGACCGTTTTCTGTAATAATTTTTTTCGCCTTAGCTTTGTATTGAATTTTCCCGCCGCATTTTTCTAATCCTTCGACTAATTTTTGGGCGATTTGGCCGACTCCGCCTTTGGGATAATTGATGCCGCCGTAATGTCTGTCGGAAAATACCATTCCGGCGTTAATCATTGGCGTCAAGTCTGCGGGTACTACAGACCAGTAGTAGCATTCCATGTCGATAAATTTGAGCAAAGTAGGGTCTTTTATGTAGCGGCGCGCAATGTCGCCTGTATTTTGAGGCAGATATTTTACTAATCCCAAACAGGCTAAAGGGTTCTGAAAAAAGACTCGAACCAGATATCCGGGTTCTTCTAGGGATAGCAATTCCATGCCGTTGAGGCAGTTGAAGACACTCCAGCATTCGCCGTAAAATTTGTGGATTCCTTCGCGTTCGTGAGGGAACCTGTCTGTTAATTCTTGCAAGTATTTCTCATAAGGCTGGGGCACTTCCAGTTCCAAGCCGTCGGGTAAGTGATAGTGAAGCTGTACGGGGTCGGGAATAGTTTCTAGGGTGACGTTGACTGCTTTGAGGGCGCGGGTGAGGAGGTTGGTGGTGCCGCGCTGTCCGAAGCCAAAAATCATGGAGGCGCCGACATCGAATCTGTAGCCTTCTCGATCGAAATATCCAGCGCTCCCCCCCGGAATTGTATAGCTTTCGAGCACTAAAACTTTGGCTTTCTTAGCGGCTAGCTGGGTGGCCGTCACGAGTCCGCCAATGCCGGAACCGATGACAATTACATCAAACTCTTGCTCTGTTGGGCGGGAGTTGGGAGAAAATAACTGGGATTGGGTAGGAGCTGACATTCGGTTAAAAATCTTAATATTTCTATGATTTTACAGTCGATCGCTCCCGAAGCAAGAAGTTCGGTAGCGACCCATGTACTGGATGTAAAAGATAGAAGGAAGGTCGAAGTTCGGCAACGGATAATGCCCTGTTTGCCCGATGCCCTGTTTGCCCTGCTTCAAAAAAAAATGCGGGAACAGTCTACCATTGCCGACTGCCCCCGTCTGCCGATCCTTTGAGAGGAGAACACTAAAAATCACTATAGCCTTATTGCTAATTGATGTCAATACTATTAGAAAAATATATCAATAAGCTGATGGAGGTCGATCGGCCAATGGGTTCTAAGGGACGGCTTCTGGTCGCAATACTCCGGCCCCGGGCAGGGCTGTTTCATTCTCTTGTAGGGGCAGCCACGGGGGGCAGCCCCGATATTTGAAACACCGATTCCCTTGTCCGGGGAGGGGGTAGGCACTCTTAGCACTAACCCTACAAAACGATGATTTCCAAGAGACAGCCCCGCGGCCTTGGGGCAGTCCGGCAGGGGTTTAAACCCCTGCCGAAAAGCTCAAGTCCTTTGAAAAGGACTAAAGAGAAAACTCAAGTTGAGGTTTATTTGGTTGCTGTTGAGTCGTCCTTAGATGAAGGCGAGCTGTGAAGCGGAGGTTTGAAGCCGCCACTGCAATCTTGAAGATGTCGATTCTTACTCTCTGGCTTGTATGCACCCTCAAGGATGTGATAAGTTGCACAGAGCGATCGACGATCGCCGGTTGGCGTTAGCTTTCGCGATCCGAAGGAAAGCGCTCGAAGAAGATCGACCGCACCGCATAAAATCCCTCAAACCTAGCAATCTCCCCAATTTTCTAATGTCCCTGCAACTGCGCGTTTACGTTCCTCCGCATCCGTTAATTAAACACTGGCTGGCTGTTGCCCGCGATGCCGCCACCCCATCGGTACTTTTTCGTTCTGCGATGACAGAATTGGGCAGGTGGCTGGCTTACGAGGCGATTCGAGAATGGCTGCCGACAGTGGAAACCACAGTGCAGACGCCTTTGGCAGAATGTCCGGCGACTTTTATCAACCCGGAAGCTCCGTTAGTTGTGGTACCGATTTTGCGGGCTGGTTTGGCACTGCTCGAAGGAATTCAGACGGTTGTGCCGCTGGCTTCGGTTTACCACCTCGGCATGGCAAGGAATGAGGAGACGCTGGAACCGACTTGTTATTTGAACAAATTGCCGGCGCAGTTTAACCCCCAAACGCGGGTGATAATTAGCGAGCCGATGCTGGCGACTGGCGGGACAATTGTAGCGACAATGCAGGAATTGACTGCACGGGGAATTGACCCGAGCTGGATTCGGATTATTTCTGTGGTGGCTGCTCCTCCGGCTTTGAAGAGGCTGAGTGCAGAGTACCCGAGTTTGATGATTTACACGGCAACGATCGACGAAACAGTCAACGAGCAGGGCTTTATTGTACCTGGTTTGGGAGATGCGGGCGATCGAACTTACGGCACATGAAGCAGTCAGTCCGTCAATTTTAGATTTTAGATTTTAGATTTTAGATTGACTAGACTGATAAATCTGGGGGGCTTGTAGGCGTCAGCCAATTTTAGATTTTAGATTTTAGATTGACTAGACTGATAAATCTGGGGGCTTGTATCCCTTGTTGGGTGCGGTGAGTGGTTCCAGGCATCAGTTGCTGAAATCTCCGGCAAAAAAGATGACCCTGGTTTGGTAAAAGTAGGCACAGAGAAAGTTAGAATCAAAAGTACAAGTCAAAAATAAATAGCGTTTAGCACTCATTGCCCGTGAAACTTGATTCTGTTCCGCCAAGCTTGTCTGCTTCTGACTCAGTAAACCTCAATTATGATTTGCCACAACAGGTACAACTACAAATAAAAGAGGTTACTGAGATTTGTGCTGATTTAAACCCGGAGCCCGCTGAACTCTCAGTGACTGTAAATCCCGATATTTGTCAGGAACAAAAGACACTGAAGCCAAAGCACTGGGCAATTTTTGCTTCGACTTTTGCAACTATTTTTTTAGCTGAAATTGGAGACAAAACTCAGCTCGCGATTTTGCTGATGACGGCTGAATCTCGAAATCCTTGGATCGTGTTTGCGGGTGCGGGTTCGGCTTTGATAGCAACCAGTTTGCTGGGAGTTTTGCTGGGAAGGTGGCTGGCTAGCCGGATTGCTCCGAAAACTTTGGAGAGAGCAGCCGGAGTGATTTTACTGGCGATTTCGGCGGTTCTACTGTGGGAAGTGCTGGGTTAATTGTCTGCCTGTCGGTAAGTCCTAGATTTCTACAATACCTAACTAAGAACTGAAAAAAATATGGACTGGCAACTTTTGGGAATCAGTTTTATTACAGTGTTTTTGTCAGAATTGGGAGACAAAAGTCAATTAGCTGCGATCGCCCTCGGCAGTAGTTGTAACTCGCCGCGGGCTGTATTTTTCGGTACGGCGTCGGCGCTGCTGCTGGCGAGTTTAATCGGCGTGGGCATTGGCTTGGGCACGGCAGAGGTGTTACCGGAGAGGCTGGTAAAGGGGCTTGCGGCGATCGGATTTGCGGTGATGGGCTTGCGGCTGCTGTGGCCGAAAGCAGATTTACCGGAATCATCCGAGTAGGGCTTGCCGTCAGTCGATTTTAGGGCGTTGCTGAATCAAGGTATGAATGCCCCAGGAATGGGAATATCGTCAAACTTCAAGTAATGTATTAATAACTTAATAGAATGCTTGAGCATTTCCTCACATTTAGAATAACAAAGAGTCTTACGATGTAGCCGGGCTTGCATAATGTCTTAGTCTGGTATTTTCCCCTTCTACTCGGGTCATATAAGTCTTGCTAATAATCTGATCCTCATCAGGAATAAACATGGGATATACAGACCACCCATCAGTTACATAAAAATAGCATTTCCCTGCACTTACTTTGTCCCATGATGGTTCAAATGTCTTAGCGCTACGATCCCCTAATACCCATCCTAAAATTCCTGGTTTAAAGTGGTCAACCGCTGTCGCTCGACATATCCTGTCTGTTTTTTTTTACATAAGTTTGTAATTCATCGAGTTCCCCAACTTCTGGAATGATTTCAGGGTCATCAACATCTGGTAACAGTTTGCTGACTTGTTTAATCCAATTCATTACTGTAGTATGATGAACCCCCTTAACTCGTTCTATCGCCCGTAAACCCATGCCATTGACATACATTTTTAGGCAATCACGTTTGATGGCCTCGCTATAACCTCGTTGAGGCTCATACTCATTGATGAACTGACGACCGCATTGGACACAAATGTGATTCTGTTTTCCTTTTTTCTTGCCGTTTTTACGGATATGGGTTGATTTACATTCTGGGCATTGCATAAATTATTCCTCCTATTCATACTCTAACTCAGCAACGCCGATTTTAGATTTTAGATTTTAGATTTTAGATTTACTCCACAGATGAATCTGGGAGTTTGAACAAGAGTCTAAAATTTCGATCTCTCCACGAGAGGAGTTGTTCGCCAGTATTGGTTTTTGCGCGGATGGGGAAACTTGACAGTATAGTTATATCAAATCTGTTAGCATCGGAGATTATTCATCTCTCTATTCTTTTCACCTGCGTAAATCTGCGTCAATCTATTGTCCGGGGCGGTTAATACATTCTCTTTTTTAACCGCAGATGAGGGCAGATTAATACAGATTAACGCAGATGAATTAGAGCGAGTCCGGCTGCACAGTCAGTGATTGTTGATTGTTGATATCATGTCCGGTCGATTAACCATGATATAATCAGGAGGAACACCACCCCATCAAATAAAGAGTGCCAAAACGAATTACGATCGCACCTCATCTGAGTCCCGACGAAGCTCCAAGCTCGTTTCCGTCAAGCTAAAACAACCACCCAGGCTCATCATTACCAGATTATTTGGCTGTTAGCCATTGGAAAAACCACCGCAGAAGTGATGGCAGTGACAGGTTATAGTCGTGGTTGGATTTATGAATTAGTCTGGGGCTACAATCATTTAGGACCTGAATCCCTCGGAGATCAACGTTGCAAAAATACCGATTGTGACCCTCTGCTGAATGATGGCAGAACAAGCTCAATTGTGGCAAGTCTTACAGCAGCCACCCCCCGATGGCGGGCTGTGGAATGGTCGTAAAGTGGCCGACTGGATGAGTGAACTCAAGGGTGAAAAAGTCTGTCGTCTGCATAGGGTGGGAATATCTCAAGTCCATGAAGTTTCGATTGAGAGTTCCTCGTCCAGAACATCAGGAATCAGATATCCGCAGAACTTGCAGGAATGGAAAAAAAATCTGCGTCGGTTCGTCTTGAAAATCAAGAAGGAGAACCCTTCAAGCGACGTAGAAGTCTGGTCAATGGACGAACATCGGCTCGGATTGAAACCTATTTTGAGGCGGGAATGGGTGGATGAGTTTAGTAATGCCACCGCTGTTGTTAATTGGCGGTTTCAATGGTTGTGGTTATACCGCGAAAGTACATCCGAGTACGGGAGAAACATATTGGTGGATACTGCCATTTGTCAACAGCCAGCTTTTCAAGCGAGTTTTAGAAGATTTTGCCAGACATTGGAAAGTAGGACCGAAAAAAAGAGTCGTTTTAGTCGTAGACGGAGCCGGATGGCACTTAAGTGAAAGCGTGAAAATCCCCGACGGTATAAATTTGTATTGTCTGCCTTCACACTCGCCGGAATTCCAGCCAGCAGAAAGACTGTGGCCACTGACAAATGAACCGATAGCCAATCGCTGTTTTAAAAACCTAGATGAATTAGAAGCAGTGTTATTTGAGCGGTGTCGCAAACTGTTAAATCTCAAACAGTTAATCAGTGGTTTGACTCATTTCTATTGGTGGCCGGAGGCAAAAGTTTAATCATGGTTAATCGACCGGACATGATATAACTCAGCAACGCCAACATGTGGGGCAAGTATTAGCTCCGAGTTGTGCTTACTTGAACGGGTTAATTGGAAATCAGGGAAAAACTTCATAAGTATAATTACTCACTACAAAAGTGACATACTCCCCACAAGCTCGGTATTTGGGACTGCGCAAAAATTTGTTCGATCTGCGTCGCATGGCAGTAGTTCACAATCTTCATGTTTTGGCAAGAATGTTTACCCAAAATCAACAGATATCTGCCTAGCTAAAAAGATACCTTAGTTGCAGATTATATTTTTCAGATCGTTCGAGTGCCGGAAAAATTGTTCGCAAAAAATCGGCTGAGATTTTATATGGCAATCATTGAAGAGCCACTGCGTAGCAACTTGAGTTTTTAGTGGGGCATTGTGAGCCGTTTGGGTACATCCTACTTTAGGCTTTTTGTCAACCTCTTTTACTGGACTGGGGCTCTAGGTAGTCTTGACGAGCTTTTTTGCGGTAGGTTCTGGGTTTTTTATGGCAGATATCTTTAATCGACTCGTAGAGGGTATCTATAATCTTTTCTGTTTGTATTCTTGCTCGTTCGAGAATTCCTATGTCTGTTGGATAGGTGATATCTGCGCTCGCACAAGTTGCATCTAATAGTAATTTTCCCTGATTGTCACTCTCACTTGGTTCTTCTGGTTTTTTTTTGCTTGGTTCAGATTGAGGTGTCGTGGATTCTCGGAGCTTCTTCACCATTTTTTTGTTCACTTTGTTGACAAGATTAACGCTGATTCTTTGTCGAAAATAAACCAATAGGGAGGCATCAAATGGAATCTCATTACTATAGGATGAGCAACCGATGAAATATTGTAAATAAGGGTTTTCTCTAATTTGCTCTACAGTAGGAGCGCTCGCTCGTACCTAGTTTCTCTTTGATGATTAATGCCCCCAATGCCATCCGAAACGATTTAGCCGGGTGCCCCCATAGAGTCAGCAAAATTTTGAGCGTATTCTGCCTCAAATTCTGACCGCGGTATCAGTTGGGCCATTATTACCCAACGGTTGTTTGAGGCTAATTTTCCGACATGAGGAAATTCAAAGCTTTCTGGTGGGGTGCCGTCTGGGTCAACTTTTCGGTACACGAGTGTCAACGGTAATGCAAGGGTTTTGTGCTATTGTACCCGTTTTTGTTGCACTCACCACCAGCGCTCTGGCGATCGAAGCCCTCAGGTAGAGAACCTTTCAGCATTTATTCAGCAAGCCCTAAATAAAGCCGGTTTTTGCTGTTGCTGCGCGCTGTCACCCGTCTTCTGGCTACCCGTGTCTAAGTCCTAATAGCAATAAGGGCGGGCAAGATGCCCACCCCACATACTAGATATCACTTTGATATCAGACTTAAATTTTCAATACCCCCAGGGGAATTCGAATCCCCGTCGCATCCGTGAAAGGGATGTGTCCTAGGCCTCTAGACGATGGGGGCGTGTTGCGTTTGCTTGTGTTCCGCACCTTTATTACCTTAACTAATCTTTCCCAATCTGTCAACTACTTTGCGAAAGTTTTTTTTCTACTCGTCGCAAAGCTCGTCACAGTAGGCTCTGAGGATGGCGGCGCAATTGCCGATCGCCCCGAGATGAGCAATTTCAAAGCCGTGAGTGTTCTGGGTGGGGAAAGCCAAACAAGCGGCGCGGGCTACGTGGCCGAACTTCATGGCGATCGAAGCATCGCTCCCAAAACCGCTAATTACCGCCAACTGAACCTCTACATCGGCTGCTGCGGCTGCTGCGCGCAATTGGGAGTTCAATCCTTCATCGTATACTCCGTAGCCGTCCTGAACCAGCAAAACCGGGTTTTCGCTGTCAAGAATCGGGTATTCCGGGGCCAGAGGACAAATTTCCAAAGCGATCAGCGCGTCCAACGGCTGGCGCTGGGTGAAATACAAAGCTCCGATCGCCCCAACCTCCTCCTTCGCCGAAGCCACCAAATAAACATTCACCGCAGGCTCTTTCAAACATTGGGCCAGAGCCAGCAAAATCGCCACTGAAGCCTTGTTGTCCAGAGTGTAGCTCGCGATCCAATCCTTCAACCGCAGCGGGCGCTTGCGGTGCTTTCCCACCACCATCCGCGTGCCCGGTCGAATTCCGGCCTCGGCTAATTCCTCGGCGGTACACTTAGTTTCGATCCAGGCATTTTCCCACTTTAAAGAAACATCTTCCTGCTGAGCTTTCTGAGGAGATTCGTGAGAAACATGGCGGGAACCGAAGCTGAGAATGCCGCTAATTGTTTGCTTGTCTCCGAGCAAATCCACCGCGCCTTCGCCGTAAACCCAAGGAAACGCACCGCCCAATCTGCGGACTTCCACGCGGCCACTCTCGCCTATTGTTTTAACTAGGGCGCCAATTTCGTCTTTGTGGGCGGTAATGGCGATCGACTTTTCGGGATTGCTGCCCTTAATTAGGGCGATCGCATTGTCCGCGCGATCGAGCCAAGCATTCACTCCCAGGGCGGCGAATTTTTCCATCAACCGCTGGTTAATTTCCGACTCCGCACCGCTGGGTGAGTGCAGCATGACTAATTCTTCGATTGTTTGGAACAGGCGATCGAACTCTAACATTTTAGATTTCCCTTTTTAGGAGAGAATTTTGACATAATATATTAAAGCAGATTTACCAGAAAGAATTGGTTTAAAGCCCCAAGCATAAGCGGGAGAAATTAACCCTCTTTTGTCACTCTCGTGGTAGTATAAGGAGTGACACACCCCAAAAGCATTGCCAGTCGTATGGTAGAGCCTCGTAAACCAGTACCTACAGTCAAATTTATAGATGAATACTGTCAAATTTACCAAAACATATTTCCAGAAGTTAGGAGCTTTGAAGCTTTTAAGTACTTACATGTCGGTATGATATCGGACATAAAACGCAAAACACTACCATCAATAGCGAAAGTTATAGGGCTAGATAATCATCAAGCATTACACCTTTTTAACACAATCACCTTGGGATGTAAAAGAATTAAGTCAGCAACGATTAGAATTAATACTATAGCAATCCTCGCATCATTATCAAGACTGTGATACAATTATATGCAATACTTAATTATGACAAGAACAATGAATAACTTACAACTTTCACAAAAAGATATGGAAAAAGAAATAGCCCAATTAGAAGATTTCATTAAAAGCGATATCGATGCTGTGAGAACTAAAACGAGCAATAGCTGTACGGATGGCGCTTTCAGGTAATATCTACCATGAAATCAGCAAAATATTAGGTGTAAGTAAATTTTTTATTGGTGATTGGAAAAAACAATTTAAAACCAAAGGCATCGCCGGAATCCAACTAGGACATAAAGGGTCAAAAGGGTATTTAACAGCTCGACAAAATACTGAATTAATTGAGTGGTTAAAGAATAAAAAATATTGGAATTTAGATGAGTTGGTTACTTATTTAGCTCAAGAGTTTGGTGTGATGTATAAATCAAAACAGAGTTACTATGAACTTTTCGACCGGGCGAAAATAAGTTGGAAAAAAACTCAAAAAGCTAATCCTAAATTTGATAAAGAACTGGTAAAAAAAATCCGGAAGAGATTAACGATATTTTATTTAAAAACAAGGCTGGTATAGAGTCTGGGGAAATAATAGTATTGTTTTTAGATGAATGTCATCTACTTCATGGCGATCTAACTGGTTATGTTTGGGGACAATCAAAAATCAGAATTGATACGGAATCCGGTTGCTCCAAGTCTGTTATAATAACTGAAAAAATCTCAGAAAAATAGCTATGCCCATAAAAGTGGAATTAGAGCCTCATTTAAGTCATTCGGACCTAAAAGCGCGATACCGTTCTTCTAAAGACCCAGTAGAAGCGCGACGTTGGCATCTACTCGGGAAAGTCGGTTCGGGCTTTTAGGTGAAGGCTGCTGCTGCAGTTGTGGGCCTAAATTATGACTATGCCCGCCGAATTGTCAAGAAATATAGTCATTTCAAATAAGTATGAGACACTTATTCTGCACAATAAGCACGAATAATTTCATCAAGAGATGTGCCAGGAGAAGCATACATTTTAGCTCTCTTTAATGCACTAAAATCATGCTCAATATCATTTAAATCAGGAGAGTATTTTGGTAAAAATATTATCTGATGACCGGCCGACTCAACCAATAGTCTAATGACCGTCTTACGATGAATGGGTGCATGATCCATAATTAATATAGATGGACTTGTTAAATCTGGTAACAAATATAAAGATAACCATCCTTCAAATCCTTCTGCATTCAAACTACCCATAAAGAGCATTGGTGCAATGCCAGTCCTTCTTTCCTTTTCAACTTCGAGCTACTAAATTTTCTCTTTTTACCCGTTTTCCTGGTCTTTCACCATAGACTTTTTTTCCTCTTTTCGCCCACGCATAGACAGAACCTTCAAATTCCTCAAATCCTGACTCATCAATGAAGACAAGACTTTTGCTGCCATAAAATTTAATTAAATCTATCAGATTTCTATAATATTTCATTCTTGATTCTCTATTTCTTTCTTTATAGCGAAGTTCTTTTTTTTTGTAATTTTCAGTTTTTTTAAGGCATAGCAGATGGCACTCGGTCTGACGGAGAAAGTTTTTGCTCTTTCTACTAATCTTGCTTCCGGATTTTTTTCAACATCTTTTTTGAGGGCTTCCCAATCTAGCTTTCGTTGACGGTGAGTGACCTGAGTTGGTCGAAGGTCTTCCCTACCGGCGCGATCTATAAATTGTTGCTCTTCCTACCTTAAATATGGCGGCAGCTTTCGTTATACTCCCTCAATTTTCCACATAATTGACTACTTTTTGTCGATAGTCTAGACTGTAAGCCATTTTTTTATAATTAACTATTTTTATCGATTTTATCATGATCTTACCTCTGTCTCACATTTATTTGAAATGACTATATAATGAAATGGGTATAGATTCGGTTAAAATTTCTCGCCCTAAAACTCCCATAAACCATCAAGGGGGTAAAAAAC
>JAUBSN010000115.1:0-19734 GCA_036704825.1 Microcoleus sp. F8-C3 | reverse complement strand
CCTTGCACCTGAGTCTCGCCCGATCGCGATCGAAACTTAGGCTGCGCCACCTGATGGCGCTTATTCAGCAAGCCCTATATAGGAGTTGAACCTATCTGGTACCGGTTAAAAGCCGGGTGCATCACCGATCTGCCAACCACCCTTAAAAATTCAGCTTTTGTGTAATTGCTAAAAAATTATTTTGTATTCAGCAATTCACTCTTTTCTTGCCCGCAGCAATCGCAACGCATAAAGTCCTGATTGCTAATGCTTCACTCGATAATGCAGCAACATGAAACCGTTGGTGTAGATTTTGCGATCGGCAAGTTCCAAATTTGTCGGATCGACTGCACGGGAAAAAAGAGGAATCCCAGATCCGATTACTACCGGATTCAACTTCACAATCATCTCGTCAATCTCAGAAAAAAGAGTTGCCGCTAAAGCGCCACCACCGCACAGCCAGATGTCTTTACCCGTTTCTTTTTTCAATTCCTTAACTACTGCGACAGGATTGTCGGAGACAAGTTCAATATTCTCATCGGGACTGGCTTTCATAGTGCGCGAAAAAACATACTGCTTCAAGCTGGGATAAGGATTAGTTACACCAACATTTAGCCCTACCTCATAGGTTTTCCGTCCCATCAAAACCGCATCAAACTGCTTGTTCTCTGCACGAATGCCTCGTGCTTCCTGAAAGTGAGCCGGAAAAGTTTCAGGAAAGGAATCGAACAAATCAGCGAAATGCTCCCCTGACATAGGAAAACAATCAAATGAGCCATCTTCGCGAGCAATAAACCCGTCAACGGTGCAAGCAACGTAATATTTTAGTTTTCTCATATTTAATATTGTTTTTTCAGAAGTTTTGGGAATTATCCAGAGTGAAACCATTCTAGCAGTAGCGCTTTTAAAGTGCGCGATCGCCCGCATCCCTACAGACAAAGGTCGCAGCAAAGTGCGATCGGCACTCGGAAAGAGGATAAGCTAGTGTCAACTAAACATGACTGCTTGAAATGGCTGACAAAGAAGAGACTGCTGTGATTAAAGTCACAGTTCCCAAGCGTTTGCACGAAAAACTGAGAAAAATCTCCCAGCAGACAGGAGTTCCTATGTCCACTCTGCTAGTCATGGCGGCCGTCAAGGAATACAACCTCGTGGACGAAACTGAGGATAAGTAACTTTTAGTATACTTAAAGTACCCTTAGAAGGTACTATATGGTATATTTCAGGAATAGTCAACCCTGGAGGTGTGCTTGTGACTCAAGATGAACTCGAAGCCCTTGTCGATGAACTCGGCTTAGTGTCAGTCGTCAGCCTGCTGGCAAATATCTGCCACAACAAAGCCCGACAAACCTTGTGCCTGAAGGGACAAGGGGCTAGTCCTTATACCGCTTGGAACAGCAACGGCTTCTTGCTGAAGCAGTTGATCGCCAGACTGCGGCCAATCGGCTGCTACGATCGCGATTTAGACCTCAAGAACAACTGAGGTTCTGAGGTTCAACCCGTGCAAGTGCGTAAAGCATTGGTTTTAGTCGGTTAACAGCCGAGTATGTATGCTTTAACTGTTAGGACACGGGTTGAAACTCTTCGATTTGGACTTGAAATGGAGAGGACGGGACTCGAACCCGCATCGATCGACAGCAACTTTCAGGAAACGCGCTTCCTTACTGCCGGCAAGCAGACGGGAACTGCCCCCATCTCGGACTGTTAATTCCTTTCAGTGCCTCCGCAACCCGCTGCCAGTTTGCGTTTTCAGGGAACGTCGCGAAGCAACTTTTTACCCTACTCAACAAACCCGATCGTCTTTTTGGGAGCCGCTGTTCCAAAGTTTTTGCGGTGCCATTCCACTTAGGCGACCTCCCCATAATTTTGCTCGCTGTATGTACGATCGCAAATCAGGACAAGTGTTTTCGCTCCAAAATGTAAGGCAACAGTTTGGCGATATTTCTCGCATCATCAATACCTCGGTGATGAGTTCCTTCTAGCGGTAAACCCGCGAGTGTCAGAGCTTTTGCCATGCCATGACGTTTTCGCAAACCTTGCTTTTGGGAAAACAATTGTTTGAGATTGACATGAGGATAAGCAATGGGAAAAGGTACTTTGTGAAAGTTGCTGTCTTGTTGAAATTGTTTGCGATCGAAATCGCCCCAAGAACCAAATACACCGTTTGAGTAACCAGACAGCCAGTTTTTCAGAAGTGCGATCGCTTCCGGGTAAGTCGGAGCTCGATCGACTTGTGCTTGAGAAATAGATGTTAGCGATTTGCAAAACTCAGTCAGGATAGGATGGCGAATAGGTTTGATGAAGCTTTGAAATTCATCAACAATACTTAGAGATTCTGAATGCACCATAACCGCTCCTATTTCGATAATTTCCATTTCCTCTTTTCTGATATTTCCGCGATCGCAGCAAGTTGCTTCTAGGTCAACCACCAGATAGTAATTGTAATGCTGTAAATTCATATAAATTCACCTTCAAATAATATCTTGCGATCGACCAATCGATCCACCAGGGAGGTACTGCCCCTCCTATTTCCGCGTTATCAGCACGGCGTCTCGCTTTTCGACTTCTGGTGGAAAAAGGAAGATGAAGGAATCGAACCCTTACAGGTGTTACCTGTACCCTTGTTTTCAAGACAAGTTGCCAACCATTTAGCGGCATCTTCCATTAAAACAAATATCAAGGACACAGCACTGCTGTGTCCCTAAAATTATCGGTATAATTCACCGATTTGATATTAAAAGGAAGATGAAGTAATCGAACATTTACAGTTACCTGTACCCTGGTTTTCGAGGCCAGTTGCCAATCGTTTAGCGGCATCTTCCGAGGGGTGCCTGACGGGAATTGAACCCGCTATTACTGGTTCCACAAACCAGCGCCGCTACCGCTTTGGCTTCAGACACCAGATGGAGTCAAGGAGAATCGAACTCCTAACCTCTTGCGTGCAAAGCAAGCGCTCTACCAATTGAGCTATGACCCCCTTTTTGGTGGATCTCGATCGGACTTGAACCGACATTTTCCTAGCAGCGAACTAGGTGCTTTACCAATTAAGCTACAGACCCAAATTTGTACGAACCCATAGTTCAAGCTCCCAGATCGATCTATGGAATCAATCTAAAATCTAAAATCTAAAATCTAAAATCGGTGTGGTGGATTGCGATCGGATTTGAACCGATATCTTTCTAACAGCCAGTTAGATGCTTTACCAATTAAGCTACGAACCCCAGACAGCAGGAGCGGTAGGACTCGAACCCACAACTTTCGAGGTAGAAGCTCGACACTCTATCCAGTTGAGTTACACTCCCGTATTGTTTGTTAACACTCCTGGACGCATGGGCGGCGAGAAACCGGGTTTTTTTGCCCAGAAGACGCGTTGTAGCCCGCACCCAAGGTGAAAAACCCGGTTTCTTTGATTTATGCGTCCAGAACTGAGCTACAAAGATTTAGACTTTTCCTGATACCATTTTTTAGCTGCGTTCATCACTGATTTGTTAACATCTTTCCAGGTTAGTTGAGCCGCCTCCAATTCGGCAGCGCTTTCTTTCTGCACGTCGGCGGTAAACCACTGTAAAAACGCTCCGATGTTTGCCATTTCAAACTGATTGCATCCCACTTCTGTCACTCCTTGTTCGAGGCGAGCGGGCGTCACAACAAGATTGACAAAATCGTCAATGCTTTTAGCAACTTCCGGGTCGATTTGCACTGGTTGTTTGGTTTTGACAGCTTGGTGTTTTTCACCTTTGGCTTTGAACAGAAGTTCCGCATAAGACAGTCTTTCTGCAAGTTCATTGCTTTCGGGAAACAGTACCAATCCTTCCCCCATCCCTTCGATGCCAAAAGTTTCTTTCACCCAAGGATCGATTGTTTCTACAGTATTAACCGCTTGATTGAGGATTTCAACAGCCGATTCGAGCTGGGTGCGATCGCCAAAATCTAAAACAATCGGTTCTCCATAAAAAGGCAGAACAAAAATGTCGGGATGTTTTGGCAAAAATTCAGCAATTTTGTCGGGATGAATTTCCAGTTTCGCTAATTTTCCAGATTCGCCGCCAAATTGAACCGCAAACACCGCAAATATTTTGCGATCGCACCTCGATACAGCCGTCCGTTTCTGAATGCCTTTACCGCACCATTCTCCAAATACAGTTACGTTTTCTGCACTCGCAAGAGAGGCAAAATAATCAATGTTTTGACTCACCCAAGCGGCAAAGCCTAGATTATCGTTTTTAGGCGTAATTATCTGCGATCGGCTTTGGACAGCAACTCTACCGTCAGAAAAGATTTGGACGCCGCCGTTAGTGCCGTCGAGTTTAATTTTAGCTTGATAAGTTACCTTCGGAGTTTCCCCAGAAGCTTCTAAATTCCGGCGCAGATTGTACAGCAGTTCGATACTCGGCCAACTTTGGATTTTCACCGATTCAGTAACTGTTTTTTGACAGTAAATGACCGACAAATCGGAGCCGATCGCTGCTTCAACTTTGCCGATTGCCATGCCGTAGGAATAAATGCCTCGAAGCTTAGTAGGTTTGATTTTCGTGCCGTCTTTAAGCACAGAATCAGTTAAAGCTACAGCAACGATATCGCCAACACTGTAAATGTTTTCTGAGTTGGCAATAATTTGCACGCTCTCCCACCCCGGAGCTTCAAAAATATAGACACGCAGCGCATCAGCATGAGGATGATTTCGCGCGGTTTTTACTTCCATAGCAATTACAGGCATCAGGAAACTCCTTTATTAAAATTGTAATTACCCATAATTGAAACTGCATCCAAAGGTAACATTATGCGATCGCATTTTCCGTGCAAGTTATGGGAGCATTGCGTTTTCTCAGTTACTAGAGGGACTCCGCCGATGAGTTATTACACACTCTTTAAAGGATTGCTACTTCTAAGCTAACCTGCCGGGTTCAAAGCACTCCCCGTTCGCAAACGCCCGCTGATTTTGACAGCGTTACCTTTCCTCTCGTACTAAAGTATGTAGGCTCCAAAGATTGGGACACGCAAAAGTGCGATCGATCTTACTATAAAAAATTATCCATTCAATGGAATCAACCTCCTTAAATTAAAGCAAAAACAACGAGAGTGGTAGGACTCGAACCCACAACATCCGCGTCCGAAGCGCGGCGCTCTATCCATTGAGCTACACTCCCATAAATTGGTAGTCCTGACAGGAGTTGAACCTGCAACATCTTGCTTGTAAGACAAACGCTCTACCGTTGAGCTACAGGACTAGGAATTTTAAATTTGAGATTTGAGATTAAATAAAACATAAAATATCTGGTAATTTGAGATTTGAGATTAAATAAAACCTCGTTTTTACCAAAGCGGATGATGGGAATCCAACCCATGCGCTGAGAATGGCACGCTCAGATGCTAGCTTTTACATCACACCCGCAAACAAATTTGATATTTCAGCTTACGCGCGACTGTCAATTGTCAACAGTTATAAAACCTCCATGTCAACTATGAACTGTCAACTGTCAACTATTTAATTAGCCAAGCGGATAACGGGACTCGAACCCGTATCGCGAGTTTGGAAGACTCAGATGCTACCGTTGCACCATATCCGCACTTTAATTAGTGTTACCGTGCGATCCCCCTTAGTAATTTGCTAAACTAGAGAGCGGAGAGCAAAAATATGAAACTTATACTTACAGCACCCAATCCCGAACTATTCGCCGCATTCCAAGAGCATTTTTTCTACCTACCCAATGTCGAAATTACCAACAAACGTTTCGAGGATTTAACCGAGTATGACTGTTTGGTTAGTCCCGCCAATTCATTTGGCATGATGGATGGCGGTATCGATGCAGCCATTGTTGATTTTTTCGGTCATTCTCTAATGGTTAGGGTTCAGCAGCATATCTTGGAAGACTATCTAGGCGAACAACCAGTTGGCACGTCATTTATCATCGAAACTCACCATCCCAAACATCCTTTTATCGCTCATACTCCCACCATGCGCGTACCGATGTCTGTCGTAGGAACAGACATTCCGTATGTGGCAACGTGGGCAATGCTGTTAACAATTCGGCGCTACAACCGACACGCAGAACGTAAAATTGAGAGTGTCGTTTGTCCGGGATTGGGAACGGGAATCGGCCGAGTTCCTTATCGTGAAGCCGCGCGGCAAATGGCTCTGGCTTACGATTATTTTGTGTATCCCACACCGTATGTCAACTGTTTTGTTGCAGCAGAAAGACAACTGCAAATTTGGGAGGGTGGCGATCGCAATCTTGCTTAAAGAGCGATCGCACTTTCCCAAGCAGGTGGCGAGATTTGAACTCGCATAAAAGCTTTACAAGAGCCTCATGTTGCCAATTACATCACACCTGCATTTTTGGTGGCGGGGGCAGGAGTTGAACCTGCTATTAAGAGGCTTATGAGACCTCCAAGCCTACCCAGGCTACTTCACCCGCGATGTCACCAAATACCCCTGACTGGCATCGAACCAGCACTAACTAGATCCTAAATCTAGCGCCTCTACCGATTGGGCTACAGGGGCAAAGTTTCAGTTGGCGATTCCCTAGGGAATAGCTGCGCCGCGCGTACTTTTTTCCTAAACTTTTCTAAACACTGTAACTTCCTCCTATATTTATTAAAAATTCATGCTCTCGACAGGATTTGAACCTGTAAAAAACTAGGCTCTCGACCTAGCGCGTCTGCCGTTCCGCCACGAGAGCAAATAGCAGAAATTGGCTGTTAGCCAAATACCCCTGACAGGACTTGAACCTGCAAAAAACACTCGTTCTGAGCGAGTGATGTTTTCCAATTACATCACAGGGGTAAAGTCGGGATAGCAGGATTTGAACCTGCAACCTTCGGCTCCCAAAGCCGCCGCGCTACCAAGTTGCGCCACATCCCGTTCATGCTCCTAGTGAGACTCGAACTCACACTCAAAATAAAACAGATTTTAAGTCTGCCGCGTCTGCCAATTCCGCCACAGGAGCAAGTAGAAACTTAGTTGAAACTTTGGTACTCGGGAGTGAGATTTGAACTCACACAACACAATTTTTGAAATTGCGGCCTCTGCCAATTGGGCTACAGGAGTGTAATTTATCTGCTTTGGTAATAGCAGAACTGGGAAGGCAGGGATCGAACCTGCATTTTGCCGCTTTCAAAGAGCGGTGCCCTACCGATTAGGCGACTTCCCAATAACATTTACTCAACTTACTAAATATTTAGATATTTAATATTTTTTATTTCGGTTCCAATATCCTCTTGGCGGTTTCTGAATTCCATAAGTCTTACACCATTTTTCTATTGCCTTGCCACTGACACCAAACTCTTTTGCTAAGCAAGTGGTTGGTTTTTCCCAAAGCATTTTTTCTAGCTCTTCTTTAGAGGGACGCTCAACTTTTATTGCTTTCATATGAGGAACTCTTTTGTTATGGTGAGCTATGTAATTATTTGCTTCCGGCTCTCTGCGTTTACTCCCATAATTTTCAGTTTGTCTGTGACAGTTAGGGCAAATAAATCTCAGATTCTCTTGCCTATTATCTTGCCAATTCCCATTGATGTGATCGATGTCTAAAACTAACTTATCTCCTAACCATTCACTTAGTACCAAACATTTATTGTTTTCACATTTATACTCTCTCCCAATCTCCATTAATGCTCTTCTAAGTTGGAATGTTGGTGTTCTTTGATTGCGCGAACTTAGAACCAAAATTTCTTGGCAAGGCTTTTTGGGATTAAGCCCTTTCAAACTTTGATCGGATTGTTTAAAGTGAGAGGTATCAATACCCAAATCTTTAATCCGCTTAGTTATGTGACCATGACTTCCACCACCTGCTATACCAAGTTGCCTTAAAACCCCACTGATTGAAAATGAATGTTTAACAGCTTCTTCCAAGATTTCTTTGGTGTATTTCATGAAAAGTGTAGAACTCAAGTATTTATTATTATAAATGAGCTCTGCACCATGCTTTACCAACTTTTTAACGTTGTGTAAAATGGCTGCCCCAGTAGGACTCGAACCTACAACCTAGCGGTTAACAACCGCTTGCTCTACCATTGAGCTATAAGGCAACGCAATCCCCCAAGTCAGTATCGAACTGACGACCTCTTGTTCTTCACACAAGCACTCTACCAACTGAGCTATCGGGGGAAAACGGAGAAGGAGGGATTTGAACCCTCGACGGCTGTTAAACCGCTCTTTCTTAGCAGGAAAGCGCCTTAAGCCACTCGGCCACCTCTCCGAGCGCGAGAACGGAGGGATTTGAACCCCCAAATCTTCAGTTTCGTAGACTGAAATGTTATCCAGTTACACCACGTTCTCAAGATTGCAACTGCGGATTAAATGCAGTTACAAATGGGTCGGGCTGGAATTGAACCAGCAACGCTTTAAGCTACTGTTTTACAGACAGCTACCCACGCCAATAGGAGGGCCAACCCAAGATACGAATTTTGGTAGGTCGTCGAGGAATTGAACCTCGATCCATCCGCTTAAAAGGCGGCTGCAAAACCATTCTGCCAACGACCCACGAGAAGTGCTGACGGGAGTTGAACCCGCAATCACTTGGGTGAAAACCAAGCGGCTTAAACCATTTGCCTACAGCACTATAAATTGGCACAGGAACTGAGATTTGAACTCAGAATTCTGGTTTTGGAGACCAGAGTGTTGCCAGTTACACCATCCCTGCTTGTGGTCGCAGCGGCGGGATTTGTAGCTTGCTTCCGCGAAGCGGTACCCGCATTGACCGAGGTATGAACTTGGCGCTTTACCATTAAGCTACGCTGCAATGTCACTTTCGCTTGGTTCCTTTTCAAAGTTAAAAAGTTCAATTAAAAGACTGTTAGTTTAATCTTTTAATTTCTAATTTTTAATTTCTGATCGGGAACAGAGGTTAGGGCGGGATTTGAACCCGCGCAATTCGGTTTTGCAGACCGACGCCTTCAACCACTCGGCCACCTAACCTGGGAGTCCCGACGAGATTTGCACTCGCAATCTTCACGCCAGAGGGGGAGACGGCTTGACTTTTGCCTGCGGGACTTTGACCTCCGCCGAAAAACGGATACTTGCTTTCCGACAGGAGGTGTGGATTTTAGACCCTAGTTCCAATTCCCAGATTCTTCTCCTGTGGAGTAAATCTAAAATCTAAAATCTAAAATCTAAAATCGACTGACGGGAGTAACGAGACTTGAACTCGCAACCTTTCGCTCGACAGGCGACTGCTCTGACCGATTGAGCTATACCCCCGCGAAAATGAACAATTTTCTGTCCTTGAATTACTCAAGTTGGGACGGGGTGGCGGTTGATTCCGCGTACTACAACCCGATCGGGCTATTGTTGCCGGAGTCTACACCGCCGATGTCCGCAATTATGTGACACGATTAACTTCCTATTCTGTTTTCAAGGTTCATATTGCTTCTGGGGTAAGGCTTTTAAGCTCTTTCCCCTTCGCCTTGCATTTATACTACATTGCATAATACAAGACTGTCAAGGGGGTAATACAACTTTTTTTAAAATTGGGTTTTTTAAAGGGGTGCCGATCGCTCCCACCAACCCTCTGAATTCCGCAAAACCCTTTATATATAAGGGTTTTGCTGCTAAATAGGTGGTGTGGCGCAAGGTAAATCTGATGCTGTAACTGTACTACACTCCAATTGCTCTGAATTCTCGCCGTCGCGCGAGGTGGCACTTCTGGAAAATGCGATAATCAGCTTTTAAATATCCAATACTACAAATCAAACCTTGTCTGAATTGCCCTTAACTCCCGTGCCCGCAACCACACAACCCGATCGCCCAAACCTCCATCACTGGCTACACTCTTTAGATACCTGTCCCAGTACCAACAGTTGGGCGATCGCCCGCGCCGCCCAACTCCACCACGGAGATGCAGTATTTACTAGGCGACAAACCAGCGGGCGCGGCCAACACGGGCGCACCTGGCACGCCCCAAGCGGTGTCTTGACTGTTAGTTTTGTACTCGACAACCTCAACCCCACTCTGTTGCCCGGGCTCAGTTTAGCAGCGGGTTTAGCCGTGATTTACGCGATCGAAGATTTGGTGCCCGACTGTCGCGATATGCTGCGCCTGAAATGGCCAAACGATGTCTGGATTGATCGCCACAAATTAGCCGGAATTCTCTGCGAAGCTACCAACGGCAATGTTTCTGGCAAAACTCGCGCCGTTGTGGGAATTGGACTCAACCGCTGCGTAGATTTCGCGGCTGCGGGATTGGATGAAAGGGATATCGGCAATGCGGTAAGCTTGCATTCTATAGCTAGTAAAGTACCAGATGAACTGTGTTTGCTCGATCGACTGCGGCACTATTTACTCGAACTAGCCGATATGTTTTCCACCACAGACAAGCCAGCCTCCAAGTCGGGTTTAGCGCTACTGTTGCCGGAATTGCGCCGCCGCGATGCCTTGATTGGCTGCCCGGTGGCGATCGAACTTTCCTCGGAAACCATCTGCGGAGAAGCCGCGGGCATTGATGGAAGCGGCCAGTTGTTAGTATGCTTGGCGGGCGATCGAATACAAGCCTTTACCTCCGGGCGAGTTCGATTAATTTAAGAGTCTGTTGACAGTGGGCAGTGGGCCGTTGTCAGTTGTCAGTAGTTCAGTTGTCATATTGTTTCCGGCAGGATTCGGACTTGTATGAATCTTGTAGATACTGTCCAGTTTTAGGTGCGCCTGTCATCAGTAATGGGAGCTTATCTACGCAACAGACTTATGCAGTCTAAGGGGCGGGCCAACTTCACCAATTTCTGATGTCCTATAGCTAGCACTTTCGCCTGTTACAGAACCTTTTGTACAAAACTTTCCTTGTTTCTTTAGATTCGCTTTGCTTGTCGATTCTTTCGCCTGACTGTCGGTTCTTTCGCCTGACTGTCGGTTCTTTCGCCTGACTGTCGGTTCTTTCGCCTGATTGTCGGTACGATCGCCTGATTGTCGGTACGATCGCCTGATTATCGGCTCGATCGCCTGATTGTCGGCTCGATCGCCTGATTGTCGGCTCGATCGCCTGATTGTCGGTATGATCGAATCAATGACGTGGCGATCGACTGACTCACTCTTTTAAGATACAAGGGGCGGGTTCACTAACAATAATTGCCTGTAATCTACAATCTCATAAACCCGCCCCATACAAGTCGGATGCTAGCGGACTAGATATCAGTTGTCAGTTGTCAGTTGTCATCACTCAACGCCGTCAGCAGTTAACAGTCAACAGTTAACAGTCAACAATGCCCGATGCCCGATGCCCGATGCCCTATTCCCCATTCCCCATTCCCTATTTTAATTTATTACCTCAAATACTACCAATCTGCTCAGCCACAGCGGTTGATTGGCCTCCACACCTTCGGGACGACCCTTAGTAGAAGCAACTTCTATTCTGTTGCCATTTATCCCTTGTCTAACCAAAATATTTTTCACATTTGTCGCCCTTTCCAGTGCCAACTTTTGATTTTCTACCGGAGTGCTTTTAAAATCGCTGTAGCCAACAATCCTTAAATTATTAGTTCGATTTTTCTGCATATATTCCTTGACTTTGCTAAGCTTTTCTGCTACATCTTTCGCCTGCAAACTTGCTGAACCTGCACCGAAATACACGCGAACTGGCATTATTATCTTTGGCGGCGGTGGAGTTCCTATTATCACGGTATTTGTTACAGACTTCACCCCCGGAATTTTCTCAAAAGCTTGAGTTATTTTCTGAGCATCGGGCACTTTGCTCGCGCTGCCTGCAACGGCGACTTTTCCCTCTGCATAGCGAGCCGAAATATTAATGCTTTCTACTTTATTTAAAAGAGCAGCCGTCCGCTTGACATCGGCTTCGACTAAAGCTGGATCGGGAGGTACTTCAACGGCTATAATTTTATTTTCAATTCTTGATTGTGGAGCCGCTTGCTGAGCAATTTTTTCCGCTTTCGATCGCAGATTTTGATTCGGCACTCGTCCCGAAATCTCCAATACTTTATCTTTAACATCAGCCGCGAGGCGATAAACTGATAACTCCGGCGCCGATTGTAATGCTAAATTTGTATCTGCTTCTAAGCTGGCTGCAACTGAGCTGCGGTATTGATGAATTCCCCAAGGTACGCCAATTAAACCTAACGCTGCCAAACCGATCATGGGTAAAATTGGAATTTTAGGAGATTTAACTTTTACCTCTGTATCAATTAATTTTTGCAAGATCGAGTTGATTTCTGGCGGCACCGTGGCTGGATCGCCATTAAATGACTCTATTTGACTTCCGTATTCTTCAACAATCTTTTTGAAAATCGATCGCATTTTGTACTTAAACCACTGGCGGGTTTCTCCTTGCATAACTACTGCCAGATAACACGAACCCGCTACTTCCAGTACGATCGTAGATGTGCCGTATTCTATAGCATCAATCTCTGCAATATTTCCAGACTGAGATATGCAATCGTTGACAAAAGCCCGAATAGCAGTCAGCATCCCCGCTACCATGTCTGATTCTAGCTGTTCGCGTTCAGACTGCTGCACTGCTGAAATTACTAAGCCCGATTGTGCTTGAATTAAAAAAACAGCTTTCACACTCAGTGGTGTTGTTTCTTTCATCAGCAATTCTGCTTCCGAAATTCCCTGCAATTTTGCTTTAATTTTACGGCTAATTCTCTCGGTACTTAAAGATGATTCAAGTTTTTCATTAATCTCCCGCATCATCTCGGCGATGTATTTTAAAATCGTGCTGCCGATTATCGGATAAAGTGCATCCGACATTGCTTCTCGCTTAAGATGAATTTGCTGTTTGATAGCGGCGGCCATTTCCGGCGCGATCGCCATTGCAATTTCATCGGGCGATTCACTAATTCTCTGGCTGATTCCCACAGGAATAGCCGGGGATATGGCTGCTCCCATTGATTGCCTGTTTTCTCTGGTTTTGGCATTAATTACTTCATCAATTATCGGGGCTATTGTTTCAGTAAATGATTTTTTTGACTCATTAATTGTTTGAAGCATCATTTCTGGAAAAAATATTTTTATTCGGGCGAGTAATTCTTCCCGATCGCCTCCCCATTCAGCATCAGTAATTTTGCGATCGAGTTCCCCTACTTTATCGTTGAGCCTGTAATTATAATTTACTACTTCATCTAACAATGGTAAAATAGACTCGATGACCGATTTTTCCAGTTGGGCGTGATGGCTAACCATCAGCTCGTCAATCAAAGGTTTGAGTAAATCGGTAAACAAGTCTGTCGATTCATAAATCCGGTGTTCGATCGCCACAATCTTTTGTTCGATAGTATCGAGTCTTCGATCGATCCTTTTATTCTGAACGATCGCATCTACGGTAGGGGCGATCGCCGATTCTATCTCTAGCTTTGCTTCCCCGATGTTTCGGGACAGCATCTCTACAATCACTGGCATTATTCTTGCCATCAACCCTTCTATCTCTGCTAAAACTTGCTGCTGAACTTCGACAATCTTAGTTTCATTATTTAATATTTGTGCTGCAATACCGCTGTTTTGAATAGCCGTGTTGACACCGGGCGCGATCGCCTCTCTCACCTCTAACTTTGTCTCCTCGATTTTCCGGTTCAGCGACTCAATCATTAACGGCATCAATCTTGCCATTATTTCTTCCGGTTGAGACTTTTGCTGTCGCTGAAGATTATTTAGTCTACTTTCTACGTCGCTCAATTTTCCTTGAATTTCTCTTTGAAGAATTGCTGATTCTATCAAGGGTTGGATCGTCGCCGCTACCTGTAATTTTGATTCATCTATTTTCCGGTTCAGCAAATCAGTTATTTCTGGCATTAGCACCGCCATTATCTCTTCTGGCTTCTGAATTGGCGGCTGTTGCGTCGCCAGTCGCCGTTCGACGATGCTCAATACTTTTTCTTCTATTTCTACCCAAGCTATTCTTACCTGTACTGAGGGGGCGACAGCTTCTACAACCTCTAACTTTAATTCACTAATTTTTCGGTTCAGCAAATCGCTAACTACTGGTACTAGCTGCTTGATTAAATCTTCCGGTTGCTGCTGGTAACGCTGCTGAATATTCGCAACTCTATCTTCAATTCTTACTACCTGTTCTTCAAGTCCGTTTTGATTGTGAATTACTTGATTGACTCTCGGTGCGATCGCCGAAGCTACCTCTAACTTAGACTCTTCTACCTTACGCTTGAGCAACTCGCCCACTACCGGCATCAACCGTTGCATTAAATGTTCTGCATTCGGCAATGGCGGCTGGTTGAAGTTAGCAATTTGATTTTCCAAATCCGCTAATTTTGTCTGCAATTCTAGCAGATTCATTTTATCATTGCTAGCCAGTTCTATCGCCTTTTTAAATTCCGATTTCAACCCCTCTAATTCATCTCTCACTAACTCAGGAATTAACGGTTTCAGTAAACTCATCAACTCTTGGGGCTCAGACATCAAATTCTCAAAATTTTCTAACCTTTGTTCCACGCTCAAAACATTACTGTAAAATTCCGGTAAATCCCTTTCAAATAGCAGTTGTTGTAACCGCTTAAACTCCTCTACTGCTTGTTCTAATTCTTCCTCCGACGGCAGATTTTTTTTTGCCGCCTTCCGGGTTATAGATAAATCGGGTTCCTCATTATTGTTTTCTCGTCTTTGAGGTGGGATCTCTTCCTCGTTAGTTAATACTTCGGGTACAATACTCGGTGATTCGATCAGGAAAGACAATTGTTTGCGCCGATTTTCCTCATTCTCTAATCGCTGAACCGACTTTTCAGAAAGCGGTAATTTTAGCTCGCTTGGTTCTTTGTTGGGTTTTTTCAATAATTGGAATTCTGTCAGTATGGTTAGCAACTCCTGAAGTTGCTCTCCAGCTTTAGAACTTGGCATCGTTGCATCAGAAACATCTTTTTCTGACTTATATATTTTGTTTGAATTATCATTATATGCTGCCATACTGCGCTACCTAAATTTGTTTTTTAGTGATTGAATAAAATTAATATCTGGCTTGCCGCCTCATCCCAGCGAAAATCAACAGGAATGACACAATTTTTCCAAGCGTCAGGCGTACTAAAGCTATCGCCTTATTTTAACTGCTGTTCTGCGACCAGCCAACTGAGCCGCCAACTGCAATGCTGCCTTCATGCTGGAGGCATCCGCAAGCCCTTGACCTACAATATCAAAAGCTGTGCCGTGATCTGGAGATGTGCGGACAAAGGGCAAGCCAATTGTAGTGTTGACTGCTTTATCGAAAGCCATCAATTTTACTGGAATCAACCCCTGGTCGTGGTACATTGCCAAGTAACCGTCGTGAGCTTCCTTGGCTAAACCGTACCAAACTTTAGCCGGTTTTACCCACAGGGTATCGGGGGGGACTGGTCCGTCTAACTGCACTTGAGGAAAGCGATCGCGCTGCGTTTCCAACCAAGGTATCATCCAGTCTTGCTCTTCATTTCCCAGTTTGCCATTTTCGCCGCTGTGAGGATTTAAGCCCGAAATCGCAATTTTCGGTCTTTCCAGCCCAAAATCTTCGCGCAAACACTCTACCAGCAATTCTAGTTTTTCACTCAGCAATTCTGGACTCAAAGCATCGGGTACTTGACGGAGCGAAATATGTGTGGTAGCGAGTAAAGTTACCAGCGTCCAGCCACTGTGAGGAGATGTGGCGGCAAACAGCATTCCGAACCGCTGCGATTTCGCCCTTTCTGCGAGGAGTTCTGTTTGTCCGGGATAATTGTAACCGGCCGCCTGCCAGCAAGTTTTGGAAATCGGGCCGGTCACGATGGCGGAGAATTCGCCGGCGAGGGTACGGGCGATCGCGCTTTCCATGTAAGCAAAGCTAGCCGCCCCGCTAGCTGCACTCCCGACGCCGGGGACAATTTCGCCCCACTTGCTGTCTGGTTCGATATCAATAATATTTAATGTTTCGGGATTTGCCGCTTCTGCTGCTGGATTGCTCGATCGCAACCGATCGTAAGTTTGCTGCAAAACTCTCCTAGAACCTATAACCGCCACCGTTAAAGCAGCAGCGGGATCTGCCAAAGCCTTGAGAATCACTTCCGGGCCAATTCCCGCCGGATCTCCCAGAGTTACAGCTAGTTTTGATTCCCGATCGAGACTCAAGGCAGTTCTCTCCAACAAAATACAGGAATTTGGGCACTGAAATTTTAGCATTCAGGTAGCTGGTTGCCCCAAATTATATTATCTTTATTTAATGCGATCGCCCAATTAGACATATAAAACCATGAATCCTGAAATTTTCAATGCAGCCTTTTTGGCCTTTTCCCTAGTTTTCGTGGGTATAGGTGGAGGCTTCCTCCTGCTCAAATTGCAAGGCGGCGAAGAATAAGTTTTTTTCAACCAATCCTTCACAAGCCTTCTACATTCTGCCTTCTAGAGTCTACTGGCTGCCGGAAGCCAGCCTTTTGGCGAATATCTCAAGCCTAAAATGAGAAATTTTCAGGTTTTTGTTAAGTTTTTATAAAAAACTTAACAAAAACCTGATACCATCTTATTGAAAGTTTAAGATTCATAATTAATCCCTAGATGACTTTATTGATTTTAGGTGCCACCGGCACTCTCGGCCGCCAAATAGCCCGCCGCGCCCTTGATGAGGGCTACCAGGTACGCTGTTTAGTCAGAAGTTACAGAAAAGCTGCATTTTTGAAAGAATGGGGCGCCGAACTCGTACCCGGGAACCTTTGCCAGCCAGACACTCTGCCTCCGGCGCTAGAAGGCGTCAGTGCTATTATCGATGCAGCAACAGCCAGTGCAGGCGATTCTGTCAGCATCAAAAGAGTAGACTGGGACGGAAAAGTATCGCTGATCCAAGCAGCAGTAGCAGCAGGCATCAAGCGTTACATATTCTTTTCCTTTCTCGACGCTGAGAAATATCCCCAAGTCCCCTTGTTGGAAATCAAGCGCTGTACCGAATTGTTCTTAGCAGAATCCGGTCTAGACTACACAATCTTGAGACCTTGCGGCTTTTTGCAAGGACTGCTGAGCCTGTATGCAATGCCGATTTTGGACAATCAGGCAGTCTGGCTGCCCAACAAGCCATCCGCCCTTGCCTACATGAACACTCAGGACGTTGCTAAATTTGCCGTCCGGGCCCTTTCCGTTCCTGAAACCGAGAAAAAAAGCTTTCCGGTGGTGGGGAATCGCGCTTGGGATGCTGACGAAATCGTGCGGTTGTGCGAACGGCTGTCAGGAAAGGAAGCCAAAATTACGCGCACCCCAGATGTCTTGTTGCAGGCTACTCGTAAATTAGCTACCTTCTTTCAGTGGAGTTGGAACGTAGCTGACAGATTGGCTTTTTCAGAAGTTTTGGCCGCCGGAAAACCCTTGAAAGCTCCGATGGATGACGTTTACAGCGTCTTCGGAATCGACCCCAAAGAAACTACTACTTTGGAGTCTTATCTCGAAGAATACTTTAATCTGATTATGAAGAAGCTCAAGGAAATAGAGTACGAGCAGCTTAAAACGAAAAAACGGAGTAAACAAAAGATGCCCTTTACATTTTAAAGTGCCGAAAGCTGGGATTATATACAACGACGTTAAACCTGTGGCTTGTCGCATCGCCGCAGAGTTAGAAGACAAGCTGACTGCCCGCGGCTGGGAGGTTTGCTCGGTTTCTGGTTCGGGAGGAATTCTGGGCTATTCTAGCCCCGATCGACCCCTGTGCCACACTCAGATCGAACAACTCGTCCCCCCCGGTTTTGACAGCGACATGGAGTTTGCAGTGGTTTTGGGCGGCGACGGTACTGTGCTGTCGGCATTTCGCCAAGTTGCTCCGATTGGAGTGCCGCTGCTGACTGTCAATACCGGTCACATGGGCTTTTTAACAGAAACTTACCTGAACTTGCTGCCGCAAGCTTTGGAAAAGGTAATCGCCGGAGAATACGAAATCGAAGAAAGATCGATGCTGGCCGTGCGGCTGTATCGAGAAAACGACTGCCTATGGGAAGCCCTTTGTCTCAATGAAATGGTGCTGCACCGGGAACCGCTGACTTGTATGTGTCATTTTGAAGTGGCTGTAGGTCAGCACGCCTCTATTGACATTGCCGCAGATGGAGTCATCATCGCGACCCCCACAGGCTCAACAGCTTACGCCCTTTCAGCCGGTGGCCCTGTCATCATTCCCGGAGTGCCGGTGCTGCAGTTGCTGCCTATTTGCCCGCATTCAATGGCTTCGAGGGCTTTGGTGTTTTCCAACACTGAGCCGGTCAAGATTTTGCCGGCGAGTCCAAACCGCCTGGTAATGGTGGTAGACGGTAACGGAGGATGTTATGTTCTGCCGGAAGATTGGGTGCAAGTCGAGCGAGCTCCGTACCCAGCGCGCTTTGTTCGGGTGCAATCTTTTGAGTTTTTCCACATTTTGCGGGAAAAATTGGGCTGGGGCTTGCCTCACATTGCTAAACCGAGTTCCGTTGAGTTGCCTTGATAGTTGTTGTTGACACTCCCCGACGATCGAGGTACGGGGATTGTTGGCTCAACCAGTTGGCTTGCTCGTAGATATCATATCAAGTCCTAGCTGTAGGAGACCGCAATTCCCGTTCCCGTTTTTCACCCATTGAAGGGGTTTTGATTTTTTTATCGGTTGATAAATCGTAGAATAAAGCAGCAATTAGTGTTGGTAATGTAGGGCGACATTTATCCACCGGAATCTTTAATTGTCGATCGAGCTTCCGAATCATCTCCAAAGTCAGGCAGCGTTTGCGAAATAACGGCTAAAGTGAGTGGCAATAGCTCGCCTTTCAACTCAACTAAAAAATATCATATTTTGTCCGCTCCAATGATTTCTTATGCCCTGGTCGCTTAACAATTATTTGTCTTTGCGATAGGAAGCATCCTGAGAGGAATCGTCCATAACTTCTCTGGACTACAGCCGTACAATAGTCAAATCCTGAAAAGGCAACTGACTAAAGGTTTGAGCCTATCGGGATAAAAATTGTACAAACCATTGTCATACTGGATTATCCTCCGCAAGAAGTTGAGTTGAGTTGATTAGAGCATCTCTGGATGTGCGCTGATCTCCTATTACTGTAAAAGTGCGGATAATATTATCCATATATCGCCTTGCGTCAGCATAACCTCGTCTCTTTAATTCAGAGATTCTTTCACGACTAAAATCTAATAAAGCAGAACCTTTTCCTATAAGAAAAGCATCCGATTTATTAATGGACTGCTCAGGACGGATCTCAATAATGGTTTGATCAGGAAAATCATATCGATCCCATGTTAACCCATTTTCTAAATGAATAACTATTGCATGGGTACAACCCTTTGCGGCTAAAGCTCCTAGTGGGACATTATCAGCAAGTGCGCCGTCTATATAATTCTTCCCATTAACTTGCCGTTTTGGAAAAGCTAGCGGTATTGCAGCACTAGCGAGAATTGTATTGTACAGAGTATCGTTATCATCACAATCTTGAACGCAAAGCCAATCAGCCTTTGTACCCATACGGGATCTAAAAAAATCTATTGCTGCTAGTAGTAAATCGTTGTCTATATATGGAATGTTAAGAGAAGGAAAAGCGGTGATCCAGAGTTCTGTACCATTTCGCAACAGATCGGGTTTTACCGCTTGACGGAGAAAAAATTCTATTGGTGCTGGATTAAAGATTGACTTTCTATCTTCTAGAATACCTATCTCATACAGAAATGAAAGAATCCATTCTCGAAACATTGGAACAGTCGATTGTAAACCATAACTTATTAGTGGCTTCATAAGCCCAGCATTCGGGCGTAAAATTTCTGCTTCGCCCAAGTCTGTCCAAAGGTAGAAGTTCACGGGGTTAGCGTGGCAGAAGAGAAGGAGGAATCTGACCAGAACGAGTACTCAAGACAGATTCAGT
>JAUBSN010000114.1:0-19928 GCA_036704825.1 Microcoleus sp. F8-C3 | reverse complement strand
TAATTTATATTTTTTAGATAATAGCAAATTCACTCATCTTTCTAAAGGCTGTTTTCAGACTTTTTCAGCAAGCCCTACATATCAGCGGAATGTTTGCAGACAAAGAATTGCAGCCATTTCTTACCAAAAAATCCCCAATTAATGTTAAGACCTGCGGAATGTGGGTTAAATAATTGATTGACAATCAAGCATCCAGGATACAAGTCCCCCAGATTCATCCGTCCAGAAATCAAAAAGCTGTATGCGATGAAACTTTCCCCCCGAATTTATCTGGCGCAAGTCAGTCGATTTGAGATTTGAGATTTGAGATTTGAGATTTACCGCACAGATAAATCTGGGAGCTTGAACTAGGGCGTTGCCCTGAGCTTGTCGAAGGGTCTAAAATTTTGATCTTTCCACGACAGGAGTACGTGGCACGGTATCCGTTTTTGGGCTGGGTCAATGCTTCAATTCTTTAATCTAAAATCTCAAATCTAAAATTGATTGACCGGACACAATTTAACTGGGGCGAAAGGATTCGAACCTCTGAATGGCGGGACCAAAACCCGCTGCCTTACCACTTGGCGACGCCCCAACGTCTTAACCTTCACTATCTTAACATTCAAACACAGAAATCTGTCAAGTATTTTGACAATAAAATTTAAAAAATGTTTTTGAAAGCGATCGCCTGCAGGTCTATGCTTTGATCGCACGGGGGCGAGCTACCGGGATTTCAATCCTGAAATCCGCTCCCTCTCCCGGTTTCGAGATACAGTTCAAGCTTCCTCCGTGTTTTTCCACCACAATCTGGTAGCTGATAGACAAGCCGAGTCCCGTACCCTTGCCCACAGGTTTAGTGGTAAAGAAAGGGTCAAACAAGTGGCATTTAGCTTTTTCGGCCAATCCGGGCCCGCTGTCTTGAATCCGAATCACCACAACTTGAGGGCTCGACTTTCCTGACTCATCAGCCTCCGAGTTTGGGGCCACCACCGCCGTCGAGATTTTGATCGTCTTGGGTGGGGGCTGATTTTCCAAAGAGTCGATCGCATTTGCCAAAATATTCATAAATACTTGGTTGAGTTGTCCGGGATAGCACTCTACCTTCGGCAAGTTGCCGTAGTTTTTAATTACCTCAATTCCCGGCACTAGCCCGTTTGGCTTCAAGCGGCTCTGCAAAATCAGCAGCGTACTGTCAATCCCTTCGTGAATGTCCACCGACTTCATCTCGGCTTCATCGTGCCGCGCGAAGTTCCGCAGAGACAGGACAATTTGGCGGATGCGTTCGGTTCCCATCTCTATTGAAGACAGAATTTTCAGCAAATCCGGTACTATGAAATCAACTTCGATTGCTTCGCTTTTGTCGAGAATTTCGGCGCAAGGTTCGGGGTAGTGCTTTTGATACAAGTGCAGCAAATCCAGCAAATTTTTCATGTACTGCTTGCAATAAGTCAAGTTGCCGTAAATAAAGTTAACCGGATTGTTAATTTCGTGGGCGACGCCGGCGACCATTTGACCGAGAGAGGACATTTTTTCGTTTTGGATGAGCTGAGCTTCTTTCTGCTGCAACTGCTGCAAAGTTTCCGCCAGTTGGCGGGCTTGAGTTTGAGCGGCTAAGGCTGCCGCCCGGGTTTGGGCGTAGAGTTCGGCTTGGTCGATCGCGATCGCCAGTTGATCCACCACCGCTTGCAGCAATTCCACTTCGCTCGTCGCCCAGGAACGGTGGCTGCTGTAATGGTTGCAAACTACAGCACCCATTTGACCGGAGTGAGTCTTGAGCGGCAGCAGCAGGTTAGAAACAATCCCGAGACCGGTCAAAAAATCTCGCGTGGGCGGTTCGATGCACAGTGCTGTTGCAGCGTCGCCGATCCGGAGGGTTTGGCGGTGGCAAATTTTCTCGGCCAGCAGGGTTACTTGTTCGATCGGGTATTCTGTAAGCCGGTCTTTCACTTCGGGATTTGCCGCCTCGTGGGTGATTGCAAAGCTTGGCTGCCCGTCTCGCGAGATGGAATACCACAAAAAGTAGCACTGGTCAACCTGCAACAAGCTGCGAATTTCGTTGACAGCAGTCTCTAAAATTTTGTCCAGGTCGAGGGAATTCCGCATCTGGCTGGCGAGGCCGAAGAGCAGGCCTTCCCGGCGGCTCAACAATTCTTCTCGGGCCGCGTGGCGATCGATCGCCACAGCGATGGCGTTAGCCGTGCAGCCCAGAACTTCTAGCGCTTCCTCGCTTGCCAAAGCGCTACTGCAAAGAGCCATTACTCCCACCAGCCGCTCCTCCACAATCAGCGGATAGGCAACGGCGCACAGAGACGGGTTCGACATTAGGCACACAGGAGCCGTTTGGAGTTGTCCCGATTCGGTTCGCACCCAATCTTCTATTTCCCCTGCCCGCTCTTGGCTGCTAAGTCCTGAATTGGCCTGCAATTCTAACCGCTCTGTCTGCGGGTTGAACGTCCAGATGGTCGCCCCTGTGGCGTCGAGGTACTCTACCATTGCCTCGGTGCAGCGGTTGAGGATGGGCGATATTTTCCCGCCTTGTCCGAGGGCTGCACCGACTTTAGCTTGCAGGGTTCCCAAGCGAGCTCGCTCTTGTAGGGAAGCTACCGTTAGTTGCCGATCCGAAGTTTCCCGGGGGCCGGCAACGATTTCTCTGATTTGTTGGGTATCGCCCGCGCGCCCGATGCCCGCTGAAACTGCCCGCACATATTGAGATTTGTCTGTTTCCCCCTGCGCCGGGAGCTGTTTTGTTCCGTATATTCTCCTGCTGCTCTGTGGCGTATGTACCGCACACAAGCTGCAGCGGTTCGAGCCAGAAACTAACTCCGAGATGTGCTGGCTGTTCGAGCTGATATCTTCTACCTCCGGCAACTGTTTCTGGGCTTTGACTAATTGCCAGCGCAGCTCTACCAAACTCGCAACTTGCCGGCTCAAAGCTTGTAAACCTTCTATCGTTTCTTTTGTCAAGTCTCTCGGCACCGAGTCCATGACGGATAGCACTCCCAGCATCTGCCCATCTGAGGTGACGACTGGGATTCCGGCGTAAAATTTCACGAAGGGGCAGGAAACCGTCAGCGGATGCTCGGCAAATCCCACGTCTGTGGAAGCGTCTCGGACAATGGCAGCAGGCGGTTCCTTGAAGGAATTTGCAGGGGGCTCGATCGCAAATTGGGGAGCAACTGGCGGTTTTTGCAGGGGAATTGCCCGGTCAAATTCCGAGTTTGAGTTTGAGCCGACTGCGAACTCTTCGGGAATTTGGTCCAGGGCGCGAGCGCAAAAATTCAGGTAACGCTGGGCCAAAGTTCGATCGATACCTAACTGCGACTTCAACCAGTGGCGGTTACCGTCAATCAAGCTCAAGAAAGCAATAGGAGTTCGGCCTATTTGAGCTGCCAAACCTACCAAATTATCCAAGCAAGCGTCTGGAGCAGAGCCGAGAAGCTGATACAAGTCAATGTTATGGAGCTTGAACACTTTTTTACCAAGAGGCAAGGGTGCTTTCATCATTTGTAACTGCCCGTCTAGTAGCTGGCAACCGCCCTTCTGAGCACTTCCCTTGAAAAACAAGCTGTGAATTCTGTGCTCAGAGACTCTGGGCGCAAGTTCGGCGCAGGTTGCTGGCGCCGAATTCAGACTAACCTCTTGACGATCTGGAAACTTTTGAGTTATGGGAGTTAGAGCACCCCAGATTTAAGACTATATAAATTATACTTCCAGTTGACTGTGCTTTTGAATACCTCCGGCTCTCTAAATCTAAGAGCCTCTGTTGGGAGGAAGCCGCTTTCCAAAATTTATGACGATTGCTTACCTATAATTTTTTGATCGGTTTAATTGTATTTTAACAGAATTGTCTAATGGTGGGTAGCTGGCTTGCTGGTAAATTTAAATCAGGGGTTTGTGCCACAATACCAGTGTCCTTTACCGAGCTGTGCCTTAGTTTGGAGTTCAACTAAAGTTAGGAGATGAATTACAAAAAAATGGTAAAATGTTAAACTTTATAACAATAGTTGTTCAAACTCGACCTTTTAGGGTTTATGGCCCAGGATGCACATTTTGCAACTGTTGTAATTGCCGATCGACAACTCTCCCAATCGCTTTTTTCGAGTTTGAGGTAAAAAAACAGGGGTAAACTTTCAACTAATGCTCCAACGGGGTTGACCATTATTGCGTAGAAGCTACTCTCAAAAAATAACTGCAGAAAGTATGTTTTGTATTTTCAAGAACTATAAATAAACAGGGAGAAGAATATGCCTGCAAGTAGCAGTCAAGTACCAACTATTTTGGCAGTTGATGATAGCGTCGTGATGCAAGGACTTGTTAAACAGGCCTTAAGCAAAGAGTTTAGAGTTCTCGTAACCGACAATGCAGTGGATGCTTTGTCAACGATTTATCACGAACAAATTTCGGTTTTGTTGCTCGATGTTTCGATGCCTGGTATTGACGGATTGGAACTCTGCCGCACGGTGCGGAGCTTGCCTCAGTTTCAGAATTTGCCGATCGTAATGCTGACAGCACGAGATGGAGCCTTTGATAAGGTACAGGGGCGTTTGGCGGGAGCAACAGAGTATTTAACTAAGCCTTTTGATGCTGATAAGTTGCGCGAAGTAATTGGTAAATTTATCAAAATCAAATAATCTTACTTAGGAAAAAAATCAGTTTTGAGTAATTAATGAAGTAATTTGAGTAATTAATGAACTAAAAAGTTGCGATCGGACTCTCTTATCCTCGACTTCTTTAACAAGTCGGTAGACTGAGTATTCTGCACCATTTGCGAGGTAAGTCCTAAATTTTTAATTTAGCCAGAAGTAGGGGAGCGATCGCACTGACAGGTAGAACATATTGGGCGGCACCGAGGGCGATCGCCTCCTTGGGCATTCCGAAAACAATGCAGCTAGCTTCGTCTTGGGCGATTGTCAACCCCCCTTCTCTGGCGATAGCCAACATTCCCTCAGCACCATCTCTACCCATTCCTGTCAGCAAAACCCCCGCTGCTGCCCGATTATAAAAATTAGCTACCGACTTAAATGTCACCGTTACAGAAGGGCAGTGTCCCGCAACACGAGCAGCTTCTGAATAAACAAATCGCCCTTGAGAGTCCAATTCTAAATGACGTTTTTCTGGCGGGAAATAAACAGTACCTGCTTGTGGCAATTCTCCAAAAGAAGCTATCTTAACAGGCAGTTTAGATTCATAACCCAGCCAATCAACTAATCCTTGCAAAAAACCTTCACTGATGTGCTGGACACAAATTACAGGCACGGGAAAACTAGCCGGAAGTTTAGAAATAATTGCGTACAGTGCTTGCGGCCCGCCTGTAGAAGCCCCTATAGCCAATACTTTAATAGTTGGAGATTTAACATTTTCGTTGGAAAACTTGTAATTAGGAACTGGTGCTTGGTTGATTTTTACAATTAGATTATTATCTTCTGTCGGTCTCTTTTTGGGATGCCGTGTAAATACTTTAACTCCTGAGAGTATTTTCACTTTAGCTATTAATTGATTGGCTAGGTGAGTGTAATCAGATACCAACCCGCCAATCGGTTTCGGAAAAACATCTAATGCACCTGCCTTTAACACTTGAAATACATTCTGAGTATCATTCGCTTGCACTGAAGCACTAATTACTAAAATTGGTAGCGGATATTTCTTCATTACTTCTTCGGTAAATTCTAACCCGTTCATTGGTGCCATGTTCAAATCCGTACAGATTACTTGGGGCTGAAGTTTGGGGATTAATTCTAGTCCTTCTAATCCGTTGCAAGCGGTTCCTACAACTTGGATTTCTGGCGAAGACTCAAAAATTCGTTTGAGGACGAGCGTAACTACAGGAGAATCTTCAACTAACAATAGTTTAATGGGCGATAACATCAGTTTGCTGGGGAATGGGGAATGGGAAACGGGGAATGGAGAATATGGCACTTGTGCTGCCCTTCGACTTACTTCCCTTCGGCGAACCTTAGCGGGCAAGGCGCGCAGGGTGAGTGGCTGCGCTAAGCAGGTGTCCCTCAGTAACCGCGCAGTCATTCGATTTTAGATTTTAGATTTTAGATTTTGGATTGACCCCAGGGATAAATTCTCTTTCTTAAGGATTTTCGATTTTCGATTTTGGATTGATTCCACCGATCGATCGCGTGGCGGGTACCACCTTTGAAAGTCTTGGTCAAGTATTGGGCATTTGGCATCGATGCACTGGTAATGGTGCACTGGGCGCTGGATACTGGGCCTTGCTAATTGGTAGTAAATAACAAATGCCTAATAACCGAGGAGTAATGACTAATGACTAAACTAACCTTTTTAGTGTCTCTACCAGCACATCTTGATTGAAATTACCTTTAGGAATATAAGCATTTGCCCCCGCATCAGCCCCTCTTTTTTTATCTTCATCCGATGCCAAAGATGTCACTAAAATTATCGGCAACTCACTGTATTCTTTTTGCTCTCGAATCTTAACAGTCAGGGCCAAACCGTCTAAGTTTGGCATTTGTATGTCAGAAATCACAGCATCAAAATCGCGAGTTTTTAATTTATGGAAAGCATCCAATCCGTCTACCGCCGTCACAACTTCGTAACCCGCACCTTCCAGGATGCGTTTTTCTTGAGTGCGCGTGGCGATCGAGTCTTCTGCTAATAGTATAACTTGTTTTCGGGTGGCAGTCTCAATTTGCGATCGCCCACTCCCAACCCCACGAGACGAAACTTGCTGGCGTACAGATTTTATCAAATCGTGGGGATTGAGTACCATACAAACTTCCCCAGTACCGAGAATTGTGGCACCCGAAACATTTCGCACCCGTTTCAGCAATTGACTTTGAGGTTTCATCACCACATCTTGTTCGTCTATCAAAGCATCTACAAATAATCCCAATCTTTCCTCCCCAACTTTCAAAACAATACAAGGCATTTTTGAAGAAGTTGAACTTAGGAATTCTTTTTGATTACTTCTCATAATTTCGCTTCCGTTTTCCTCTCTCAAGTACCGATGTTTTTTCCCCTCTTGTCTCTGGTTTAGTTCTAGTAAATCTGTCAGATGAGCAACTGACAGAGGCTGACCGTTTGAAAGTATAGTTTCCTTACCTTCTATAGCAAAAATCTCAGACTGAGACACCTGTTTTGCCGTGTCTACAAACTCGACAGGCAGAGCATAAGGAATGTCTTCGACTAGGACAATTAATACATGTGCTGTAGCTAAAGACGTGCTGATTTGCAGCCTCAAAGTGCATCCTTTTCCCGGTAAAGACTCTACTTGAATACTACCTTTGAGGGCTTCTACATTAGTGCGAACTACATCTAAACCTACCCCGCGCCCCGAAACTTCAGTAACAAATTTTTTGGTAGAAAAACCAGGAGTAAAAATTAAAGATTGTACTTGAATTTCGGTCATCTCTGACAGTTGTTCTACCGTACAAATATTGCGTTTTACAGCCGTTTTTTTGATGCTATCTAGATTGAGTCCTCGGCCATCATCAGCAACTTCAATAATAATATTGCTGGCAATATTGTAGCCTTTAATTCTGAGAGTAGCCACGGGAGATTTACCTATGCTTTCCCGCTCTTCAACTGTTTCAATACCGTGGTCGATCGCATTCCTAATCATGTGCATTAAAGGGTCTTTCATTTCCTCTAAAATGCGTTTATCTGCTGTAGTGTCGCCGCCTTCAATCACTAATGCAACTTCTTTACCTTCCCGTTTCGCTAAGTCTCGAACAGTTCGAGGAAATAAATTAAAAATTGTAGACAAAGGCAGCAGTCTCAGAGTGCGAATTCCTGATTCTAATGCCTCGGCAATTAATTCGAGTCTGGCAGTATCTTCATAAACTCGATTTCTCAAGCGGTTGACTAAAGTTCCGAGACGTTCTAAACGTTCTTCTGTACGTTGATAGTAATCATGCAATTGGCTAAATTTACCGTTGGCTTTAATACCGTTTTCATCTATTTGCATCCGATCGACATTCAATCTCGTCACAAAATATTCTCTGCTCCACTCTTCCCACAAAGTTGTAATTTGTTCGATCTCTGCAACTCGGTGTCCTAACCGAGTTTTTGTGACAGTAAGTTCCCCTGCTTGAGTCATCAAATCGTCTAAATTTTTAGTAGCAACGCGAATAGTTTCAATGCGGTAAGATGAGGTTGATGATGCACTAACTGCCGACTGCGAAGCCGACTCAGTGGCGAGTCCAGAAGGTGCAGGCAAGTTGTGGGATTGCAGTAGAAATTCTGGATTGGATTGTAGGGGTAAAAAAGAGTAATTTTGCTCTAAGTTAAGGACTTCGGAAGTTTCAACATTTGTTTCTATTTCTTTGGTAGAATGCTCAGTAAATTGCGCTTCTACCAACGGTTCTTCTGCTACTTGCGAAGAAGAGGGATCTACTATTGAAGCTGCCGTCTGTGGCTGTGGCTGGCTAGAAGCACCCATCATGCTAGCGAGTATGTAAAAAGTATTAACACCGGAATCTTCGCCTGTAACGGCTTCGTTAACGAGTTTCCGGATGGCGTCTAAACCTTGTGAAAGTCGATCGCTAATATCTGAATTCAGTTGAGTTTCTCCCCGCTTGAGAGCTCCTAAAATATGCTCCATTTGATGAGCTAAAGATGCTAAATTTTTTATTCCCAGCATCCCAGCATCACCTTTAAGAGAATGGGTTTCCCGCAACAATTCTTCTAACTTAGCTAAGTCGTCTGGATGTTGTTCTAAGTACAGCAATCCGTCGTCTAGTTTCTGTAAGTGTTCTTGACTAGCGACTTTAAATACATCTCGAAGTTCTCGATCTTCAATCATCATATATGTTATTGAGTAATAAGTAATGGGTACTGAATCAGGGGAATTAGTAATGATAATTATGCTCGACAATTGCTCGTTACTAATAATTAATGACTGATGACTACACGACTTTTTTAAGATTAAATGCAGCTTCTGTGAGTTGTTGAGTACCCATTTTAACTTGAGTAATGCCGCTGACTGTTTGAGAAGCGGATTCCTTCAGAGAACTCATGGCATCACCTACTTGCTGAATTGCGATCGCCTGCTGTTTAACATTAAAAGAAATTTGCTGGTTGCTAGCAAAAACCAGATTGCAAGCTTCCCTCACACCCGTAAAAGCTTCTGCCGTATCTTGTGCTGTTTTCACCCCTTCTGCAACCGTTTTGCGACTATCTTCAGTTGCTTTCACCGTTGAGTCGATCGCGCCCTTAATTTCTGGAATAATACCATTAATCTTTTGTGCAGCTTGTTGGCTTTCATCTGCTAACTTACGAATTTCGCTTGCTACCACCGCAAAACCTTTACCGTACTCGCCGGCTCTGACTGCTTCAACAGCGGCGTTGAGAGCCAGCATATTAGTTTGGCTGGCTAAATCGCCAACCAAACTTGCGAGAGTCGATATATTACCAATCTGACTCGTGCTGTCGTCGAGTAGATGATTTTGCTTAGAAATTGCCACCACAGCTTCTCTAAGATTCAGCATTTGATTGAGAGTTTCATCTACCTTTTTAGTACCTTCTTCGGCTAGATTTAAAGCTTGGCGAGCCGCAACGGCAACAGACTCAGCTTGATCGGCTGTTTGCTGAGAAGATATGCCCAAATTTTCTAGAGTTATAGTTGTTTGATTGACCGAGAAAAATTGCCTATCTGCTATTTGCTCTTGCCTGTTCATATTAGATTCTATTTGCAGTGAAAATGACGATATTTGGTAAATCAACCGCCGAATGAGAGCCACAATTTGTTGCAAATAAAACCATCCAAATCCCAGCACCACAGCCAGGGAAACAATAGCAATCAAGGCGACTATCTTTTGAAGAGAATCGATTGAATTAAATAGCATTGTTTTGGGTGAATCATTCACAAGCACTAAAAATTTATTTTTATTTTCTTGACTGGGAAAAACTGTATGGTAGCTAATCACTAGATCCCTATTATCAATATTTCCCTGACCACCTGAGAGTATTTTACCAACAATGTCTCCTGAATAATCATTTTTGACATTTTCCTTAGTTTGGAGTTCAAATCCCCATGCTTTTTTAGGATTGGGATGAGCTAGATAATACCCATCTTGATTTAAGATAAAAGATCGATCTGATAATTCATGATTAAATTTTTTAACCCTATCGATCAGAGTGCTACCCAGAGCATTGCTAATCAAAATACCTTGTCTTTCCCCTTTGGGGTTAAAAATTGGAGTTGCGTAGCGAATTGTTGGCTTGTAAGGAATTTCTATTTTCCCCCTTTCCTGATTCAGTTCTAAAGAAGACACATAGACTTCTCCTAATTTTAGCTTCATAGTTGCCAGAAAGTAATCTCTGTCTGCTTTATTTTGTAGTTGAGAATCTGGAATAACTTGGATATTTTTGCCGTCAGAATCAACGCGCACGATCTCCTGGCCGCTGTTATCTATGTAACGTAATTGCATATAATATGGCTTAGCTTCCATCATGGCTAAAAATGTGAGTTGCATTCGATAAACCCAATCTTTATAAGTTGAATTAGTTTGTTTGTCTGCTCCATTTCCTTCTTTAGCTCTAATCATTCCCTGAACAGGGGGAGTTTTGGGGAGAAACAAAATATCGGCTCTCAGATTTTCAAATTTGTTAATCATTTGATTGGCGGTATAATTAACACTGTCACTAAGGGTTATTAATGCTAATTTTTGCATCGCTTCTGTTGAAGAATAAATTCCATACCAACCAACAATAGATACTGGAATCAAGGTACTTAAAATTAGGAGGAGGAGCAGTCGGTGCTGCATTTTTTGGAAAAATTTGTTCATCATTGGTTACTGGAAATTGGTTGCTGGAAACTTGTACCATCGAGTAGCAGAAGTATTGGGAATGGGCAACTTGTACGCTCGCGTAGCAGAAGTATTGGGAATTGGGAATTGGTAGTCAATAAAAAATAACAACTCCCAAATAATAACTCACAAATCACAACTAACTACACTGCTGACTTGAGATTAGGTTCTGATTTGCCCAGAAAGAAGTTATTACTCCCGTTAATATCCCTGGAATTGTAAGGAGGCCGATCGCCAAAGCAATTGATTTAATTTTTAAGGATATATTTGGCATTTTTTGGGAACTATTCATAATTCACCGCTCTCCTACAAAACTGCTTTCAAATCTAAAGCTGCTTCATTCAATTTTTGAGTGCCGACTTTAGTTTGACTGATACCGCAAGCGGTTTGGGCTGCGGCTTGATTGAGAGAGTTCATAGCTTGCACTACTTGTTCGATCGCGATCGATTGCTGTTTGGCATTCAGCGAAATTTGCTGAGAACTCAAAACCACATTGTTAATGGCATTGGCAACTCCAGCAAATGCCGCTGCAGTTTCTGAGGCAATATTCACGCCCGATTCCACAGTTTTAGTCCCTTCATCTGTCACCATTACCGTTGAGTTAATCGCTTTTTGAATATCAGCAACTAATAGATTAATTTGCGATCCTGATTTTTTACTGCGATCGGCAAGTTTGCGAATTTCTGACGCCACCACGCCAAACCCCTTGCCGTGTTCCCCCGCCCGCACAGCTTCAACAGCAGCGTTGAGTGCTAACATATTAGTTTGATTGGCCAAATCGCTAACTACAGTTGAGATATTACCAATGCGATCTGTTTGTTCGCTCAACTCTATAATTTGTCCTTGGATATCCTGAACTTTAGTTTTTAGAGTTGCCATTGCTTCTAAAGTTTGTTCTACAGCTTTTGTGCCACCTCCAGCTAAATTCAAAGCTTGCATTGCTTGAACCACTGCTGTTTCTATCTGCTGTGATGTCGCCCTGGAAGATGCTCCCAATTCGTCCATTGTAGTAGTAGTTTGATTTACTGAAGCTGCCTGCTGACTTGCCATCCGTTCCTGTTCTTCCACGGTGGCTGCAATCTCAGTTGAAGAAGTGGCGATCGAGCTAATTGCGCGATCGATAGTTTGGGCAATTCCTGAAGAAATCAGCCAAGCTATCACCGCACCCAACACCAATAAAAACACGGAACCAAATACCAATGCCGAGAGCAAGAAAACTAAAGATTCCTTCGTTTTTTCTCTCGCTTGCTTAATCGCTTTTACTTCAATTTCGCGAAATTGCTTATTCACTTCCACAAATTCATTCACAAATTGTGTCTGTTTTCCGGTGTTAAAAAGAGCCAATGCTTCGGCTCTATTATTTTTTTGTAATAAAACAACTATTTCATTAGAACCCTCATAATATTCGTCGCAGAGTTCTAGCATCCTCTCTAAACGCATTCTCTGTTCGGGATTTTCCATCTTCAACTCCGCACTTCTCCCTGACTCACGAGCTAATTTTCCACCTGTCTTAAAATCATTTAAAAACTGCGGACTTTTATTAATTAAATACCCGCGCATACCCCGTACCATTTGTTCCGCACCTGCGGACATATCATTTGTGTATCCGATCACATTTTCGATTCTTTCTACTTCTTGAAAATTATTCAATGCTTGATTAGTAGTTGTATAAACTAGCAGAGGAAAACCCAAGTATATAGTTGCAGGTGCTATATAGGCCAGCAGCATTCTATTTCTAATATTTAATTTTATTAACTTAGAAAACATATTTTTCTCCATTTAAGCACGTGCATACACGAATTAGATTGCTTACTCAAATCTCGCTTAAAAAGCGGATTTGGTATAACTCAATACGCTTGGGTTAAAACTATTTATTCCTCAGAGATCCCCCTCGCATCCCCCGCATCGTTGCGAAGACTTTGAGTAAGTTCTTGCCCCCCCTTTGTAGGGGCGGTGCCCCCGTGCCCGCCCTTGGCTAGGGCAGATCGAGTTTAACTCAACTGTATTTTGGTATAACTAACTTCTTTAGTCCTGGACGCATTTCAAGATAATTCTCTCATGCTGAGTCTCAATCCTTATCAGTCCAGATCTCTGCGTTGGATCGGGATTCCGAAGGAAATGAAGCATCAAGCGAGATGCTTCACTGGACTCATGGCACATAGGCTTTGCGTAAGTCCTGTTCTTGATTCAAACCTCTTCATCAACAACTACTCCTCCTTTTGTCAGGAGTTTTTGCAAGTTCAGAATAGCCATCATTTTTTCCCCGTAAATAGCTGTCCCCCTTAGATATTCGCGGTTGACCGAATACAGTGCAGTCGGAACAGCCGCAATTTCCGACACATTTAAGTATATAATATCTAATATTTCGTCAACAACTATACCAGCGACCAAATCTGCAACTTCAACAACGATCGCCTTAGAGAGATAATTTGCAGCATCCGACATATTTACAGACATATTTAAAACACTGCGAATATCTATTAGCGTCACAATTTCTCCCCGTAAATTTATATTTCCAACTATGCGATCGGGAGTGCAAGGAACCGGAGTTACTTGGTTAATATCCGTAAATTCGCGGACTAGATCTAAATGAATACCAAAGTATTCGCCATTCAAAACAAACACCGCCAGGGATATATTAATTGCAGCATCATTTTCCCCCTCGCCTCGCCGCCTCAAATGATTAGCGCGCGATTGAAAAATTGCCTTTTCTTCCAGCGTAGCCTGCGGGCAAAAAACGTGACGATTGCTCGAATTTTTAGAATTTTTGCCTGACAATTTTGCATTTATTTGTAACTGTAAATCCTCCGTATCTTCCTCACCTGCTGTTTCTTCACTACCTGCATTGTTTGGAGAAACACGCCAGCTTTCCTCTGACTTTTTGGGAGAATATCGAATTAAGCGATCGAGATTCAGCAGCATGACTATATCGGCTTCGCAGCGGGCCAGTCCAGCTACAAAATGATGAGAGGCTTCTGAATTCTCTCGCCCGTAAGATAGCTGCGGAGTGATGACATCTTCTGAGAGTTCCTTAACTTCGCGAACTTGATTGACAATTATACCGACTTTCGATTCTTGCCACTCTATGACGATCGTACTATCTGTCACAGAATACTCCTGCCAAACGTATCCAAAACGGAGATTCAGATCCATCACGGGCAGAATTTCGCCCCGAAGGTCGATCGCCCCAACAATATCTTGAGGTGCTTCTGCAATTGCTGTCAACTCCGGCAGAAAGAAAATTTCCCGAATGTAGCAGGCTTCTATACCGCAGAGAAAACCGTTCTGTTCAAAGATAAGATACGGTTTAGTTTCCATATTTTAGCGTACAGTTTCTTTACTGTATAATTGTAACAATTTTTTTTTTACATTCATCAGCACTTGACTCGCTGTCATTTTACCCTGTGAATCTATGGGAGTGTTTGGCGGTAGTGCTTTCAGAATTTCACAAGATGAATTGTACATTTTAATAGCTCTTTTTACTTGACCTTCTTTATTGTATATATTCCCTAGATCTATATAAGCTGAAACAAAAGATGGACACATATAAATAGTCCTCTTTAATAATTTTTTGGCTGTTTCCAATTGCCCCTGTTCTTCAGCAATTTGAGCTTGTAAATAATCAGTATATACCGATCCAGGTTCTACTTTCCTAGCTCGATTACAGTATTCTATTGCCTGAGAATAATTGCCGGCATTTGCCTGAACTTGAGCGATTAAAAAATAAGCATCAAAATTAGGTCCCTGCAAGTCTATTGCCTCTTTTGCCTTGTTGATTGCTTCAGCATAATCTTTATTATTGAATAATCGTTTAGCCTCTAAAATCAGCATTTGAGCCGTTTTATTTTGAGTATTTTCTGCTATGATGTTTTGGGTCACTGACACTGCCTTGTTCGCCAAGCAGTCCTCCCGATAGCGAGACCGCAGCATCTTCCCCAGCGGATTACTGATTGTGAATACGGGTGGCATCTGTATCTCTGGAAAATTGCTGTTAGTAGTAAAACTAGGTGGCATCGTCTCCCCTGTTAGCAACTCACCACTCTCATCGCCCATAGTATCTGCTTTCGGGAATTCCCGAAATGCCGAGTTCGCTTCCCCTACCGTCGCAACCCTAGAGTCTATTTGACAGCCTTCCTCCGGTACTGCATCGCGACGCTGATACACCACCGACTCCGGGAAAATCTTGGGTTGAAACTCGTTCATAATTTGACCGTAAACTTCAGCGTGACCCGTCATTAAATATCCTCCAGGTCTCAGGGTCTTGGAAAATTTTTTCAGTACCAATGAAATATACTTATGTTCAAAATACACAAAAACGTTTCTACACAAAATTAAGTCTATGTTATAAATATTTTGGTAAATATTAGGAAACTCATCTGTGATTAAATTTAAACAGCTAAAGTTGACACTTTCGCGCAATTCTAGATTTATTTGCCAATCATTTTGCCTGTGATGAAAATACTGTTTTTGTATCTGCGGGTCAATCAATCGAAACGACCAATCACTGTAAACTCCTTGGGGCGCTTTTTTGATTACTTTTTCATTGATATCTGTACCTAAAATTAATATTTTCCATTGTTCCCAATCGAGAATCAACTCTTTTAAAACAATAGCTAAAGAATAAGGTTCTTCACCGGTGGAGCAGCCCGCACTCCAGATTCGCAGTGTCGGCTGCATTCCCAAGGTCTTGTGCAGGTTTCTTTTCTGCTCTATCAATTCAGGAAAAATAATTTTTTTCAACAGAGTAAACTGTCCTTTATCTCGCATGAAATAACTTTCAATAGTTGTTAATAGCAATACTAATTCTGCCCATTCATTTTGACTTTCAATATTTTTAGTTGCTAAAAGTTTATAATAATTTTCGGGTTCAGAAATTTTTTTTGCTCTCATTCTAATCATAATTTTATGAGACAAACCCGCTCGATCTTGAGACCGAATTCGCACACCAATCTCCGCAGTAATTAAGTTGATAAATAGCTGAACTATGGAATCATTCATGTCCACTAAGGTAGATTAATTTGATAATTTGGCAAGTGGCAACTTTTACCGTTCTGGTGCTGAGTTTGTGCTGAGGATAGCTGCTAGGCTGCGGCTCGTCCGTTCGCGAAGCCGAAGGGAGCCGAAGGGAAGTACGTAGCCGAACTATTGGGAATTGGGGAAGTTGTAAGCTCGTGCAGTCGAAGTATGGGTAATTGGAAATTGGGGAATTGGAAATTAGAAATTGGGAATTTAGCCGATCGCCTTAACAAGAACACTGTCACAGAACATCATATCAGAAACTTGCCAGCTACTTAAAGGAAAAAGGCAAAAGGTAAAAGATAGAAGCCAGGAAAAAATTATCCCTTCTACCTTCTACCTTCTGCCTTCAAAGGCACAAATCTCCAACTTTAAGCTGGATATATCCGCAAGCGGCGATTGGGTTCTTCCCCAAAACTGTGGGATTTCAGGTGATAGTGTTCCACAAGTTCGTGCTGCATTTTGCGGACGTTGGGAGAACGGGGCAGGAGTTCCACCGGCTGTCCCTTGGGAATGACAATTTGCTCGACTGCCAAGCGGGTTTCTTCGAGAGCTTCGAGCTCGTCAGAAGAACCGCTGCGGGCGAATAAGGCGAGGTCTGCCACTTCCGGGGTGCCCGGGTCATCCATGTCCAACAGGCGCCGCAAAGCTCTCGCTACGTGGGGAATAGTGCCGGCCTTAATTGTGTGCAGGGGAACTTGGCGAGTTTTGGCCAAGTGCCTCAATTTCGACTGGTTCCGAACGTTCGATCGCAAAGCCAAAACCACGTCAGCACTCTCAATATCCTTTGTCAGCAGTACCGGCAGGTTCAGCGTCGAAATCACCTGTTCGAGCTGGTGGCGAGCTATGCCGTAAGGATAAACGTGGAGGGGCAAATCTTCGCCGTTAGGGCCGACATTCTGGGAAAAACGTCCCGGCTTAGGTACCGGATCGACCGACAGGGATTCTTCGAGCAGTTGCTCGAAATACCGAGTCTCAGCAACCGGCGCGCTCTTAGCAGCGAAGTTCTGGCTGGGAGCGGGCATCGGCACCATTTTGCCAGCACTCCGCCACCCAGAGAGCGGTGTGACGGGCCGGATTGCCGATACAGCAGCCGTGCTGCCGGAAGCTGCGATTCCCGGAAACCGGGCGGGGGGAGTTGCCGACTCCTGCTCGATAATTACTTCTCCACTCTCGCTGACGCTTCTGATTTGCTGGCTCGGTTCGCGTCCCCGCAGCAGAGTGTCGATCGCATCTGCAACTCGCTCGTGGATTACCCAGCGCTGGCGTTCCAGCATTTCGACGGCAATTTCAAAAGTTGGCGGTGATTTGCGCTCCAAAACCGTCTTTTGAGAACCGCGGCGCCTTGCTTCGTCATCTCCCAGCGTCACCGCTTGGATGCCCCCAATTAAATCGGCCAGAGTCGGGTTTTTCATCAAGTTTTCGAGCCTGTTCCCGTGGGCGGTACCGACCAACTGCACGCCCCTTTCGGCGATCGTCCGAGCCGCCAAAGCTTCGAGTTCCGTGCCGATTTCGTCAATCACGATCACTTCCGGCATATGGTTTTCCACTGCTTCGATCATGACTTGGTGCTGGAGTTCGGGGCGGGAAACTTGCATTCTGCGAGCTCTGCCGATCGCTGGGTGGGGAATATCTCCATCTCCGGCAATTTCGTTGGAGGTGTCGATAATTACCACCCGTTTTTCCAAGTCATCGGCGAGCACGCGGGCAATTTCCCGCAGGGCCGTGGTTTTGCCGACTCCGGGGCGGCCGAGCATCAAAATTGACTGACCGGTTTCCACCAAATCGCGGATAATGCCGATCGTCCCGAACACAGCGCGGCCCACCCTCAAAGTCAAGCCGATTATCTCGCCGCTGCGGTTGCGTAGGGCGCTAATTCGGTGCAGGGTTTGCTCGATACCGGCTCGGTTGTCGCCGCCGAAGTGGCCGACTCGCTCGATGCAATAGTTGAGGTGTGCCTTGGAAACCGGCGTTTGGGAAAGAGGTTCGGCCGAGGATGGAAAACGAGCTTCAGGTTGGCGGCCCAAATCCATGACAATCTCAATGAGATTGTTGCGCTGCGGGTGCTGCTCTAAGGGCTGCCGGATCTCATCTGGCACGATGTCTAATAATCTGTTGAGGTCGTCTGTAATCTGCATTCGCCTCGATGTGTTCGGTGACTTTTTCAACTTTTTAGTCAGTTGTTATTGGTCAGTTGTCAGTTGGCAGTTGTCAGTTGTGATTTGTCAGTTGTCAGTTGTTATTTGTTGTTGGAATTAACTACTAACCACTAACTAATGACTAATGACTAATGACTAATGACTGATGACTGATGACTGATGACTGCTGACTAATGACTGCTGACTAAAATTCTTTGAGCTGGGAAACTAGAGAACAAGCTAAACTCACGGCCTCCGAAAGAAGTTCTGGGACTGCTTCGAGCTGAGGTAGCCGAGATGTTTGAGTTCCGGCTGCTGGCCTCGCGAGTGCCACCGGAACGGCACAGGCTCGATCGGTCTGCATTGTTTCTAACTGTTCTAAAATTGGCGATAGCAAAACCCTGGCATAGCTGCCGTAAGCTACACCTGCAATGTATGGGACAGGGGGAACAGACAAATTTTTCCCGCCATCCTTCATCAGTCCCTCGGCTCTCAGCTTGCTGACAGTGTGAGCATTAGTGCCGCCTGCAAGTTGCACGTATCCCGGCAACTGGGCAGCCAAAACTTTTTGACCGAGTTTGACTGCGGCTCTAGTAGTTCCTGTTCCGATATCTCCGCTCATTGGCCTACCGTCCGTTTGCCAAATTAGCGGACAAGGAAGCGGGGAAATTATTTGATAGAGTGTCCGCAAATAATCAATCAAACCGTCTCCATCGGGGCAACTAATTGCTATTACCTTGAGTCGATCGACCCAGGGAGCTATGCTCGACCAAAGTCGCCCAAAATCTGCCTCTCTGCCTACTTGCGTGTGGATTTCTAGGGCGTCCGCACCGGATTGCAAGATTAAAGGCGCGATCGCGGCGGGAGCAGACACGTAAGAACGAGTATAAATTAGTTGGCTCGGACAAATCGGCAGACAGCGACCGCAGCCATAGCACTGCTGGTCTATCACCCCGGAAAAACCACTGCCAGCACTCTGAAAAACTATTGCTTCGGCTGGACATATTTTTTCGCACGGCCGCCAGCAGTCCGCCGGACAATCGGCTGGGTTGAATTCGGCTTTGCGAAAATGCGGGTCTTCCCCATCGTTTAAACTCACCATCAGCAACGGCAACCCTTTTCCGCCAAACCTGCGGTTTTGAGTTCTTGCCTGTAATTCGCTGGCCACTTGTAGGGCTTCTTTCGCTGCGGCGACGGCGGCGGGATCTGCCGCGACATCGATACAGTCAGCGCCTGCTAAGGTGTAAGCCAAGGTGAGATTCCGTACAGCAGGCAGGTGTTGAAAGCTCGCCCCACAGATCAGCTTGAACCAATGGCCATCTTTTAATGAGTTTAGGGGATGATAATGTTCTGTCACCCTTATATGTTAATCCTTTCAGCTAAAAATTACGAGGCAAAAATTTGTACTGAGTTTTCCGACTCCGCCAGATACAAGTATCAAAACGCTACCGATAGGAGTTGGACTTGGGGGGTCAGCCCTAGATGTGGAGTATCGAGCATGACTTTTTTGGCCATCTAATTTTTTTAAGAGTTTTCGTTACGGGTAGGCTTTTTAATTTTTGGTTGAGGTTTTAATTGCAGGCAGATTTATAATAATATCATTTGTTAGCGGTGGGTGCAAGATAAAAGCCGACTATTATTGCTGAATTGAGAGTTTTGGACTCGGAAAACTCGATTCGGAGCCATCTAGCGCTAACCACAACACCTGCGCGTATTGAGCGCACTCAAACCAAGGCAGAATGAATGTTAAATAGCCGATCGCCACTGCTGATAAATCGGTATTTAGCGACACGATCGCACTGTGCAAGCAATATCCCCACAAAGCAAAACTAGCGATCGCACCCAGAATGCCTGTAGAAATAGCAGTATCTAAAATCCAATTGTGAGCTTTATAACTCGGTATTATTTCAGTGCGAACCTGTCCGTTTGGGGCAATACAATCGTAAGGATTCAGGTCAAAAAAAGTTCATCAAGAGCCGAGAAATATGGTAATGTAGTCAGATGAGGGAAAAAGCAG
>JAUBSN010000113.1:0-20248 GCA_036704825.1 Microcoleus sp. F8-C3 | reverse complement strand
CTGGCTGCGATCGCTTGCGGTTTGATTTATTCTACATTCGCGAATAGCGAATAAGCAAGCTGTGGCTCCAAAAATTTGCTCCCTCGGCTGGGGTTACGGAATAGGAGTTCTTGTTCGCGATTGCACTCATCGCTATGTGCCTGGGGGTATGGTCTTGGATGTGTTGATGGGATGTGCTGGCTAACCCCGCTTGCAGACAGTTTGATACTCTTGCGCAAACTGACTAACGTATTTATGAATTAAGATAGTCAATCAGCAGTTATGTATGCCAAAAACATTCCTGAAGATAGCTGAAGAGGATTAATAGTTAGTTGCGACCATATTGGCATTTGCTTTGCTATTCTGGAAGAGGAACCCTTCTGTAGTTTGTTGGGTTGGATTAAGGTAGCCCTGTCAAGGTGACTGCCGAGTCTGGTCTAAAAGCCTTGCTGTAGAAAGATGACGATGACGTGAGTTCACAATCAAAGGGGGTTTCTTATTTTTGGGGGAGCGTGGCTGCTTCAGGAAAGACTTCAAATTCACTCGGGCAGCCAAATCCAACAAAAAATCAGCTAATTGAGATAGAGACCAAGCCTGGATCAATGACCAATTATCAGGTTCACAGGCTATAGTCATTCCTCGATAAGTGCCTTGAATTTCATCAACTTTCGTAGAATTCTGAAAGACTCGACTCAATTTTACCGACACCATATACACTGCCGAGAGCTCTTCGGACAACAGCTAAAATATTGTAAGAAACCAAAGCGAGGCAAAAAGAAAATAAAGCAGCTTTCGGATAACCCAAGGTTTGAATTTCGCCCTCAAAGTTTTTAGTTACGATTTGAAAGAGAGTTTCAACACTCCAACGTCCTCGATATAACTGAGTAATATCGGTCGCACTGGCAACAGTTTGAGGTAGGCTAGTAAGTATGGCAATTTCCCAATCGCCATCACGAGTAACTTTTTTCAAACGCAATACCACCCGTCGTACTTTCAAACAGCTACCCTCATAAGTGAGAGCAACCGTCTGTTCAAAAACAGAGCCTGTTTCTACATCACCTTGAAATTCCAATTCACTGATTGCTTCCTGTGGCAGAGTTTTATGTTCTCGGACTAAAAAATCAGCCGAGGCGTTACAGATACCAAAGAGAAACCCTTGAGTACACATATTGCGATCGGCAATCCATAATTCACCAGGTTTTACCCGCTGTAATACCGACTCAAATAAAGAACGTTCCTGAGCATGACCATCCTCACAAGGAAACACATCAATCGCCATTTTCAAGTCGGGGTCAAGTACAACCAAAGACTTACCAGGTAAAGCTTTCGCTGCATAGGGCTTCAGGGCTTCTAAACGATGATCTGTAGCAGCTAAACAGTTGCCATCAATGATTCTGATTTGATAAGGAGCTAGTAACTTTGGTGGGCTATCTCCCAGAAATTGCATCACATCAGTCATAGAGGCAGCAGTTTCTCTTAACAGTGCAGCACTCACATCTAGTTCGATGCCATTAAGTTTGTCATAGACCGCTGTTCGACTGACATTAAGCTCCGATGCTTTGGCTCGGTATGCAGCATTCACGGAAGGATAGATGCCACAAACTACCAGGCTCATTAAATCTACGATGCTGGAGAATAGGAGTTCTCGCGTGTACTGGCTCTTGGCATGATTCTCGAAGATGGAGTCGAGTTGTTCTGTGTTCAATACTCGTTCCATTAAGCCTCGGACCATGACACTGACAGGACGCTCGCTTGACAAATCTCTCAAAGATCGCATCTAACATTTACTCAGTCCTCCTAAATACTGCAAGATGGGGTGAGCCAATAGCTTGTATGCTAGTCATACAAGGTTTCAACCATTATACCGATACCCGCAAATCCAAGAGAACGGCAACAGTCGCTGATCTAAGTTTATTCGTAAGGTGCGCCTTGCTTGTCGCCAGCGACCGTTGCCGTTCAAGATTCACCAAGAATGCCTGAATAAAGAACACCTTGACAGGGGTAGTTGGATTAAGGGTGAGTGCTTGTGCCCTTATTTTACCCATCTCAGCAAAGAGGCTTCTTTGTTGAAATACTAATAAAAAGATGGTCAATTTAGAGGCTGAAGACTATAAAGAATTAATAACTCTACTAAAAGATATACCAGAACTAGCCACGGAGCGCCCGCGCCAACGAATTTTGGAACTAGCTGGTTTGAAACAGTTGATACCAATGATCGATGTTTCAGGTGCTTCATTTGTGGCAGTTAGCGAGATCGTTAGCTATCTGTCAAAGTACGGGCGTCTAAATTTCGAGCATGAGGTCTTGGGGCTTTTCTTGAATACCCTAAAGAGTTTTGTAGGAGTTCAGCAGCAAGCTTCTTTGGATAGGTTGCTGATCGAGTATGACATGATGACTCCAATCGCAACATTACCTAACATCCGCGATTGGCGGGGAACAGAAACCACCACAGATGTATCAGAGAAAATAATTGGTGAAAATACACTACGTCCAATCTCATTCTTGCGCCAAGGGCTTCAGGTATCTCGAGCGATTGCTTATATTGGGGTACAGACAAACCAAAAACGTTGGTCAGGTACAGGTTTTCTCGTAGCTCCTGATTTGTTGTTAACCAACAATCATGTATTGCCCAGCTCAAATTTACTTACCAACTCAGTTTTTCGTTTTAATTATGAAGAGAGCTTCCAAGGAGAAGCTCAACAGATATATGAGTATCGCGCCAAACCAAATGGGGTATTTCATACTAACGACTCCTTGGATTACACTTTAGTTCAAATCGAAAGAGATCCTGGAAAAACATGGGGGTGGTTACCACTACTACCTAGGGAGATTAGTTGCGGTATCAGAGTCAATATTATTCAGCACCCATTGGGACAACCCAAGCAAATTTCACTACAAAACAATTTTGTTCAATATGTAGGCAGCAATGTAATGCAGTATATAACCTCTACCTTGAATGGTTCTTCTGGTTCACCGGTTTTTAATGATGGCTGGGAGGTTCTTGCCCTGCACCACGCAGGAGGTAATATTCCTGAACCCACAACCCAGCAGCGTTACTTTAGAAATGAGGGTATCCTGGTAACAAGTATCTTAGCTGACTTACCTTCCGACTTTGCAGATATGCTTAGGGTCGCAGCATCGACTACCTAGTTTCGGAGAGATTTTACAAATATTTAGATTTAAATGACTAGAAATTTCAAAGCTCAACTGCTACAGATGCTAGTAAAAATGCCAGCTACTCAAAGCTTTGGAGAGCGCAAAGCTCTCTTGAATTTCACAGGCTTTGATTATCTGATTCCCCGCATTAGTTCTATGGAGAAAAGCAGCTTTGTTTTCTTTTCAGAATTGATAGAACTTATATTAGCTGAAGGGGAAAACCAATTATTAACATTTCTTAATAACCTAGCTAATAGTGAGTTTAGCGGTTTTGAGACTCAGCAAAAACTTAGCACTATCGTTTCAGAAATAGGCTGCCTAGATCCTCAACAATGGGATAGCGAATTTACTGCACCGAAGAAAACTCAAATTCCAGTTACAACTTTTAACTCACACTATGCTAAAGGTACAGAGACGGTTTACCTCAATCTGTTAGAAATATTTTTCCCTAAAGAGCTATACATTTCAGATTTAGTTGTTGAGCGAGAGAAAGTTATTAAAAAGTCCAAAGATTGTCAAATCAAACTTAAGAAAGATGCCTCAACACGAGATGTTGCGCGTGCTGCTCTCGAGCAAGCAGGGTTAGCTTTTGGGGTGGATTGGATCTGTCAGGAAGGAAAAATCGTAACTTTCCATGATTTAAGGGATGATAGCTTACCAATTTCGGCAATCGTCGATCGTGGAACAATAACCTCACTTGACTCCCAGGAGTTTTACAAAAGAGATCGAAATTTTGAAAATGTCTTCAAGTCCTTGTTAAGACGATGCTTGCAACAAAAGTTATATCGTCAAGATGTTGTGTGGCAACATCAAGAGAAACTGTTCATTTTTGTAGAAATTGATGGGAATGCAATACGGAAAGAGGAATGGTATGGTGAAAAAAAGAGTACTCGAACTGTTTACGAACGGGTGATGAAGAATAATAAGCCAGATGAAATTCTACGTTGTAAGCACCAAGCATTTCGTACACAATATCGGAGATTTGGTCAAAGCTGGTATCTTACTATTATCCCAGACTGGTTTTTCAGTTTCAACGGATATCAACGTTCCTTCTTTGCCAAGGATAATCTCGATTGGCTGAAGCGAGAGGAGAATGATAAAAACGTTTACAATCATTTGCGGTTTATTGTAGATTTTTTAAAAACAGAGAAACCTTCAGATATCTTTGTTACAAGATATCCTTACCCTTTTTTATCATTTGGTGAACTCATCACTTTTGAAAATGCTCCGCTACTTAATGATGATGAGTGGAATCCAAAATCACCCAGGAATGGCAGCGTTAATGCTAATGATTGGGAGCAAATAGTATTACCATTAGACTTATGAAATTAAACTACATTAAAGAACCTTTATTAGAATTTGGGCAAGACTTGCATATTTGTCCAAGAGCGGGCATTACGAACTATGATGTTTATGACACGAAACTTAAAATCAGACGCGAACGAGTTCTAGTTGGTGCTGTTGGAACCAGTGATACGCTATCCAAGTTATACGCTTGGTTAGAGAAATGTTCGCAGCCCATTCCTGCCAAACCAGACAGTCGCCAACCTAACCTATTTGTTCCCTTTTGTGGCTTCAAATCAGACGGGGGATTTAAAGCCCTCCTAGTAATTGATGAAGAAATTACTCGGGTACTGAATAACTCAGATATTAATGCGATCGTTCAGATTAAAGATTGGAATGAACGAGTTTATGCAGCAGTTGAATTATACTATCGCCAAGCTAAATTTTTGGCTCAAAATCGCGTGATTGATGTTATAACCTGCGTTATTCCCACTCGACTATATGACAAAATTTATAAGCAAGAAATAACACCTGTCGAAGAAACATTAGAAAATGAAGAAGATGGTAAATATGATGTTTTAGAAGTCAACTTTAGGCGGGCGCTAAAAGCTAAAGCAATGTCTCTAGGAAAACCCTTGCAAATCATTAGAGAAACTTCTTTAGGGTCGAATGTAAAAGGTCAGCAGGATGATGCTACAAAAGCTTGGAACTTTTGTACTGCTCTCTATTACAAAACTAATCGAACGGTTCCTTGGAAGCTGGTTACTAATATCAATCGACCCTCCGTATGTTTTGTTGGGATTGGTTTCTATCGAAGTCGCGATCGCAAGGTGTTGAACACGAGTTTAGCCCAAATTTTTGATGAATTAGGCAATAACGTAATTTTGCGAGGAACCCCGGTTAATATCGATAAAAGCGATCGAATACCTCATTTGAATGCAGCACAAGCCTATCAACTCTTAAAGCGCGCTCTAACTGAATATGAAACTGCATTAGATACCTCTCCAGCGCGACTTGTGTTGCATAAATCCTCAAACTACAGCGATGAAGAACTTGATGGCTTTGAGTCAGCAGCAAAGGAAATGCGAATTCGCAAGGTTGATTTTGTCACTATTCTTGACAGTGATTTACGCATATTACGTGGAAATGAATATCCGTCATACCGAGGTATTCATATTGAATTGAATGAGGAAAATCATTTGCTGTACACCCGTGGCTCCGTCGAACACTACAGAACATATACAGGAAAATATATTCCACAACCCTTGGAGATTCGAGTTGTAAAATCGGATGAATCCCCTGGCGTAATTTGCCAGGAAATTTTAGGTTTAACCAAAATGAATTGGAACAACACTCAATTTGATGGAAAGTATCCAATTACGCTAGCTTGTGCTAGAAAAGTCGGTCAGGTTATGAAATATTTAGGTGCTGATGATGATGAGCCACAGATCAGCTACAGTTTTTATATGTAGTCGATTGCGATATAACCAATGCTAGAAAGCCGCTCTGATTCATTCAAATAATTTAGCTAAAAATCGAAAAGAAAGAGGAGGAAACAGCACATTTCTTCCTCTTTACACCTTAAAAATCGTCCAAATTAAATAGCGAAAATTGGTGAGGTGATGTTGTCGTCTTCCTGGGTCGGCGTTTGCCCTTAACAACTTCTTGAACTACGGGATTTGGGTGAATTGATGTCCGATCGTCCAAGTCAATAACTGCCGAGCTTTCTTCTGAACTTATCTCATCTTCATTTAGACGATCGGTAGGATTTTTAGCCTGAGATTCGATGGGTTCAAACCACTCATTATACCAGTAAGCAGCGTTTATTGATTGGGGTCGCTCGCTACTTAAAGTATTGCCAAGGAGCAAATCAGTTTGACCCAACCACCAAATCGGAACAGCCAGCCAAGGTGAAAACATATAAAACTGAAACAAAGCGCATTTTAATAGAGTACGATCTACATCTTGACCGATACCGCTCAGACAGTAATTCGACTGTGTTAACATTAAAGCACCCGTACCGCACGCAGGTTCATTGAAGCTGGAAATTCGCTCTGTCTTATCACCACTGACTAACTTAGATATCAACTGACACAAAGCTAAAGGTGTCGGATAAAACCCTGAACTTTTTTGAGCAGTCTTTCCGCAGATTTGGGGTAGCATTCTGCCCATATAATCTTCAGGATACAGCATAAGAATTGACAGGTCAAACATCTGATAAAGACGCATTGATGCACCTTCACAGCCGGCGGGTTCTTTGGGTAAAATCTTGTAAGCTGGATGTCCGAATGCGAACAAAATCCAGTCCAAGAAAAACTCCAAATAATCCCAAGCTGACCAAGTTTTCCATTCTCCATGTTGAGGAATGCAATTGAGGCTATTATCTAACATGGCTTCTGCAGCAGGAGAATGCTGCCATTCAATTTGGGGAATCGGTTCTGCTGGCAAAGTTTCCTCAATTACAAATTTGGGTAAGTTTTCTGGTTTTCTGTTTTCCAGAATGGCTAGCATTGGCTCCATCTTCCACCGCATCCAGGCATGAGCGGGGACAGCTTGACACAAAGCCCAATAATCCCACCTTCCCCATAAACATCGGTCTATTTGTGCGAGAATTGTTAAAAGCCAGCCCGGCTTTAAATCTCGTTTGAGGTTAGGGATTAGAGCTTGCTTTTTCTTTGGTTTATAGGGTTGCTTTCTGAAATGTAACAGCGTTAACTCTCTAGTTTTGGAGTCAATAACTGGTAAGACAAGCTTGTTTTTCATGAGTACAAATCGGAAAAATGCGCCCCTAAAAACCGCAGTAGCGGTTCACACAATTCTATGTTGATGCAAGCAGCGTCTGGTTTAATAAAAACAGTAAAAAGAATTGGGTAATAGAGTGTAGCCTTTTTAAAACAAAAAAGCTACACTCTATTCCCACTCCCATTTTCCCTATTTCTCTCTCCCTATTCCCCTTTCTCAGCCGTCTATTCCACCCATTTTTTGATATTTAAGGAATAGAAAATGCTTCGCACAGCAGCAGCCCCACCTGCTTGAGTAAAGCTTTGTTACCATCAGGGCATCCCGACTGAATCAAACATTTAGGACAGCCAGAACTGCAAGAACAACTGCGGGCTAACTCAGCAGCCGCATGAGCTAATTGAGGGAGAGAACGAAAAATAGCTTCCGAGGTTCCCGAACCTCCTTCTGCTAAATCGTAAAAGAGTCCTGCATAGTCATTTGCACCTCTCTTCTCTACCAGAAAATTCACATCATTAGCTGAAGCCAAAATAGTCAGAGGTAAAGCTGCTAAAATTTGATGACCGAAACTGTGAATAGCCAACAAATTCGCGGGGTACTCCCACAACTGCTGATATCCGGGAGGAATCGGCTGTTGAGACTGAAGCAATTCCTGGCGAGTAGCTGTTACTACCTGTTGCAGATAACATTCAACCGGGGAATTAAAACTAATTTGCAGTACAGGAGTCGCAAATTTTATTTCGTAAGGTTGCTCAAAGTTTACCTCATAAAAATAATACGGGATGCGGGAAACGAGCAAGGCTTCAGTTCTGAGAGGGAAGCAACACGGAGACTTCAGTCTCCGTGTTTTTTCTTAATTGGTCGAATGGTGGGGGTTTTCTATGTATTTTTTTTACAACTTCGCTGCTAATATTACCTGCTGTACCAACAAAAAAAGCTGCTCACCCGCCAAGACCGCAACTTTTTTTTAGATTGGATAATTCTACTTTTAAATAATAGCTATAGCGGTATTTAAAAGCTTAACTACTGATGAAGTCTATCCCTTGGTTCGGATGATAATAATATGAAGTTTTGTTGATAAAAATTGACATATTCACTATCCTCACCTAAACTAAACGAATTAACTAATTTTAGGCAAACTGAGGTGGCTAAAGTCAAAAAAACAATGGGAGTTCAGCAAGTATTGCTGTCTCCTGACAAAGAAGTTGAGGCGGTATTGAATTACCTTTGTCAGCAATCTGGGAAACTGTACAATAGCGGTGTCTATTTGGCTCGCCAGACATTTTTCAAAACAGGAAAGCTCCTAACTGGAAAATTCGACTTATCTTTTGAACCGTCAATTTCAAAGTCAATAGTTGCCAAGTCGTTACCATCAACACCAATGCAACAAACATTGATGTCGGTCACGGAAGCTTTTAAAGGTTTTAAAGAATTAAGAGCTTTGTACCTTAAAAATCAATTGCCTTTTAGACCTAAGCCTCCGGGCTATTTAAAAGGGTCTAAATTGTTTAAAGTAGCTTACCCAAATTCTGGAGGATTAAAACCTACACTCGTAAACAATCAGTTGAGATTTTCCCTGGGTTTGACAGTACGGCGCTGGTTTGGGATTTCTGAATTCTTTCTACCTATGCCGTCAAACCTTGATTTCTCAAAGATTAAAGAATTTACGATTATTCCCAAAAATGGTGTTTTTTACCTAGAAATGTCTTACGAGGTAGAACTGCAACAACACGATTTAGATCATAGTCAAGCGTTGTCAATCGATTTGGGGACTGCTGACAATTTAGCTGCTTGTGTTGATACGTTAGGGAATTCCTTCTTGATTGATGCTCGTGCCATGAAAGCAATGAATCAGTTATGGAACAAGAAAGTAGCAACTAGAAAAGAAGGAAAACCTGGAGGTTATTGGGATAATTGGTTAGACCGCGTAACCCGGAAACGCAACCACCAAATGCGCGACGGTATCAACAAAGCTGCTAAGTTAATTGTTGACCATTGTTTAAAGTATGGTATTGGCAATCTAGTAATTGGATGGAACCAAGGTTTTAAATGCAATGCCGATATGGGCAAATTGAACAATCAGAAGTTTGTTCAAATACCTTTAGGAAAGTTAAAAAACCGATTAAAGCAACTGTGTGACTTACACGAGATCAGGTTTATTGAAACCGAAGAAGCTTATACATCTAAAGCTAGTTTTCTTGATGGAGACTCCCTGCCCAGATATGGTGAAAAACCACCTGAGTGGAAAGCGTCTGGAAAACGAATTAAACGCGGTTTGTATCGCTCTGCTGATGGAATAGTTATCAATGCAGATTTAAACGGTTCCGCCAACATCCTAAGAAAAGTAGTCAGTAAGTTGGGTGTAAACCTAGACCAACTGAATAGACGGTGTTTGACCACCGTAGCGAGAGTCAGAATTTGGGTATTACCTAAGCCTGCTCTGTCAGCAGAATCGAGCGCGTCTTCAGACCTGAGAGCGTCAATAAGAACCGATGTTAGCTCAGCCGAGCGAGTTCTCTTGCCACAAACAGGACAGGCAGTACATTTTGATAAAGGCTCTCGGTAATTGACGCATTTTCTATTGAGACAAGTTAACTGGTAATTGCGAGTCAATAATTGATAACCCGTGACAAGTTGGCTAATTTCTCCCCAAGCCAGTTCCAGAATAGCTTGAGCTGGAATTGCATTACTATCCGTTGAATTGGTTTGAACCTTTCCTTCAACTTCTGGAATAACCAACGGGATTTGTTGAGGCAAACTCAAATTCTGCTTGAGGCTGGTATCAGTGTGGCTAATCGCTACAGTAAACAGTCGAGTTTCAGGGATGTTTTGCAAAATAGCTTTGCCATTCAAAAGCGAGCGCGAAGTATAAGTCACTAAACAGCCGTCTGAGTTTTGCGTGCGGTAAATAGCACCAGGAAATACCTCTCGATAAGCAATCTCCGCACTGAGGACTTCAATCTCTTCTTGAGTATCGGCATCCACCAGTTGTATCGTGCTAGAACCCGTTCCCCCTCGAAAGTTTACATCTTTATGCGGAAAGCCTTTAGCCCATAATTTATCCCGACTTTTGTGAAGAACACCTTGCTCAATTAAAGCCGTTGCAATTTGAGGAGCGCTCTTGCCAAAGTAGTGCTTGAGCTTATTGGCCCGAATGCCTGTTTCGACAGCCGCGCACATTAAATGTTTGGCAATATCTATGGGATAATTGGCATTAAAGCTCACCAATTCAGATTCGGCTGACACCAACAATTCAGGGCGCTCGGCAAAATAGTTATCCAAAGGTGATTGTGCAATAGGAATGAAGACAATTAAACCGGAGTTTGCGCGACCAGCCCTGCCAGCCCTCTGCCTAAAAGCTTGCAAGCTTCCCGGCCATCCCCTAATAATAGCAAAGTCAAGTTGAGGCAAATCAATTCCCGCTTCGAGAGCGCTAGTGCTGAGGATACACTTAACTGTTCCTGACTTCAAAGAGTTAATAATTCCCATGCGGCGCTCGCTTGTTAAACTGCCGTAGAAAATTGCTACTTGCGACTCAATTCCAGAGTTAGTTTGAGTTACAGCTTCTTGCTGAAAAGTTGCCCACAAGTTCTTAATTGCTTGTCTGCCGTTACCGAAGCAAATTCCGCTTTGCCCTTGCTGCAACAAAAACATAATGATGCGAGCAACATCGGAATTAGCATCATGAGTCGGTTTAGTAACAATTAATTGCCGTTCTGGGACAGCAGAGCCGCTAGAGCTAATCCAAACTAACCGCTCTGATTTATTGAAATTTCGCTTTCGACTTCTACCAGATAGTAACTTCGCTAATTGAACGGGATTGCCAACGGTAGCACTCAACATCAGGAATTGCAGTTTTTGAGAAGAACCCCCGCGCTCGTCTACTGCCAATTTTAAGCGGCGAATTAAGCTAGCCATGTTAGCTCCGTAAACTCCGTTAAAAGTGTGAGCTTCATCTAGGACAATATAGCGGAGGCGACTTAAAAAATGCTGCCAAGGCTGACTCCAGTGAACCCCTTTCAGCGCATAGTGAATCAACTCTGGTGTTGCGCTGATTATGCTAGGATTTGCAGCCAATAATTGTTCTCTGGTTTGGGGAGGAGTATCTCCAGTTAGAAGAGCAAGGCGCGGGCGCGCAGGGTCAGGAATCAGTTGGAGCAAATCGGCAAGTTTTTGACTTTGGTCGGCTGTTAAAGCTTTCAAGCCACAAATAGAGAGTGCAGTAAATTGATGTTGGAGAATGCCCTCTAAAATAGGCAAGTACGCACTTAAAGATTTGCCAGAAGCTGTTGCTGTGCTGAGGATGACATCTTTGCCCTGGCGCACGGCTTTGAGTGTTTTAATTTGGTGCGAATAAAGCTGTTGAATGCCTTGGCGGTGCAAAGCAGAAATTATTGAAGGCGGCAAGTCTTGAGGAATTTTGTAGAGTTTAGGAGTTATAGCAGTCACGGTTGTCTGATAAATAACCTCTTCGCCTAAAAAATCACACAAATCGGCTGTGGCAGTTGGCTGCAAATGGCTTGCTTCTGGGAAGTTATTTTGGTGAAAATCAGGTCTGGCTATTAGTTGGGAAAGAAGGTTGATTTGACATACTCACCGCCCGATCATCGAACGTGCGGTGATTCTTGACGCTTCATCGGATGATGCTACCTTCGGTAGTCTTACTCTTCCTCTGCGTCCGTTTAGAGTCGTGGCGATATCCCATCCCGACTTTTTCTATATTTTTAGCAGCGTTCCCATCTCGGTCGTGATTTGCGCCGCAATTAAGGCAAACTACTTGACGAACAGAAAGGTCTAATTTGCCCCATCTATACCCGCAATCCGAACAAATTTGGCTAGTAGGCTCCCAGCGGTCAATTACCTTAAATTCCCGCCCGAATTTCTCTGATTTAGCCTCGCAGAAAGCTCGGAATTGATACCAACCTTGCAAGCTAATTGCTCTTGACAACTTCCGGTTTTGAATCATGGACGACACATTCAAGTCTTCCAAAACAATTACTTGGTTTTCGCTGACTATTTTGGTTGACAATTTGTGCAGAAAGTCTTTACGGGTGTCGGCAATTCGATTGTGCAGTTTGGCAATCTGAATGCGAGTCTTGTGACGGCGTTTTGAGTCTTTATGTTGGCGAGCTAGCTTGCGTTGCAGTTTCCTTACTCGGCAATCTAGTTTTGAGTAATCTGGGCTTTTAAAAGAGTCACCAGAGCTGAGAAATGCGAACACTTTCAACCCCAAGTCAATACCTACCGCGAGGTTTTTGGGTATGATACTCCGAGGTTCTATATCTACTACAAAAGTTAGAAAGTATCGATTTGCGCAGTCTTTGATTACCGTCACAGAACTAGGTGCTGAAGGTAATTTCCTAGACCAGACAGGTTTGATATTGCCTATTTTGGCTAAATAGACATACTCACCCGTAAGGTAAAAAGCATTTTTAGCAAACTCCGCAGACTGCTTATTGGTCTTTTTTTTGAACTTAGGCGATCCAATCTTTGGCCCTCTTCTCTTCCCTTTACGCGAGTCAAAAAAGTTCTTGTATGCAGTTGCTAAGTGCCTCAAAGACTGTTGCAAGGGAACTGAAGAGACATTATTCAGCCATTCTCTTTCAGTGGTCTTTTTAGACTGGGTAAGCCGTGCGGATAGTTGGTTGTATATTGGTAATTTTTCGGCTCCCTGACAGAAAGCTAGTACATCATTCCACACTACCCGAACACAGCCAAACAATTGATCTAAACTCAATCGTTGTTGGTCGGTCGGGTAAAATCTATACTGATATCTTGCCTTCATCTTTTTGCTTTAAATTTCACTTTAATTGTACTATATCTTACCAGGAGTGTAACAAAAATTCTGGGAAATATACAAAAATCAGAAAGCCGTTCTAGAAGGACGGTGTTTTAGACCCATTTTTCTGATAATTGGGAAGCATCGGTCACTTTAAGAATGAATCTTTTTTCTCTTACTACCGATAGGTAGGAAAAAAAAAACTTAGAGGAAATGGCAAAGACACAAACTGGGAGTCGGACTGATTTTGGTAGCAATTACGGGCTTTGATTCAGGAACTAGGGAAACGGTAGGTTTCTGGCTCACTGCGTGCTCGCCCCGTGAGGCGCTAGAATTAACACAGTAGACTTTACCAATTACCAGACGTACCTCATTTAACCCAGAAATGTTATAGTATGTGATTGAGAATAATAAACCTATGCCTTACAGTAAATTTACTCTCAGCAAAGCTGTAGATGATTTTAATCTCACAATCATTGAAGGCTCACGATTCCTGCCAGAAATCTCCCCAGTCACTCCTAGTGCTTTACTTCAGGATACTCTGAGAGAAACAATTCCTTGGGCGATCGCGGTGAGTAGCGAAAAAGCTCGTTCTGAGGGAATTATCAATCCTGTCTTACTGGAAGTAAAACGCCAGCTTCAAGGACAGATTAGCGTTTTTTCTGGCGAAGAATTCAATGTAGAACCGGAGGCTGAACTTACAGGCTATGTTGACTTTCTCCTGAGTCGTTCCCCGGAGCAACTATTTATCAAAGCCCCTGCGGTTATATTGGTGGAAGCCAAGAAAGAAGACCTTAAACCGGCTCTTGGGCAATGCCTTGCAGAAATGGTTGCAGCTCAACGCTTTAACAAACAAAAGCAACAGCCGATATCGACGATTTATGGAACGGTGACTAGCGGTACTGTCTGGCGTTTTCTTAAACTAGAAGAGCAATGCGCGTCCATTGATTTTACAGATTATCCGCTTCCTCCGGTTGAGCAAATCTTGGGCTTTCTGGTTTGGATGATGCAGGAAAGATGAGCTGCTATTAAACGGTTTTTGGGTAGCTCAGTTAACTGACTTTAACCGATGAGAGTGCGTTCGTACTCTTAAAAACTGCGGGGACTATCGGCAATAACTAATGACTATTTCTCGACTTTCTGAGCTTTAAATTCTAACTGCTTTCGCTGTCGTTCTACAAACTCAGCAAGAGAACTTTTCCGAATTTCCATCTCCTGAAAATCCACCACAAAACTAGCTGTTTTCAGCTCAACCGCTAAAGCTTCAGTAATATCGATAATTTCCACCCAACTCGCACATTGATAATCAGAGTCTTCGTATTGCTTAATTCGATTTTCTTCCAGCCCCAGTCTATCCGCAAGTTCTTTTTGAGTCATTTTCGCAGCAATTCGAGCTTTAATTAAGACTCTTGGCAGCTCTAAAATCGAATCTACTTCAATTTTGAGGTCAAGAGTGCGATCGCACCCCACCAATCTTTCATACTCAGCTATTTCTGCCCTAAAAGTATCCAGATGACTTTGGATAGATTCACGCATCACTAACCACCAAGGATCGTTCTTTTTCACCTCTTCATCTTGGGCGTCATACTGGGCTAGCGTAGATTCACATCTTTTCGCTAACTCTTGGGTATACTCATATTGCTTTTTATTTCTAATCATGGCGACCACCTTACTAAATCTATAGCAATAATTCCTTTAGGATGCAGCTCTCTGTCCCGTTGAAATAGTTCATAGGAAGTTAGATCGTAACTACCGACTGGCTGGTCGGACGGAAAGATTTCACCGCGATAAAGAGCTTTCTGTGCGGCTCTATCTGCATAATTTCTTAGTCGAGGAGCATGAGTTTTCAGATAATTCATATCAACCTCTTCTCTATCCCAACAAGCATCAAAATCTTGAGGAGCTAGTTTGCTAGTAATAAAACTACCATTGATGTAAATTGTTCTGCATCCTGCTGCCTTTAGTTGCTAAGAATGCCATTTGCAAACCATCTATCATGCGAGTACGAAGTGGTGTTATTCCAAATCGCTCTTTAAATTCTTCCCATTCGACCCAATACACTCCTGGTGGCAAGTTGCCGTTCTCATCAAATTCGGGAATCATGCCCTCACACCTTTACATTTTAACACAATTTTATTGTCGGTTTTTATAGCTGTTGATTTCCTCAGCATACCTAAATATGCAGGCAAAAAGCGCTATGAGTGATAATTAATAAGTTGTAACAGAAGCGACTGGTGCAATGCAGGGTTTTGAGTTCATTTTCAGGTCTAATTTGATACCAAATCTTCCGAATATTCCGACTCAATACGGTCAAATAGAAGTCGCCACAACTACATTTAGACTCAACGGTCAAACTCACACCTAAACGATGGAATACGACGAGGATTCGGAGGGCCTAATCGTCGCTATCAGAACCTCCCAAGGTAACAGTCAATCAGTAGTTTATGATGCCTTGGAACAGGCTAAATCGATGACAGATGTATTTGGCAACGTCACATCATACAGCTACGACTTGCACGCCTCATCCGGGCCAACAATACAACTCCACCTGCTGGGTCGGTTGTAACTCGCATTGACGAAATTACCTTACAGAAAAAATATGGTACGCGGAAAGCGAGCAAAACTTTATTTAGTCCGCTCGATGCAAGCGACTCTCTTAGACTTTAGTTCCAGTAAAATTGGGCAACAAATCTGGACTTATTGTACATTATATTACGCCAAAAATGTAAAAAAATAACTTGGATAAGTAATGAAACCACAGCTTTTTTAACAAGGCCGTTAATGAAAGACTGCCGAATTAAATCGGCAGCGCTTTCTTGTTATTTAAGGTGAGTGAATTGAGTGATTCTGAGCAAAGCAGGCAATATCGAGTCAGGCTTATCTCCTGTTTTTAGAGCGATTTCTAAATCAAACAAAATGGAGAGCGATCGACTTAAGAAGTTCGCAGATACTTCCTTAACCTCCTGCTTAAGGAAATACAGCCGTTTGGGGTTACTAATTCCGCACATACTAGCAATTTCGCTATCAGAACGTTGTTGGTCGGAATTGATAGTAGCTTTTACCCACAGCCAAGTTTTAAACTGAGTTTGGAGAGTGGCAATAATTGCTAAAGGAAACTCCGCCCGAGATAGCAATTCATCAAGCACCTTAATTGCCGCCACTGCTTGACCTTTTAAAAGAGCTTCGGCAAGTTGAAAACAGTTGGCTGTGGTAGCTGGAACGAGGATTTTAGCAGCTTCTTTCGTAATGCGAGCGCCTGCTGCATAAATGGCTAATTTCTCTAATTCACTGACTCTTCTAGCAGAATCGTTGCCAATCGCTACCGCTAGATAACTGACAGCATCTCTGGCAATTGAGAGATTCATCTGTTTAGCAGTAGCAGCGATCGCACTTTCAATCAAATCAGTACGCCAAGGAGGAATGAGAGTAAATTCCTTAAGTTTACCAAACTGCAACAAATGCTTAACTACCTTGAGTCGCTTGTCGATAACAGCAGCAGTGAAGACTAAGTGCGTTGTAGCAGGTAATTGGGGCAAAATTTGCAGCAATTCTAGCCCCATTTCTCCAAATTGCTTGAAATCGCAATTTTCAACGACAATAAGTTTGTTTCCACCGCCGAAAGAAACTGAAGCAGCAGCAGAGAGGGCTGCATCCAGGGAAGAAGCATCGAAGCGGTGGATGTTAAAATCTTGCCAGAGAGGGTGAGTTTGAGTTTTGAACTTTTCCACTTCTCGTTCAATTGCGTAGGTATCATTCCCAGTTAAGATGTAGATCATGCTGCTAAATCCTCCTGTTGTTTGACAGTGACATTAACAGAACGACCTAGAGCTTTAGTGATGATACGCTGCACGGATTCAAGGTGAGTTTTAAATTTACTCGCGTATTTTATTTCTACTGCTAACACACATGAATCAGTAGAAAGTTCTGCAAGTTTAGCCCGGTTTAAGAGGTCGCGATTACCCGGTTTGGCTGCTGCTATTACTTGTGCCCAAGTTGCCTCTAAGTCAGGAACAGGAGCAGGAGCAGGAGCAGTAGCCTTAATATCTTGAGGGCTTTTATCAAGTTTGTCAAATCGATTAGATTGGGAAGTTGCCGATAATCCCATTTTGGGGGCCGCGGGTTCGCTCTTACGCATCAAGTTCAGCAGACAGACTTCTAACCAGGTAGCAGCATTGGTGCTAGTTCTCAATTGAACTTCGGATTTTTGCAATTGTGTACAAGCCGCATCAATTGTTTCAAAATCGAGATGAAGAGCGAGCGAGCGCAGTTGTGAGTAGCCAACGGGTCCTGTAATTAAATTTTGGCAGTGGCGCGTTGATTTGACAATGAGCAAATCTCTCATTGCTGCTAGCAAGCTGCTGAGAATTAGTTTGGGGGTTTTGCCGCTGTCAATGAGCGTTCTCGAAGATTGCAGTACGCTTAAGGTATCGCCAGAATGAATGGCTTTGAGAAGGGCGATCGACTCTTGCTCGCTGATACTGCCAGATACTTCTGCAACTTGAGTTAGGGTAATCTCTGAGTTTAGCAGTGAAAGCTGAGAAAGTAATTGTAGGGCATCCCTTAACCCCCCGTCACAGGTACGAGCGATCGCCCGCATGGCCTCACTTGCGATCTCAATAGATTCAGCGGAGCTAATTTTGTGCAATTGTCCGACAATAGCATCAAGTGACAAGGCTCGGAAGTTAAAAGTTTGGCAGCGGGAGATAATTGTCGGCAGCACTTTATGTGCTTCAGTCGTACAGAGAATAAACACCACATGAGCCGGAGGTTCTTCAAGGCATTTGAGGAGAGCATTTTGAGCGCTGGTACTGAGTTGGTGACACTCGTCTAAAATCCAAATGCGGTAGCGGCTCATTGCTGGAGCAAAGTTGCTGTGTTGTATTAATTCTCTGGCATCATCCACGCCATTGTGAGAGGCAGCATCGATTTCAGTTACGTCTAAGCTTGAACAGGAGTCAATGGTTTTGCAGCTTGAACATTCCCCGCAAGGAGTGGCGGTTGGCTTTTTGTTATTCAAACAATTGAGGGATTTAGCAAGGATGCGAGCGGTTGAGGTTTTGCCTGTTCCTCTGGGCCCGGTAAACAGGTAAGCTTGAGCAATTTTGTCGGAGGTAATGGCATTGGTCAAGGTTGTTTTGATGGTGTCTTGACCAACTAATTCTTGCAGATTTTTTGGTCGGTATTTGAGGTGCAGTGGTTGGTACATTTTGAGTCGTTAGAATACTTCTGGTAACTATTCCCCGATAGGGGATAGGAAAAAGGGAGTGGGGAATGGGGAGTGGGGAGTAGGGCAAGACAGGTGATACCAAATCAGGGTTAAAATCCCTTTATTGCTGAAGAGGGGGAAGGGGAGAAATTAGCGATCGAACTCAAAAAGGCGGTGAGTAACCCGAATTTAGTATGATTGGTAGTCAAATCGCTCGCGACTCCTCCTCTTCTTACTCTTTTCTTTCCTCTCCTCCCCACTTCCCCACTCCCTACTCCCCACTCCCTCCATGACTATTCTTGCGGAGCGACAATATATTCGCACTCTAAAGCCTCTGTACCCGACGCAGGCGTTCCAAACGGTGCAATCAGTAGGGGAGTGGTAGGAGTTGCCATTAACACCCGCAAATCAGAGCTGGAAATCGCTTTGGCTGTATCAATCAAATAGCGGATGTCGCACTTGAGACGAAACTCACAGCCCCATAGTTTGGCATCAACTGTCTCAGTTCCTGAACTGAGAGTATTGTTGAGTGATGCTCGCACTTGTTGGGCATCTAAATCGAATTCTAAAATAGCTGTTAGGTGAGACTTGTCGCTGTGAGAAGCTAACCTCTCTAAGGCTTTTAAAAAGCTCAGCCTCTCAACCACCACTTGATGGCTAAATTCAGGTCGATAGGGAGCGATAATTTGGTCACAAATCGGATATTGCCCTTCTAGCAACTTCGTTGTCAACCGCCAATTATTCCACTCGAATGCGACAAAATTACTAGGTTGCTCTGGCAAACCTTCATAGTAAATCGTAACTTTGTCAGCAGAATTCAAAGAACGCTCCAATAACCGGAGTACCTTAGCAGGGACAGTAAAATTAACTACTTGACGGCTCAAAAGATAGGAATTGCTGCTTTCGTTCAATCCTAAAACCATTGCTACCCGATGCCCATCTGTCGTCCAAACTCTCAGTTTATCGAGTCCTCTGTCTGCGTCGTGACTGAGTTGAAAATTCCCTCCTGTTAAAATGCGTTTGTTTTCCTCAGAACTTACAGCAAATAAGCTAGCTTTTAGGACAGAAATTAACACGCTAGCAGGAAGCGTTACAAGTTTCTGTTGAACGCTGGGGATAGCCGGAAATTCGTCTGCAGCTAGCCCGCGAATGGCGTGCTTGCTTCTTGACGCACTCAGAGTGGCACTGACTGATGGAACGTCGCTTCCTTTAATAATTTCACAAGAACTCTTTAAGGTAAGGCTGCCGTTAGGAAATTTTCCCAGAATGTCAGCAAGTATGGGTGCGGGGAGGGTAAGCTTCCCAGATTGATTGACATTGGCATCAAAGCTTACTTGCATTCCAAATTCTAAGTTGTAAGCAGTCAGGTGCAAATGTTGAGTTTCAGCATCAGCTTCAATCAAAATATTCGACAAAATGGGATGGCTGCTATTGCTGGGAATGATGCCTTTCAGGGCTTGTATATAATCGTTGAATTCTCTTGAATTGCAGGCAACTTCAATAGCTGATGGGAGAGTAGAAGGGGAAGGCAATATCGCCTCATTTGGCAATGTTTCTAGAGAAGGAGCATCGACAGATGGGAGTGCTGCAAAATTTGTGCAAGTTTGCGAGGTTTCTACTTTTTGTGGAGAGATTGTTAAGGGCTCGCAAACCGAGTCAGTTTCAGTTGTTGGTTTGACTGATTTCTTCACAGTTTTGGCAGAATTACGTGCTGTGGCAGTCGAGCGTTTTTTCTTAACTGTTCTCTCCAAAATTTCCTCTTGAGGCGGTGTTCCTGTTAGTCGAGATTTTGCCATAATTAGCCTGGTGTCAGGGGTGCGATTGGCCGCTGCGGTAGCAGCACTTATTCAGATTGTTGAGAAAGAGGAGTGGGAAAGGAAAGGAGAAGGAGAAAGAGAAGGAAAAGGAGAAGGAGAAGGGGAAGGAACCCACGCTTAAAAGCATAGGATTGAAAGGTGGACATTTTGTATCTAACTCGGTGCGTATCGATACAATTATTGATTTTTTGAGCATTGCTATCAACCCACAACCATTGGTAACAAGTTAGAAAGGAGTAGATTCTGTCAATACCCCTTTGTGCATAAATATAATTGGATAATAATGAT
>JAUBSN010000112.1:0-20561 GCA_036704825.1 Microcoleus sp. F8-C3 | reverse complement strand
TGAATCTGTCTTGAGTACTCGTTCTGGTCAGATTCCTCCTTCTCTTCTGCCACGCTAACCCCGTGAACTTCTACTGTTAAAGATTCGGCAGAGTCTATTTTCAAGCAAGGCCATCACCAATGGGAAGCAACTGGCAGAAATGGACGATCGAGAACTGGCGAATGCCAATGTTTCAACACGTAGATGGTTGTTCTTAATCGCTAACATATTATATCCTTGCGGCTCTGTGCAAGCATTTTTAGGCGACGGTCGTCGCTGCAGCTTTCCTCCCCATGTCTAAAGCCAGGGGCTTCTCGCTCGTTTTTCGGTGAATTGCTGACCTTGGATTTGAGATGAAGTCGATCGCTCTCGATGCGATACTAGAGAAACGATAATGTCTGTCCAATTATAGATTACCTTTTACTCTAAACTCTTCCAAGCGAGAGATGATATTTAAATTTTTTAATTTTACTATAAAAATACCCTCTCAACCTTAAAAAATCTTTAAATTGATGGGAAAACAAACCGAATAAATTCATGATAAGGAATCAAAAAAACTTTGTCCAGCATAAATTCCATATTTCACTGTTCAATAGTGCCGACAGTTTTCCTACGGCCCAATGGCTGATTTTCTAGGAATGTGAGCCACTGTCGATAATTAAATCAATGTCATCTCCACTCCTGACTTGCATTTAATTCGACTTTTTTATAGTCCTTGCCCTCTCAAGCTTGTAGTATTCTTCTCAAAAAGCCGCAGTATTGATTGAATATTAACCTAGTTCTATTTATTGCATTGACACGATAAACTCATGGAAAACACATTGTTCGATCGCACATTCCGGGACAGCGAAGGTAAAATTGTTATAGCTGAGATGCCAAATCTACCACTGAGTGTCGGGATTTTAGCTAGTTTATTAACGCTGATTGTTACAACAGGTAAAATTAATTTAGGGTTGGAGCTAGTAGCCTTTGGGTCTTTGTTTACTTGGGCTTGGGAAGAATTATTTCAAGGCGTTAATTACTTTCGTAGAGCATTAGGTCTGATTGCGCTTATCGGTCTGATTGCATGGAAACTTCAATAATTAGATAAGCATCAATCAAATCAATAAGGTACATAACAGTGGGAGCATCTCAATGCAAGAAGCAGCAAAGCTAGCAATTGGAGTTTTGAGGCTCTCTTGCTGCGGGGAAAGAAGAAGAAAGAAGGAGCCAGAATAAGTGTTTTTACCAATATGAGATGCTCCCTCCCGATCGCGGGCATGGCGGTCTTCTGAAGATTGATGAAATGCGTGGCGAAAAGACAGAACAACCTTCTGGTTGATGTTGAAGCTAGTTTCCTTGAGGTTTCGGTTAAGATATTTGGTTGTAAATCTCTGGGAGAGCAATTATGAAAGGTTTAAAGGGAAAAAACGCACTAATTACTGGAGCGAGTTCAGGTATTGGCCAGGCGATCGCCATCCGTCTCGCTCAAGAAGGTTGCAACATTGCCGTTAACTATCGCAAAAGCTTAGAAGAGGCAGAAGATACTGAAGAAATGGCGATGCAAAAAGCCTGCGGCCAGGCAGCAGAATGCGGGGTTGAAACGCTGCTGATTCAAGGAGATGTTTCTAAAGAAGATGACATCGTGCAAATGGTGAATCAGGTTGTCGAACAGTTCGGTCATCTCGATATCCTGATTAATAACGCTGGGATTCAAACAGAAAGCGCCTCACATGAAGTGCCAACGGATGAATTCGATCGCGTAATTGCCGTCAATTTGCGGGGCGCATATTTGTGCGCCCGGGAAACCATTAAGCACCTATTGAGCGAGCAACGCCCTGGTGTGATTATCAATATTTCGAGCGTGCATGAAATTATTCCCCGCCCGATGTATATCAGCTATTCCATTAGCAAAGGCGGCATGGGAAATCTTACTAAAACCCTAGCGTTGGAATACGCAAACCGAGGTATCCGTGTCAATGCTATTGCTCCCGGCGCGACGATTACACCGATTAATGAAAGCTGGACGGACAATCCACAACAAAAGGCAGTAGTGGAAAGCCATATCCCAATGGGACGGGCAGGCACATCAGAGGAAATGGCGGCATCTGTTGCCTTTCTCGCATCAGATGAAGCCGCTTACATTACGGGACAAACCCTCTATATTGATGGTGGATTGACCCTCTATGCTGACTTTCGCGAAGCTTGGTCTGCCTAAATTAACTGGGAGAAACTATGGAGGAAATAGGCGATCGCTGTCATTTTACCTAAACAAGGGATTTTTTGGGCGATCGCTTTATTTACTCACCGGACACTAGACTAAACAGCACTCAGGTGTCATGTAGATATGATTGAACGTGGCAACCAGGAAGGCATTGCGGAGGAGTTATGCCGCAAAGATATCAAGTAGTGGTATCTTGCTGCATAACAATCAAATAATTCGTTAGGGCGATGAACTTGGCAGATAAAAATCATCGCTCGCGCTGACGTGACTACAAGCCAAAAATCAATAGCTTCTGCTATTAATGTATAGCGGTTCTCAGAAAGAGGAGGTACGTAGTTGGACTGAAAGAGCCCTATACGTTTAGTAGTTATATAAGCTGTCAGTCATACCTCATCTTTTTAAAAAAGGCTATAAATCATGAAACTAATTAATTTTGTTTACATTTGATACTGATTGTGCGTCGATTTCCTCGGCGGAATTGTCCCAATTAGACCCTTTTTTTGTGGGCATAAAATGGTATTTTCCAGCGCCAATACGCTGTGAGCTATAGATGCCCGCATGACCTGAAAAAAGGTAGCTCATCACACAAGCGATCGCCACAAACACCCCAGATTCTAGTCCAAAAAGTTCAATTCCCATTAAAGTAGCAGCGATCGGTGTATTTGCAGCGCCGCCAAAAACTGCCACAAATCCCATGCCCGCCAATAAAGGTGCTGGTAATGCCAAGATTAATGACAAAGCATTACCTAATGTTGCGCCAATAAAAAATAAAGGAGTAACTTCACCGCCCTTAAAACCAGCCCCTAATGTCAACGCCGTTAAACCTATTTTTGCCGCAAAATCCCAAGGCGGTAACTGAGTATAAAAGGCATCGACAATGGTAGGAATACCAAGACCGATATACTTAGTTGACCCGATCGCCCAAACAGTCAATGCGACAATAACACCGCCAATAGCCGGACGTAAAGGAGGGTAGGATATCTTGGCTTTAAACAAGTGGCTAATTTGATGAGTTAGTTTCGCAAAAATCATCGCTATAATGCCAAAGGTTATGCCAGCTATCATTGCGGAAATTAGCCCCATTGGAGTTATGCTTGGTACAAGCGGAGCGTGGCGGTATGCGGTGTGATGCAACCCCAGATTTAACATAATGCGATCGCCCACAACTGCTGCAACTAAACAGGGAAAAAGAGCGCTATGCTTAATCGTTCCAATGGCTAAAACCTCTAAACCAAAGATAGTTCCAGCTAAGGGCGTTCCAAAAACTGAAGCAAATCCTCCACTAATCCCCGCCATCAATAAAATTCGGCGATCCTTGGGTTTAAAGTGGAATATTTTAGTCAACTGATCGGCAAGAGATGCCGCAATTTGTAGGGCTGTCCCTTCTCGACCTGCTGAACCTCCAAATAAATGGGTTAAATCTGTTCCTAACAGCACCATAGGAGCCATTCGTAAGGGAATAATACTTTGGGGATGATGAATCTCTTCGAGTAAAAGATTATTTCCGGCTTCTACTTTTTTGCCATATTTATGATAAATCAAACCGCTGAAAAATCCACCTACGGGCAGTAAGGCGATCGCCCATAAATGAGATTCTCGCCAATTTGTTGCCCATTCTAAAGATGCGAGGAGAGCGGCGGAACCAAGACCGGAAAGCATACCAACGATACAAGAAATAATGAACCACTTGCCCAGTTGCGGAATGACTGTGAACTGCTCAAATTGAGGGATACGTTTCATAATAAATGATTCTTTTGGATAAATTTAGACTCGCTGCGACCGAGCCAAAATCTGCGTTAAATAGCGCCTTAATTATGAACCGCAGAGGGCACAGAGGACACAGAGATGGGAGAAGAGGATCGAGGGGATAGAAAACCCATATTTGGTATTACTTGTAACTAGATTCCACCAAGATGACAGGAATAGGACTGGTTTCTAAGACGGCTTGAGAAACCGAACCTACTAGCACTTGTTCCCAAGGTTGATGACCTCGTTTCCCGATCGCAATATATGTCACTTGCCGAGCTTGCGCCACGCGGATAATCTCCTCTGGAACTGTACCAGAAAGACTCAGGAACTCATAGCGAATATCTGATAATATTCGTTGTGCTTGTTGTTGTAATTGTAAGTTGGTGCTTTTATCTCCCAGATTATCCACATACAAAACAATCACATCCCCATCGCAGCGCCGAGCTAAGTCTGCGGCCTTAGTTAAAACATCTGTTGTGAGGGGGGAAGCGTCTACTGCTGCTAGAAAAACTGGACGGCCGGAAATCGCTACTTTTGTCGGGTCTACTTCGCCTTTTTCTAATAGTTTGGGAGCAAAGGTGGGTATGGCCCAAGCACCCAAGGGAGCGGTTACTAAAATTGAGAGGGCTGCGATCGCCAAAATCGTCTCGCCACCAGCAATCCCCCGAGCTAGGGGAATTGCCCCAATTGCCGCCTGTACTGTTGCTTTAGCGGAATTTCCTGCTAGCAAAAACAGCCGTTCTTTCCCAGTCCAATTACTACCTAAAGTGGAAAGATACCAACCGAGCGATCGCCCAATCAGAGTCCCGATCGCCAACACCAGCAAACCAACCAGCAAGGTATTGCCTAATACATTAAGTTGAATACTGGCTCCCAGCAGCACAAACAAAATAATTTCGGCGATCGTCCACAAACTATCAAAGCCACCCCGCAGCCTTCGTGCTAAAGGCGCATCGAACTCAATCAGGAAAAACCCCGCCGCCATGACAGCCAAATAGCCAGAGAAAACCGGAATGTGTTCGGCTGATACTACCAGCCCTAGGGCAAAGCCTGCAGCCACTAGGGAGTCCTGAACCGCAGTTTGAGTCCAGTTTTGCTTGACTAATAGTGACACCAAAATTCGAGCAGTCACCCATCCCAAAAGCACCCCCAAGGTAATTTGGATGATGATTTGAAATGGCAGCAATTGCAGAGGGCTGAGGGTGATTCCTCCCAGTAAGGTAATGGCTGTAGCTTTCCCTCGGGACAGAAACGCTAGCAGTAGGCTAAACACCAGCAACAGCAATACATCTGACAAGGCACTTCCCGTCAGAATCGCATCGGGAATTCCTTTTTTTACTCCCCAACCTAGACTTTTTAACCGCAGCATTCCGGGAACAATTACTGCTGGAGATTCTGCGCCTATGATGCAGCCTAGCAGTAGCCCCGTCAAAAAATCAAACTGAAGCAGCCACATCGCGGCGACAGCAATGGCGATGGCCTCGCAAGCTGCAGGCAGAAATCCTAATCGCAGCGCCACGGTTCCCTGTTGGGATAGCTTTTCGCGATCGAGTCCTAACCCCGCCTTCATCAAAATCACCATCACGGCAATGGTGCGAAGGGAATTCGCTGCGCCCAAAACCTCTGGGCTAATGACATTCCCCAGTTGCGGGCCTAATAAAATACCCACCAGCACCATACCTACGAGTGCTGGAGCTTTTGTACGTCGAGCAATCTGCCCGACAAAAAAGCCCATTAATAAAATCCAGATAATACTTTCTAACATCACGCCACATTGAAGCTGAATGGATGAACGTGACTTGTAGGGGAAAGATCGATCGAGGCATCCGCACCATCCTACCCTTCCGCCACAAGTCGGAACAGTAGGAGCCATCAGCCTTTTAAACGTTATGAAGATTATTAATAACGAAGGGCGGTTTCGGCGAGCTCCATCGCCATCATTACTTTTATACCACTATTGAAGCTGATATTCCATTTCCGTGCCCCTTCCCTAACGCTCTTGTGTCAATCTGATGGGAGTATAATAGCCTACAATCATCCAAACCCATTTGCTGTCTAGGGATAAAGCCCGCCGAGATCGACTCGCCATCAATTTTATCGATAAATATTGTGCCTCCTAGAGAAATTTGTTTTCAGATGTTAGGAGTTTTGAGGCTTTGGATCAACTACACTTAGGAATCCTCTTCAATGGCGCACGAAAAAATTGCAAAACCCCTATTCTCCCGCCTCATATCAAATCCGGTAGCATCGGAATTATTCCTCTCTGTATTCTCTCCCTCTGCGTTCTCTGCGCCCTCTGCGGTTAAATCATTCTGATGCAACCGGAAACGATATCATTACCTTGGGCTACTTGGTTGATTGCTTGACTTGGGGGCGGGTCTGGTTATAGTTCTCAGAGACATCCCGGAATGCCTACCCTGGTTCATGGAGTTCGACAGTTTGAATCCATTTTTTGGGGATCGAAACTAGGTCATATCCTGGAAGGATTGCTATAGAAATTCTTCCAGGAGTAGTACCAAGATGTAAGGGTAGTGCCTTTATTTGCCTACCCCAGCCTCATGGGGGCAACCACCGGGGATTGGCCCCTACAATAATTACACAAATGATGCGAGGATTAGGATTGCTACAGGTAATCGATCGGGGTGCAATATCTCAGTTATATGGAATTTTCTCCCAAATTAAATAACCTCCTGTTTGCTAGATTTTTATTCATTTATCAAGGCAATAGTTTGCCTGGTTTCGCTCGATCGCCTCGCAGCATCGCCCACTTTCAAAGCGTACAAACTACTGGCATTATTCACGTACAAAGGCGTACCGTTTGACAAATATTCCAACACCATATCGGTGTCTTTGGCAAACAAACCGCGTCGCGTTCCTACTTTGAGGTTGCGCCGATTTTCTCCCTGAATTAATTGACCGGATTCGGGAGTAAAAACCAGCGTTCCTGCTTCTCCATAGATGGTGAAAATGTTTTCCGACTGCCAAAAAGTCTCTCCTTTTCCGTAAACAGCTTCAGCGACAAGGCCATTGGCAAAGCGCAACTGTGCGTTGCACAAACAAGCTTTGTAGAAATCCGGCTGACTGTCCCAAAATTGAGCTTGACAGTTAACGCTGGCCACTTCCCCGAACAAATCAGTAAATCGGTGCAGTCGCGAAATTGCACCAACTAAGGGAAAGCCAAAGAGGGAATGTTGATAAGTCCACCGCTGCGGCGCTGGATGTTGAGGAGTCATAGTAATGTAGCGGGCGTAAAAAACTTTACCGATTAAGGGCAAAGATTCTTTGATTGAGGAGTGCAACCCGCCTAACAGTTCGATGTGTTCGATGTGGAGGAGTTTTTGCTTTTGGGCGGCAAGTTCGATCGCCCTTTCTGCTTCAGATACCTCTAAAGATAGAGGATATTCCACCACAACGTGCTTGTGATTTTCTAAGGCCGCCAGGACGATCGCCCCGTGATCCCGGTTCACCGTACAGACGATTACCAAATCTAAATCGTCTCTTTCTACCAGCTTGCGCCAAGAAACAGCAGCTTCGGCCCCGAATGCCTGACAAAATGCAGCGGTTTTCTCCGGGTTGTGGCCAGCAATCGCTACTAAGTGCGATCGCCCATCAGCTTGAATTGTCTCGGCCCTCAACTTAGCGGCAAAACCAGTACCCACAATCCCCACGCGAATTGGAGCATTAACCGAAAAACCAAAGCGAGTATCAATATTAGTCATGGGATTTGAGATTTAAGATTTTAGATAGTTACAGACTTGCGCTGCGGCGGTTTAGGGTTCTATCGCCCCGATTTTAAGCTGTGGTTGTGGTGCGATTTATTCGATCGAGCCTTCAACGCCCGAGTCTGGATGCCATCTAACTATACATTTCACCGCCTGCTGGGACTTGCCTTGCAGCAAGTATTGCGGAAACTCGATCGGCGTACCGCAAACCAAAAAGCGGGTTTTTCGGTGTATTTAGCGACTCAAAACAGGATTTTTCCTAAAAACCTGGTGATTTGGCGCAAGTCTTGCCGCAACAGTATCACAAGGCTGAAGCCAACATAGGTATAAGCAATCAAGATGAAATTAGAAAAAGTTATAACTAATCCCATTCAAATTTTTTGTCAATGAGTGTTGCAACCTTGCTTCTTTCCCCTACTATCATAGAGGGAACGAACCTAAGACCTAACCTCAAAGCTCATAAAGCCTTGAAGGTTGCATTAGGAAAAATTATAAAGTTTGTTGAATTTTTGAGAGGATTAGTGCATGGCAACTTACAAAGTTACCCTCTTCAGCGAAGCCGAAGGGCTTGACCAGACCATTGACGTTGATGAAGATACTTACATTCTCGATGCTGCGGAAGAAGCAGGACTCGACCTCCCCTACTCTTGTCGCGCTGGTGCTTGTTCCACCTGCGCTGGCAAACTGATATCAGGCACAGTTGACCAATCCGACCAATCTTTCTTGGACGACGACCAAATCGAGGCCGGAATGGTCCTCACCTGCGTCGCCTATCCCACGTCTGACTGCAAGATAGAAACTCACAAAGAAGAAGAGCTCTACTAAAAAGGGAGCGACCAGCAATCTCGTCTAACTCCAAGCTATTGATTAATAGCAGTTTGAGGCGATAGTTGACCGAATAATTTGAGATTTTAGATCGCAGATTTTAGTTGACTCGTAAAACCAGTCTAGAATCGAAAATCTAAAATCTCAAAATTTTAGGACTTGTGCTAAAAATTCCGAAAAATCCCGGATTGAGATTGCATTGCTCCTGCTTGCATTCGATATTTTTTACGCAAGTCCTCACTCAATTTTGGGAGTTTAATTTTATTGGCCCCAAAATGTAATGGCATCGCTGAGCGGCACAACTTGAGCGCCGGGAAAATAAAAACTGAGAATTTGAGATCCGTTCCAGCCCAAAGTAGCCAAATTGTAAGAACCAGTCTGACTCATTCCCACTCCGTGCCCGAAACCGCCTCCCACAAAAGCGTAACCGTTGAGAGTTTTGTCGGGATTGTAAATTGGTTCTAGGTAAAAAAGCGTGCTGATCGGCGGGTAAAAAGCATTGCGAATCTCGTCTTTGTCGATATCGATCGGGCCCAAGTCAGTTTGAACCTTCATTTTTAAAACTCGACCTGCGGGCGACCTTTCCACCACTTCCACCTGAGTCACAGTTTTAAAATTAGCCAGCGGGTGCTGTTTCTTCTGAAGGTACTGTTTGAGAAATCCCCCAATCGCCGTCAAAGAAGCGGGTTCGCGCCACCGAAAAGTGTCTTCTTTTTCCTCATTAAACCCTTTTTCCAAACTGATAAAGCGGCGGAAGTTGTTTTCGTCAGACAAACTCTGCTTGGACAAATCCCAGACATTGTTAGGGGAATCGACGATCGATCGCAAATACGGACGTTCCGGGCCGTGCCACACATCCCCAAAAGTCGCTGTTACGCCGCCGCTAGACGCGGAATAGAGCGCGTCTACTAGCTGATTTTGATAAGTTAGCACCAAACCGCTCGTTTGGACGATCGCCTTATCGCTTTGCGGGTAAACCTCCGTCAAACCGTGATAAACTTGGCAGTTAACATCAGCGCACAACTCATAATTATCCACAGCAAACCGGCGCAAATTTCTCAGGGCGTAGGTTCTGGCTAAAATAGTTTGAGCGACAATCGCAGCGTAAGGCGAAAAAGCCCCAATTTCGTGAGGAACAACACCTCGCAAATAAGTTTCCGTCAGCACTTCATTCACCAAAGTATAAGTGCCGTAAGCATTTTTTTGCAGGCGCAAACTGCCACCATAACGGCGAGTTTGTTGAATAGCTTTTTCGGGTTCAATAGCTGTCGCCTCTTGGGTGGTTTGTTCCAATACCTCAATTACATTTTTCCCGGCCGTCACATCCAACTCATTGCGATTGAAACGAAAGCCGTTTAAAACCCAAAATGCCTGGGGTATTTGTTTAATAACTTTGGAATCCAAAAAAGCTGTTTTGTTGCCTTGGGCTTGCAAACTTTGCAACAGCCAGCGCCGCACCAAAGGAGAGTTGTAAGTATCTCTTTTCGCCCAAACTTGCCAGCGCAAAGGTTGAGCAATTTCTACTTCTATTCCCCGGGCGCGCCACTGATTGGCGCTGTCTTCGGCACTCTCAAAACTGCGGTGAGAACTGAGTACCACTCGTTCTTCTACTAAGGGCGATTCCAGCGGTTTCGGGGCTATTTCTAACTTGACGCTAGCAGCAGTTTTGGTTTCTATGCCTTGAGGAGTTTTGTAACGCAAAGTTAAGCTGTCGCCCGGTAATGCTTTCAGCGTCAGTTTGTCGGTGGCTTTCGTGCCAAACCGCTGGACTACGCCGATTTTGATGGGTCTATTTTGGGGACTTTGGGCGTATCCCGCAGCGCTGAAAATGGGTAACAGGCACAATGCGGCGAACACAGTGCTAGAAAGGCAGCTAAACCATTTGTAATTGGGAGTTGGAGGTGCTTGAGCAAACACGGTTATCTGTCTCGCGATAGTTGAAATTAGGGGATTTTTGATTGTACGTTAGCACATTTGGCTGCTGCTATAGGGGAATTGCCGAAGATAAGCCAATACGCTTGGGCTAGCTAAGCGTGTAATCGCCAGATCGCAAGCGTTGCAATCGCCGAGACTATAGATGCAGACGGCGGTTGAAATCGGACCTACAAAAACTGCACGCCGATCGAGTTTTTAGGCTGTGTACTGTGCATCGGTTCTACTGAAGTCCGAATCGCATACAAACCGTAAGCGTGCTGCTTCGCTTTCAATGCTGTGGGTGTTTCTTTCATCAAAGAAGCTATGCTCTTGAATATCCAGTTTGAAGTGCACGGGCTTCCTTGTAACGATTCACCACCTTTCCCACTCTTAGGGCAATATTTGATGCCCCTTTTAAGCGGCGCTTCTCTCTAGTTGTCGCAGCAGCGATTTTGGCTAATTCTTTTTCGGTCGCTTGCAACAATTCTTCTCGGGTTTTGGCTGTATCTGCTGCCAGCATCGGATCGATCCAGGCGATTAACCGTTCTGCAGGATAGTCCGATCGAGGAATAATCTGGGTCGTTTTACGGCGGGGAGTTGTCAGCAAGGGTACTTTATAGCCAAAGTTGTAGCCCCGTAGCTATTCATGTATCATTTATTTACACATGTGAAAGATTTACAAAGTAAAGAATGAAAGTCTTTATTTTCATTTGGTTCGGTCAGCTAATCTCGCTGATTGGTTCGACTCTTACCAGCTTTGCCTTGGGGGTAAGAGTTTATCAAAACACAGGGTCTGTCACGCAGTTCGCCCTGATCACTCTGTGCGCCACTCTACCTCTAGTGGTGGTTTCTCCTATAGCTGGCACTCTAGTGGATCGGTGGAGTCGGCGCTGGACGATGATTCTTAGTGATTTTGGTAGCGGTATGTGTACGCTGGCGATCGCTGTTTTGGTAGCCACCGGTACGCTTCAAATCTGGCACATATATTTGGTTGCAGCGCTAAATTCCTTATTTAGCACTTTCCAATGGCCTGCTTATACCGCCGCAACTACCCTGTTAGTTCCCAAAGAACAGTTGAGTCGCGCCAGTGGCATGGTTCAGTCAGGAGAAGGCGTCGCTCAAATCCTATCTCCCGCGATCGCTGGTGTTCTTCTAGGAACAATAGGATTGCGGGGTATTATTTTCCTCGACCTCGCTAGTTTCATTTTTGCGCTATTAAGCCTACTTTTTGTCAGCTTTCCAGAGTTGGAGACCACTACGAAAGAAATTAGCATAAAAGCGCTTTGGGAAGAATTAGTCTACGGCTTCACCTACATTACCACGAGACCAGGGTTAGTCGGAATACTGATTTTTTTCGCGGTTATTAACTTGTTTACGGGATTAATAACTGTCTTGTTCCCTCCTCTAATACTAGAGTTGTTCTCTCCTGTGGTGCTAGGTACTGTCGAGTCGATTAGCGGCATAGGTATGCTAGCTGGTAGCCTGCTGATGATTATTTGGAAAGGTCCCGATCGCCGCATTAATACTGTATTTGGGGTTGCTATATTTATGGCTGTGTCTATCATGGCCGTGGGATTGCACAGTTCCATATTCTTTTTATGTATTGGTGGTTTTCTCTTCTTATTTGGTTCCCCAGTTATCCGTGCTTGTCTCCAAGTTATCTGGCAAACAAAAGTTGCACCCGAGGTTCAAGGAAGAGTTTTTGCCCTTAGACGGATGGTAGCCCGGTCATGTCTACCCTTGGCAGCTATACTAGCCGGACCGTTAAATGACTATGTTTTTGAACCTTTAATGACACCTGATGGTCCTTTAGCATCAAGCCTTGGACAAATCATTGGCGTAGGAACAGGTCGCGGCATCGATCTCCTCTTGGTCTTCCTGGGCTTGTCGATGATATTGACAACCTTTTTGGCATACCTCTATCCTCCTCTGCGGCTGGTTGAAAGCCAACTGCCTGATGTCCCTTCTTCTGTGGAGTGTTCGCTCGACCCACCCCAAATTCAGCCAGTTGCTCCTATCCTCTAATTTGTCGGTGAGGCGTTTAGTTTATTCTGGAGGAAAAGCTTCATAAAAAGCACTTTTGACATGAGTATTAAGATTATCTTGAACCACACTAATCGCTTTGGCATGAGGATAGCACTCAACTACTAAATATGTCATGATTTGGGCATGATTGTCACTTGAAGCATAAATTTGCTTCCAAGGCAAATTTATGCTTCGTAAGAGTGTGACTTAAACCAAAAGATGGCTTTTTTTTAAGAATAAGCGGCAAATGTAGTTTTGTTGACCGCGCCGATGACCGTTCTTACGTGGTAGATTCGCAATCAAGACACTTCATCCCTCTATTATGCAGCGCTCATTAATGCTGACAAGCCCAAGGATAGTTTACACACATTGGGATTGACCAAACAAAGCCCGTAGATTTTAGGTTTTTAAACAATTCAGGCTCAGGTGCTCCAACTAATGTAAGAACTCTTGCTGCGTGACCAGAAGCATCAATCCTTGCCTGCGCGTGGCAAGTTATACAAGAAGAGCCAAATACAGCGTTCTGTTCTGTAATTGAATTGCCCAACAGAGTTGGATTTCCTGTAGAGTCAATAAAGTTGATTTGAGTTCCTTTCAGGCGGTAGTTCTTAAATTGTTCGCCCCATTCTCCTGTTAATCCGTAATCCGCAAATAATTTTTCCAGTTCCGGGGTTAATTGTTCGGTAGCATATTTGAGATTGATCGTATTGTTCGGTTTGACGGTATGCGGAGTTACCCCAAAGTTATCGATACAGCCGATTTCATCGCAGCGTCCTAAGTTGTCAACCCATTCAAAGGTTGCCCAAAACCAGTTTGGCAACTCTTTGGTAATAATGTGCATGGCCCGCAAACCAACTAGAGTTCCATCTTGAGTGTAATTCCAGTGATATTTACTCTTTTCTGATTCGCGAATTGGCACCCAATCAGCTTTTACTTCAATAGCATCAGGAGGAAGCTCAATGTTTTCTTCACTAGCATAAGCCTTGACTAAACCATCCAAATTCCAGAGATTATGATTAATAATATAATCAAAGACTGCTCGATTGCGACGGACTTCTTCTACTGAAGAGCTAACAAATTCGACTCCGGGAATTATGGGTTTTTCTTCTTCTTTAAGAAACAAGTTAATGCTGCGCTCTCTCAGCACCTTTAAACGGGGTTTTTCCGCAGTACCGCATACTTCAGGCCATTTTGGTTGACTGCCTGGGAACGTCTCAGCATTATCTGGCCAAGTTTCCCAAATAGTGTTATTGGTCTCAGGACATTGTATTGGTGCTTTCTGATTTAATTTGGCAAACAATGTCCAAGAATGCCGATCCATTAGATAGGTGTTGCCAAAGGTGTTAAGCGAGTTAGCCTCAAACAAATTTGAACTAAAATCGCTTGGCATATCTGCGGCTAAGGTTGGAGCAACTTGAATCAGATAGAAGCATATTGCGCTCAGGCACAATGCTATGAATTGCAACAAGTTAGTTTTTTTTAACTGCATCTTCACTATTTTTAGTTAGCTAAAAGGTTACGATAGCCAAGATTTTTAAGCCTTCATTGCCATCTACTTGTAAGTTATTAATTTAGATAACGCTTAAGTTTTTCGGCTAACTTTGGACTTTTTAGGATCTGGTAATGTCCTCCATGAATTAAGTGTTTCTCTAAACCTCCAATTGCAAGAGTATCCCAACCTTCAGAGGAGTCTGCGGTCACTTCTTCAGCTTGTTCGCTAGCGCAAAACAAGACAATCGATCCAGTATATGGTTGGGGGCGATAGCGAAGCCGCGCTTGGATGTTTGCTTGGAAGACCTGAAATAAACGACGGATTTGCGTTAGTCCTAGCTCCGGCGGTAAAAGTTTAGCTATCCGAGCCTGCTCTAAAATATAAGTCAACTGTGCATCTAAGTCTAGTTCTTGTAGTTGCTCCACTGATATCAGCAGATCTTTTCCTAAAAGACTACCAAGGTCTCGGGCAAAGTAGTAGGAAGCTAAGGTGGCATCATCTATAACCTGAACGCTTGATTGGTGTGACAAAACGCGCTTGCGTTGGTCGGATACCTGGTCGATTACTTTTGGGGTGTAGCTGTCGATCGGTGCAAGCAATGCTATTTCTTGTCCTGCAACGGATAACTGTTGGGCTATCTCAAAGGCGATCGCACCTCCTAAAGACCAACCCCCTATATAATACGGACCAGTGGGCTGAATGGTTTGAATGGCTTTAATATAATGGGATGCCATCTCTTCAATATCGGTCATCGGTTCTTGTTCCCCATTGAGACCCACTGATTGCAATCCATAAAATGGCTGTTCGTTGCCGAGATTACGGGCTAAATCAGCATAGCAAAGGACATTACCGCCAACCGGATGGATGCAGAAGAAGGGCGATCTATTACCCTTTTGCTGAATGGGAACTAAGCAGGAGAATGCTCGATCTTGACGCTGCTGTCCAATTGTTGCGGCTAAACCGGCAATAGTAGGAGTCTTGAAGAGGTTTTGCAAGGGTAAGTCTACAGAAAATTTGTTCTGCAACCGATAGATGACTTGGATCGCCCGCAAGGAATGTCCTCCGAGTTGAAAGAAGTTGTCGTAAATCCCGACATTTTCAACTCCCAGGACTTCTTGCCATATTTGTGCAATCTCGCGTTCTACATCGTTGCGGGGCGCTACCCGTTCGCCTTCTTTCTGAGGCGTAATTTTTCCTGCCAGCTTGTGAAGATCGATTTCACCGCTATCGGTAAGGGGCATTTCCTTTACTAAAGCTAACTCGCAGGCGGTAGGAGTGCCGAAGCGATCGCATAGTGGTTGTGGCAGACTTGCGGGTACTGTGCCTGTAAAATAGGCTATTAATTTTTCCAAACTATAACTTTTGGACTGATAGCGCTGTATATTTACGTTACTGCTATCTAAACCAATGGTCAAGCGTGTGGGTCCCAAACTCATTCCTGCCAGAAAAGCGTAAATTCCTTGCTGTTTTTGAATTGGATAGTAACCGCGATCGCGGCTGAGTTCTTTCATTTGATAGCCCCGACTCATGCCAGTTTCGTCCCACATACTCCAAGCTAAACAATAACTGTGCAAGGAACTGCGGGTTCTTTGGCAGTCAGAAAAAGCATCGATAAAACTGTTAGCTGCGGCGTAAGCACCAACAGTCGTCCCGCCAAAAAAACCGTTGACTGAAGAGAAGTTGATAAAAATACTATCAGGGTTATCTTTAATCAATTGGTGCAGTACCCAGGTGCCAGATACCTTAGAACTCAAGGATGTTGCCAAACCTGACTGTGTTTCTGACTCTATCAAACTCTCGCGGGCTACACCTGCTAAGTGAATAATGCCATCCAACTCGCCCCAATTTGCTCGGATGGCTTCCATACGTTGGCGATCGCTAATATCGACTGTTTCATACATTACAGTCCCATTTAGCTGTTGTAATTGCTCAAAAACTGCGAGTTTTTCTGCCAGTAGCGGCGTCCGACCAACCAATATTAACTTGGCATGATAATGTTTGAGCAGGTATTTCGCAATTTCTACGCCAATTCCTCCCAGTCCGCCAGTAATGAGATAGCTACCGCCTGTTTTAAAAGGTAATGCTTGCTTAAATTCTCCAGACCAGTTTACTCGTTCCAGACGCGGAACCAAACGCTGTCCCTTGCGGTAGGCAACTTCTCGTTCTTTTGTGATGTCTTGCATCTCCGCCAGAATAGAATCCCCGTTTACTTCAACTCGACCGACAGATAAATCAATATGACGACAGTTCAACCAAGGCATTTCTTGAGGGATTGTTTTCAGCAAACCAAGAACTGAGGACTTTTCGTATGCAATCTCGTCAGTAGCTCCTGTAGACTGGGTATGACTGGAAATGAATAATAGTTTTACTGGATGTCGATCGCCTTGAACCTTTGCCAAAGCTTGTACCAAGAAGAGTAAACTGTAAACTCCGGTATTTTGAGCCGTTTCCAATTCTGCCAGACTGGAAATTTCTCCTTTATACTTGCTGTAATTCCATAAATGTATAATTTGCTCGATATGTTTTTGCTTGACTGCTATGCTTTCTAGTAGTAAATAATAATCCTCGGCTTTTTCTGGATTTATACTGTAGCAATCGTCACTGAATTTAACAAAAACCGTTCCTACCGATACTTTAATACAAGATTGATTTTCTTGCTTCAGTTGCTCGCCGATATAATCCCCCAATCCTAACGGATCGATAAAAATTAATGTCGGCCCTGTTGACAAATCGGTTGATGGGCGTAATTGTTTTGTTTGCCAGATTTGGCGGTAAAACCAGTTTGGGATGGTTTTGGCATTCTCCAACAGAATATCTACTTTTTTGAGAATATGGTTGAATTCGCCTGCTGACAATTGCTGACTGAGTTGCGATCGCTGAATTTTGCCAATAGAAGTTTTGGGAATGGCTGTCTTCTCTACAGGCAGTAAGTAATCAGCTTTAATGCCAATTTGAGTGACAACTTGCTGCTGAATTTCTTCTAATTTGTTCCGCAACAGACGAGCGTTATCGGCGAGCGAAGTAGAGAAAAATATCGCTAATTTATCTCGTCCTACAGATACCGCAGCCGTGTATGACACTTCAATATCTGGAATTTTTTCGACAACGGCTTCAATTTCATGACTGTAATAATTAGCCCCATTAATAATAATGACATCTTTTTGCCGTCCCGTAATTGTTAAGCGTCCCCCTTGTATAAATCCAAGATCGCCTGTAGCGAACCAGCCATCTGCAGTAAAGACTTCCCGATCGAGTTGAGAATTGTTATAGTAACCCTGCGTGACCTGTTCGCCCTTTACTTGTAAATACCCGACTGTCCCTTCTTCTAAAACTTGATTTTCACCACTTACGATTCTCAAAGACACGCCCGGAATGGGAAGCCCCAGTTCTGCAAAGGAAGTTGGGGTTGGGTTTTCTAACAAAAATTTGTCAGAAAAAGTCACGCCTGAAGAAGTTTCTGCCATTCCCCAAGAGGAATGCATAGCCTGGGCAGCTAACTGATGGGATTGAAATAGTTCCCAAAATCTTTTGGCTGTTTGCGGTACGATCGGTTCAGCGGTATTTAACAAAGACCTGACGGCAGACAAATTCCACGTCCGCTGTTTAATTTCAGCAGATTGTTCGTTAACGAGAGTAAAGGCAAAATTAGGACTCCAAGTGTTTGTCACCTGATAGCGTTCCAACAAGTCAAACCATGTCAGCGGCTGATGTAAAATAAGATCTGTGGGTACGTGAATTTGCTCGCAACCAATAAATACGCATCGGATACAGCAGCGAATCAGAGGTCCCGGATGGTCTAGGGGTAACCAATTGAGAGATATATCTTCTTGAGTCAATTGATTTACTTCAGAAGTAGCCGCCACGCTACTTAATATATTCCAATGACTTAGCATGACTCCTTTAGGCATTCCCGTACTGCCGGAAGTTAAGAGTAAAATTGCTAAATCATCTGGCTGACTGAGATGATAATCAGGATCTGGGTCATACTCGTAAAGCCGATCGCAACTTTCCACTTTAAAGTTCTCTAAACCGAGCATTCCCGACAAAGAAGCGATCGCCTCTACTAATTCTTTGCTAGCTAGAACGATCGGATTTTCCAACATCTGCCAGGCATTGTGCAATTTGTTCGCAGCATTGTTGACTTCGCTGTAGGTAGGAGCGATCGCCATGGGGACAGGTACAAAACCTCCCAGAATGCAGCCCCAAAATGCTGAAATAAAATCTTGCTGATTTTTGATTTGCAGTATGACTTTATCTTGGGGTTGGAGACCGAGTGCTTTCAAAAGAGCATTGATTCGTTGTGCCTGTGTCAGTAAATCCCCATAGGATTGAAATAACTCGCTACCATCCCGCTGTATGTATAGAATATTTTTATTACTCGTTCTAGCCGTAACTTGCAATAGTTCGGCAAGGGTACGCGGCATATTTTCTGGATATTGTAGCGGTCTTCCGCGGCTGATAGCGTGCGATCGCGACTTCGCCCTCGGTGCTTGGGGTTCGGGATCGGGCAATAATTGGCTATTACCAGAAACAGCAGTAAAGTCAACAGCCCCAGCTTCTGTCTGCGGTAATAAGTCAGATAAATGTAAAGGTGGTAAAGTATTAGTCTGAGATTGAACAACTACCGCCACTTGCTCAATTTTTGGCAGCTCGCGCAGTTGTTTTTCCCAGAGTTGTAGTAAGTCGCGATCGATCGCGGGTAAACAACGAAGAGCTGCTTCGTCAATTTCTCCTGTATCTGTCAGCGGTAAAGCCGATACTTGTACGTATATATCTGGTTGCTGGTAAGTAGCTAGTTGAGATTGCAAATAAGAATTGAGCTTTTCGGTACCAGTCAATTTAGACGATTGTACCACATAAGCAACAATAGCCTTTTCTCTTTCTAACACAAAACAATCTTCAACTTCAGGAGCAGACATCAGTGCAGCTTCAAGCTGTTGCAGTTTAATTGGTTTGCCCTTTTTCTGAAGCTTGGTTATAAATGAAGCAATTTTTTGCTCTTGATTCGTTGCGATCGCCTCTAACAAACCTTGTAATTTTTCTCGGATTGATGTGATTGTTTTTGACCCAAAGCGATCGCCATCATACTTGATGCGTACTGACAATTCTGAACCTGGACTGACCATTAGTGTCAAAGGATAATTAGTATGTCCAGTTCCTTTAATTTGACCTATTTTTAAGTCTCCTTGCCTTGTGGAAGTATCTACCGGATAGTTCTGAAAAATAACAATGCTTTCAAACAAAGGCATACCTTGAGGTACTTCACTCAAAGTTTGAATTTCCACCAACGGCATATAGGAGTATTGTTGTTGTTCAACCTGCTGTGCCTGCAAGTTTCTCAACCAAGGCAATAGTTCCACTTCTTCGGGCACTTGCACGCGCACCGGTAAAGTATTAATCGACACCCCCACCATTGATTCTACTTTTGGTAAAGAAGGTGGACGACCCGAAACTGTTACTCCAAAGACAACATCTGACTCCCCACTGTAGCAACTTAGCAGTAGCGCCCAAGTTCCCTGTAAAATTGTATTTAATGTCAAACTATTTGAGCGAGCTAAAGACTGCAAAGCCCTAGTAGTAACTTCTGTTAAATTAAAATCTTGCTGTTTGTAACCCTCTTGACTTTTTGGTTTTTTAATGGTTGGTAAAATTGTAGGCATTTTAAAGCCCTGGAGTGTTTGTTGCCAGAAAGCTTCAGCTTTGGAAAAATCTTGCTGTTGCAACCAAGCAATATACTCTCGGAAGGGTGTGGGGGGCGGTAAATATAAATTTTGCCCTTTGACGATCGCTTCGTAGAACTCAAAAACTTCCTTAAGGACGATCGCCATACTCCAGCCATCAAGTAATAGATGGTGCAGACTCCAGACAAATTCGTAGCGATCGCGTTCTAACTCGATCGAAGCACACCGCATCAGCGGCGCTTCGTCCAGATGAAAGCCCTGCTGACTATCAGCCCCGAGAAAAGCCGATCGCTCTTCTTCTAATTCTAAAGGCGTCAGTCCCCGCCAAGAGCGATCGATCCAAGGTAACTCTACAGTAGAGTGGACTACTTGAAGGGGTTTTTCCAACTCTTGCCAGTGAAAGGAAGTCCGCAAAACCGCGTGTCTAGCTACAATTTTATGCCACGCTTGTTTAAAAGCATCTATATTCAACTTTCCTTGTAAAGTCCAAGCAAGTTGATGAAAATACACTCCAGAACCCTGTTCGTAAAGGCTGTGAAACAGAATGCCCTGCTGCATAGGGCTTAATTCATAGATATCTTCAATATCATCCATCTTTTATCTCTTTTACTGTTTTTTCTCAACTACACAAGTAGGCAACTTCCCGCCAAGCGGTAACTTTTTGTACCCGCGATCCACCAAAAGAATACTGTTTAAAAGAGGCAACAGGCAACAGGTTCTATCTCAGAGGATGTGTGAAAAATTTAAACAGGGTATATTTTATCATTCTGCGCTTAACGAAGTAAAGCGAAGCATCCGAGGATATGGTTAATTTTTTTTGACACGCTTGACTGCGCTATCGTTCGGTTGGACATGGCATTTTTGACTTCTCAGACATTTTCTCAGAGGTTATAGCCCACATTCCGCACCCCCAACTGGCACATACGCGGATTGAGAGGGTAAAAGTGAATCATCCGAGATAATAGTGAGTA
>JAUBSN010000111.1:0-22061 GCA_036704825.1 Microcoleus sp. F8-C3 | reverse complement strand
ATTAATCCGAAACACCTCAAAAACTGGTTTACTAATTGCTGTTACTGTACCTCATAACATCTGGAAGTGCTGTAAGACGCGTTGTATCCCGCAGATTCGGTAAAAAACCCGGTTTCTTTGCTTGGAGCGCCTAAGTGCATAAGGGCGATCGCACTCCACAACAAAGTAGATTTTGCCTTGACAAATTACTCGATTTGTGATATACACGAGTTGTGGAAATTTTTAAGGGCGATCGGGATCTACTTCTGGAAAACGGGCGATCGCGATCGATCCTAACTCATTCCCCAGCAGCCTCAGCCGACACAGCGAATCTCTCCGCTACAGCTTTGCCAATTAGCGCCACCTGACTTAGAGGCAAAAAACCTAATTTTATTGACAATATCTTGAATATCTAACGGATCTGAAACTGGCTTCCCATCCAAAAATCTCAGAAGTTCTTCCAGCGAATAACCAGCTCTCGCAGCCAGCTTAGCCAAGTTTTCAGTATCAGGAACCGTATCGCCCCTTTCCCAAAGTTGAACAGCAGTAGCAGAAACGCCCAAAATCTTGCCAAAGGCTCGCTGACTCATTGTTCCGCGAGCAGTTTTGATGATTTCACTAAGTTTTTGTCTATTTTGGATGTTCACGACTCGAAGGTTACTCAACCGTATCTACCAGTCTACTTACGAAGTGATACATCAACTATATTTCCCAGACGACTCAGCAGCCGCCGCGAGTCTATCCATCACGGCTCTACCAACCACGGCTAACTCACTAATTGGTATACATTGAATTTTTTTAAGCAGATCGTTAGTATCTACGGGTTCCTGCATCGGGTTGCCTTCAAGATGAGCCATGAGCTCTTCCATCGTAAAGCCTGCTCTTGTCGCAATCTGAGTCAAATTTTTCGTATCTGGAAGTACCTGCCCCTTTTCCCAATACAAGACAGAAGCAGCAGAAACTCCCAACATTCTGCCAAAAGCGCTCAAGCTCATCGAACCCCGCGCTAATTTAACAACCTCACTCAGTTTTTTCTTAGCTTCTGCGTCTACGGTATCAGCCACCAGATAACCACAATTCCCAGTTTACAGAACATCAACCATACTTCCCAGAAGCTACAGCAGCAGCAGCCAGTCGCTCCATACCAGCTCGAACAATCACTGCTAAGTCACTCAGTGGCATACATTGGATTTTTTTAAGGAGCTCGTTGGTATTGACAGGTTCCGGCATTGGTTTGCCTTCGAGATGAGCCATTAACTCTTCCATCGTAAAGCCCGCTCTTGCCGCAATCTGAGTCAAATTTTTCGTATCCGGGAGTACCTGGCCCTTTTCCCAATACTGAACCGCAGACCCAGAAACTCCCAATAGCCTACCAAAAGCGCTAAAACTCAGGTCGCCACGGGCTAGCTTCACAACTTCGCTCAGTTTCTTCCTAGCTTCTGTGTCCACAGTATTAGTCACCAGATCAACACAACTCCTAGTTTACTTATCTACCAAAAAATCTGTCTTTCTTGCTTGACAGCAAAAAGTTTACCAGTTAGAGTGTAAATACTTTTGAAATCATAATTGTATTTGTAGCCGATCGGGGGCAGTAAAAATGACTCGCAAGACACGCAATACACGTCAAAGCCTTACAGCCTCCGGTTGGCTAAAACCCCAGCGCTGGCAAATTTCCAAAACGGAAGCCGCCCAAGCCCTGAAAATCCCCGTCAACCGCATCGTCAAAGTCTACCCCAAACAACATCAAGTAATAGTTGTTTACCTGAACAAGAAAGGACAAAAATGCAGTTCCTTTTTCAGCTACAGACTATTTGCCAGATGGCAGGAGGAGGCGATCGCAGCAATTGCCAGTTGTAGAAACCAGCAAATCCTAGCCCCCCTAGAAGTCATTGTACAATACGACCTCGAACATTTCAAATATCCAGTGGCGATCGCCGACGCAATTTGGGAAGCCCTGCTCAAGCATATCTCCCGCGTCACAAGGGAACTGAGGCTGAGCAAACAATGCGCCTAGTCCCCCATCACTCCATCAATTAGTAGAAGCAGCCAACTCAGCCAAACGTTCCTGCTGATCCTGAGAAATGCAAGTCTGAATAATCCCCTCAATATCCCCTTCCAAAACAGTATTGAGCGAGAAATTTTCCCCCAAACGGTGGTCTGTAGCCCGATTGTCCTTATAGTTGTAAGTGCGAATCTTCTCCGATCGCGAACCAGTACCAACCTGAGCCAAACGCCGCGACTTCACCTCATCCTGCTGTTCCCGCAACTTCATCTCGTAGAGCTTAGCCCGCAAAATCTGCATCGCCCGCTCCTTATTCTGCAACTGACTGCGTTCCTCAGTACAGAAAATCCGAATTCCCGTCGGCTTGTGAAACAAATCCGCAGCAGTTTCCACCTTGTTCACGTTTTGGCCGCCAGCACCGCCCGATCGAGCCGTACTCATCTCAATATCCTTCGGATCGATGTGAATCTCCACATCATCAACCTCCGGCATCACAGCCACCGTCGCCGTCGAAGTATGCACCCGGCCGCCAGCCTCAGTCACAGGCACCCGCTGCACCCGGTGTACCCCAGCCTCAAACTTCAGCTTGCTGTAAACGCTGTCGCCTGTAATTTCCAGAATCACCTCTTTAAAGCCGCCCATTTCCGCCAGCGACTCGCTCACCAACTTCACCTGCCACCCTTGAGTTTGAGCGTAACGGGTATACAGCCGCAGCAAATCTCCCGCCCAAATACTAGCCTCATCTCCGCCAGTACCCGCCCGAATTTCCAGCATAATATTCTTGTCATCGTTCGGGTCGCGGGGGAGGAGCAAAACCTTCAAACGACTTTCCAAATTCTCCAGCTTCGACTCAAGTTCCTCAACTTCCAGCGCAGCCATTTCTTGCATATCTCGATCGCCCGCAGCTTCCTTGAGAACCTGTCGCGCGCCCGCCAAATCGTCCTGAGCGGTTTTCCACAGAGCAAAAGTATCGACCACTTCCTCCAAGGACGATCGAGCTTTAGCTACCCGTTGAAACTCTTGATTGTCCCTAGCCACATCCGGGTCAGCCATGCGGCGAGTCAACTCATTAAAAGTTTGTTCTACCGACTTCAATTTATCCAGCAAATAAGATTCAGCCATTGTCAGTTGTCCTTTGTCAATCGATTTTAGATTTTAGATTTTAGATTTTAGATTTTAGATTTGAAGAACAGTTGGGATAGAATCTCGATCGAACTCTACTCTATCGAACTCTACTGCCAGCCGTAGCAAGTCTTCAATCTAAAATCTAAAATCCGAGGGCGGTAGGTTGCCAGTAGAAAGAACTACTTTCAACAAACTGCGGACAAATGACAATCTGGCTACTTCTTCTTTTTGCCTTTACCAGCCGCCTTAGAAGCCTCTGCTTTCGGGTCTTCCATTTTCAGCGGTCCAGAGGAAGCATCTGCCTTCGGCATTTCTAGCTCGCTCATGCCGTATTTCCGCATAAAGCGCTCCACACGACCTTCAGTATCAATAATCTTCTGAGTGCCAGTATAAAAAGGATGATTTCCCGACCAAACATCAACTTGAAGCTTTGGTCTAGTTGAACCCACAGTCATCACAAGTTCCCCGTTGCAATAAACCTGAGCTTCGGGATACCACTCAGGGTGAATGCCATCTTTTGCCATTGTTTTTTACTCTCTAATTTTTGACTTTACAACCATTTTAGCTGCCGCAGGACTTGTACACCAACAACAGCACCAATTTTCCCTTATATCTGTTGGAACCAGGAATCAGGAATCGGAAATAAACTTCAAAAAAAGGCAGATAAAATCTGGATAGATAATTTTTTCCTTTTCCTTCTTCCTTCTTCCTTCTTCCTTCTTCCCTTGATTAGCGCTTCGAGTATTGAGGAGCTTTGCGAGCTTTCCGCAAACCGTACTTTTTCCGTTCTTTTGCCCGCGGGTCGCGAGTCAAATAGCCTTCAATTTTGAGGGGTTTGCGGTTGTCCGGGTCTAATTGGCACAGTGCTCTAGCGACACCCAAGCGAATCGAGTCAGCTTGGCCTGTCAAGCCACCGCCTTCGACTTTTACCAAAATGTCGTACTCATTTTCCAGACCCAAAGTTTCCAGAGGGGCCTTAGCTAGGGCCAAATAAGTAGGGTTGAATTGCAGGTACAAATCCCCATCTTTACCATTGACAGTAAGTATGCCAGTACCGGGAACCAAGCGCACCCGCGCTACGGAACACTTGCGGCGGCCGGTCCCCCAGTACACAGCGCGACCGGATGTATCTGTTGCTTGCATTACTCATTTCCTCCCGGAATCGTGTGAACAATTAATTCTTCTGGTTTTTGAGCTTGGTGCGGGTGGTTGGGGCCAGCGTACACCTTCAGCTTAGTAAACAGTTGTCTGCCCAGGGAAGTGTGAGGCAGCATTCCTCGTATAGCTTCTTCGACAATTCTTTCCGGCAAACGTGCTTGCAATTTGGCAAAAGTTTCTGTTTTCATGCCGCCCGGTCTTCCAGAATGGCGGCGGTAGATTTTCTGGGTGCGTTTTTTGCCAGTAACAGCGATTTTGTCAGCATTGATGACAATTACGAAGTCGCCGGTATCCATAGAAGGAGTGTAAGTCGGTTTGTGTTTCCCCCGGAGGTACATGGCAACTTCAGTTGCCAGACGGCCCAGGCGCTGGTCAGCGGCATCGACCACGTACCACTTGTGCTCTAGGGAGTCTTGAGTAGGGACGTAAGTTTTGTTCATTGTTTGTTGTTTGTTGTCTATTAACTGTTGTTAGTTGTCAGTTGTCAGTTGTCAGTTGTCAGTTTTTAATTGTTAGTTGTCCTTAGTTTTTTATTAGTAGTTAGCTAATGACTAATGACTGATGACTGATGACTGATGACTGATGACTAATTTTGGCTGGGTGTCGTACCAGACCTCTGGGGGAAAGGGAAATTCACAATAGCCAACCCGCAGCAGGCACAAACCTTGAGCGGGAGCGGCATATTTTACCATTTCTCGGCGTTCGTTGACCCAGATATCTGTGAAATTGTCGATCGGCCTTTCCCCGCGACCCACCTGCACCAGCAACCCCACCAGCAGCCGCATCATCCCGTACAGAAACCCGCTCGCCTGAACCTCAATATAGATAAGAGGCCCAGAACGGTGACACTCTGCCGCTTGCACGTCCACCCAAGAATGGGGGCGGGCAGAGCCAGCCCGGTGGAAAGCAGCCAGGTGATGCCGCCCGATGAGCGGTGTCAAAGCTGTCTGAATCAAAGATTCATCCACAGGGGCATGATAGCAGTGCCAAGCAAAAGGACCCACAAACAAATTAGGGGTCGGGTCTGTATAAAGGGTGTAGCGATAGCGCCGCCAACTGGCTGAGAACCGAGCGTGCCAGGTAGGTTCCACCTTTGCCGAAGCTCGAATTAAAATATCTTTTGCCAGTCGAGAGTTGAGAACGCTTGCCCAGCGGTGAGCCGGAATTGGGCTGCGGGCATCAAAATGCGCTACTTGAGCAGCGGCGTGAACTCCCGCATCGGTTCTCCCGGCAGCGTGCAGCGTTACCTGGCGTTCCAGAACAGTCGATATTGCTGTTTCAATTTCTTCTTGTACTGTACGCTGGTTCGGCTGTCGCTGCCAACCGTGAAAGTTAGTGCCGAGGTATTGGATCACCAGAGCAACGCGCTGTATTGATTGGGGATTTTCGATTGGGGATTTTCGATTGTCAGTCATAAATCACAAATCTCCACCCCAAAATTGAATTAAACCAGTTCAACGATCGCCATTTCGGAGTTGTCTCCTTGGCGGGGGACAGTTCGCACTACGCGGGTGTAGCCGCCGTTGCGCGAGCCGTACCGTTCTTGTGCCGCCTCAAACAGAGCGTGTACTAACTGTTTGTCGTAGATAAAGCCCATAGCTTGGCGGCGAGCGGCCAAGGAGCCCTCTTTTGCCAGGGTAATCATTCTGTCCGCCTCGGGGCGCAGCGCTTTGGCGCGGGCGAGAGTGGTAGTAATTTTACCGTGGCGGATTAATTCGGTGGTCAGCGAGCGCAGCATGGCGCGGCGCTGGTCAGCCGGTTTGTTGAGTTGGGGAACGCGACAGCGGTGACGCATGGCAGTTGGTAATTGGTAATTGGTAATTGGGCGCCGGGATAGTCCGCGAACTCGGGGGGTGAATTCTTTAACTTAAAAACTCACCTACCTAAAATTCAGAACTTTTTTACCCGTTACCCGTTGATTAACTCTTAGCTGATTTTTCCTGTGGCAAGGTAATGCCCAATCGCTTTTGTAAAGCTTCAATCACTTCTTCTGCGGACTTCTGCCCGAAGTTCTTGATCTCGAGCAAGTCTTCTTGGGTATAATCCAATAAGTCTGCAACTGAGTTGATCTGAGCCCGCTTGAGACAGTTGTAAGCCCGGACCGACAACTGCAATTCTTCGATCGGAATTTGGCTAGTAGGATCGGCCTCACCGGGATACTCTGGTTTGAGAGAATCTTGAGTGATGTCTTTGAGAGGTGCAAATAAATCTACCAGGATGTGGGCAGATTGACTCAAAGCTTCTTGAGGAGTCACGCTGCCATCAGTCCAGATTTCCATAATCAGCCGGTCTTTCTCGACCGTGCCGCCTACCCTAGCATCTTCAACGCTGTAGTTGACTCTGCGAATCGGCATAAAGATGGCGTCTATTTGGAGGAAATCCAAAGCCGATCCATCATCGCGACTGCGGTCTACTGCTCGGTATCCTATGCCTTTTTCAATTCTGAATTCCATTTCCAGAACTGAGCCAGGGGATAGAGTTGCAATGTACTGGGAGCGATCGATCAATTCCACCTCAGAGGGCAAATCGAATCGATCGGCCGTAACTGTGACGGGGCCCTCAATCCGCAACCTGCCGATTTGCGGCTGCTGAGAATGAGTTTTGAGGACGACCTCTTTCATGTTCAGGAGAATTTCTAGAACGTCCTCGCGTACCCCTTCGATCGTGGCAAACTCGTGATTGACGCCCGCGATTCTGACTGAAGTTACTGCCGTTCCTTCCAAGTTTGACAGCAGAACTCGCCTCAGCGCATTCCCAACAGTTGTTCCCTGACCGCGATCGAGCGGTTCCAGGACAAATTTTCCGTACTGACTGCGGTCTTTGTCAGTGTTAGACTCTATACATTCAATTTGAAACTGCGCCACGGAGTGACCTCCCTTTTCCACTTTGGATTTTTGATTTTGGATTTTAGATTGCAGAGCATACCCCTGAATGGATTTCGGATTTTGGATGGACGGGGCAACAGTTAGAACCATGAGTTTTTGACTTTAAGCAGTTAGCCATTATCCAAAATCTAAAATCTAAAATCTCAAATCGTTTTAGACTCTACGCCGCTTGGGAGGGCGACAGCCGTTGTGAGGAATTGGGGTAACATCTCTAATCAGGGTAATTTCCAGTCCCGCCCCTTGCAGCGCCCGAATAGCAGTTTCTCGACCTGCTCCTGGCCCGCTCACCATTACTTCTATTTGGCGCATTCCTTGGTCGTTGGCTCTGCGGGCAGCACTTTCTGCTGCTGTTTGAGCTGCAAAGGGAGTCCCCTTCTTAGCTCCTTTAAAACCGCTGGAACCCGCTGATGCCCAGGATATTACTTCCCCGTTGAGGTCGGTAATAGTCACAATTGTGTTGTTAAAGGTAGACTGGATGTAGCCTACCCCATTGGGTACATTCCGTTTCTGCTTTTTTGCACCAGATTTCTTGCCTGTTTGTTGTCGCGCCATATTAGTCTCTTTAACGTTTCTCTCAACTAATGTCCCGAAGCGCTAGGAGCCAGCAGCCCCCAGCGTATTTTTCCCAAAAAGATGTTACTTCTTGGAAGGTGCCTTTTTCTTGCCCGCAACTGTTCGGCGGACGCCGCGACGGGTTCTGGCGTTGGTACGGGTTCGCTGACCCCGCACCGGCAGACCCAAACGGTGACGCCGACCGCGATAAGTTCCGATGTCCATCAGGCGCTTGATGTTCATTGACTCCCAGCGCCGGAGGTCTCCTTCGATTTGGTAGGTTGTTTCTACATGAGTCCGCAGAGCTGTCACGTCGGCCTCTGTTAAATCCTTGACGCGAGTGTCAGGATTTACGCCTGTTGCAGCGATAATTTGTTGGGCCCTCGACAAGCCTATTCCGTAAATGTATGTCAGACCTATTTCGACGCGCTTATCGCGTGGAAGGTCTACCCCGGCAATCCGTGCCACACTTTTTGTCTCCCTAGTTTTCCTATTTGGCTACAATGTTCAATTAGGATGCACCTGCGTGCATTGCCCAATTTTCCTTTTTTCTAACCTTGGCGCTGTTTGTGTTTCGGGTTAGTGCATATCACCATCACTCGACCGCGACGGCGGATGACGCGACATTTCTCACAAATTTTTTTGACAGATGCTCGAACTTTCATCTTTGTTCCTGCCTGGAGAACCCCGCTCTACCGGAGAACAGGCACGCTGGGACTGCCCGTAGAGCGGTGGGAGGAGAGGCTGGGCAAGGTGTAGGCCTCTCCTCGATTAAATTGTATAAAGTGCGGGTTGTTTCATGAAGGAGCCCGCTTGCACCCACTCCCATTGCTGGGTAAAGTTTGCCTGCGCCAGAGTGTTGGCGAGCGATACTTTTACGGTGTAACAATGACTTAACCCGGTACACCGGTGGGTTGTTGACGCCCTTCTAGGCAACACTACAAACGTAGCATTATAGCATAAATTTGAAGCTTTTTACCAAATTCTCTCTAAATTAAACTTAGAATTAGTTTTTAGAAAGTTTTATCTAAGCCTATTTTTTCCGAAGGCGATAAGTAATCCTGCCTTTGGTCAAATCGTAGGGAGTCAATTCGACTTTGACGCGATCGCCAGGCAGAATTTTGATGTAGTTGCGGCGGATCTTGCCGGAAATGTGAGCTAAGACGTTAAACCCATTATCTAGGTCAACCCGAAACATCGCATTAGGCAGGGATTCCGTCACTGTCCCTTCCATTTCAATTAAATCTTGCTTAGACAATTTGGTATTTACCTCAACTCTACATTTGATTAACTAGGAGTGTCCCGGCGTTTGCCTCAAAACCTATTTACTGGTAGGAGTCAAACGGGAACGGGGGGCAATAATTAGGGCGACTCGATCGACTGCTTGACTCAACCAACCGCTCGCTTGAGCTTTACTTGAGTAAAGTTGTGACAATTAGTGTCGAGTTCAATCCTGTCTCTAGCAACCCTCACAAAACCCGATCGCACAAAAAGCTCCTAGTTAACATATCTTAGCAAAAGCTTGTGAGTAACAAGCTGTATTGAGAGGGTTCAAGAGTCTCGCGAGAGAGATTGTTGCAGTTGTGCGGTGACTAATTCCATTGCTCGATCGCCATCAACCGCAACTAACTGTTGGCGGCCGCTGTAAAAATCAATCAAAGGCTCAGTTTGCTCGCGATAAACTTGCAACCGGCGGCGGATCGTCTCCTCATTGTCATCCTGGCGGCCCCGCGACAGCAGGCGAGAAACCAAAATGTCGTCAGGCACGTCGAGATTAACAGCTTTGAGACCAAATTTTGGGTTCGGTGTACTCCCCTCGGCACCGAATCCCTCGTCCAGCAGTTTGTCTAAAAAAGTTGCCTGAGCGACTGTGCGGGGAAAGCCGTCAAGAATCCAGCCAGCATTAGCGTCCGGTTCATTCAAGCGTTCCTGCACGATATCCATCAGCAATTGGTCGGGAACCAACTCACCCCTCTCCATGTAAGCTTGCGCCTTTAGACCCAAGGCAGTTTTCGCCAGCACGCAGGCGCGCAGGATTTCGCCCGTAGAAATGTGGGGTATTTTCCAGATAGCGGATAATATCTGAGCCTGAGTTCCCTTTCCCGCCCCTGGAGGTCCCATGAAAATAAATTGCATTGCGATTACTTCACCATTCCTTCATATCTCTGGGAGATGACGTAAGTTTGAATTTGCTTAGCAGTTTCGATCGCCACACCTACTAGAATAAGTAGGGAAGTTGCGCCAAAACCTCTAAAAGTTTGCACGCCGATCGCGCTTTCTACAGCAGTTGGTACAATGGCCACCAGACCGAGAAAAATCGCTCCCAAGAAAGTCAAACGGTTCAAAACCTTCTCCACATAATCGCTAGTTTTCTGACCCGGACGAATTCCAGGAATGCTGGCGCCCATTTTTTTCAAGTTCTGAGACATATCTACAGGGTTCACAATCAACGAAGCGTAGAAATAGCTGAAGAACAGAATCAAAGTCAGATAAAACAGCGCGTAAGCCCAAGGAGTCGGTCCGTTCGGACTCAAAACATTAGCCACTTGAACCAAAAACGGGTTATTGAGAGATTGAGCGAGGAAAGAAGGAACAATCAGCACCGAAGATGCAAAAATGATCGGCATCACCCCGCCTTGATTCAACCGTAACGGTAGATAGCTGCGACTCTCCCGATAAACTTTGTGGCCGACTTGGCGGCGGGCAGAAATAATCGGAATGCGGCGAGTACCTTCCTGAACAAAAACAATCCCGACAATCGTCACCAAAAACACCAGCAGTAGAACGACTACGCGGCCGACTACTTGCGTGTCCCCGCTTTGAGCCAATTCAAAAGTTTGTCCCAAAGAGCGCGGCAAAACCGACACAATGTTGATAAATATCAGCAGCGACGCTCCGTTTCCGATGCCGCGTTCCGTCACCAATTCCGACACCCACATGACAAACATCGACCCGGCCGTCAGGGCCAAAGCAGTTTGTGCTATGAATAAAAGTCCCGGAGCTTGAGCAAAAGGGCTGACCCAAATCGCAATGCCAACGCTTTGCAGAATTGCCCAGCCCAAAGAAACGTAGCGAGTAATTTGAGAAATCTTGCGCCGCCCTGCTTCCCCTTCATTTTTCTGCAAGTCTTCTAAGCTTGGCAGAGCCGCAGTTAGAAGTTGCACAATAATTGAAGCATTAATGTAGGGCAAAATCCCCAGCGCGAAAATCCCCAAAGCTGACAAGCCACCTCCTGAGAACAAATCCAGAAAGCCAATTAAAGGGCTATTTTCGACGTTTTGGGCAAAGGCGACTCGATCGATGCCGGGGACTGGCAAGTGGACACCCAGGCGTACTAAAATCAGTAAGCCGAGGGTTACGAGGATGCGGCCTCGCAAACCAGCAGCTTGAGCCATCTGCATGAACGTCTCTTGTGCAGTTGGCGCTTTTTCTCTACTAACGTCCATAGTTACGATTTGGGATTTTAGATTTGGGATTTTCGACTAAATCATTTTCTGATAGCAAGAAGAGAGGATTTGAGAAAAGGACATACTCTCAAACCTCAAATCTTCACGCAACTAATTCGCAACTTCCGCCTGCCGCTTCAATTTTGGTGCGAGCACCTGCGGTAAAAGCCGAGGCGCGCACTTGCAAAGGCACATTCAGTTCGCCATCTCCTAAGATTTTCAGCGGTCCGTTGTCTGCGGTGACAATTTTTGCTTGGATCAAAGAGGTGAGAGTAACTTCTGTGTTTGCTGGCAGCGATGCTAATTTACTTACATTAATGGTAGTGTACTCTTTGCGGTTAACGATCGGAAAGCTTTTGAGCTTGGGCAGGCGGCGGTAAAGAGGATTTTGACCACCTTCAAAACCGGGTCTAGTGCCGCTACCGGCTCTAGATTTTTGACCGCGCATCCCTTTGCCGGAGCTCGCGCCTTGACCGGCAGAAATACCTCTGCCCAAGCGTCGGGGGCGCTTTTGGGAGCCTGCTTTGGGTCGGGCGTCTTGCAATCTCATAGTTTTAGTAATTGGTAATTGGTAATTGGTATTTAGAGAGGGGGTACGCAGTAGTTTTGAGTGCGTGAGTTTTGAGTTGCGGATTTTTTATTCTCAACGCCAGCACTTAACACTCAAAACTTACAGTTTCCCATTCTCGCGTCCCCTAACCGTAGAGGTTTTCTACTGGAATTCCGCGCTCTTGAGCAACTTCGGACAAGGTGCGGAGGGTGGAGAGGGCGTTGACTGCGGCTCGGGCGTTGTTTAAGGGATTTCCAGAACCTAGCTGTTTGGCTAAGATGTTGCGGACTCCTGCTAGTTCGAGAACTGTTCGCACTGCTCCCCCTGCAATTACCCCGGTTCCCGGAGCGGCCGGCCGCATCATGACTTTAGATCCGCCACCGTCACCGTTGATGGGGTGGGGGATGGAGTTAGATTTGGTGAGGGGGACTTCAATTAGGTGCTTTTTGCCGTCAGCGACGCCTTTTTTAACGGCACCGATTACGTCGCTAGCTTTGCCGACTCCTACTCCAACTTGACCGCGTTCGTTGCCGATAATGACTATGGCGCGGAAGCTGAGTTTTTTACCGCCTTTGACTACTTTAGTAACGCGCCGGATCTGAACGACCCGTTCTTGCCATTCGGATTCTTTTTCGCGCGTTTTGTTGCTGCTGCTTTTTTTCTTGGTGCGCTGTTCTTTTTGTTCTGCCATAGTTTTGTCTTGTGGGAATTGAGGATTAGTAACTGGGAGTCGGAAATGAAGAATTAATGATTAGGAATTAAGATTTTTATTGCTTCTTTCTTCCTTCTTCCTTCTTCCTTCTTCCTTCTTCCTTCTTCCTAAAAGTCTAACCCCGCTTCGCGAGCTGCTTCTGCAAGGGCTTTGACACGACCGTGATAGAGGTTGCCTCCGCGATCGAATACGACTTTGACTATGCCAGCGCTGGAACAGCGTTTGGCAATCAACTGACCGACTTGCACGCTCGCGGAGCAGTTGGCACCTGAACTGAGAGTTGACTTCAATTCGGGATCGAGGGTTGACGCGGCGGCCAAAGTGTGCTGTGCCGTGTCGTCGATTACTTGGGCGTAGATGTGCTGCTCCGAGCGAAATACCGCTAGTCTGGGACGTTCGGCCGTGCCGAACACCTTGCGCCGAACACGGCGGTGTCTGCGCTGGACTGATTCTTTGCGAGTAAGCTTCATTGTTACTTCTTACCTGTTTTGCCTGTTTTACCAGCTTTGCGCCGGATGACTTCGCCGCTGTAGCGAATGCCTTTGCCCTTATAGACTTCCGGCGGACGCACCGCGCGGATGCGGGCTGCTGTATTGCCTACGAGTTCTTTGTCAATGCCGGAGACAATGACGTTGGTGTTGCCTTCAACTGCCATTGTGATGCCTTCTGGAGGGGGCATTTCAACGGGTTTGCTGTAACCGACGTTTAAAATCAGGTTCCGTCCTTGAACCTGTGCCCGATAACCTGTGCCGATAATTTCCAGGCGCCGCTGAAAACCTTGAGATACACCTTCGACCATGTTGGCGACTAGGGTGCGGCACAAGCCGTGCAGTTGTCTGGCGACGCGAGATTCGTCTCGGCGCGTAACGAGTAAAGTATCGCCTTCAATTCCCATGAAGATTTCGGCTGGGATCACTCTGGAAAGTTCACCTTTAGGGCCTTTGACGGCTACTTTTTGACCGTCTAGGGTGATGGTGACTTTATTGGGAATGCTAATCGGACGCTTGCCAATTCGCGACATAGTTTTTTGTCCTTTGTTTTTAGTTAATTAGTCGTCAGTTGTCAGTTGTTAGTTGCCAGTTGTCAGTTGTTAGCTGTCAGTTGTTAGTTGTCAGTTGTTAGTTGTTAGCTGTCATTATTTGCTACTAACCACTAACCCATAACTAATAACTAATGACTAATGACTGCTGACTAATGACTAATGACTACCAAACATAACAAAGCACTTCACCGCCCAAACCTTGGCGCCGGGCTTCTCGATCGGTCATAATGCCGCTGGAGGTGGAAATAATGGCAATGCCAATTCCGCCTAAAACTCTGGGCAATTCTTTACGGTTCGAGTAAACTCGCAGTCCTGGTTTGCTGACTCGCTTAAGTGCCGTGATAATGGGCTTGCGAGTTTTACCTTTGTACTTTAGAGAAAGCACTAAATGTCGCTTGACCCCTTCTTCTGCTTCTTCAAATTCGCCTATGAAGCCTTCACTTTTGAGGACTTGGGCGATGCTGCGGGTCATTTTTGTTGCTGGAATTTGCGTTGTTTGGTGGCGCGCCATGCAAGAATTGCGAATGCGCGTCAACATATCTGCTATGGTATCGTTAGCTGCCATCTTTTGCTTCTTACTCTAGTGCTTAGTTGTCCCGGAACGGCATTCCCATTTCTTTAAGCAAGGCGCGTCCTTCTTCGTCGGTGTTTGCTGTGGTGATAATTGAAATGTCCATGCCTCGAATTTGATCGATGCGGTCATATTCTATTTCTGGAAAAATGAGCTGTTCTCTCAGACCCAAGCTGTAGTTGCCGCGCCCGTCGAAGCTTTTGGGGCTGATGCCGCGGAAGTCGCGGATTCGGGGGAGTGCGAGGTTGATCAGCCGATCGAGAAAATCGTACATCCGATCGGCGCGCAGCGTCACCATCACGCCGACGGGTACTCCTTTGCGGATTTTGAAGCCTGCGATCGCTTTTTTCGCCCGCGTCACCACTGGTTTTTGCCCTGTGATGATGCCAATTTCGTTGATAGACGACTCCAGTGCCTTAGCGTTTTGAGATGCTTCTCCCAAACCGCGGTTCACTGTGACTTTCACGAGTTTGGGAACCTGATGGATATTAGTATATTTAAACTGATCCATCAGTGTCGGAACGATTTTTTCTTGATAAATAACCTTGAGTTTGTCCGGCATAGTTTTTGTGTTTCGTTAACTGTCCCTGGGCTTTGTCAGGGAATTTTTCGATTGTCAGTTGACAGTTGTCATTTGTCAGTTAATGACTAATGACTGATGACCAATGACTAATTATCGATGATTTCTCCGGTTTTTTTGAGCTGTCGCAGTTTCCGGCCATCTTCGCTAAATGTATAGCAAACGCGGCTGGCTATTTTCTCTTTTTCGGAATAGTGCATGACATTTGAGCTGTGAATGGGAGCCTCAAACGTGACTATTTTCCCGGACTCTCCCTCTTGCTGGGGCTTGACGTGCTTGGTTCTGATGTTTACACCTTTAACAATTACTTTGCTGACTTTAGGATATGTCTTTAAGATTTCTCCGACTTTTCCTTTCTCTTTGCCAGTAATTATTTGCACTGTGTCGCCTGCTTTGACGTGCATTCTGTAGCGCTGCGGTTCGCTAGTTGGTTTACCCTTTTTTCCGTACATTTTAAAGTACCTCCGGGGCTAAGGAAACGATTTTAGTAAAGTTTTTGTCGCGCAGTTCGCGGGCGACGGGACCGAAGACGCGAGTGCCTTTGGGGTTGCCGTCTACGTTGATAATAACGGCGGCGTTATCGTCAAAACGAATGCTCATGCCGCTGTCGCGGCGCAGGCCTTTGCGGGTTCTGACAATGACGGCCCGGACGACATCTGATTTTTTGACGGCCATATTGGGGATGGCGTCTTTGACGACGGCAATGATGACATCGCCGACTCCGCCGTAGCGGCGGTTGCCGCCTCCCAATACGCGGATGCACATCAGTTTGCGGGCTCCGCTATTGTCGGCGACATTGAGGTATGTCTGGGGTTGAATCATGGTGGTTGTTGAGTGTTAACTATTGAGTGTTAACTGTTGACTGTTGACTTTTGACTGTTAGTTGATTGTTAATTTTCGATCGGGAGATCGCGATGTCGCAATTAACTGTTAGCCGTTTTTTGTCCCAAAAATCTCAGCAACCGTCCAGCGTTTGGTTTTGCTCAGCGGGCGAGTTTCAGTGATGCGGACGCGATCGCCGGATTTGCACTGATTTTCTTCGTCGTGAGCTTTGTAGCGCTTGGTGCGGACTACGATTTTGCCGTATTTGGTGTGGGAGGAGCGGTTTTCGATTGCTACCACGACGGTTTTATCCATCTTGTCGCTGACTACTACGCCAACTCGTTCTTTAACTGCCATAGCTACCTATTTTTGTTGTGGAATTGACTTTTTTTAGCTACTGTGCGAGCCGAGGCTAGGCTGCTGCTCACTCTTGGCTGACTTCTGCGCTCGGAGCCGACTGTGCTGACTCTTTAGATGCGGCTAATTTTGCTGTCGCTTCTGTCTCAGCAGCGATTTGGCGCTCGCGTTCAACTGTCATCAATTGAGCGACTCGGTGTTTGGCGTGCTTGAACAGGTGAGGTTTTTCCATGCGGCCGGTAGCTTGCTGGAGCCGCAATTCCATTAGTTGGCGCTTGGCGGCTAAAATTTGCTCTGCTAGTGCTGCATCGCTTAATTCTCTAGCTTCTTTAATCTTGGGCAAAGACATAATTGTGTGCTTTCTCGTTAGCGATCATCGGTATTACAGAAGACAGAGTTGTCTCTTAGGCGGAAGGTCGAAGGAAAGAAAAGTTGTGAATGCCAAATTTTAAATTGCTGTAGCCGTTTAAAATGCTGACTAATGCCGACCTAATTCTACCTTCGCTCTTCGCTATGACTGGCCTTCTTCGCGAGTGATGAACTTGGTTTTAATTGGTAATTTGAAAGATGCCAAACGCATTGCTTCGCGGGCAGTTTCTTCGGCTACACCACCAATTTCAAACATTACCCTGCCGGGTTTGACGACGGCAACCCAAAACTCAGGTGAGCCTTTACCAGAACCCATCCGGGTTTCGGCTGCGCGCTGGGTGACTGGTTTGTCGGGAAAAATGCGAATCCAGATTTTGCCGCCCCGGCGGATATAACGGGTCATGGCGCGGCGTCCGGCTTCTATTTGGCGGGAAGTGATCCAGGCGGGTTCGACGGCTTGGAGCGCGAAGTCACCAAAGCTAACTGTGTTGCCGCGGGTGGATTGACCGCTCATTCGCCCGCGCTGTTGTTTGCGGAATTTTGTTCTTTTAGGGCTTAGCATGGCTGGGGAATTCAGTAATTGGTAATCGGTATAGCGGACAGCACGAACTTACTCGCCCTTGGCTGTCAACTGTCAACTGTCAACTGTCAATTGACTGTTAGCCTTCGTTCGATCGATCTTCAAAGTTCTGGCGGCGGCGCTTTTGTTTGGTGCGGGGCACTGCTGCATTTGGTGAAGCCTCTTGTTCCTGTCCGGGAATAATTTCGCCTTTGAAAACCCAAACTTTAATGCCCAGAATACCGTAGATGGTTTGAGCGGTGCAGTAGGCGTAGTCGATGTCGGCCCGCAGCGTGTGCAAGGGGACTCTTCCTTCCCGCGTCCATTCGGTACGGGCGATTTCTGCGCCGTTAAGGCGTCCGCTGACTTGAATTTTGATGCCTTGGATGCCGACTTTTTGGGCGCGGGTAATTGCTTGGCGGACTACTCGGCGGAAGGATACGCGCCGTTCTAGTTGCTGAGCGATGTATTCGGCGATCAGTGTGGCATCGGCGTCTACTCGCTGGACTTCGACGACGTTGATGCGGATTTGGCGGTTGCTGCCGAGTTGCTGCTGCAAACCGACGCGCAAGGTTTCGATGCCTGCTCCGCCGCGGCCTACGACAACGCCCGGTCTGGCGGTGAACACTTCTAGGTCGATTTGATCGGCTTTCCGCTCAATTTTGACCGATGAAATGCCAGCATTGCTGAGGGTTTTACTAACGTACTTGCGAATTTTAAAGTCTTCTTGCAAGAGTTCTGGATAGTTTTTGGGATCGGCAAACCAGCGAGAGCGGTGCTCTTGGGTAATGCCGAGGCGAAAACCAATTGGATGTATTTTTTGGCCCATAATAGTTGATGAGTTAATTGGTAATTGGTAATTGGTAATTGGTAATTGGTAATTGGTGATTACCCATTTTTTTCAACTTTAAGCTGTTTATTACCTATTACGTTTTTCCCTGGTTTAGTTTTCTACGAGCGGAGCTACTACTACGGTAATGTGACAAGTTGGCTTGCGGATTTGGTAGGCGCGACCTTGAGCGCGGGGTCTAAACCGTTTGAGGACTGGGCCTTGGTCTGCGTAAGCTTGGGAAACTACTAGCTTGGTTTTGTCGAGTCCTGCGTTGTGCTCGGCGTTGGCTACTGCCGATCGCAAAACTTTGACAATTGGTTCGCAGGCGCGGTAGGGCATGAATTCGAGTAAAATCAGCGCTTCTTGGTAGCTTTTGCCGCGAATTTGGTCGAGTACGCGACGCACTTTGAACGGGGATGTTCTGATGTAACGGGCGATCGCCTTAATTTCGGATGTGGTATCTATAACCATTTCGATTTTAGTAATTGGTAATTGGTAATTGGCAAAAAGGTAATTGGTAATTGGGAAAAAGTTTGTCCGATTACCTGTTACCTGTCACCTAATTCGGCTATCTTTTCGCCTTTTTATCACCACTTTTCGCGTGACCTCTAAAGGTGCGAGTGGGGGAAAATTCTCCGAGTTTGTGGCCTACCATTTGGTCGGTGAGGTAGACTGGTACGTGCTGTCTGCCGTTGTGAACGGCGATCGTGTGGCCTACCATTTGGGGCAGGATTGTGGAAGAGCGCGACCAAGTTTTAATTACTTGTTTTTGGCCTGCGGCGTTGAGTTTTTCTATTTTTGTCATCAGATTATCTGCGACAAACGGGCCTTTTTTTAGAGATCGAGACATGGTTTTGGTAATTAGTAATTAGTAGTTGGAATTGAATTGAGAAGAAACTCGAAGGAATAAAAGAGCGCGGAAAAATTTGTTTTTCCTTCTTCCTTCTTCCTTCTTCCTTCTTCCTTCCCAACTTAACTCTGTCTGCCGCCCTTGCCTCGCTTGGAAGCTTTGCGGCGGCGCCGGACGATTAAAGAATCGCTGCGCTTGTTTTTGGGTCGAGTTTTTGCACCCAATGCTGGTTTGCCCCAAGGAGTGACAGGCCCCGGGCGTCCGATGGGAGCCCTGCCTTCGCCGCCGCCGTGCGGGTGGTCTACCGGGTTCATGACGCTACCGCGAACGGTGGGTCTGCGACCTTTCCAGCGGGTGCGGCCTGCTTTGCCGAGGCTGATGTTTCTGGCGTCTGTGTTGCCTACTTGACCGATGGTGGCGTAGCAGTCGGCGCGGACTTTGCGCTGTTCGCCGGAGGGCAGTTTGAGGGTGACGTAGCTACCTTCTTTTGCCATTAGCTGAGCGCTTGCGCCTGCGGAACGAACGATTTGTCCGCCTTTTCCGGGTACTAGTTCGACGTTGTGGATGCTGGTACCGAGGGGAATGTTCTTCAGGGGGAGGGCGTTGCCGATTTCGATCGGCGCGTCTGGGCCTGAGACAATTACTGTACCGACGTTTAAGTTGAGCGGGTGCAGGATGTACCGTTTTTCGCCGTCTTTGTAGAACAGGAGGGCGATGCGGGCGTTGCGGTTGGGGTCGTATTCGATCGCCTTGACGGTAGCGGGAATGCTGTGTTTGTCGCGGCGGAAGTCGATGTCTCTATAAAGCCGTTTGTGACCGCCTCCCCGGTGGCGGCAGGTGATGACGCCTCGGTTGTTGCGGCCTTGTTTGGTGTGCTTGTTGCTGGTTAGAGACTTTTCTGGTTCTGATTTGGTAATTTCAGCGAAGTCCGAGACGGTTTGCTCTCGGGTGCTGGAGGTATAAGGTCGGTAAGAACGGATGCCCATAATCGATTTTAGATTTTGGATTTTGGATTTTGGATTTGACGTTTATCGATTTTAGATTTTAGGTTGAAGATTGGCGATGTTTGGTTAACTTACGAGTTTTCTGGCTCGATAATTTCCACCAGTTAACCGCAATTTAAAATCTAAAATCTAAAATCTAAAATCCAAAATCGTCTAGACTTCTGGGAATAGGAGTTTGCGGATCGAGTCTCCGTCGGTCAGAGTTACGGTTGCTCGCTTGTAACAAGGTTTAAAGCCGACGAATTTGCCAACTCGACGCTTTTTGCGCGGCGGGTTTTGGGTGTTGACGCCGATGACTTTGACCTTAAAGAGTTCTTCGATGGCAGCTTTGATTTGAGGCTTCGTCGCTTTGGGGGCTACGTCGAACGTGAATTGATTTAATTCCATCATTCGGGTAGCTTTCTCGGTGAGAATCGGACGCTGGATCAAATCTGCGTAGTCGCGGGGGTCGATTTTACTCACCGTAAATCTCCTGAATTTTAGCTATGGCTTTCGATGTGACGATAATTTTGTCAGCCGCGAGAACGTCGTAAACATTCAGGGAAGTTGCCAAGATGACGTTTACTAATTCGATGTTGCGTCCTGATAAGTAGACGTTTGGTTGCGGTTCTGGCAAGATTAACAGAACTTTTGTATCGGGTTCGATGCCCCAGCGGGCGATCGCGCTCAGCAATTCTTTGCTTTTGGGTCTCGGAAATTGCTCTGCAAATTCTTCAACCACAATCATGTCTTCGGTGCGACTTTGGAATGCTGTCCGCAAAGCGAGACGGCGTTCCTTTTTGTTCATTTTGACTTCAAAGTCTCTCGGTTTTGGCCCGAAGATGACACCGCCGCCCCGCCACAGCGGAGAACGGATCGAACCTGCTCTGGCTCGGCCGGTGCCTTTTTGACGCCAGGGTTTGCGGCCGCCGCCTCTGACTTCCGATCGAGTTTTGGTGCAAGCATTTCCTTGACGGGCGTTATTCAGTTGCCGCGTCAATGCTCTGTGAACGATGTGAGACGCATTTTCTTCTTTGGCTACGCGCAGTTCTAAAGTTGTTTCCCCAACTTCTTCGCCTTGCCAATTTCGGACTACACAATTAACCATATCTTTTGTCCTTTGTCTGTTGTTAGTTGTCTGTTGTTAGTTGTCTGTTGTCTGTTGTCTGTCGTCTGTTGTCTGTTCTCAGCTTTTAGTTTTGGGCTCTTAGTTTTCAGCTTTTAGTTCTTAGTTATTGCTTGCTACTAACGGCCGACCACTATCTACTGACTGCTGACTGCTGACTGCTGACTGCTGACTAACGTCCTACTTTTTTCTCAGGCACAACATTGACTAAGGCACCAGCTTTGCCGGGAACTGCTCCCTTAATTAGCAGCAAATTCTGCTCTGCATCCACCCGGACAATTGTTAGTTTGCGGACGGTGACTTGAACGTTGCCCAAACGTCCTGCCATTCTTTTTCCGGGATAAACGCGACCGGGAGTTGTTCCAGGCCCGATCGAGCCTGGCTCGCGGTGGTTCTTGGAACCGTGAGACATCGGGCCTCGTTTAAAGTTGTGGCGCTTTTGGAAGCCTGCAAAACCTTTACCGATGCTTGTACCGATGACATCTACTATTTGTCCCGGTGTAAAGGTATCTGCTTTTAGCTGTTGACCTAATTCAAATGAACTGGTATCTTGCAAGCGGTATTCCTGCAAGTGGCGCAATGGATTTGCCCCTGATTTGGCAAGGTGTCCCAATTCTGGCTTGTTGAGAGCCTTTGGTTTGACTTCGTTGTATCCAACTTGAACGGCATTGTAGCCGTCAGTTTGTTTCGTTTTTATTTGCGTTACTGTACAAGGCCCTGCTTGTATGACGGTGACAGGGATTGCTCTCCCTTGGTCGTCAAACACTTGAGTCATGCCTAGTTTGGTGCCAAGAATGCCTACAGACACGGATTTTTTTCCTTTTATGTACGCAAGAGGTTTCGGATTGCGATGTTTACGTCAATCCGCTTGCTCTTGTGCAGAAACATTTATTTCAGTGTTCCTGCAATTAACTGTTATCAACCAACAGCCTTCCTCGGTGTTTAAAATTGGAGTTTTAAATTTGGGAGCGAGCTTGTGGAAGTCTTGCAAGGGTTGAGATTTGCGGCTTTTTACCTGCTATATCTCCGAGTTTGATCTCGGTCTTGCTTGTTTGTCCCAGGACTTGAGCAGCAAACTACCCAGTATCCTTTACGGCGACAATTTACAATAGTATATGAAGTGGTTGCCGTTTGTCAAGGCGGCGATGAGAATTTTTCGCCTCAACTTTAGGATTTATAATATTTCCAGCTCGCAAGCAGCGATCGACCAAATTTTGATACAGCAGGAAACACAAATTTATGGGACTGATTACGACGGGATCTGATCTGATTCGAGATTTGGAAAAGTCGGGGTCGCTGGCCCTGTACGTTCCTTTAGAGGGAGGATTTGAGGGGCGCTACCTCCGCAGGCTGAGGGCTGCGGGCTACGGTGCGTACACAGTTACGGCGCGGGGTTTGGGCGATTTGGCGATGTATTTGACGGGGGTTCACGGGGTGCGGCCGCCGCATTTGGGCAAGAAAACTACTGGCAACGAAGGGGCTGTGTGCGACTCGTTGGCTAGAAACCAAACCTCATAAAGGTTTTGGGGGATTAGCCGCAAGGGTTTGTCTACCAATAACG
>JAUBSN010000110.1:0-22170 GCA_036704825.1 Microcoleus sp. F8-C3 | reverse complement strand
GATTTTAGATTTTAGATTTTAGATTTTAGATTTTAGATTTTAGATTTTAGATTTTAGATTTTAGATTTTAGATTTTAAGCAGTGACTTCACGGATAAATTCGGGAGCTTGTTTATCTGATACAGGTTTTTTATTTGTCTGCGGATGAAACCGAGGGCTTGTATCCTGGATGCTCGATCGTCAGGCGCACCTGGTTGGCAGCCTATCGCCTTTGCCATTGCGATTTTCGCCGAGCGTTGCGCTCGCAATCACATTATATAGCTCTTCTCAGATAGATGAGGTATGACTGACAACTTATATAACGGCTAAAGAAGAGGGAGCGCATCCCAACTACGTACCTCATTTACTTGAGAATCGCTATAACGAAGTAACAAATGTTTGATTGTGACACAACCTCTTTAGTCTTCATAGCGATGACTTTGGCTGTTAGCCAGGGGTTTCAACCCCTGGCGGATCTGCTTGAGAATATTGCCTTCGAGGGTTCTAGCTAATAATTCAACCTCGCTCAGTATTTGTCAGCCGTTAACACTATTGTCTAGATTTGTAAAAGCGCAAGAACAGTTTCTCCATTTCAATCCAGACAAACATCAGGGCGCTAAAACCGAAGCAAACCATCAATTCAAAAAGCGACAAATAGTGAGTGCCGAAAAAGGCTCTCAGCGGCGGAACGTAAATCAGCATTAATTGCAAAGCAGTAGTAACAATCACAGCTCCCCAAACAAAAACATTACTCAAGGGATTTAACTCGATAGTTAGCTGAGTGTTAGACCGAATTGCGATCGCGTGACCCATTTGTGCCAAACAAAGAGTTGTAAACACCATTGTTTTCCAAGCATCTGGATCGCCGTGTCCGGGAGTGTGAGTATATCCGTAAGCCCAGGACATCATCGCGATCGTCAAAATTGCAAAAATAATCCCGATCCGAATCATGTAAGAACCCAAACCCCGCGCAAAAATACTTTCTCGCGGACTGAAAGGAGACCTTTTCATCACGTTCGGTTCCCCCGGTTCCACGGCCAAGGCCAAAGCGGGAACGCCGTCTGTAACTAAGTTCATCCACAAAATTTGCAGCGGGGTCAGCGGCACTCCCCCTAAACCTATTAAAGGTGCGGCCGCAATTGTCAAAACTTCGCCGATGTTGCTGCCTAAAATGTACTTAATAAAGCGGCGAATATTGCTATAAACCACTCGCCCTTCTTCAGCGGCTGCGACAATAGTTGCAAAGTTGTCGTCGAGGAGCACCATATCGCTAGCTTCTTTGCTGACATCGGTGCCGGTAATCCCCATTGCGATGCCGATATCGGCTTGTTTCAAGGCGGGGGCGTCGTTAACTCCGTCGCCGGTCATTGCCACAAATTTGCCCCAACTTTGCAAACCTTGGACTATTCGCAATTTGTGTTCTGGGGAAACGCGGGCGTAAACGCTAACCTGTTCGACTTGCTGTTTGAGTTCTTCTTGGCTGAGTTTTTCTAATTCTTGACCGGTGAGAACTCGATCGCCCTCTGTTGCAATACCTAAATCGCAGGCGATCGCTTTTGCTGTCAATTGGTGGTCTCCTGTAATCATCACCACCCGAATGCCTGCTTCGCGGCACTTCATCACTGCTTCCCGCACTTCCGGGCGCGGGGCGTCCAGCATACTGACGAGTCCCAGCCAAATCATGTCTTGTTCGCTGGTTTCCTCAGAACCTTCGGGCGGCAGGTTGTCCCAAAGTTTGTACGCAAACCCCAGGACTCGCAAACCGCCGCTTGCCATGTTGTTGTTTTCGGCGAGGATGCGATCGCGCATTTCCTGGGTTAAAGGTTGTACTCGATCGCCGACTATAATCCCTTTGCAGCGCTCCAAAGTCAACTCGGGAGAACCTTTGGTCAGCATCAAATAATTCGGCTGCTGTCCTTTTTCTGCGGGAAATCCCGAATTTCCCGATCGGCCCGGCACTTCGCAAATCACGCTCATCCGTTTGCGTTCGGAAGAAAAAGGAAATTCCGCCGTCCGCGGTAGCAGTTGAGACTGTTTTTCCTTATAAATTCCTGCTTTTCCCGCTACACACAGCAGAGCTCCTTCTGTGGGGTCGCCTAAAATCTGCCATTCTTGCTGTTGTTGTTGCAATACTGCGTCGTTGCAAACTGCACAGGCAATTAATAAAGATTCGAGTTCTGGATATTCCTCTAAATTATTAATTTTGGCCGATGTCAGGCGATCGGTAAAATCTCCGATCGGGGCATAGCCAGATCCTGCGACGGCGACAGTGCAGTCGCCTGTAGACACTAGCTGAACAACCATTTTATTTTGAGTCAGAGTACCTGTTTTGTCAGAACAAATGGTTGTTACCGATCCCAAAGTTTCTACCGCAGGCAGTTTGCGAATCAGGGCGTTTCGCTTTACCATCCGCCTAGTTCCGAGTGCTAGAGTGACTGTCACGACTGCTGCGAGTCCTTCGGGAACCACAGCCACAGCCATGCTGAGAGAAACTTCTAACAACTCTTCCCACCTGCTGGTATCGAACCCGATGCTGCCGTTTTGGAAGGTAATCATGCCGCCGATGACGACAACCGCGACTAAGGTGAGGGCACCGGAGACTAGAACATTTCCCAACTGGCTCATCCGCTGTTGCAGGGGAGTCGGTTCGCTTTCTACTGACTGAAGCATGGCGGCAATTTTGCCCAGTTCAGTTTGCATTCCGGTGTTGGTGACGATCGCCTTTGCTCGTCCCTGAACAACTTCTGTACCCTGAAAAATCAGGTTTAGCCGATCGCCCAAGGAAGCATCTTCTGGAAGTTCTAGATCGGCTTGCTTGGTTACTGCTAGTGCTTCCCCTGTCAAAGCAGATTCTCTGACTTGCAGATTTGATGTTTCGATCAAGCGTGCGTCTGCTGCTATTTTTACCCCAGCCTCCAACAGCATCACGTCTCCGGGTACGAGTTCCTTGGCTGCTATGTCCGAAGTTTTGCCGTCCCGCAGGACTCTGACTAGGGGAGAAGCGAGGTTTTTGAGTGCTGCGAGGGCTTTTTCAGCACTTTGCTCTTGGAAATAGCCGAGAATGCCGTTGAGTATGACGATCGCAAAAATGGCGATCGCATCTTTGGGAAAAGTATTCGACCGAAAGTCCAAAAAACCCGAAATCACGGCCACACCCATCAGCATCAACAACATGATGTTGGTGAACTGATCGACAAAAATCGACCACGGACTGCGGCCTCCTGTTTCTTCGAGTTCGTTGGGGCCGTATTGCTGCAAGCGTTCTGACACCTGTTGGCCGCTCAAGCCAGCGTCTTTGTTGCTGCTTAGCTGCTGGAGAGTTTTGTCAATTGCTACGGTGTGCCAAGAATAGGGAGAATTTGAAGACATAAATTACGATCGAGCATGGGGAAATTAGGCGAATGAGGCCCGACAGCTACAGCCGATGGATGCGGCTGATTGCAGTCAGAGACTTTTAAGTTTTGAGTTCTGAATAAAAAACTGTTTAACTTGGGGCTCGTTTTGGGCGGTTCGATGCCGGAGAAGCAACAAGCTTTTAACTTCACTGCGTCTGGCGGCTCGATCGCGCCCTTTGTAGGCCTACGGCTGATAGCACTTATCCACCTTACTACTAAAAATTAGCAATTCCTTCGGCTATTAAACAGAAAAGAAGCCGAGAGCAAGAGTGATTTTAGTCCGGGGACGCAAGGGTGCGCCGCAGGTTTAAACTGAGATGTTGCACCATTATCAATAAGCTGTAGGGGCTGGTTCACCAACAGGCTTAAAGGTAGCAAACAGGTTATATAAACCCGCCCTCCCCCACGAAAAATTTCCTTATTGACATTGCTGCAAGATGTGAGTTTAAACCTACCTAAAAAAAACGCAATCAAGCGCGCCTACCCGAACCCATCTATTCTCCCAGTGTTTAATGTTAAAAGAAAAAGGGCGCTGCCTCGACAGGTATCGATCGCCTGTGCTTGGTTTTCTCACCCTCCACAATGCTCAGCTTGCCACACGCTGGCGCGGGACTAACCTGTGGGAAGGAGAACATAGAACATATAGATGAAGAAAGTTTTTTTGCAACCGCAGCAGGACCAACAGTAGATGCTGGGTCTGGGGTCAAGCCCAATGACTCCCCAGACCCAGCATCCCCGCGTTATGAAACACCGGGCCGGATCTTTCAACTTCCAACGGCTGAGTTGTCACTAAATGCTGATATTTCCGGCAAAAGCTGAGGCTGTGGCGAGGGGGTTCACAACAAGATTGCACTTTGCCCGCACCGAATTCTGCAGCCATCCTGACATTGGGCAGAATTTTTGGTTTTTTCCCTATTCCCCCAGCCTTATTTTACGATTGCTTTAATTTACTTATGATTTCTTAACAATTCGGTTTTTCCAGAGAAAGCCAACAAAGGCGATCGGGCCACGACATGGTTCGGGGGGTTCAACGGCGATTGCCGGGGCAAGGGAAGCAGACTCTAGGTTGGGTTGTGCAACCGCGCATCTACCGCAGGAAGGATATTAACCAGCACTTCTCCACCCAGACATTTACCTTCTTAGAAAGATAACTTTCTGTAATAATTTGTAATAAACAAAGACGGGCGAGCGTTGTATAAAGATTATCAGAGGGTTGAAACGACAGGCCAAAGTTAACAAAAACACTGATTGACAAGGTTTGTCGCATCTCATAAAAGATGTTAAAATTTCTAAGGTTTCTTAAAAGTCCGTTACGATGTAACAATAGTGCAGGTAGCGGAAAGGGAAAACTCGATCGGACCAGCAGATTAGCTGGCATCAAATTTCAACCCTTGCAGGCACTCGTAGCCTGAACAAATTTAACTTAACGGTTTTATACCGCAACCAAACTCAATTAACTCAAGTAGGAGAGTTCTTTCATGTTTGACGCATTTACAAAAGTGGTTTCCCAATCTGACGCTCGGGGCGAATTTCTAGCTCAGGGTCAACTCGATGCTCTCAGCAGCATGGTTTCCGACGCCAACAAGCGGATTGACGCAGTAAACCGCATCACCGGCAGCGCATCCACCATCGTAGCCAATGCAGCTCGCACCCTGTTTGCCGAACAGCCACAACTGATCGCTCCTGGTGGAAATGCCTACACCAACCGCCGCATGGCAGCTTGCTTGCGCGATATGGAAATCATCTTGCGCTACGTAACCTATGCAACATTTGCAGGCGACGCCAGCGTTTTGGACGACCGCTGCTTGAACGGTCTGCGTGAAACATACCAAGCTCTGGGAGTTCCCGGTGGCTCAGTTGCAGCCGGCGTGCAAAAAATGAAAGAAGCAGCAATCGCGATCGCTAACGACCCCAACGGCGTTACCCGTGGTGATTGCAGCTCGCTGATGTCTGAAATCGGCAGCTACTTCGACCGCGCTGCCAATGCAGTCGGCTAAAAATAGCCAAGCGGACCTTTCTTGTAAAGATAGCGAGCATCGCATTTTTGCAAACAATGATTTTTGTACAAAAACAACACAACATTAGGGAGAAACCAGAACAATGAAAACCCCTTTGACTGAAGCAGTAACCGCAGCCGATTCTCAAGGCCGTTTCCTGAGCAGCACTGAACTGCAAGTCGCATTCGGTCGTTTCCGCCAAGCAGCAGCAGGTTTGGAAGCAGCCAAGGCTTTGACCGCCAACTCTCAGCGCTTGATCGACGGTGCAGCTCAAGCCGTGTACAACAAATTCCCGTACACCCAACAAATGCAAGGCCCGAACTACGCTTCTACCCCAACAGGTAAAGCCAAGTGCTCTCGCGACATCGGCTACTACCTGCGGATGGTAACCTACTGCTTAGTTGCAGGCGGCACCGGTCCGATGGACGAGTACCTGATTGCAGGTGTTGACGAAATCAACCGGACATTTGAATTGTCTCCTAGCTGGTACGTTGAAGCCCTCAAGTACATCAAAGGCAACCACGGTCTCAGTGGCGACGCTGCAACTGAAGCCAATTCCTACATCGACTACGCAATCAACGCTCTGAGCTAGATTTGCGTGATGCCCGGGATTGTAAGCTGCTGTTAGCTTAAGTGTTAGCGGTTGTTTACAATTCCGGGCATCTGCGATCCAAGCCTAGTTTTGCAAATACTTTTTTAAGCAGTTTTCAATTTTTAAAGCAAAAAAGGAAGAAGCAAAGATGGCAGGATTAGCAGCAGGAGAACGGTTGGGAATAAAAGCATTTGAAGAAGCGGGACGGGTAGAACTGCGCCCCCACTGGACGCAAGAGGATGCGAAAGCAGTAGTTCGCGCTGCTTACAGCCAAGTTTTGGGCAACGAGTATTTAATGTCGAGCGAACGACTTACCAGTGCTGAATCTCTGCTGCTGCAAGGGCAGATTTCAGTGAAAGATTTTGTACGGTCAAATGCACATTCCGAAACCTATCGGAAAAAGTTTTTTATCCGAACTCGCAAACGCGGTTAATTGAGCTTAATTACAAGCATTTGTTGGGCCGCGCTCCTTACGACGAGTCGGAAATTGCTTTCCACGTTGATTTGTACAATGCAGAAGGCTGCGAAGCTGAAATTAATTCTTACATTGACTCAGTTGAGTATCAAGTGAGTATCAAGAAAATTTTGGCGAAAGTGTAGTGCCTTAGTATAGCGGTTTCGCGACTCAAAGAGTTCAAAAAACCGTCGGTTTTAACCGGATGTTTCAACTGTACCGGGGTTTTGCTTCTAGCGATCGCAAAACCAAACCCAAGCGCGCCTGACTTGGGAAGTAGCGAGAAATATGGCTTCGCCGATATATACGGCCTCCACCGGAAAAGCCCTTGGCGGCACCTCCGGCGGTTCTCGCCGCCAACTCTACCGAGTCACCGCAATGCAAGGTTTGGCTAATTTTTTGCCCCAAGTGCGGCGGACTACTACCGAATATCTCGTGCCTTACGAGCAACTTTCGAGCCGCTTGCAGCAAATCAACAAATGTGGCGGCAAAGTGGTAAGTATTACCACAGCTTAAAGTTTGTGTATTGACGTTTTTTTGAAACGTCTTTAGCAAATTAGGACTAAGGCTAAAAAATTATTCAATTTTATGTGTATAGGTAAGGTGTGCAGTGCACACCCTACTTTGAGGCATATTATCCTTAGTCCTAAAAATTTCAAGTGCAACCAAGCATTAAACTTTTGTCATTAATAATTTAGGAGAAAATCTGGTGGCGATTACAACAGCAGCGTCCAGACTGGGCACATCCGCATTGACCGATGCGCCGAAGGTAGAACTGCGCCCAAACTACACCAAAGACGACGTTGAAACTGTCATTCGTGCGGTTTACCGTCAGGTGCTGGGCAACGACTATTTAATGAAATCCGAGCGACTTACAAGTTCCGAGTCTTTGCTGCGGGACGGCAGTTTGAGTGTACGAGAATTTGTACGCGCTGTAGCTAAGTCAGAACTGTACAAAACCAAGTTTTTCTACAACAGTTTCCAAACTCGGACGATCGAACTAAACTACAAACACTTGCTCGGTCGCGCCACCTACGACGAATCTGAAGTGATTGAGCACTTAGATTTGTACCAAACACAAGGCTACGACGCTGATATTGATTCTTACATCGATTCAGTAGAGTACCAAGAAAACTTCGGCGAAAGTATCGTGCCTTACTACCGCGGCTTTAACACGCAGCGCGGGCAAAAAACCGTCGGTTTTACCCGGATGTTCCGGTTGTATCGCGGCTATGCAAACAGCGATACATCTCAACTAGAAGGCAAGAACTCTCGCTTAGCTGTCGAACTCGGTACTAACACCGCTACTGCTGTAGTTGGGCCTTCTGGGGGTAACGAAGGTTGGGCATACAGATCTTCGACACAAAACGTAACTCCCAGCAGCGGTTTCGGCGGCGCGGCAGCTTACGGTAAAGAAGGGCGGCTTTTCCGCGTGGAAGTGTCGGGCATTCGTGCGGGTGGCTATCCCAGCGTGCGCCACAGCAGCAAGGCGTTTATCGTACCTGTTGAGGATTTGTCCTCGCAAATGCAGAAATTTCAACGCCTGGGCGGGAAAATTGCCAGCATTACTCCAATTTAATTAGTTGGCAGTTGGCAGTTGGCAGTTGGCAGTTGGCAGTTACTAGCTTTTAGTTAAAAGTCAACAGTCAACAGTCAACTGTCATAATTACCAATTACCAAGAAGCTTGTGTTGGGTCAAGTTGTAGCTGGAAAAAGTGGCAATATAGCTTCGGCTGGTCGCTGCTTTCGCTATTAAGTTGTGGGCTTGCGCCAAAGCGATGAAATAAATAATGTGGATTATTCGATTCGATCGATCGCAAGTACCTTTATCACCGTGCCGTACAATCGAATGAATCAAGAAATGCAGCGGATTACTCGCATGGGCAGGAAAATTGTCAGCATTCATCCTTTGAACGCGGGTGCAGAATCATCCCAGGAATCATCGGGTGATAACTAATAGCTTGTGTAGGGGCGATTGAAATCGCCCCTACACAAGCTAGAACGGGCGATTGAAATCGCTGCTACAAAAACTTGCGTCCACTCGAAGCAGGCTAAGAGTTAATGCAACCCGCGCAGGCGGGTTTTGTCTGTTTAGTAGCGATTTTAATCGCCGAGTTTCCCTAACCCGCGCAGTCAGGTTCTGTTGTGGGATAACAGCGATTTCAATCGCCGAATAACTAATAACTAATAACTAATAACTAATGACTATGGATTATTACGAATCGGACTCACCGCCGGCGGGTATAGCTGAGGGCGAGTCTTTAACTGTTGAACAGGCGATCGCAAATTTGCACTCCCAAGATTACAGTCTCCGGTATTATGCTGCTTGGTGGATTGGCAGATTTCGAGTCAAGGAACCGGCAGCTATTGCAGCTTTAATTGCCGCATTGGAAGAAGAATCAGAACAAACAAAAATCGGCGACTATTCCCTATTGCGAAATGCGGCGCGGGCTCTGGGTAAATTGGGCGACAAACAAGCCTTGCCGGCCTTGATTCGCTGTTTGGAATGCGCCGATTATTACGTGCGGGAAGCGGCTGCTCAAGCTCTAGAAATGCTGGGCAATCGCGATTCTATTGGGCCGCTAATGAAGCTCTTGGATGGGGGCCCAGAGGCTGCTGTGCGAGTTCCAGGAAAATCGCACCTCGTGCAACCTTACGACTCGGTAATTGAAGCTTTGGGAACGCTGCAAGCGACAGAAGCAATACCCCTAATTTCACCTTTTTTGGAACATTCTGTGGAGCGGGTGCAGTACGCTGCGGCGCGGGCGATGTATCAGTTGACTGGTGAGCGGGTTTACGGAGAACGGTTGGTAAGCGCTTTGAATGGGGATAATTTGCAGTTGAGGCGATCGGCTTTGATGGACTTGGGGGCGATCGGCTATTTGCCTGGAGCCCAAGCTATTTCTGAAACTTTAGCAGAAAATAGCATGAAATTGATTGCGCTGAAAGGAGTTTTGGAGCATCACCTCAATCAACAAGCATCTCTATCTTTGTCAGATGAAGCTATCCAAGTTATGGCTTTAATGGATAGTTTACTTTGACCAAAATTAGTTTGTAACAGAAATAGGATTGTTGTAGCGATGCTCAAATTTTTCGCGTAAATTCAGGAAACAGCACTTTTCAGGACACAGCGCCGCGCTGTTTCCCTACCGCATATAGCTTTTCTCAAAAAGATGAGGTATCACTGACAGCTTATATAACCACTAAACGTATAGGGCTGAAGCCCAACTACGTCCGCGAATCTTTCTGAGAAACGCTATATCTGTATTTCATGGAGTTGAAAACTGCTATTTTCTCGCTTTTATTCGGGTGAATCTATGGCTGATGATTTGATGGAATAAGAAACGAGGCTTTAGGTACTAATTTTTATAAATTTAAGTAAACATACTGATGCTGGTAGCTGTGGTTGGTGAAAGTTAGCCTGTTAAAATAATATTACCATCTGGATTAGTTTTTAGTTAAAAAAGTTTGGGTTTTGACTGCGGGCGATCGCGGAATGCTGGGAGATGGTTGTGTAGCGGCTAGAAGTATAAATCGGGGGATTCATCATGAGCAACGATCCTTTTGAAGTCCAGGTGCAACATTTTGCAGCGCTTAAGTCCAAGTATCAAGCAACAAAATATGAAGATTCATCTCCCTCTAGTCTTCTGTATCTCATCCTGCGAAAAGCTGATTTAGAAATTGACATTAGTAAATTTGAGCGGAAGTGGTTACAAGAGCATAAGCTTTTGGAAACAATAAAAGCTATCGAGCAAGAGCCACGACGTAAGGCTGAAGAACGAAGAAAACTTGAGGCTAAATTTTCTCAACTAAAGTCTAAATTTAAAGCAATCAAAGAGCTAACCATATCCAGTTCTTTGTATCCTATCCTTTGGAAACTTGAATCAGAAAATCATCTAAGTTACTTAGAAGTTCAATATCTGCAAGAACAGGGGCTTACTCAAACAGTTACTATCGTTGAAAATATGGCGCGATTTGCTTTACTAAAGGCTAAGTACCAAGCAACTGAATATCCAGATTGTTCACTTGATAGCCCCTTGTATCAAATCCTCAAGCAACTCGATGCACGACAAATATTAAGTGATGTAGAGGCTAACTGGCTGTTCAACAACCAACTGGTTGATACTCTAGAAATTTTTTGGCAACAAAAAGCTGGACGGGAAGCTGAATTTGCCCAACTCAAGGATAAGTACAAAGCTAGTGAATACCCAGAAACATCTGTCTCTAGTCCGCTCTATCAAATCCTGAAAAACCTGGATGCAGATATACAGTTGAGCGAGTCAGAACTTAACTGGCTGGAAGAGCATCAACTTAGCGAAACGCTTAGCATGGTTTTGGAGATTGAACAAACACGGCACTTTGCTGAACTGAAGGTTAAGTATAAAGCTACTACTTATGAGGATTCATCCCTCTCTAGCCATCTGTATAAAGTTCTCAAAAAAATTGATTTAGAAAGTCAGCTAGGTGAGCAGGATATTAACTTTCTGAAAAAGCGTAAACTGACTGAGACAATTACTTTTGCGCTTGACAAATATGCTGCTAGTCTCAAGTCCAAAATTCAATCGGGAGAGCCGTTGAGTGAGGCTGATTTTGATTGGGTGAAACAGAATGGACGTGAGGATGTAATTACTTTTGCCCAAGAAAAGGAATTTGCTGCTCTGAAGTCTAAGTATGATGTGTCGAACTATAAAGATCGGGCACCTTCTAGTCCATTGTACGCAATTCTGCAAAAGCTGGATAAAGGAGAGCGACTGGAACCAACAGATGTTGCTTGGCTTGAGGAGAATAAAATTGAAGCATCTCAACCCAGCTATAGCTATTATGGGTGGCAGGAAGAACGCCGATATCAAGGGCAGAGACTGTTCTCTGGCAAGATTTTTACAGCTTACCACAAAATCGAAGCACTTTTTTATGAACAGGAGTACAAAAATACTGGAAATAAATGGAACTTGCCAAATGCCAGCAGTCATTGGCGCAAGGCTGAGCAACCGAGAAGTGCATTGAAGCTGACAGAAAATCTGAACTTCGACAAAATTAAAGAAAATAAGCTCAAGTCAGCTTTGCTAACAACTAGGGGGGGTGCTTTTCGAGATATTGATAAATTAGATGATGCTGAAAGATGTGCGCTAAAAGCTATTGAGTATCAGCCTCAGAGTCATCATCCTTACACTTTGATGGGAGCTATTTGTTTTGAGCGGAGTCAATTTTCAGAGGGTGAGCGTTGGTTTAACGAGGCAATTAAACGCGGTGCTTCACCCAGAGATCAGGATGCGGAAATGAAGCGGGTTGTCAAAAATGCTAAAAATGGGAAGCGTCGGGAAGTTGTGGAATATCTGCTGAAAAAAGATCCGCAGCGGTATGCTTGGGCTAAGTTTTATCGGAACCGCCAAGACGGTTAAAATGCACAGTGCAAGACATCCTAGGGCGGGTATGGAGTCGAGTTTTTTGCGGATTCGACTCTTTAACCAAGACTGTCCTACTTTGAGTAGGGTAAGCTTTTTAAGTCGATCGCCGCGCCTCACCCGCGCTGCAAAAAGTTCGATCGCGCGATCGACCCAACCTACAATTACAATAGTCACGGTAAAGCTTACAAATAAATGGCATTAGAACTAATTCAGGCTGTCGAACAAGCAGATTCTTCCGAAGGCTTGTTAAACGCAGTCAAAGCACTGGCGGCGACTCCCTCAAAACAAGCAATTCCTACATTAATTACAGTGCTCGGTTACAACAACCCAGGCGCCGCTGTTGCTGCGGTTGACGGGCTGATTCAACTCGGAGAAGCTGCCGTGCTGCCGCTTCTAGAACAGCTTGACGGCTACAATTACGGAGCGAGAGCTTGGGCTGTTCGAGCTTTGGCGGGAATTGGCGACCCCAGGGGTTTGGAGATTTTGCTCGATGCAGCGGCGAATGACTTTGCTTTGAGCGTGCGGCGGGCGGCGGCGAGGGGTTTGGGGACGATTCGCTGGGAATTGATGCCGGCAGAACAAATTGCAGATGCTCAACTTCGCGCTGTGAAAACGCTACTGCAAGCGTCCCGAGATCCAGAATGGGTGGTTCGCTACGCAGCAGCGGGGGGTTTGCAAGCTTTGGCGGGTGCTGCGACTTTTAAACCTGATTGGTTAGCGGAAGTTTCGGCCAGACTTGAGGAAATCACCCAAAGCGATGAAACTACTTCAGTTAGGGCGCGGGCTTTGCTTGCTAAGAAAATATTGTCACTTGGCTAGGGTTTGGGCGATGGTCTCTTCCAAATCCCCTTGACTGAGAGTGGTTAATATAAAGACTTCTTGTACGGTTTTGCCCTGTCTGGCGATGATTTTAAATCCCCCGCGGATCGGTACTGACACTCTTAATGTCATGCGGGGGATGTGTCCTTTAACTTTGTTGATGACGCCCGGAGTGACTGTTTGAATGCCCATTTTTAGGGTGAGGCGCTCTAAAATTGGTATCAAACCGGGAAGGTGGGTAGAGTGATTCCAAACTAGGCGGCCTTTGGGTTGTGCGTTCATAAATATTTAACCAAATTCAACATACCCAGTCTAAGCCACCCCTGGCTGGAACCAATTTGAAATTCCCTCAACTTATTTATCAATAACGTTACTGTGCGTGTCATTGCCAGCAAACCGAGACAATCTCAAACCGAGATTTTTGATTCCTGGCGCGCAAGCTAAGATTTGATGGCGCACAATTGTCCTGTACTGTTTGATGTTGTGGGTTGCTAACTGTGGGTTTTTCTAGTTGAGCGGCGATCGCGCCGAGCAGTTGTGCGACGCTGCAAGGTTTCTTGAGATACCCGTCTGCTTTGAGTTCCAGGGCTTTTTCCATTTCGGAGGCTGTCATAAAAATAAACGGAATGCTGGCGGTTGCAGGGTGCGATCGCACGGCTGCGAATACTTCTAAACCGTCTAGTTCTGGCATCATGACATCAGACAAAATTAAATCGGGAATGTGGGCAGCTAACTGGATACCAACTTGTCCGTTTTCGGCGCCGACAGCTTCAAAACCGCGCGATTTCAGAAGTTCTAATACCGTTTCCCGGATTAAGTTATCGTCTTCAATTACTAATATTTTTTTCATTTGTTTGAGCTGGCTCTTTACTTTGTTTCTCTGGCTCTGTTATCATTGTTACAAATTAGTTTTAAATAATTCAATAGGGTTATTGCAAAAAACCGCTTTTTACTGGCAACTTTTTACGGATTTGTGTATGCTCGCAGCGTAAGGATTCAGGTCTATGATAGGGGAATAAGAGAAGGCATCAAAAAGTCACAAGAATGGGCAGATATAGCATCACGGAAAAAAGCCATTGCGCTTTTACCTTGAAACCGACAAGTCTGAATCACAGATAACAAATCAGCAGTTTCCTCAAACCGAGACATTGACCTGGAACCCCCAGATACCTTACGCTTCGTCACGGCTAATCTCAGAGAACGTTCTGCCAAATTATTATCAGGAGGAATGTCCGGATGGTCTAAAAAGTACCACCATTGATCTGCTTTCTCACGTAACGAGCGCAATAACAGTCCCGCAGCATGACCAACTTGACCTTGCCAAGTATTTAATAATTTTGCTAACCGGGTCTTAAAGTCCCTCGCCCAAGTCTGATAATCAATCTCTTGAGGGTATTCCCGCCATGTTCGATGTTGTCGAAATGCCTCATCAATTAATTCCAAAAATGCTTCTGCGACGACAGTGTTGTTACCGTGGCCGATTTGCAGAACTTTCTTAAAATGTCGCCGTAGATGGGCTAAACATTTCTGCTGCGCTCCCACAATCGCACCGTTGTAGACGCTAAAATCATCAGAGCTCAACACTCCTGAAAACTCATTTCCCAGCATCGTCTCTAATTCGGCTCTACTGCGAGTGTCTGCGGCATGAAACAGGCAAAAATCTTGACCTGTGGCTGTCCACAACCATTCTTTAACTCCCTTGACACACCAAGGGGTTTCATCCACATGGACGGAAAGCTTGTAATGGTGCCCATTTCCATAAGGCTTCAACGGCGGGCTTTACAGCATCAGCTACCCGCGCATTTGTCGCTTGTAAAGTACCTATCCCTAGGTCGATTCCACCTAGTTCGCGCAGGAACTCTTGTTGTTTTTCATAGGATAGGTGTCCATAATTACCTAACCAGCTCAATAATGCTTGTAGGTCGATACTTAAATCTTGTCCTGGAACTATTCCGGGTGCTGGTACACCGATTACCATTGCTCCACATTCATGACATTGACATTTGACTCGTTGATATTCCACCACTTCAATTGGTAAGGCTGCTAAACAGGCTACTTGCTGCTTGCTATAACCAATCGGATCACTTAATTCTCTACTACCACAATGCTCACAAGATTCAGGAGTGCTGATTTGATATCTATCTACTCGCCCAAACCCTTTTCGGGTTTTGCCGATATGTCCCGGCTGTCCTCCTGCTTTGCGCTTTGGCTCTTGTTCTGACTCTTTTGAGTTGTCAACTTTTTCGGTCTCTGATTTCTGTATCAGATCGCTTGATGGGGGTTTTGATGATGTTTTACTATTACTGGGCTGTCTCTCTTGGAGCTTTTCGAGCTTTTGTTGTAATTTTTCAATCAGCTTCTGTTGGGTGAGCACAATTTTGACCAGCTCCTCACGACTCAACTGGTCAACCATTTCTAATTTTAGTGCTGCTGATAACTCTGACTTTTCGCTCATCTGACTACATTACCATATTGTTCGGCTCTCTGCGGAACTATTTTTACCTGAATCCTTACCTCGCAGCTACGCAAAACACTTGAGTTGTCACCAGCTTTACCTTGTGTACTAGCGCTAGAAGTCGCTCCGGCGTACCTAGGATTGTGAACGTCTAAAATCAGCGATTCAACAGTTTATTTAATCAAGATTCCAGCCGCCCGACTCAAAAAGTTTCTATTTGAGCGGCGATCGCATTTACGTGTAATTAATAAACCCGCCGATGAGCTAAGCGCGAAACTCCAACCTGTGAAGTTCACAAATTTCGGGCGATCTGGTAAAATATAACTTGGTGTATCGCTATTAAGTGAGGAAAAAGATATGTCAGAATTTCTAGACTTTCTCAGACATCAGTTTGCCTACGTTGCCCTTGGCGAATTTAAACCAGGAAAATTTAAAGAAGCAGAAGAACTTTTTGAAAAAGCCGTTGCAACTTATGCTACAGGTTTTAAAGGAGCATACCTGCTGCAATTGCCCAATACAGACAAAGGTATTGCTATCATTTTTTGGGAAAGCGTAGAAGAAATGGCCGCCAATCAAAGCGAAGCTTATCAGGAAATATTGAAGCAGATGACGCCTTTGTTTGCGAAAATACCAGACACTGATGTTTATGAAATTGTCAGTGAAATTCAGCCCAAAAGTGAATGATTAAAAAACCTGCAACCGGCGCGTCATTCCCATACCCATCGGCGTCTTTCGCCCGACTCCGCTGTAAAGCGCAAAATCTGCTAAAGTGTTAATTTGCTTGATAGTAGCAGGAGCTATATCTCCCATAATTCGGTAACTAATATCGCCGACGCAGCCAATAAATTTACTGCGAGAATCCGTACTAACTTCTGTTCGGATATCGAAGAAACTAGGGAAAATAGCTTCTGTAAAAGTAGGTTCGATCGCCATCCTGCTGTACTTGTTCCAGCGATTCGCTAAACTGCCGAAAATACTTTCTCTCGTTGGCATAGCACTATCGTAGACACCTTGCCGAAAATTAGTAGGAGTGCAGAAACTAAACGCAATTTGCCGCTCAGTTTCCGAAGCTCTATCGAACAATTCGGTGTAAGTACAAAAGTTTACCCAAGGCTGGTTTGATTGCGGTTCGCTCAAAATATTAGTAATGTATATATTTGTCGGCCCGATATGCCAAGGGCGCTCGAAATTGAGTTGCTGCCAAAGTAGAGTTAGGCGATCGAACAAACCGTCATCCAGCAGAGAAATTCGCCACCAAATTGGCGTATTTTCCCGAATAGCTTGCTTGTGTTCCCACTGTAGGGCCGGAGATATTGTGCGGGAAGCCGGAGGCAAAACTCTTTTTTGTCGCTGGGGCGCGCTGCTTTTGTAAGCCTCTTTTTTGCTTACTTGAAAAGGGCTTAAAGTGAAAGCTTTTTCATGAGATTGGTCGTGCAGGTACGCGCTCAAATCGCTGTCTACAGCACTCACAAGGTTCAAAAACAAAGCGTGGAGATGCCGCCCCGTTAAAAACTGGGATGGAATTGGTGCAACTGGCAGCAGGTTTAAAACAAGGCTGTGGGGCATTTTTAAATTATATACTGTGTCTGTATATATGTTCAGCTAGTATTAATACTACAGCTAAGTTGCAACTTAGATTAAGGAATTTTAATCACGTAAGGTACACAGCGTGTACCTTACATTTACGAGGGTTTGTGCGCCTAGCGCACCCTAGGTTTAGGCTGTGATATTGAGGCCAATCTCTGTGCGGTAAATTTTTAGGCGATCGAGATTTCTGGCGATAAATAAACGTCTTGAATGGCGTTGAACAATTTTACACCTTCCTCAAAAGGACGCTGAAAAGTTTTGCGGCCGGAAATTAAGCCGCAGCCGCCAGCGCGTTTGTTGATTACTGCGGTGCGAATTGCTTCTGCAAAATCGCTTTTCCCGGAAGCACCGCCGGAGTTAATTAAACCCATCCTTCCCGCATAACAGTTGAGCACTTGATAGCGAGTTAGATCGATCGGGTGATCCGTTGTCAAATCCGAATAAACCCGCTTGTCGGTTTTACCGTAACTGTGACCGCTAGCTTTAGCAACTGCTTCGTAACCGTTGTTGCATTCGGGCAATTTCTGCTTGATAATGTCAGCTTGAATTGTCACTCCCAAGTGATTTGCTTGCCCGGTTAAATCGGCGGCAACGTGATAATCTTTGTCTTGTTTAAAGATATCGTTGCGGAGATAGCACCACAAAATTGTCGCCATGCCGTATTCGTGAGCGTGAGCAAAAGCTTGACTGACTTCTTGGATTTGTCGTGTCGATTCGGGAGAACCAAAATAAATTGTTGCTCCCACTGCAACTGCTCCCAAATTCCAAGCTTGCTCCACAGAAGCAAACATGATTTGGTCGAATTGATTGGGATAAGTCAGTAATTCGTTGTGATTTAGCTTGACAATAAAAGGGATTTTGTGCGCGTACTTGCGAGATACGCTTCCCAAAACTCCCAGCGTTGTCGCGACAGCATTGCAGCCAGCAGAAATTGCTAGTTTGATGATGTTTTCGCTGTCAAAATAGATGGGATTCGGTGCAAAAGATGCGGCGGCAGAGTGTTCGATTCCTTGGTCTACCGGCAGGATGGATAAATAGCCGGTATTTGCCAAGCGTCCGCTAGAATAAAGTTGCTGAAGCGATCGCAAAACTTGGGGAGATCGATCGGTTTGAGCAAAAATGCGATCGACCCAATCCGGGCCCGGCAGGTGCAACAAATCTTTAGAAACTTTCGCTTGATGGGTGAGCAAGTCTTCGGCTTCGTCGCCCAGCCAAGATTCGAGCGAACTGGGAACTGATAGTGTAGCTGTCATGCAGATTTCCCTCTCTATTTCAATTGCAGGCTGATGATTATTGCAGACATTAGCCTTGCTGATATTGTAGCGAAAAAATCATATTTTCCATCCCGGCAACCATCGACCCAGTTTTTAACAAGTTAGCGACAACAGCAACTAGGACGCGCTACTCTATAATAAGCTGGCAGTTCAGCCGGATATGCGCTGCCAGCGATCGCCGATCGACTCACAACTTTGCCATCACAATGTCACACACTTACTTTGATTCTGAAAACGGTCACAAATCCTTCGAGATGCCCGGTGCCAGACCCCACTACAACCCCGATCGCCCCGGTCAAGTAGAGCACATTTTCCTCGACTTAGTGCTGAATATTCCCAAACAAAGCTTTCGCGGCACTTGCAGCATCCGCATCAATCCAGTCCGCAGCGGTATTGACAAATTAACCTTAGATGCTGTCAACCTGAATATTAAATCAGTAAAAGTCGGCGAAATTGAGCAAAGTTTCGACAGCGATGGCGAAGTGCTGCAAATTCAACTACACGAACCGACAGAAGCTTACCAACCAATTACAATTGCGATCGAATATTCGGTCGAAAAACCCCAGCGCGGCCTCTATTTCGTCTGCCCGGACAAACACTATCCAGACAAACCAACACAAGTCTGGACTCAGGGCGAAGACGAAGATTCGCGGTTCTGGTTTCCCTGTTTCGACTATCCCGGACAACTCGCTACCTCCGAAATTAGAGTGCAAGTTCCGAGACAACTATTTGCTATTTCCAACGGCGAATTAATCAGCACAAAAACTGACGGCGACGATAAGATTTATCACTGGTCGCAAACCCAGGTACACCCGACGTATTTAATGACCTTAGCAGTCGGAGATTTTGCCGAAATCAAAGACGAATGGAACGGCAAACCAGTTAATTATTACGTGGAAAGAAGCCGCGAAGCAGACGCTAAGCGCAGCATGGGCAAAACGCCTCAAATGATTGAATTCTTCTCTAAAGCATTTGGCTATCCTTACCCTTTTCCCAAATACGCTCAAGTCTGCGTCGATGATTTCATCTTCGGCGGCATGGAAAATACTTCGACAACTTTGCTGACAGATAGGTGCTTGTTAGATGAACGTGCCGCCCTCGACAATCGCGGCACTGAAAGCTTAGTCGCCCACGAATTAGCTCACCAGTGGTTCGGCGATTTAGTAGTAATTAAACATTGGTCTCACGCTTGGCTGAAAGAAGGCATGGCTTCTTATTCCGAGGTGCTGTGGACTGATAAAGAATATGGCAAAGAAGACGCGGCTTACTATATGTTAAATGAAGCCCGCAATTATTTAGCTGAAGACAGTTCCCGCTACCGCCGCCCCATTGTTACTCACGTTTACCGGGAAGCTATTGAATTGTACGATCGCCATTTGTACGAAAAAGGCGCTTGCGTTTATCACATGATTCGCGCCGAGTTGGGCGACGAATTATTTTACAAAGCAATTCACACTTTTGTGCGGGATAACGCTCACAAAACTGTGGAAACGATCGATTTGCTCAGGGCGATAGAAAAGGCTACCGGCCGCAATCTGATGTTTTTGTTTGACCAGTACGTCTATCGCGGCGGTCATCCAGATTACAAAGTTGCTTATTCCTGGGATGGCGACAGCAAATTAGCAAAAGTGACTGTAACGCAAACTCAGGTAAAAGACAGCAAAAATGGCAACGGCAACAGCAAAGATGTATTCGATCTGAAAATCCCGATCGGCTTCGGTTACAAGCCGGAAAAAGAAGCAGATGATGACAGTTGGGTACGTTCAAACCCGAACCTAAAAACTTTCACAGTCCGAGTGCACGAGCGCGAGCAAAGCTTCTATTTTCCTCTAGAAGAGAAGCCTGCATTTATCAGTTTTGATGTCGGCAATAAATACTTAAAAACTGTTGTTTTAGAGTATGGAATGGCGGAACTCAAAGCTCAGTTGCAGTTCGATCCAGACCCGGTTTCGCGGATTTACGCTGCCCAAGCTTTGGCGAAGAAGGGAGGACTGGAAGCGGTGAAAACGCTGTCAGAAGTTCTCAAGAAAGAGCCGTTCTGGGCAGTACGGGCCGAAGTTGCCGGTCAGTTAGTTGACATTAAACTCGACCAAGTTTTTGAAGGTCTAGTAAGTGGTTTAAAAGATAAAGATGCTCGCGTTCGCCGCGCTGTGGTGAATGCGCTGGGTAAAATCAAAACTCACGAAACTTATAAAGCGCTGAGGTCGATCGTCGAAAAAGGCGACGACAGCTATTATGTAGAAGCGGCCGCAGCGAGTGCTATTGGCTCAATTGCCGCTGCTAACCCCGACGAAAAACCGACCGACGAACAGGTATTGAAAGAGTTAAAATTGGTGCTGAAAGAGCGTCAGGGGTGGAATGAGGTGGTGCGATCGGGGGCGATCGCCGGTTTGGCCCAGATGAAAACTTCAGAAGATGCGCTGGATCTAATTTTGAAATACACAGCCGCCGGTACTCCGCAAGCTTTGCGCTTGGCTGCAATTCGATCTTTGGGCACAATTTCGACTGGTCAAACGAAGGTCAATTTAGAACGGATTTTGCAGCGATTGGCAGAATTATCTAAAGAGACGTTTTTCTTGACTCAAGTCTCTGTAGTAGCGGGATTAGGACAAATGCAAACTCGCAAAGCAATTCGCATTTTGAGTTCTTTAGCTGACCAAACTCCCGACGGCCGCGTCCGCCGCATGGCCGATGAAGCTGTGCAAAGAGTGCAGAAAAATGTCGGTTCTGATGCAGCGGTAAAGCAGTTGCGGGAGGAATTAGACCAGGTGAAAAAGGAAAATCAAGATTTGAGGAGTCGGATGGAAAATTTGGAGGCTAAGGCGAAGAAAGATTAGGTGTAAAACCCCATACCGGCGCAGATCGAGGCAGATATTGGCGATCGGCTTTTATCTGCGTTTCGGTAGAGGATTGTGCGCGGTTATTACAATAATATTATGATTCAGTGGGAGTGGATTTAAATTGGCTACCTTTCACAGATGGGAAAAGCAAACTATCTCTATTCTCCACTTTATTGTTGTCCCAACAAGGGAATTATCTAGAATTAGGCGTGCAGTTTTTATTTTTTAGTTGTCAACAGTTCATGATGTTGGAGCAGCTTTTGCACCACGACATTTTGCAGAAATCATGAGTATAAAAATCGCTTTACTGGTCGCTCAATCGGGGGTAATTCCCTATCGCATCCAAGACGGACAAATTGAAGTAATGCTGATTACTTCTTCTGCTAGCAAGCGCTGGGTGATTCCCAAAGGATTAATTGAACCTGATATGACTGCCCAAGATTCCGCCGCCAAGGAAGCTTGGGAAGAAGCAGGTTTGTTGGGTAAAGTATTCCCGGATTTGCTGGGAACTTACGAGTATCAAAAGTCCGGCTATACTTGTCAGGTAGGAGTATTTTTAATGCAAGTGCAAGCAGTTCTAGAAATTTGGCCGGAAGCTAGCAAGAGAAAGCGGCAGTGGGTAAGTATTCCTAAAGCAATTAAGCGGGTTAATGAACCGGAACTCAAACTCATTTTGGCGGATTTGCCGAATCGGTTCTGGTGAAGAGTCATCGGTAAGGGCGGGTTTACCAATACTTTGGTTTTCAACCATAAATTCGGGTGAACTCGCTAAAAGAACAACATGACTGAAGACTATATGCTTTATGATTCTGGAGATGCGATCGCCCGGAGCCATCTCCTGAGATGACCAACCTTAACCCAATTAAAATTCTCTCCCTCAATGACCTGCGCGATAACAAGCCAGAACGTCCAGGCTGGTCACTCACCTTCGGAGCCATCTGTGCAGATGCAGCCGTTTGCCTCGACGATGGAGGACACTCTATCCCTGTGAGGCTGACAATCGAGGGGATTCAACCCTGTGAAATCCAAATTCAATGGGATGCGATCGATGATACTATCCGTCGGTTCAACGCCGATCGGGAAGTTGCCACTGAATATGGAGCCTACGGTATCGCGGCGCTCATCATGCCTCACCTCACTGGACTCACCATCATCGAACGCTCAGTCAAAGGTAAAGGCTTAGGTTTTGACTTTTGGCTTGGTTCGCTCGAAGATCCAGGCACGCTATTTCAGCGCAAAGCCCGCTTAGAAGTCTCCGGGATTCGTAAAGGTTCTGACAGCATTATTCAAGCCAGAGTTACAGCACTTCCGGATGTTACGAGGTACAATAGAATAGACTAAAAATAATATACAAATGAAAGCATACTCAGTAGA
>JAUBSN010000109.1:0-23825 GCA_036704825.1 Microcoleus sp. F8-C3 | reverse complement strand
ACTGAATCTGTCTTGAGTACTCGTTCTGGTCAGATTCCTCCTTCTCTTCTGCCACGCTAACCCCGTGAACTTCTACGTGTAGGCGTAAGCGGCAATCACATTCCAACCGGGCAAAATTTGTCCGGCTACGTCTAATTCAACTCCTCGACTCCGCTGTTCCCCAGACGCAATTGAGAATAAAGGATTATTGGGATCGGTGACAGCAACGTTCTGTTTTGTAATGTCAAAATATGCCAAAGTAGCGAGCAGCCTTCTGTCGAGCAACTCAGCTTTGACACCAATTTCGTAGCCTTTTCCGGTTTCGGGTTCGATCAGACCTCCGCCGGATGTTGTTGCCTCACCCGGATTAAAAGATCGCGAATAGCTAGCGTAGAGAGAAACTTCTGGGATGGGTTGATAAACAATCCCTACACGGGGAGTCACAGCATCGTAATTTTGAGTTGTAACGCTGGCTTCTGGGTTGGAAGTACCCGGAATTACTCGGTTTTTTTGCTCGGCAATGTCATAGCGAAGACCTGCTAGTAGTTTGAAATTATCGGAGAAAGCAATCTGATCTTGCAGGTAGAATCCATATCTGGTTGTCTCTACATCATTGCCTCCGAAGCCCGCTAGTGTACTCTCGTCTGGTCTGGGAACTTGTCCGTAAACCGGATTGAAAATATCGAGGGGAACTGGGGTTTCAAAATCACCTACTGAGAAAAATCTGTCATCGCTGTAGCTGATGTCTGCGCCGAATATGAGAGTGTGATCGACTGAACCTGTAGCAAACTCGCCAACGATGTTTGTTTGGAGGGCGTAGTTTTTATTCTGCCCGTCTTGAGAAGCCCAAAAGCGAGTAACGTTGTTAGTTTCTTCATCAAAGCTAAATTGAAGGGCGACTACATTGAAATCGTAGTTGTAGGATGAATAGCGAAACGCATTCCGCAGTTTCCAGTTCTCGCTGAAACGGTGCTCGAAATTGTAGCCAACATTGAAGTATTGGGTTCCGATCGCATCATCGGGTTCGCTGGCAACGCGATCGCGCGGAACGTCAACAACTCGATTGCCAATAGCAGCAATTCCATTATCAGCAGCCCGCTTATCGTCGGCATATTCTAGAGAAACTGTCAAGTCGGTGCGAGCGCCAATTCTCCAAGTAAGGCTCGGCGCAATAAACAAGCGCTCATCGTTTTGCTCAAAGCCCCGATAACTCTCACTTGTTCGATACAATCCGTTCAGGCGGTAAAGCAGGTTGCCATCTGAGGTTAAGGGGCCGGAAATGTCAAAGCGGGGGCTGACAAAATTCCTGCTTCCGAGTTGCAGTTCAGCTTCGTAAAAAGGTTCTGACAGCGGTTGTTTGGATACTAAGTTAATTAAACCCCCCGGTTGAATTTCGCCATACAATATTGAAGCAGGCCCTTTAAGAACTTCAACGCGATCGAGGTTGGCGACTTCTGGAAAAGTTCCAAAAGAACCGTACTGCCTAAACCCATCTCGCAAGATAGGAGCATTCTCAAAACCTCGAACGCCGAAAGTGCTGCCTCGGCCTGTAACATTTCCGCCATAAGTTATGCCGCTAACGTTACGCAATACTTCTTCTAATCGCACGGCTTGTTGATCTTCTATCACTTCTTGAGGAACTACTTGGATCGACTGCGGAATATCGCGAATTGGCGTATCGGTGCGGGTGGCGGAGGAAGCATTGGGGATGACATAGGGAGTTTGCTGTCTGGCTGTGACTGTGATATTAATATCTTCTTGGGGACTGGGTGTCACGCCTAAAACTAATCCCCGATCGCTCTTTACTACCTCTGATGTCGGTGCTGCTTTTATGCCAGTTACACTCACTTGAATTCGATTGCCTTCCAACTGAGTTACTGTTACGGATGCAATGCCTCGATCTCGACTAGAAGCTTGAAATTCCCCACCTGAAGGTAAAGCTAATTGGGCATTTTCAATATCTGAGATCGCGCTTTTTCCTTCTATTCTGGTCGTAGCTTGCAGCGCTTGCCCGGATGGTGTTTCTAGAATTACTTCTAAACCGTTTGCAGTTGGGTTGAGCCGCACGCCCGTTACTTGTACAACTGATTGAGAGATTTGTACGGTATCGTCCAAACCTGTAAAACTCGGTACCGACGGACGCAATAGCCCCTGGACACTGGTGCTGGGTTGTTCTATTTCGTCAACTTTAGGAATGGATGTCGTCGGTATTGATAGCCCAGCGGCTACTGGTGGATGATTGGGGATAGAGGTAGAGCGATCGTCCTTGTTAGAAATATTTTGCGCCAACTGGGGATTGGGTTGGCGAGATTCGTCCTCCGCAGTTTGCTTTGTTTCAAGCTTTTCACTTTTAATCGACGATTTCTTAAGGGAAAGTTCTGGCCGTGCCCCAAGAGCGCCATCGGGCAACTGTTGAGGCAATTCCTCTGACTCGCCCGGACGCTCGAAAGGCGTTGGTGTCTGGGGGCTCGATCGCGAGGCTTCAGTTAAGTCCTCTTTAGCAGCGTCAGCCGCTACAGGCTGCGCGGTACCAATACTCAGCAGTGCAACGCACGCCAACGGTAAATACAGTTTCATCGGAACACCACACACCAGTAATATTTTTGGGCTACTACGCAATTAGTAAGGGTCGCGGTCAACAAGCCAGCCACTTATTGCTAATAATTTGCATTAATTTAGTCAAGTTAAAATAACTCTGCTGCCCATGTCAAGTAAATCGGCAACTTTTTTTTTGATACAGCCTATTCCAGGTTTATCAAGTGTAGTAGGGACACGGGGCCCCGCCGCGTCCCTACGAGGATCGAACGATAGGCGGGTCTACTTCATAAACGTGGAATCTGCTGTAAGTAGCGAGGACTTGAGCTATAAGCTTCGGACTTAAGTCTGGAAGCGGCCTTTCGGCTTAAGTTGACATTTCGTCGTCGGCTCAATCTAATCAAGAAGTAATCTTAATAAGCTCTTGCGACAGAAGCGAGAAAAACTTTTTGAGGAGGAACATCGATCGGGCGATCGAACCCCGCTGGACCTGACTCGCCGGGAAGTCCCCACCTAACATTCCTATAGGTGGGGACTTCCCGGCGGTTTTGTTAAAACTTAAAATAGTGTGCAGAATAACGGACTTGTACCTAAAGACAGAGGAAAATATCGCTACCCCAACATGAAGGCTTTGTCTATGCAGCCAATTCGCACTTTTAACGTTTCCCCGTCGCTACCGACAATTCTCGAACCCCTACGCAAGCTTGCCTACAACTTGCACTGGGACTGGAACGTCGATACCAAAGACCTCTTCCGCCGCCTCGATCGAGACCTGTGGGACTCCAGCAACCAAAACCCGGTGCTGATGCTCGGAACCATATCTCAAGAGCGACTGCAAGAAATGGCAGAAGACGAAGGCTTCATTGCCCAAATGAACCGAGCAGCCCAGCAGTTAGACGATTATCTCAAAAATCGCGCTTGGTACCGCAAACAGCGCGGCACCGAGCAGCAAGAATGCTACGCTTACTTTTCGATGGAATTTGGCTTAGTTAAAGCCCTACCGATCTATTCGGGCGGTTTGGGCGTACTCGCAGGCGACCACCTCAAATCAGCTAGTGATTTGGGCTTGCCCTTAGTCGGTGTCGGCCTGCTATACCAAGAAGGTTATTTTTCGCAGTATCTCAACGCCGACGGCTGGCAGCAAGAACGCTATCCGCTCAATGATTTCTACAATATGCCGCTGCACCCAGAACGCAATCCCGACGGTTCGGAATTGCGGATTGAGGTGGACTATCCCGGCCGCAAGGTGTATGCCCGGATTTGGCGGGTACAAGTGGGAACGGTTCCTTTGTACCTGATGGATACAAATATTGAACCTAACAGCCGCTACGACCAAGATATTACCGACCAACTGTACGGCGGTGATAAAACTCTGCGGATGCACCAAGAAATCATGCTGGGCATCGGGGGCGTGAAAATGCTCAAGGCATTAGGCTTGACAGTTACGGCTTATCACATGAATGAAGGCCACGCGGCTTTCATGGCTTTGGAACGCATTCGGATGCTGATGGAGGAATATCACCTGAGTTTCGTAGAAGCGGAACAGGTGGTGGTTTCGAGCAGTATGTTTACGACTCACACGCCGGTGCCTGCTGGGTTTGACTTGTTTGAGCCGGATATGGTGATGCACTATCTGAGTCAGTATGCCAAGATGTTTGGCTTGTCGCAAGATGAGTTTTTAGGATTGGGCCGGGAGAATACGGGCGATTTGTCCGCACCTCTGAATATGGCAATTTTGGCAATTAAAATGTCGAGTTTTGTCAACGGGGTGGCTGCTTTGCACGGTGTGGTGTCGCGCCCGATGTTTCAGGGTTTGTGGCCGGGTTTGCCGCAGGAAGAAGTACCGATTACTTCGATTACCAACGGGGTGCACGCTCGCAGTTGTGTGGCGAAGTCTACTCAGGAGTTGTACGATCGATACCTCGGCCCGGAGTGGGAAATGACTCGCCGGGACGATCGTCTGTGGGACCGGATGTCATCGATTCCTGATGAGGAACTGTGGCGCAATCACGAACGCTGCCGCTCCGAGTTGGTGGTGTTCGCGCGGGAGTGGCTGCAAAAGACTTTGCGCGAGCGCGGTGCGGCCCAAACGGAAATCGAACACGCGCGGGAGGCTCTCAATCCGAAGGTGCTGACGATCGGGTTTGCCCGCCGCTTTGCTACTTACAAGCGGGCGACGCTGTTTTTGCGCGATGTCGATCGCATTATGCGGATCATGCGGGACAAAAACCGCCCCGTGCAGTTTGTGATTGCTGGGAAAGCTCACCCGATGGATATTCCGGGTAAGGAATTGATTCGGGATATCGTTCACTTCATCCGCGAGCACGAAACGATGAGCTCGATGGTGTTTTTGCCGAACTACGACATTAACGTCGCTCGGATGATGGTGTCTGGCTGCGATGTGTGGCTGAATACGCCGCGCCGCCCCCGGGAAGCTTCGGGTACTTCGGGGATGAAGGCTTCGATGAACGGTTTGCCGAATCTCAGCATCCTCGACGGTTGGTGGGATGAGGCTGATTATGTTCGTACCGGTTGGCCGATCGGACATGGGGAATTTTACGAAGATACTAAGTATCAGGATGAGGTCGAGGCTAATGCTTTGTACGACTTGATGGAAAAGGAAGTTGTACCGCTGTTTTACAACCGCGATGCTGATGGCATTCCCCGCGGTTGGACGGAGAAAATGAAAGATTCAATTCGCTTGAACTGTCCTTTCTTCAATACGGCTCGCATGGTGAAGGATTACGCGCGGCGGGCTTATTTCCCGGTCAGCGATCGCTTCCACACGATGACTTCGGATAATTGCGCTGCTGCGAAGGATTTGTCTCACTGGAAGAAGCACGTTCTCGCGAAGTGGAAAGACATTAAGATTGAGGCTGTTGATATTTCCCAGGATAAGGAAGTTAAGGTCAATCAGTCGATCGCTGTTAAATCTCGGATTAATCTGATGGGATTGACCCCTGCAGACGTGCAAGTCGAACTTTATCAAGGTTCAGTGGATGCTAACGGAGATATTGTCGGTGGCGTGCCGGTGGTAATGGAGTATTTGGGAGAAGATTCTCAGAATGCTAGCCTTTATACGGCTGACATTACTTATACTTCTAGCGGTTTGCAAGGTTTGTCGTTGCGGGTTTTGCCGAAGCACGACAATCTCAGCAGTCCTTATGAAGCTGGCGTGATCCTCTGGGCACATTAAAGGAAGGAAGAAGGTAGAAGGAAGAGGGAAGAAGGGCACGACACGGATTGGGACACGGATCGACAAATGAATTTAACTGTGTTTCCCAATTCTCCCCCTCTCCCCCTCTCTCGGACTCTTTATGGAAGTTGGGGAATGATTGTGTAGCCGATCGTGCGATCGCCCAATACCACATTCCCCTCTATTCCCCAGTACCACCCGTGAGCGCGTATATAACCCACATTCGGCACCCACAACTGTCACAATCGGAAATTACGGAGATAAAAAAGTAAAGCTTGCATAAAAATAGAAATCTTCCTTCAAAAAAGAGAATTCAGCAGCTAAGAATCATCAAAACCTCTTCTCAACAAGGAGCAAGAAGCAGGAAAGGCAGATAGATTGGCTTTAGATAAATGAATTAATATATTAAATACATCAGCAATAAATTAGGTTAATAAATCGCCGCGTTAAAATGAGATTTTTGGTATAGTAACAGAGCGCTACAATCAAAGCGAACAGCGCGTTATCATAGTTATAAGCAATGATTTGGCTAATTTAGATAAGGCTTTAATTGCATCAGCTTCACCAGCTAATTTCTCTGGCGATAACTTTTTCATTTTTTTGACAGCATTTTCAGCAGCTTTCCCAACTTTTTGAGAGAGTTTACGCAAGTCTGATTCCTTTCTAGCTGCGCTCTCTACCAGCAACCATCTTTGCTCTATCCCAGCATAAGTTATGATTATTTGAGCCCATTTATATCCTGGTAATTTACTAGCAGTCAACTCAGATTCTGGTAATATTTATATTAATGTTTGGGCTAATTTTATACTTAAAGGTACTCGATATAACCACCGCAACTGTGACATTAATTTCAGGTTTGATTCCTTATATAGCCTTTCTCAAGCATGGTGAGGTATGACTGACAGCTTATATAACCACTAAACGTATTGGGCTCGCATCCCAACTACGTCCGCGAATCTTTATGAGAACCGCTATATAAAGCACAGTCTGCTACCGTGCTATCAACTTCTAGTTGTTTCCGATCGTCCACTGCGATTTGACCAAAACAGGACGAATCAGCTTGATTTCCTGATGCTAATTTTAAAAAAATTGGGATATCTCCATCCCCTGAACATATTAGTTCAATGATAAATTGTTTGAAATCTGGCCTGTGGTCGCGGGAACCACCATAGGTGAGCTTAATTTTTTTGGCAGCTTTAAAAGCAACTTTTAAAAATATTGTATCCAGTCCTTTGATAAATAGTTTATCCATCACTCTTCCCAATTTATCATCATTCAGATATTCTGCTTTGACCTTCATCATCCAGGATACAAGCCCCCGGATTCATCCGTCCAGAAATAAAAAACCTGTATCCGATGACACTTCTCCCCCCGAATTTATCTCGCGCAAGTCAATTCTTCAATCTCAAATCTCAAATCGCGCAATCGATTGACTCCCGCCCAGATTAAATGTTCACATCCAATGTTTTCATAATATTTGGTAAACCTATATAAAGGTTGAGATACAAATCCTAGTCCGTTCAAAATCATCGCTTTGACAAAATGAGCTGAACGAATTTTTTCTCCTTTTTATCCCACATTCCGCAGTTCTGGCTTTGATGACTAAGGATTTTCATACATTCAGTGTAGGAAAAATGTCTGTGCCTATCTTTTCTAATTTTAGTATCATTATTTCCCGATTTTGGCGAGATATAAAAAATTTGAATTTACAGATATTTTCTAATATATTCCTTCGGCAATATCTGAACTCAGTCTTCCTAAATTAGCCATCACAATTCCGGCAACATGAGTGTTATGTTGCCAATTATTTGAATTTTTTTAACAATATTCTCCGGTTTGTTTTCCGAGTTACCCATCTTCAACTATTAAATAATATTGACCGCAAACCTTTCCTAAATAATTTAATATCTCCCGACGTTCCGGGAGCATCTCATATTTGTAAAAACACTTATTCTGGCTCCTGCCTTCTTCCTGTTTCCTTCTTCCTTCTGACTCTTTCCTCCTGACTCCTGACTCCTGACTCCTAGCTCCAATTTCAAGCGGAGGGCTGCTTTCATTGAGATGCTCCCGACGTTCCTTTGTTAAGTTGCTTATCTGGCTCCATTTAGGTTGACTAAATGTACGGCTTGAAACATCTGAAATACCCACCGCATTGTCGGTTTATTTGTCATTTTCTTGACCTGGTTTCTGATGCTGGCATTGGCTAATTTTAATTCTTGTCTCAACTTTCTTTGGGCGAGATTATATACTAATAAACATACTCCAATTATCATGGCAATTGCTTCTACTCTCTCGGGTTTTTTCACGAAGACGCTTGATGTGAAAAATAATGGGTCTTTTAAAAATCTAAATCCTCTTTCGTTACTTGGTTGGTCTTTGTATTCTTCTAATATTTGCTGGTTGGTTATTTCGTTTTTATCTAAGATGTTTGTTGCCAGTATAAATCTCCCTGCTTTAATTTTTTCTGCTGATATTATTTCGGATCTGGTTTCTATTTTACCGATTACTTGATAGGCTATTGTGTCTATATTACTAGCTTTTTTGGTGGGTATTTTTGGTTTTTTATGGCTTTTTTCTTTACATTTAATTTAGGTAATTTGGTGATATTTCCATGTGTTTGATAGATTTTTTATTGCGGTTTCTGCGTCGGCAACACAGGCGAAGTTTGGCCGGGAAAGCTTGCGTAGTGCGGCTTGGGCGCTTGATTGTTGTTTGTTTACTTGTTTGTCTATTTGTTTGATGCTTGCTTGTTTCCTGATTTCACTTTCTATGACTAACTATCTTTGTTTGATGTTTCCATATTCGCTAGCTCTTTCGGCTATCTTATATCCTTTTTTTGAGCTTGATTGCCATTCGCTTTCTTGGATGTCTACGATTTGATCTTGGGGTGATTTTATGCTTAATGGGACTCTTGTTATCCATTTGATTCCTGTCATTGCTGATAGATTTTCCCTGGTGTATAAGGCGCTGTATGCTACGCAGATTCCTTCAAATGTCCACTGCTTTTTAAATTCTTTTAGTCTTGATACGAATACACTTTTGTCGTCGATGTTTCCTGAATCTATTTTTAAATATAGTGGTATGTCTCCGTCTCCTGTGAAGATCGTGTCTATGATAAATTGTTTCAGGTCTGGTCGATGGTAAGAGTGAATATCCGTGAACTATTTCTATTGGTTTCATTTCTGATGTTTCTGGTTCGGGTTCTTTTTCTGTTTGGTCGCTGTTTTCAACTGGGGTTTTATATTCTCCTTGTACATACATTGAACTTCCATCTAAATGGATGCTGTTCATTTTTACTTGGAATTTAGGGGCGGCTTTTATGGCGATTGTTGTGAAGAGTTTTGTTCCACTTGATAATATTTGTCGAGGGTTCTTCCCAGTCTATCGTCGTTTAGATGTTCGGGTAATATTCCCTTTCCTATTAGATGTGATGTTGCTTTTCCTACGAAAAATTCCTCGAATATGTATAATGGGACGCTTAAAAATCCTAGTCCATTCAAAATCATTGCTTTCATGACTTGTCCTGGGCTGAGCATTTCTTGGGTTGTTATTCCTACTATTTTATTGACTTCTTCTACTAATTCCATCTCGTCTATTATCCCTGCTACTATTCCTAGATGGTCTAAATTTAGGACTTTTATGGCTTCTTCATGCTCATTCATTGTTTTTTCCTCTTGGCTCCTAATTCGTTCATTGTAACTCAAAAAAGCCTGAAGTGATTACTGGGTAATCTCTTCAGGCTTAAATTTTAAAAATTTATAACCATCAATTCTATTTAAAGACCTGCGGAATGTGGGTTTTATGATGGGATTAATTCATTGATTATTTCTACTAATCCTATTGCGTCTATGATTCCTGCTACTATCCCTAAATAGTCTATATTTTGAATCTTTATCTCGTTATTCATTAACACCACCACAGAGTTATCCACAACTTGAACCAAATCAGGCAATTTTCCCATTTATCCTGTGGCGATCGATTAATTTTTTTACTATGAATGTTGTTTTCTTACCTCCCCTACCCACTTCCCTAGCTTAATGCCATTAATCATGATTAAGTCTCTTTTCTCTGTTTCTACTTTAGTTCACTTGTACTGCTAAATCCCATTTTTCTCTATCTGTAACTGTTGCGGGTGCCGAATGTGGGATGTATGAAGTTTAGCTTTTTCTGAATTTATTGTGGGGTGGGCAAGAATGCCCGCGCAAGCTTCAGTCACAGGCAAGATGCCTGTGCCACAAAAATTATTGTGGGGTGGGCTTCTAGCCCGCCCCAAATATTTGAAATCTCCTAAAGACCGGCCGCACAAACTGCAGCACCAATTAACCCTACATTGGGATTCAAAACAAGACGAACTGGCATCATTTCTAACAGCGAATCCATCCGGCCTTTGTGCGTAAAAGCTCGCATAAAACCCCCTTCTTGAATCAGCGGCAAAATTTTAGCAGCGATGCCGCCGGCTACGTACAAACCGCCGTAAGGTAAAAGTGATACAGCCATATTTCCCGCCACCGCACCGTAGGCTTCTACAAACATTTGCATTGTTTGTTCCGAAAGCCGATCGCACTTTTTGAGTGCCGCCTGTGCAATTGTCGCCCCCGGATCGACACTTTTTTCGCTTTTACCGATTTCTGACTCCCATTTTTTGATAACTTCCCCTACCTCCGGCGATTCAGGAGCAAACTTTCTGTCCCGCAAAAACTGGTAAATTGAAACAATCCCTTGTCCCGAAACCACACGCTCGATCGATATTCTTTGAATGTCGTGTTTGGCTAACAAATATTTTAGCAATTCAAACTCCAACTCCGAGCGAGGAGCAAAGTCACCGTGTCCCCCTTCCGAAGAAAAAACCCTGATGCCATTTGCATCGGGAATTGCAAAACAATTTCCCAAACCAGTCCCCGCACCAATCACAGCAATTGGATCGTATTCGCGGGGTTTTCCTACTTGCAAAGTGTGCAAATCTCGATCGTCCAAACCCCAAACGCCGTAGCCAACCGCAACAAAATCATTAATTAAACTGACGCGGGATATTCCTAATTCTTGTTCCAGACGCTTCGCTTCTAGCATCCAAGGCAAATTAGTCAGTTTTGCAGTGTTGTTAACCACCGGACCTGCGATCGCAAAACAAGCTTTTTCAGGCAATGGCGCAAAATTCAATTTCGTAGCAGCTTCCGTCAAAAACTGCTGCACCATCGGTACTAAATCAGGGAACTCCCCGCTGGGATAGCGGAACTCGTAAAGAGCGTTCATTTCACCGTTAACAGTTCTTTCCACTAAGCGCAAAATAGTCTTAGTTCCGCCAATATCGCCCGCTAATAATAATGCCATAAATCTCTTTTTCCACCAAAGATAACATTCCCCATTTAAACACCCACAGTATTAATTGCCAACCAAGCCCGCAGCACCTCAGCCACAGTCCAAGCTTGAGCCGTGCAGCCCCGCGGCGAGTGGGGGGCGTCGCCCTCAAAAATTTCGCCCAGACTGCCAACTCCGCCGGCTTTTATATGATGTGCCATCGGTTCGAGGAATTCGATCGCTTGTGCGGGATTTTTGTATACGTGCAAGTGCGCCAAGACAAACGGGCCAATCAGCCAGCCCCAAACTGTACCCTGGTGGTAGGCGCTGTCGCGCTGCAATTGGTCGCCTCCGTATGCGCCGCGGTACTGCGGGTGCTGCGGCGAGAGGCTGCGGAGGCCGACAGAAGTGAGAAGCCCTTCAGCGCAGGCCTCCACCACGCCCCGCTGCTGGATGGGCGTGAGTAACGGTGTATAGCGTGTTTGCTTGTGCATCCCCGCTGACAAGGAGTTGGCCCAGTGAGGGGGAATCGAGTCTAGGGGCAAGGATACGGCGAATATTTGGTTGGGCCGGAGGGAACTATCGTCTCCGTCGGGGCCGTCCAGAACGTCGTAGCAGTAACCAGTTGAGTCGTTCCAGAAGCGAGGGAATCCGGCGGCCGTTCGATCGCCCAATTGCTGGTATTCATAGTGAGTCTTGCCCAGTTTTCCAGCAAAACTTGCCATTGCTTGTATAGCATTGTACCAAAGCGCGCTGAGTTCGATCGGCTTACCAATCCGGGGCGTCACCACCCAATCGCCGATTTTTGCGTCCATCCAAGTCAGTTGCACGCCGGTTTCGCCTGCGTAGACTAAACCGTCGTCGGGATCGACGCGGATGTTATACCGAGTTCCCTGCAAGTGCCAGTCAACTATCTCACATAATGTCGGCCAGAGTTCGGCCAAAAGTTCGTCGTCCCCCGTGGCATCGATATAAGCGCGAATTGCCTCAAAGTACCACAGCGTAGCGTCTGCGGTGTTGTATTCCGGTGCGCCGCCCGCATCCGGGAAGCGGTTCGGCAGCATTCCCCGATCGACATACCGCGCAAATGTCCGCAAAATCGATCGCGCAATTTCCCATCGCCCGGTACAGATTGTGAGACCTGGCAGGGCGATCGTCGTGTCGCGCCCCCAGTCGCTGAACCAGGGATATCCGGCGATGATCGTTTTGCCTTCGGGTTCCTCCGGTAGCGGGCGGCTGACGATAAATTGGTCGGCGGCTAGCACTAACCGATCGATCCAGTCGGGAGATTCGCTCGCTTTTGACCAGTTTTGCAGCAGTTGTCTGTCATAAGTGCGGCGACCTTCTAAAGCTGTACCGCCGTTGAGTTCGGTATTTTTCTCGGTGCTGGCTATCAATGTCAGAGAACTTCCCGGTGCTATCGTCATGTGAAAAGTCGCCGCGTGCAAGTGATCCTCGCAGCAGTCCAATCCGCGCCGCTTTTCTGCTGCTAAGTCAAATCCGTAGTACCAATTGTATAAGCGCCCAGAGACTCTAAATTGTGCCTCTGGTTCGGCATCCGTCAGCAGGTACAGGGGCGCAGCCTTGGGAAATGCAGTCACGCAAACCCCGCGTTCCAGGGTTTCTAGGCTCATCTGCCAGTCGCCGGCCCTCGTCGTGTGGTGGTAGTCGCGATAGTTGACTAGGGCTTTGACAGCGAGGGCGATCGGTTGTGAGGCGCGGTGCAAGCGGTATTGAATATATGTAGTGTTAGCACCTTGCTGCATCCAAATCCGCTTTTCCAGGATAGCGTCGGCGAGAGCAAACCTCCAAACTGGCGTCGTGCCTTCGAGGTGAAAGCTTTCTATGTAGTTGTAGCCGTGAGGTTCCATCGTCGCGTCCGCCCAGCGGTTTGTATAAAGCGGATAGGCGCGATCGCGGTACACAGCCGTCTCGTCCAGCTTGGCCAGCATCAAAGTGCGTCCCAGCGGGGGTTTGAGGGCGGCTACCAGCAAGCCGTGATAGCGGCGGGTGATGAGATTCGCGATCGTCCCGCTAGCGTAACCGCCGATCCCGTTTGTGACCAACCACTCGCGAGACTCCGCCGACTCGATATTGCAGCAGATTTCCCGTCCAAAAGCAATAACCATAAATACACAGTGACGCTAATTTTATATCTATCTTTAGGTATATTTAATGCCTTATATAAACAAGAAATATTAACCCTTGTAGGCCGCTAATTTGGCGATCGCCCGTGCAGATTCATGCTCTAATTTAGACATAACCAACAGCTACTTTTGCCTCATACACAATTCTAGCCTTTGATGGCTCTGTCTAAAGTTAGTTGTTTGTTATATTAAGTAATATTACCTTCTAAACAGGCGCTGAACGTTAACGGCAAAGGATTTGATAGCGCGTCGGGCGATCGAACTACCAACCTAATTTTATAAGGAGAACAGCTCAAAGTGAAGATAGGAGCAAATTACCTCGGCAGCAACCAATGTGAATTCACCGTTTGGGCGCCCACCCTCAAACAAATCGCAGTCCAAATTGTTTCCCCAAAAAAACGCCTGATACCCATGCAACCATCCGCTGAAGGTTATTGGCAAACCACAGCTACAGACATCGAACCAGGAACCCTTTATACCTACCAAATAGAAGGAAAAACCGACCGACCAGACCCAGCCTCAAAATATCAACCCCAAGGCGTACACGCTCCGTCGCAAGTAATAGATCAAAATGTTTTTACTTGGACTGATACAAATTGGCAAGGCGTGCCGCTAGCCGAAATGATTATTTACGAACTGCACGTCGGTACATTCACCCAAGCCGGAACATTTGAAGCAATAATTCCCCAACTCAAACAACTTAAAGAATTGGGAATCAACGCCATCGAAATAATGCCAGTAGCCCAATTCCCCGGCGAGCGAAACTGGGGATACGACGGCGTATATCCCTACGCCCCTCAAAACTCCTACGGCGGCCCCGAAGGCTTCAAAACACTCGTCAACGCCTGCCACGAACACGGCATTTCAGTAATTCTCGACGTAGTTTACAACCACCTCGGCCCCGAAGGAAACTATCTCAGGGACTTCGGCCCCTACTTTACATCAAAATACGGCTCGATTTGGGGAGACCCCCTAAACTTCGACGACGCCTACAGCGACGGGGTACGCAACTATTTTCTTGAAAACGCCCTCTACTGGTTTCGAGACTATCACATCGACGCTCTAAGACTAGACGCAATTCAAGCAATATTTGAAGTAGGTGCAAGACCTTTTTTACAAGAACTATCCGATGCCACAGCCGATATTTCCCAAGAATTAGGACGGCAGATTTATTTAATAGCCGAAAGCGACTTAAACGATGTCCGCACTGTACGTCCCAAAGAACTCGGCGGCTTAGGATTAGATGCCCAATGGTGCGATGATTTCCATCACGCACTGCACGCCTTGCTCACCGGAGAAAACGACCGATACTACCAAGATTTCGGCAAGTGCGAACACTTAGAAAAAGCCTTCAAAGAAAGCTTTGTTTACTCCGGCCAGTACGCCCCCCACAGAAAGCGGAAACACGGCAGTTCTGTCAAGGATGAACCCGGTCATAAATTTGTGGTGTTTGCCCAAACCCACGACCAAATCGGCAACCGAATTTTGGGAGACAGACTCTCGAAAATAGTTGACTTTGAAGGATTGAAACTTGCAGCCGGCACAGTCTTGATTTCTCCCTACATTCCTTTCTTTTTTATGGGAGAAGAATACGGAGAAGAAGCTCCGTTTCTGTACTTTGTATCCCACTCAGATGCTAACTTAATTGAAGCTATCCGCAAAGACAAACAACAAGAATTTAAAATCTTTGAAGGCCGAGGCGAGTTTCAAGACCCCCAGAGCCCAGAGAGTTTCGATAAATGCAAGTTAAACTGGGAAAAACAAACAGAAGGCAAACACAAAATCCTCTGGGAATGGCACCAACATCTGATTCAACTGCGGCGGACAATACCGGCCCTTAAAAAACTCGACAAAAACAATCTCGAAGTGTCCAGCATTGAAGCCGAAAAAATCTTATTTCTACGTCGCTGGACAGATGACAGCCAGATATTCTGCATTCTAAACTTCAACACGCAAGATGTCGCTTTTACGGCTGCACTGCCCCAAGGCACCTGGAACAAAATTTTAGACTCTGCTGATGAAAAATGGATGGGTTTAGGTTCTAGCTTGCCTGAAAAAATAAATGCAGAGCAAAAATTGACCGTTAAACCGCAGAGTTTCGCACTCTATGAATTACAGTAATTAAAACGGGAAGCAGAGCCTCACATACAGGCGTTCCCAGGCAGAGCCTAGAAAGAAGAAACAGGAGGCAGAACCTGTCACGCTCTCAGGCTAGGCTGCGGAATGTAGTCGCACAAGAAACGGAAGGCAGAGCCTCTCTCATTCCCCGCCTCTGCCCGGGAATGCAGTAGAGGAGGCTCTGCCTCATATATTAAAAGAGAAAACCCTAAAAAACCCGGAGTAAAATTAACATCATGAGAATTCCCACAACAACTTATCGGATTCAATTTCATGGAGGTTTTAACTTTGAAGCCGCCAAACAAATCCTTAGCTATCTGGAAGATTTAGGAATTACCGACGTTTACGCTTCACCAATATTTAAAGCCAGAAAAGGCAGCTCTCACGGATACGATGTCGTTGACTCAAATCAGCTCAATCCCGATTTGGGAACATCAGAAAATTTTGAAGGCCTCACATACGAAATCAAGAAACGGAACATGGGATGGCTGCAAGATATTGTCCCGAACCACATGGCTTACGACACTCAAAATTTGCTGCTGTTAGACGTATTGGAACACGGGCCAGATTCCGACTATTTTGATTACTTCGATATCGAATGGAATCACGCTTACGAACATCTCAGGGGTCGAGTGCTGGCTCCGCTGCTGGGCAACTTTTATGGAGAGTGTCTGGAAAATGGCGAGATTCAACTCAAATACAGCGAAATTGGGCTGACTATCAATTATTATAGCTTACAATTGCCCGTAAGAATTGAATCTTATGCTAAATTTATCAGTCATAATTTGGGGCATTTAGCTAGAGAATTAGGCAGACGCCATCCAGATTTTATCAAGTTTTTAGGAATTCTTTATCTAATTAAAAATACACCTTCAGAAACTAAAGGTAAAACCAGATACGATCAGATAGCTTTTGTCAAAGGACTCCTGTGGGAACTCTACAATCAAAATCCCCTTGTACAGGAATTCATAGATGAAAATATCACAGTTTTTAACGGAGAAAAGGGAAATCCAGAAAGCTTTAATCTGCTAGACGATTTGCTTTCCGAGCAGTTTTACCGTCTGTCTTTCTGGAAAGTGGGGGCAGAAGAAATTAACTACCGAAGGTTTTTTACAGTCAACGAACTTATTTCGGTAAAAGTTGAAGAGATTAAAGTTTTTCACAAAAACCATGCTCTGATATTCGACATGGTTGATGAGGGAAAGTTTACCGGATTGAGAATCGACCACATCGACGGACTGTATGACCCCACAGAATATTTGAAACGGCTCCGGGAGAAAGTCGGAGACACTTACATCACTGTTGAAAAAATTCTGGAACACGAAGAAGATTTGCCGTCATATTGGCCGATTGAGGGAACTAGCGGCTACGACTTTTTGAATTACGTAAACGGCGTTTTTTGTCGGTGCGATCGCGAACAGCAATTTAGCGAAATCTATCAGAGATTTACTCGCTTGACCGTTCCATACGAACAGTTGTTTTTAGATAAAAAAGGGCTGATTGTAGAGAAAAACTTGGCGGGAGATGTAGACAATCTAGCTCAACTGTTGAAGAATATCTCCGGTCAATCGAGACAGGGAAATGACTTTACTCGTCCCGGTTTGGAAAAAGCATTGGCGGCTGTTTTGACGATTTTTCCAGTCTACCGGACTTACATAAATCAAGACGGTTTGAGAGAGTCCGATCGCACTTACGTAAAATATGCGATCGCCCACGCCAAAGAACAAGTACCGCGACTCCTCAAGGAACTTAAATTTATCGAAACGGTGCTGTTGCTGGAAGAAGAAGAAACCCTAACACCCGAACAAAAAGAGCAGCGCCGGCACTTTGTCATGAAACTCCAGCAGTTGACAGGGCCTTTGATGGCAAAAGGCATTGAAGACACGCTTTTATACGTCTACTATCGGCTTTTATCCCTCAACGAAGTGGGAGGCAATCCCAGTCAGTTCGGCGTGTCGCTGGGAGATTTTCACGAGTTCAACCAAAAGCAGCAAGCCGCTTGGCCGCACAAAATGAATGCTACAGCTACCCACGATACCAAACGCGGCGAAGATGTGCGAGCCAGAATCAACGTTTTGTCAGAAATTCCCGATGAATGGGAACAGCAAGTCAGGTCTTGGAGAGAGGTCAACTCTTCTAAGAAAGTCAACTTTGTGAATCGAATGGTTCCCGATACTAATGACGAATACTTCCTGTACCAAACTCTGCTAGGCAGTTTTCCGTTTGAAGGAATTGAAAACACTGATTATGTCGATCGCCTGAAAGATTATGTCATTAAAGCTGTCCGCGAAGCCAAAGTTTATACGGCTTGGCTGAGACCGGATAACGACTACGAAGCTGGTTTTATGACCTTTGTCGATAGCGTTCTCGAACCTTCAGAACAAAATCAGTTTCTCAACAAATTTACACCTTTCTGGAAAAAAGTAGCTAATTACGGAATTTTCAATTCTTTATCTCAAACGCTGCTGAAAATCGCGGCTCCGGGCGTTCCCGACATTTATCAAGGGACGGAATTCTGGGATTTAAGCCACGTCGATCCGGATAACCGCCGCCCCGTAGATTTTGAGCGCAGAATCGAGGTTTTGCGGGAAATTAAAGAGCAAGCTCAGACGGATATTTTGCAACTGGTGGAAGATTTGATTGCGACGCGAGAAGACGCGAGAATTAAGTTGTTTTTGACGGCAAGAGCGCTAGAAGCGAGAAAAAAATACTTGCAAGTTTTTCAATCAGGCGACTATCAGCCCCTGCAAGCAGTTGGCACGTTTAAAGATAATGTTGTTGCCTTTGCCAGAAGCTTTGGAGACACTACAGTTATTGTCATTGCGCCCCGGTTTTTGACGGGAATTGTCAAACCGGAAGAAATGCCGATCGGCAAACAAGTCTGGAAAGATACTAATTTGAAATTGTCCGAGCAAATGCCGTCGGTTTGGAAAGATGCGATTACAAATCAGGCGGTAGAAAGTAACGCTACTTTGGCAATTGGTGAAGCTCTGAGTTACTTTCCCGCAGCTCTGCTGATCGGTAAAAAATAGCAATTAAATAGCGTGCCTTGGGGGACTTTTTACAGCCAGCGGCAGGTTTCGACCTGTCGCTTTTTTAGTTATAATCATAGCAGGAAAGCAATCTTAGTAGCGGGAGGAATAGCAAAATGCGATCGCTCGTCAAAACCGAAACCAGTACCGAAACCAGACTCTCTTGGTGGGCTTACCTATTTGTCCTCGACGAATTCATTGCCGAAGTAGATGCTACGCTCAACGGCCCAGCAGCCTTTGGCAACCCTGTTTTGAAGCTGTCCGAGCGTGACTGGGATTTTTTGCTAGATATGAGGCTAGATCCGCCTCCCCCCAATGAAGCTCTGATTAAATTATTTCAAGACTATGGCAACTAAAACAAATAATGAATTGTGGACTGTATTATTTCTCCGATAGATAGAATAGGGCGCAGTACAACCAGTCTCAAAAAAGATCAATTTAATTCGGGAAATCCAGAATTAGATAGCTACTTCAAACAGTACGCTCAGAAAAACGATCGAGATGGGATTGCCAAAACTTTTGTTGCTTTTTCGCCTGGAGGCAGTCAGATAGTTGGCTATTATTCTTGCTGTGCAGGTGTAGTGGAACGCGAAGACTTACCAGCCGACCTGCGCCAGAGCCTGCCCAGATATCCGATTCCAGCTATACTGATTGCTAAACTTGCGGTCGATCGCTCAATGCAGGGTAGAGGACTGGGCAAACAACTATTATTTCACGCCCTTGCTAGATCAATAGATGTATCCAGAATAGTAGGAGTTTACGGTGTCAGAGTTGATGCCATAGACGAGAATGCAAAAGAGTTTTACCAGAAGTTTGGCTTCTTAGAATGCCAGGAAACTGCCCTTTCACTTTTTATGCTGATGAACACAATTAAACAAGCAGCAAATATGAAGCCCTTCGATCCAACCGCTACTTAACATGACTCTAACTGATAAATTTTACTTTTATTTTGAAGCCGATCGACCGATCGCCCCTACCAACCAAAAAAAATTTATACAACAAAGACGGCAAATACAACACAACCTATACGGTTTGCCACAATGCCCGAATCGATCGTACCCCGTACATTAGGAAGAGTAAAGAAAAGCAGTCAACAACTGTAGCGGTGCAAGGCTCGTGAATGCAACCGTCCCTCAACAGGTTCGGTAAACACGCCTTCATCCCCCGGTCTAACCGCCCGCAGTATAGAGATAAGCACCCTATCGAAGACTGTATTAAAGCAGGACTCACTACCCGTAAACCGCGAGGTAAAATCGCAGTCCTGAATAACCAGACTATCACACAGATAGAAAACCAAAATTTTGTAGAGATTGGAGCCGGAACACCCCTATGGGAAAAGTAGTTGGAATTGACTTAGGTACGACAAACTCCTGCGTCGCAGTTATGGAAGGCGGCAAACCCACCGTCATAGCCAACGCCGAAGGGGGTCGCACCACACCTTCTGTAGTAGCATATGCTAAAAATGGCGATCAACTTGTCGGACAAATCGCCAAGCGTCAAGCCGTGATGAACGCCGAAAACACCTTTTACTCAGTAAAACGGTTTATCGGGCGTCGGGTTGATGAAGTAGCCCATGAAACCACTGAAGTTTCCTACAAAGTCCTCAAAGTCGGCAACAGCCTTAAACTAGACTGTCCCGCCCGCGGCAAGCAATTTGCCCCAGAAGAAATTTCTGCACAAGTTCTCCGCAAACTGGTAGAAGACGCCAGCAAATACCTCGGCGAAACTGTCACCCAAGCGGTAATTACTGTTCCCGCTTACTTCAACGACTCCCAGCGCCAAGCTACGAAAGACGCGGGAAAAATTGCCGGTATAGAAGTGCTGCGGATTATTAACGAACCTACAGCGGCCGCTTTAGCTTACGGATTAGATAAAAAGAGCAACGAAACCATCCTCGTATTTGACTTAGGTGGCGGTACATTCGACGTATCTATTCTAGAAGTGGGCGACGGCGTATTTGAAGTGCTAGCAACTTCTGGAGACACTCACCTCGGCGGTGACGACTTCGACAAAAAAATCGTCGATTACATCGCTAACGAATTCCAAAGAGCCGAAGGAATTGACCTCCGCAAAGACAAACAAGCACTGCAACGCCTGACGGAAGCTGCTGAAAAAGCCAAGATTGAGCTTTCGAGCGTTACCCAAGCAGAAATCAACCTGCCGTTTATTACCGCGACTCAAGACGGGCCAAAACACTTGGACACGACTTTGACGCGGGGCAAGTTTGAAGAACTGTGCTCGGATTTGATCGATCGCTCCCGCATCCCTGTAGAAAATGCGATCCGAGACGCCAAATTAGACAAATCTGCAATTAATGAAGTCGTCTTAGTTGGTGGTTCTACCCGGATTCCTGCGGTACAAGAACTGGTCAAAAAACTCCTTGGCAAAGAACCCAACCAAACGGTAAACCCGGACGAAGTGGTCGCAGTCGGTGCAGCAATTCAAGCCGGCGTACTCTCCGGCGAAGTCAAAGACATCCTGTTGCTCGACGTTACCCCGCTGTCTCTCGGCGTCGAAACCTTGGGCGGCGTGATGACAAAAATCATTCCCCGCAACACCACTATTCCTACCAAGAAGTCGGAAACTTTCTCGACTGCTGTAGACGGCCAAACAAACGTGGAAATTCACGTTTTGCAAGGCGAACGGGAAATGGCGAATGATAACAAGGATTTGGGAACCTTCCGCTTAGATGGAGTTCCTCCAGCCCCCCGTGGCGTACCTCAAATTGAAGTTACTTTCGATATCGATGCTAACGGTATTTTGAATGTAGCTGCTAAGGATAAAGGTACTGGCAAGGAGCAATCGATTAGCATTACTGGTGCATCTACTTTGCCCAGCAATGAAGTCGAAAAAATGGTCAAGGAAGCTGAGGCGAATGCGGCTGCTGACAAGGAACGTCGCGAAAAGATCGATCGCAAAAACCAAGCCGACTCTTTGGCCTATCAAATTGAGAAGCAGTTGGCAGAACTTGGAGACAAGGTTCCTGCTGCTGACAAGACTAAGGTTGAAGGGTCGATCAAAGACTTGCGCGAGGCGATCGCCAGTGAAGATGACGATCGGATCAAAACCCTAACAACAGAGTTGCAGCAAGCATTCTACGCTGTCAGCAGCAACCTGTACCAGCAAGCAGGCGGCCCAACTGATGGTCCTGGCGGTCCTGGTGGCCCAGGCGGCTACGGAGACGGCGGCCCCACTGGCGGCGACGACGTGATTGACGCCGACTTCACAGAAGGCAAATAGAAGGCTCAACTAAAAGCCCGTAGCTAGAAGCAAGAAACCCGGTTTTGAACAGAAACCGGGTTTCTCTGTATTCGGACTTGTATGATGTTAAATTTGTAGGGGCGGGTAAACCTGCCAATAATTGCCCATAAACTACAATCTCATAAACCCGCCCCCGCCCATACCACGGCACATGATATAAAGGCGGTATTTAAGTCTAAATCAATATTATATTGCAGTCAGGAGCAATCAAATGTCACGTTCTCCTATACAAAATTCCTCCCCAAATACTCCCAGCCCATCTCATGTAGCATCCTTGCGCCGACTCCGCCGGATCAGCCATTTACTAGACAATTCAATTCCGATTCCCGGCACAAAATACCGCATCGGACTCGATCCGATATTGGGACTGATACCGGGCGGCGGCGATTTAATCAGTTCAATTTTTGCAGGTTATGTTGTCTTCAAATCCGCTCAAATGGGAGTGCCTCAAGAGACTTTAGTACAAATGGCTGCTAACATCGTATTTGATACAGTTGCCGGTACTGTACCTGTGGCCGGAGACTTGTTGGATGTTGCTTGGAAAGCTAATGTCAAAAATATAGAATTGCTGGATGCTCATTTAGGTTCCCCCGAACAAGGCAAAAAAGCCGATTGGCTATTTGTGGCTGCTTTGCTGTTGGGTTTGATGTTAATTGTCGGAGGCGTGATTTTCTTAAGCGTGATGCTTTTTAGCTGGCTATTTCAAGTGATTGCCGGGCGTTAAGTTTTGGTTTGAGGCTAAAGATAAATCACTTGAGATGTGTCAGTTTCAGAGGAACTCATCTGGTCTGAATTGTACTTAAACAATTAAGTTTTAGTAGGATGAATTGCAGTAAAAACATCTGGATTTAGGATAATTTATACTTGACAAATAATTTCTAACTGCGATCTAGGAAAAAACTGTTAGGTGATCCGAAAAGTTCTCAAGGAATACTAAAATTTCCAGGGTTTTAAAATTCAACCAATTCATGCCAAGAAAAGTTCTGGTGCTTTTACCCAAAAGAGATATGCGACAGAAATCGCAGCTATTGAGCAGAGTCTATTAAATCATTTCGGAGACATACAAGACCAGGCAGAATCTCACTTGCATTCAAAGTGAGATTCTGGCGTTCCTCTGACCGAAATCGAGGTAAATCAGCACTCTTCTTATTTCTCAAATGGATTCTGTAATTTTGACACTCCCCTGGCTAAAGCCGAGGGGATTCTTGATTCGCAGAATCGACTTGCCGATGCAGAATTACTTCAACATCGGTAGCGGTCAACTCTCCACAAGCGTTCGGATCTAAGATCCAAGTTCCGGTGTGCCCCACCGTACTTAATCCCCGACTTAGGATATTTCTAGCAGCATTCCAATCTCTATCGAGCACGCATCCGCACCGACAAACGTGCGTTCGCGTTGATAGACTTTTCTTAACAACTGTTCCGCAACTAGAGCATTCTTGACTTGTTCCATTGGCTGGCACGGCAATCGTAATTCTTCCGAATACTTTGCCAAAATACTCCAGCCACACTCGGAACATATACCAAGATGCGTCGTTAATCGATTTAGCTAGACAGTGATTCTTCACCATATTTTTAATCCTCAAATCTTCGTAGACTACACAGTCGTTAGACTGGATGACGCCGGAGAGCCAATTTCACAGCAAAATCTTTACGTTGTCTACTTATTTTGAGGTGGCGTTTCCCTAGAATCACTCTAGCTTTTTTTCTGTTTTCTGAACCGCAAGACTGCTTTGAAACTCGTCTTTGGGCTTTCTTTAATCTGCGTTCTCCTTTGCCCAGGAAACGCGGATTATCAACTGCAACGCCATTAGAGTCTGTGTAGAACTCTTTTAAACCAACGTCTAACCCGATGGCGCTGCCTGTGACTTCAACCTTCTCGGAACGGTCAACTTGAACGCAAAACTGGACGTAATATCCATCGGCTCGTTTGACTAAGCGCACTCGCTTAATTTGACTGCGCTGATAGAAATGTAAGTCGCGAGTTCCTTTCAGTTTGAGTTTCCCGATTCCTTTCTTGTCTGTAAAAGTGATGGATTTCCGGTCGGTTGCCATCCGCCATCCCGTAGTCTTGTATTCAACCGAACGGTTGTCTTTCTGAAACTGCGGAAATCCCTTTTTCCCAGGAATTTTCTTTTTGCAGTTGTCGTAGAATCTGGCGATTGCCGACCATGCTCTTTCTGAGCTAGATTGTCGAGCCATGCTGTTCAAGTCATCGCCAAACGTCCATTCTTTAGCTAAAACAGCGCTGTACTTATTTAA
>JAUBSN010000108.1:0-24425 GCA_036704825.1 Microcoleus sp. F8-C3 | reverse complement strand
ATGTTCGATCGACTCTATAGTTTCTACAACTGGTTCCGATGCTGGTTGAGGATGTTCGATCGACTCTATAGTTTCTGGAACTTCTAGATTTTCGACTATCGGTTCTGGTTGAGGATGTTCGATCGACTCTATAGTTTCTGAAACTGGTTCCGATGCTGGTTGAGGATGTTCGATCGACTCTATAGTTTCTGAAACTGGTTCCGATGCTGGTTGAGGATGTTCGATCGACTCTATAGTTTCTGAAACTTGCTGATTTTCGACTATCGGTTCTGATTGAGGATGTTCGATCGACTCTATAGTTTCTACAACTGGTTCCGATGCTGGTTGAGGATGTTCGATCGACTCTATAGTTTCTGAAACTATCAGATTTTCGACTATCGGTTGCGATTCGGATTGATGAGAATCCGCGGTCGAATCTTGAATTTCTGTGTCTTCTTGCAGATTTCGATCGACCTCCGGTTCGCTGTGAACCAGATTTTCATCCGGTTTCTTTTCAGCCGCTGTCAGCCTTAAAAACACATCTTCCAAACTAGCCCGATTGCGGCGCATTTCGCAAAGTCCGAATCCAGAGGCGAGGATAGCTGTAGCAATTTCTCGTCCGGGTTCTATGTCCGCTTCGCACAATGCCCGCAGGCGGTAGCGATTCACTAAAAATTGATTGCTGGGAATCAATTCGACCGATCGAACTCCCGGCACATTTTCCAAAGAAGGCAACAGCAGACTGTTTACCAAATCCGCCTCGCCTTCAACTTCTAGTTCGTAACCCTCTCCCACCGCCAACTCTCCCATCAAATTTTCGGGAGTACCCGCAGCGGCGATTTTTCCGCGATTGATGATGGTGACGCGGTTGCAAGTCATGCTGACTTCCGGGAGAATGTGCGTGGAAAGGATGATTGTGTGCTGGCCGCCAAGGCTTTTGATTAAATTGCGGACTTCGATGATTTGTCGGGGGTCGAGACCGACGGTTGGTTCGTCTAAGATAATGACCGGTGGGTCGTGGACGATCGCCTGCGCGATACCGACGCGCTGCCGAAATCCTTTAGAAAGTTTGCGGATTAAAACTTTGCGCTTATCAATCAGGCCGCAGCGTTCGATCGCGGAGGTAACTCGTCGCGCGCGATCGCCCGCAGGTACTTGCTTGATCCGGGCCACAAAAAACAGAAACCCTTCCACAGTCATTTCTGGATAAAGCGGCGGGTTTTCCGGCAGATAGCCGATGCGCTGTCTGACTGCCATCGAGTTTTCGTGAACGTCGAGGCCGGCGATGCGGGCCGTACCGCTAGATGCCGGCAAATATCCCGACAAAATCCGCATGGTTGTGGTTTTGCCGGCGCCGTTTGGCCCCAAAAACCCGAGAATTTCTCCTGATTCGACCGAAAAAGACACGTCCGCGATCGCTGCGGTCGAACCGTAAGTTTTGCTTAAGTGTTCTACTTCAATCATTTTTCAGAAGTCACGCGATTTTAGGTTTTAGATTTTAGATTTACTTTGCCAACCACAGGCGGGACGGCTGTTCCACGAATTTGAGAGTCCCGCCCGATCGGCCGGTCGATCGAATTTATGGCGCAAATGCTAATTTGATTTTGTTTTCTAGTGTAGTCTGGCAAGAACCAAATCTATCATAAGTGTCGATCGGACTTGGAAGCGAGACGCTAGGTAGTAGGGTGCCCAGCGCGGAAATGATTAGCCGATGTACATCGAATCGCTACCACCTGAAGCACCCTACCAGTAGAGTCCGTGCCTAACCACACCCTCAACTAGCTGCCTTCGCTACAGACGCGGGGCTGTTTCTAGGTTGATATCGGCATTAAAAACAATCACAAATTGAGCATTGGGGATTAACTGCCGGATTATCCGCAGATAGCCGTCAGCATCGGAATGTTTGAAGAAATGGGCTACAGTGATTCGCTGCATATTCGGAAGCAGGCGAACAACCAACCACTTGTTGAGGCGGTCTTTATAAGGCATAATTAAGCTTGTCTCCATTTAGTATTGGAGCCAAAGCCAGTTCAATGCTTGTCTAGGGCGCGGACTGGCTTTTGACTTGTTTCAGGCTTTGCACACAAATTTCCTAATTCCATAGAAGGCTAGAGAAATTAGGTTATTTACAACCATTATTTTTACCAAAACCAGGAGTTATAGTCAATATTTGTTTACAAATTTTGTCTAAAATAATTAACTAAATATAGTCAATTGACTGTAAATATTCAGTTGACTACATACAGTCAACTGAATACATACAGTCAACTGAATGAGGAAGAAATAATGACACTAGGGCAAAAACTAAGAATACGACGCGAAAGTTTAAATTTAACTCGCATAGAAGTTGCAAGAGCGTGTAAAGTTGTGCAGTCAACGGTCATCAACTGGGAAACCGACAGACACGTCCCCAAGCTATACCCAGCACAGATGAAAGCCCTGTGCGACCTATTGAAATTCTCGATCGAAGATTTAGTCGTTTAGCTTCGGGAGTTAAGATAAAGTAGGTCCGACGATCGCGCTTTTTTGCAGAGAGGGCGATCGCTTTCTATTTGGATTACTGCTGCTGAAATTGAGCCAACAACCAAGCCCCTACCTGTGCTTGATCTTCAGTGCGACTCCGCCGCAAAGCCTCTTCCAAGACAGCAATAGTTAATCCCGGCAAAACTTCCGATTGAACGAGCCGGCGACTGCCATTATCAGCAATAATAGCAAAGGCAATAATTTGAGATTTCTGCACGTCTACCACCCAATATTCAGCGACTTTTAACTCTTCGTAAAGCAACCGTTTTTCACCGATATCATCAGCCAAAGTAGAGTCAGCAACTTCTATGACCAAATCTGGCGGTGGGGTAACGTCAAGACTTGCGATCGAACTTCCCCTCGGAGCTAATTGCGCTCTTTCTCCAATATAGTAAGATACATCCGGTTGACACTCTCGCACTCCAGTTTTCCGGTAGCTACAGTTATCCAATCCGTTAAGAGAAATACCTTTGAGAGTACAAAATAGGTTAATTGCGAAAAGTGCGATCGCATTATCTCGTGCACGATCTGGCCCTACTGACATAGTTTCAATCCTCATTTGCCCGTTGCGGTAATAGCATTTGGCTTTACTGTAAGCTGGGTCATCTGCCATCGCGATGAATTCTTCCCATGTCGCTACCACCCAGATATCAGTGGGCAATTTAGTCTTTAGTCCACTCATTTTTTTATCCCAAATATCTCGATCGTATAACACCACTCAATCAAATGTAAACCCTGTTCTCTCTACTCTTCCTCTGCGCCCTCTGCGCCCTCTGCGGTTAAATCAAAAAAATCTCAACTCCTTTTCCAAATCTTAATTTCCCCCAACCAACCCGCACTAACAATAATCTTACCATCTGCACTAATCGCCACAGCGCTAACATAGCCAGAATGACCGCTCAAAGTACCTCTCAAATCGCCCGATCGCACATCCCAAAGTCTCACACTCTTATCCCAACTCCCAGTAACCAGCGTAGTGCCATCCCGACTGAATGCCACCGACCAAACTCCGTCAGTATGCCCGCTCAAACGCCGAATTAACTGCCCGTTGCCGGCATTCCACAACCCAACAGTGCCGTTGCTATTTCCCGCAGCTAAACTCTTGCCGTCGGGAGTAAAAGCTAGCGACAAAACAGCCAAGTTTTTGCCGCTAATCGTGCGAATTGCTTGACCTGTAGCTAAATTCCACAACCTAATTGAACCGTCTTTGCTGCCGCTAGCTAAAACCCCCCCTAGCCCCCCCTTGCCAAGGGGGGGAATTGGGGGGCTGGGTGCGATTGCAACAGCATTCACCAACCCAGAATGCCCGGTCAAAGTCCGCAGCAAATCCCCCGTTTTCGCATTCCAAATCTTCACAGTTTTGTCCCAACTACCGCTGGCTACAAATTGACCGTCGGGACTGACGGCAACGCTCGAAACAGCATTGGAATGCCCGCTCAAAGTGCGTACAACAGCGCCCGTTTCTAAATTCCAAATTTTCACAGTTTTATCGTCGCTGCCGCTAGCTAACACCTTGCCATCCGCACTCGCGGCCAGTGCGTTTACGGCTTCCGCGTGTCCTTGCAGGGTAGTTTTTAATTGCCCGCTGGGAAAATTCCAAACTGAGATTGTGCCGTTGCTATTTCCTGTAGTAAAATAAGCGGAAGCTAGGGCAAGGGAACTGACAACTTCGGAAGGCCCTTTGAGGGTATTTGTGGCAGCAAAGGCGATCGCACTTGCGGGTCTGCGGGGCGCATTATTCGCCGGAGTTTTCGGATTTCCGGCAGTAGGAGATTGGGGAACTACTGGCAGCGAAACAGTCGATCGCCATTTCATGAAAGTATTGATTTCTATTCCCGCAGCCACGATTTTATCGGAGTTGTCCTCTAACCTGACAATGCCGTTAATTGCGACAACTCGCCCCGCGTCATCGAGCACCGGCCCGCCGCTCATGCCCGCTCTCACTAAGTTGTTGTATACCAATGTATAACCGTTCCAGGGAGTTTGGCGGCCGGTAAGCTGGCCTTCCGTGGCGATGAAAATCGGCTGTCTCAGAGAACCGCCGGATATCGGCCAGCCGGCCACATAAGCCTTGTTTCCCTTAGTTGCTGGGGAATTGGCTAATTGAGCCAGGGGGTAGCTTTGAGTGCTGCTGAAGGGTACGATCGCCAAATCCGCACCGGGCATTCGCCGCACGAGGCTGTATGATACAGAGTGAGCTTTGCCGTCGGGAGTTACGACTTCGTAATCGCCCGCTTTATCGACAACGTGCCAGTTTGTGAGAATATAGTATGTGCTGCCCTGTTTCTCTAAAATTACTCCCGAACCGCCTTTTGGCCCCTGGATGCGAACGGTAATTTGTTGGGCAACGGCTTTAACTTTGTCGGCGGTTAATGCGAGGGCGATTTGAGGTGATGTGAGTGGGATAAGGGCGATCGAACTCAGGGCGATCGCAGCACTCAAAATAGCCGGAATTGTTCTGCTGTAATTCATTATTGTGTCAATTTAACATACCAACATATCAACCGACGGACAACTTGTCCGGTTTGTGGCGTATTGACGGTTGAAAATGCACTCATGGCCTGCGCGATCGAACTTTCGACATTCGCACAAGCCTAAAAATATTTGACACAGCCCTCTGGCTAGCAGAAAAATTTAGAATCGGGAACCGCACCTAGCCTCAACAATCGCAACTGGCTGATCTCTATTCTTTTCTCGGCAAATCAGAATTTGAGCCAAACGCTGCTCGGAATAAAACCCGTTAGCCATCCAGCCGATAGGTGCGCCCGCGATCGCGCCAACTGCTAAACCAGTGATCAGGCTCCAAACAAGATGCTTTCTGGCGATCGGGTTTTGTTGCATAAAAAATTCTCCTAAAGACTTACCCTTAGCAAAAATAGCGCAAATAAAAGTTAGTTTCTTCCTCCTATTTACTTATTTCCTAAGTAGTAACCCACCCTAAGCAAGGTGCGAATTCCGCACCTTACTGAGTATGTATGCTGCCCAATTCTATGCTAAATCAAACAGCAAAAATTCCGCATTTTCCGCCGCTTCTATCACTACCTCAGCCTCGCCGCTAACCGCCGCAGCGTCGCCATTTTTCAAAGGCAAACCGTTGAGCAAAACCGAGCCGCGAGCAACTTGCACCCAAGCATGGCGATGCGGCTGCAAAGCATGAGAAACCCGCGAGTCTTTATCCAAAACAGCCGCATACAAATCCACATCTTGATGCACTTTCACCGCACCATCTCTCGCATCTCGCGCCGCCACTAAGCGCAGTTTTCCGCGCCTTTCTGCTAGGGGAAACTCCCGCTGCTCGTAACTCGGCTGCAAGCCTTTTGTATCGGGTAAAAGCCAGATTTGCAGCAAATGAACGGGGTCTGTTTGCGAGTTATTGAACTCGCTGTGCTGGATACCCGTACCCGCACTCATCCGTTGCACTTCACCGGGTTTAATCACTGCACCGGTACCCAAACTGTCCTTGTGTTCTAATGCTCCTTCTAATACATAAGTAATGATTTCCATGTCGCTGTGTCCGTGAGTGCCGAAACCTCTGCCGGGGCTAACGAAATCCTCATTAATTACCCGCAACGATCGAAAATTCATATAATTTGGATCGTAATAGCCTGCAAAAGAAAATGTGTGGTAACTGTCCAGCCAACCGTGATTAGCGTGTCCTCTTGCTTCACTTTTTCTGACGGTAATCATTTTCTGAATCCTCAGTGAAATTTATCTGGTGTTTCTTTGATGTTTTTATTTTAAACCGAGTCAAGCTATTATGGATAGTACGCACTTAAAAGTGCGGTACTTACCAAAAAGATACTATGCAAGTCCAAGAAGTAAAGGTCGATCGAGCAAATTGCCCTGTAGAACGCACTCTAGAGGTGATTGGCGGGCGCTGGAAAGTCTTGATTCTGCGGGAGTTGTTTCAAGGAGTGAAGCGTTTTAACGAGCTGCAACGATCTGTCAACGGCATTACTCAGAAGATGCTGACGCAGCAACTGCGGGAAATGGAATCAGACGCGATCGTTCACCGGGAAATTTACCTGCAAGTGCCGCCAAAAGTTGAATATTCGCTAACGCCTTTGGGCGAAAGTCTCAAACCGATTATTAATGCCATGCACGAATGGGGAATTCAGCATATTAGCGAAGATGGAAAATGAGCGGTTTCTAGATGGTTTTTTTCCGTCTTCCGACAGATTTCAAATTTTCAACCTAGTTCAACAATAATAATATGAACAACATAGAGCGTCTCGCCACCCTCAACCGCATCCGCAAACTCAGCCGCCTGATGGATACCGCCATTGGCATCCCCGGCACTAAATTTCGCATTGGTTTAGACCCCATTATCGGTTTAGTTCCGGGTGCTGGGGATATCGTAGATACCGCATTTTCCGCCTACCTAATTTATTTAGCAACTCGATTCAACATCCCCCAAAAAACTCTAGGAAAAATGATTTACAATATCGGTCTAGAAGCCGTTGTTGGTTCAGTACCTTTGGTCGGAGATATCTTCGATGCTTTTTATAAATCAAACATGAGAAATTTGGCGCTTTTAGAAGCACACCTCGAAGCAGTTGAACCCGAACTTGCCGCAGTTGCAGAACCAATTCCTGAATCGCTTAAAATGTAGGGGCGGGTTTTACCAATAATTGTCAATAACACACAATCTCTCAAACCCGCCCCCACCAAACGAGAAATTCCCGCGCCGATTTTTTGCATTTAATATAAATCAAGGTTGATGTGGATTATTTGTTAGGTGGGGGCGGGTTGCTTAGATTGTTCGTAGCTGGCCGGTATTATTGGTAAAACCCGCCCCTACGAAATAATCATTGATGTCTTTTAACCGCTTCCACCAAAGCAATCACATCAGCTTCCTGAGTATTAAAAGCCGTTACCAGTCTCACAGTACATCCAGCTTCACTGTCCCACCGATAAAACTGAAAACCATCACTCAAAACCGCTGTAATTATCGATTCTGGAATCTGCATGAAAATCTCGTTAGCTTCAACAGGATGGCAAAACTTTACTCCCTCCACACCTGCCAAGCCTTCGGCTAATTTTGCTGCCATATTATTTGCATGATCCGCATTTTTTAACCACAAATCATCAGTAATGTATGATTCCAACTGCGCCGACAAAAACCGCATTTTCGAGAAAAGATGGCCGCTGCGCTTGCGGTAAAAAGGGAAAATCTTTGCTAATTCTTGATTAAAAAAAACCACAGCTTCCGCAGCCATCGCGCCGTTTTTCGTCGCTCCAAATGATAGAATATCCACACCGGCGCGCCAAGTGACTTCCGCCGGAGAACAGCCCAAGCTGACAACAGCATTTGCAAAGCGAGCTCCATCCATGTGCAGGTGCAAATTGTGGTGGCGAACTACTTCCGAAATGTGGGAAATTTCTGCTGGATTGTAGACTGTGCCGGCTTCCGTTGCTTGAGTGATGCTGACGGCTGCGGGCTGTACGTGGTGGACGACACCTGCACCAGCGCGATCGAGCTTTTTTCCTAAATTCTCTGCGTCTATTTTACCGTGATTTCCTGTTAATGTCACTAACTTTGCACCGCCTGTAAAAAACTCCGGCGCGCCGCATTCATCTAGATTAATATGAGATTCGGCGTGACAGTAAACAGCCCCGTAAGGAGGAGTGACAACCGCAAGGGCTAGCGCATTAGCAGCAGAACCAGTTGCTACAGGAAAAACCGTCACCGATGTCTCGAACAAATCCGAAAATTTAAGTTGCAAACGCTGCGTATATTCATCATCTCCGTAAGACATCACAGCACCGCAATTAGCCGCTGCAATCGCTGCCATAATCTCCGGCGAAACCCCGGTTGCATTGTCGCTACAAAAATTCATTAGAATAATTGGTAAATAGAATCTATAATATAACTCAACACTCAACAGTCAACACTCAAGCATTAAACCAAGAGGAAGAATTATGGCAGAATACCGCCAAATAGAATACCGCATCGGCAAAGACGGCAAAATTACCGAAACCGTCCTCAACGCCACCGGTTCTAGTTGCACCGAAACCACCGCCGGAATTGAAAAAGCCCTCGGCAAAGTAGAATCTCAAGACTTGCTGCCAGAATACTACGAAGGGGAAGAAAATTTGATCGTTGAACAAACGCAGACTTTAAAACAAGTTTAGAAGAGTTAAAGATGTTTGATATCCTGGGTGCAACAGTTGATGTAACAACACTGCCTGCTTTCAGCTTCGCGCTGGCTGTGGGGGGCATTTTTCTCATTTTAATCTACCTTTATGCTGCATCTGAGGCGGGAGATGCGATCGAGTTTAAGTACGATACAATTCTGCGGGAACGCATGAATCAGCTAGACATTCTCGATTGGCAAGACTTAGGCGAAAAAGCAGGCTTAAGTCGCTTTGGAGTGCGCTTAGTGCGGCAGGGAGACGTGGGAAAACTCACGCTAGACCAACTGAGGCGGCTGGCAACAGTGCTGAATTTGAATTTTCAAGAATTCGATCGCACTTTGAGCGCGCTGCCAATATCGGCTACAATCACAACTAATCCCACCGAAATTGAAGAATTGAGGCAGCAGTGTTCCCGGCTGCGAGAAGAACTGCAGCAGCAAAAAACTCAACTAACTGCCGATTTTCGCCGCGCTACCTTTGAACAGTTGCAAACTTTGTTAACTAACTATCCCGCCGCCCGCAAAATGGCAGAAGCCAAGCCGGATATGCCCGCCAAAAATCTCTCAGCTTTGTTTACTCCCTTAGAAAATCTCTTGTCAAGTTGGGATTTTGAAATGATTGGTTCTGCGTGGGAACAAACTGCTTACAATCCGCAGTTGCACCAGCCGGATGTTGAGGATATAACAGAAGGAGAATTAGTTTATATTCGGTTTGTCGGCTATCGCGAGGGAGAGCGAATTCTTACTCCTGCTAAAGTTAGTCGCACCCTGCCAGCGGGAATGAAAAATTAAATTTAAAATTATAAATCAACATGACTACAGTTGCCATTGACTTCGGCACCAGCAATACGGTTGTTTGCATTCTCAACCCGGATACGCAAACACCAGAAACTTTGAGATTGGGCGAGATATCTCGCATTTTTAAAACGAAGAATTTGAGCGGAGATATTCGAGAAATATCTGTAGTCCCGACTTTAGTCTTTGTGAAAAATTCCGAAGAGTTGGTGCTGGGAGAAAAAGTGCGATCGCAACGTTTAGGACAAGCCCAGCCCGAACGTTTTTTTAAAGCTTTTAAACGCAATTTAGCCGCCGACTTTCAGCCGCCACCCCGCAATATTGACGGCGAAACCTACACACCAGAATTAGTAGCAGAACAGTTTATCACAAGTATTTGGAAGCAATTATATTTACAAAATATACAGCCAGAAAAAATAATTTTTACAGTACCCGTCGGAGCATTTGAGCGATATCTAGATTGGTTTCGCGACTTAGGAGAAAATTTGGGAGTTGCGGAAATTCAGGTAATAGATGAATCCACAGCCGCCGCCCTCGGATATGCAGTAAAACGCCCCGGTTCTCTAGTTTTAGTAGTTGATTTTGGCGGCGGAACTTTAGATTTAAGTTTAGTCCGTACTGCTGTAACCCCCCCCTTACCCCCCCGAAGCTTGGAGGGGCTGGGGGGGGTGCGTGCCGAAGTGTTGGCAAAATCCGATGCTTATGTTGGCGGCGAAGATATTGACATCTGGATTGTCGAAGATTATTTGCGGCAAATTGGTTCGTCGCGCGCAGAAGTCGGCGCAATTGGCTGGCAAAATTTATTAGAAATAGCGGAAAAATTAAAAATTCAACTTTCTCAGGTTAATGAGGCGAAGGATAGTTGGTTTGACGATGAAAATTTTATGTCTTACGAATTGCAGCTAAACCGAGACAAGCTTGAGGAAATTCTGGAATCTCGGCAGTTGTTAGAACAGTTGCGGGAAAGTTTAGATGAAGTGCTGAGTATTGCACTGGGAAAAGGTATCGGCAAAGCAGATATCGAACAGGTTTTGCTGGTGGGAGGAACTTCTCAAATTCCGGCTGTATCTAATTTAGTGGTTTCGTATTTTGGGCGGCAAAAAGTCAAAGCTGACAAGCCGTTTGAAGCGGTGGCGCACGGTGCTTTAGCCTTGACACAATTGGCGAGTGTTGACGATTATTTGCGCCACAGCTATGCAATTCGCCTGTGGGAACCTTATGCTAAAGCTTATGCTTATTCGCCGATATTTAGCAAGGAAATGAAGTATCCCTGTCAAAGTTCCGAAGAGTTGACGCTGCAAGTGGCAATTGAAGGGCAAAGGGAAATTCGGTTAGATATTGGCGAAGTTGCGGAGGTATCGCAAGCGGAGGTTATTTTTAACGAAAAAGGGCAAATGACGAGCAGTTGGCTCAACAAACAAACGGATTTTCGATCTCTGGAAAGCCACCACCAGCAGGTTTGCGTGGCCCATTTAGACCCGCCCGGGGTATTGGGAATTGACCGAGTTTCGGTGCGTTTTGAGGTGGATCAGAGGCGGGTTTTGTTGGCGACGGTGCGGGATTTGGTGACTGGTAAGGTGTTGGTGGAAAAAGGGGCGATCGCTAAACTGCAATAATGATACAATAGAATACAGAAGGATTTCACAAATGGCATACAGCGATTTTACTACGATTTCAAAAGTGCGATCGGCTTTTAACCTCACCGTTGATGAAAAAACGGTTTTGTTTGCTGATGTAGAGGCGATCGTACCTAGTGACTATCTCAAAACAACTTTAACAGAATACATCCCCCTTGCCACCGCGATTAATACGGAAAAAGCGCGATCGGAATTAATTATTGCACCCATCTTACTAGAAGTGCGACGCATCTTAAACTTCCAAATCGGCTTTTTTTCCGGTACAGAATTTAACGCCGATGCCAAAAGCGGACTTAATGGCTATTGCGACTATATCCTCACCGCCTCCAGCGATTTGTATGAAATTCGCACACCTGTTATCACTTTAGTAGAAGCGAAAAACGAAAACATTAAAAGCGGACTCGGACAGTGCATCGCTGAAATGCTGGGAGTCCAGCTATTTAACCAGCAGCAAAATGATGAGATTGAGGCGATTTACGGCTGCGTTACTACGGGGAATGCTTGGAAATTTCTTAAATTAGTAAATCAAACAGTCTTTATCGATCTGACTGACTATTATATCAAGGAAGTTGACAAAATTCTCGGAATTATCGCAAAACCTTTACGCAAAAGTTAATTAAATCAAATTTATGCCGCCATGAAAAAGCAACAAAATAAATTCAGCCACCTGACGGCAATCGAAAGAATTTATCTGTCATTTCCAGCAAGATTTTTATTGGAGAAAAACTTGCTGCAAGGGAAAGTCTTAGATTTTGGGTGCGGCTTCGGCAGCGATGTTAGATTGTTGCAGCAAAAAGGCTTCGATATTACGGGTTATGACCCTTATTATTTCCCGGAATTCCCCGAAGATAAATTCGACACAATCATTTGCTTTTATGTTTTAAATGTTTTGTTTCCCGAAGAACAAGCTAATGTCCTGATGGAAGTGTCGCACCTGTTGAAACCGGGAGGGAATGCGTATTTTGCGGTGAGAAGGGATCTCAAAAAAGAAGGCTTTCGAGAACATTATGTCCACAAAAAACCTACATATCAGTGCATTGTCAAACTTCCCTTTAAGCCAGTTCACCTAGATGAGTATTGCGAAATTTACAAATACGTGCATTACAACCATCAAAGGAATTCTACTAATAACTGCATATTCTGCAATCCTTACAAAAACCTAATTTTGCTAACTGAATCAGCAACAGCTTATGCGATGTTTGACGGTTATCCCGCTAGCAAAGGTCATGTTTTAATCATCCCCAAGCGTCACGTTGCTAATTATTTTGAACTGCCTTTTCGAGAGCAATCGGCTTGCTGGTTTATGGCTAATAAGGTGCAAGAAATGTTAAGTAAAGAGTTTCAGCCTGACGGGTTTAATGTGGGAATCAATATTAATAAACAGGCCGGTCAAAGTCGCACTCACGCGGCCATTCATGTTATCCCCCGTTACCAGGGCGATGCGGCTGGGAATAAAGGCGGAATTAGGTATGTGATTCCGAAGAGTGAAAAATAAAAGTTAGCCAATTGTGAAAGAATTTTTTTTACCGCAGAGGCGCAGAGAACACAGAGGAATAGAGAAGAGAGGAATTCATAATTTTTGTAAGGATTGTTATATTTGAGCAAACGGCGAGCAAAATAGAGTTAAAATGTGTTTGCAAGGTCTAAAACTACACATTAGCAGCAATTTGGTGTTCTGTTTATGTCTAAGCGCAAAAAGCAAGAATGGCTCAAGGAAACTCTAGAGCTTAAAGAAGACCACAATTGGAAGTCAAAGCCTGGAACTCGAATTTTTGTGGCAGGAAGAGGTGCAGTTCGCTTTGATGTCCCGGAAGATTGGCATTTTGAACCGGATACTAATTCGTTCCGATTTACTGATAAAAAGCCGCCGGATGATGATTGTCGTTTGGAGGTTTCGTTTAATTTGCTCCCACCTGGTAACTGGGCAGATTTTCCGCTGGTGCCGCTATTACAGAAGCTGGTTGAAGATGATACCAGAAATCCGATCGCTTTTGGGGAAATTATTCAATTGAAGCGGCAAACTGCCCGCGTTGTTTGGACTGAATTTAAGTTTATCGACCCTCCTGAACAGCGGGAAGCTTATTCGCGAATTTGTATCGGATTGGGTTCTAATGTTCAGTGTTTGATTACTTTTGACTATTGGGTTGATGATGCTGAACGTTTGACTCCTGTTTGGGATACGGTGATGGATTCGTTAGTTCTGGGTTTGTTTATCAGCGACCCTCGAACGGGGTTTGCACGTCCAGACTAGACGGATTTTCTGGGAAACTTTCAACAACTAATTTTGCTAAGTGTTGGATTGGCAAGCCACCTGTTAGTAAAATTAAAACCAACATTAAACTTTACAGCCGCTTTGCCATGAAAATATCTGGCTTGCCAATTCCGTTGGCGTCGGGCATCACTCCGACGATCGCAAAACCCATTTTTTGATAAAATTCGTAGGGATGACCGCGCAAATTTTTAATTTTGGCGATGTGTTCCCAAACGTTAGGATAAAGATTGATGCCTGAAAGAGTGGTTTGATTGTCTTCGTCGTCGGTGCCCACCCACAGCACGATCCCTCCCCGGTTTTTAGCTTCTGCTGCTAAATCAGCTACGAGCTTACGACCAATTCCTTGTCCGCGAAATTCTGTTCTCACTACCAGCGGGTGCAGTTCCCAAACATTACCATCATACTGTTTAATCCCGCCAATCCATCCCAAAACTTGATTGTTGTCGCCGACAGCAATTCGACTGATGCGATCGGCTGCAAAAGATGCTTGCACTTCTTGCAAAGCAGATTTTAGATCGGGCCAAGCATCGGGCCAATGCTCTTTAAAACCTTCAACTATTAATCTAGCTACCTGTTGAATTTTTGGCTCGTCAACCGCACGCAAATCTGTAATTTGTACGTTCATGATTTTACATACTAAATCAAGGATTACGGACTAATACGCTCACAAACCGGATTTTATAACCGGGGTAAACGGCAAAAACGAAGTCAGGACTCACGAGGGCAACATTCGCTACAGCTTGCCCGATCGCTAGCTTTCATATTTCAGTCTAGGCTATTTTTGCCATAAAATCGGATTTGGCGATCGGGGAAGGGCGATCGATCTTCTGTGGAGATAGTTGGCGATCGCACTTTTTGCTAGATTTGAGTCGATCGGCTCATCCTGAAAATGCTATAATTATTAACAAGTTGTGCTTAGGGAGACTACGGAAATGCAGCTCGCACCATTTGAAAAAAAGATGTGGAAGAGTTTGCCACCAAACACACCAGATCATGGCAGGTTCGATCGCGACACATACCAGCGCTACGACTTCAAAGAAACACCAATCGTTACCGAAATCAACCGTGAAAAGCTTCCCCGGTTTGTTGAATCATTAAAACTTTCTAATTATATAGAAATGCGATCGTTCTACCAAAGAAGGGGTCGTTGGACTGCGACGATGAAATCCCGATTGATAGAGTCATTTATTCTCAATATTCCCGTACCTTCAATAATTCTGTACAAACAAGATTTCCAGCCTTATGAAGTCTTGGACGGTCAGCAGCGAATCTCCGCTATTCAAGATTTTTATGGAAACAAGCTCGAACTGACAGGGCTGGAAATTTTGCCTGAATTTAACGGAAATACCTACAAAAGACTTCCTCAAAAAATTAGGGCTACTATCGATCGTCGTTCCATATCCTCAATAGCAATTCTTGCTGAATTAACCTCTAATCCTGAATCAGCTAAGTTCCTCAAACAGAAAGCCTTTGAACGTCTGAATACTGGAAGAATAGAGTTCAGCCAGCAGGAAGTGAGAAACATTTTTTATGGTGGAAAGTTCAATGAACTGTTGCTAAAATTAGCGCGCCATCCCATATTTGCTGAGGCTTGGGGAATTCCGACAGACGATAGCAGTGCAGAATTAAAGGAAAATACCCTTTATAGAAAAATGGAAGACGCCGAGTTAGTGCTGCGTTTTTTTGCTCTCAGGAATGTCGAGCATTTCCGGTTGGGGATGGAAGGATTTTTAGATTTGTACATGATGAAAAGTTTGAATTTCACTGATGCAGAGATCAATTACTTGGAAGAGCTTTTCGTCAAAACGCTCGCAATAGCTCACCAAATTTACGGAGAGCATTTATTTAAACCATTTGACCCTAAATCTCAAAATTGGTCTAAAAAGCCTTATAAAGCATATTATGATGCAATTATGGTTGGTTTGAGCAGGTACTTGCCAGATGAAGCAAAAATAATTGCTAGAAAAGAGCAGATTATTGAAGAAACAAAAAACCTCTTTAACAAACCGGAATCTCGTTTTTTGATAATAGGTGGAACAACTCAAGCAGAGATTCTATATCGGATTGGGATATTTGAAAAAATGCTTTCGCAAGTTATCGGAGAGTAACTTGCGATGTTTGAGGAGCTTCTTCAGAAAGTGAGTGTCAAAATTTCAACAGTCCGTGGGATAATCGAGACTAGCCATCGACTTAGAAGAATCGTATTTCGAGACAGTTTAAACAAAAAAAAGTTGGAAGAAAATCCTGAATTTGCTGCATTAATAGAGGTAATACCTAGCGAAGAGGAGTGGGAAATTTACGATCGCTCTGCTGTTGTAACCCGATTGTATGCTATTTACGAGCGCTTCGTTGAGGATTTAATTTCGGATTGGCTGCGACGAATGCCCGATTTGGTTCCACGTTATTCAGATTTGGGAGAAAAAATTCAAAATACCCATCGAGAGGGTATAGGGCGTTTATTGATTGACATCAAAAAGAATAGGTTTCAACACCTTTCAGTTGAGAAAGTAGTGCAAGGATTATCCTGTGGAATTACTGACACTGGAAAATACGAACTACTTCCTGATGCTTTCCTATTGCACGAGCAAAATTTACGGAAGGACGCGCTAGAAAAAGTGTTTAAAAATGCTGGAATTGATGAGGCGTGGAAATGGGTAATTAACCACAAAGAGATTAAATATTTTGTAGAGGAAGTTCGCGGCAGTCAAAACACGGCTGAAGGAGAACTAAAACAACTGGTTGACTATCGGAATGAAGCAGCACACGGCTCTACAGATGAGATTTTGGGGACTCAAGAACTGTTGGACTTAGGTGATTTTGTTGAGGCTTTATGTAAATCCCTTGCCGATTTAGTCACCTACAATATAATTTTACTCCAGAGAGATCGAGGGCTGGTAAGGGAGATTGGAACAATTACTGAGTGGTTCAAAAACCCACAAGCAGCCGTAGCCAAAGTTAAGGAAGTTACATTAACTGTAGAAGAACGTGTTTTTCTAGTTTTAGTTAATGATGAATTGTCGTACTGCTACGCTGCTAAAGTTGAGAGCATTCAGCGTTATGGTATTTCCCAGGATCGTGTGGAAATAACTTCGGAAGCAGAAGTAGGGTTAAAGTTCGATGGCGATGCCAGAACAGGATTGACTATTTATGTAACTAAATCAAACCAAGTTGACTGAATCTTTCGTTAACTGCGAACTGCGATCGCCAATTCCCCGCAAAATACTAACACAAGTGCCCTACAATTATCCCACCATCCGGCATCAACCAACCTGCTAACCCCATGCTTTGCGATTACCTAGTACAAATCCTCACCGCCCGCGTCTACGATGTTGCTCAAGAAACAGCCCTAGAATCCGCCCCGAATCTATCAGCACGGCTCAACAATAAACTTTTGCTGAAGCGAGAGGATATGCAGTCGGTGTTTTCCTTCAAACTGCGGGGTGCGTACAACAAAATGGCGCAACTGTCGCCGGATTTGCTAGCACAAGGTGTGATTGCAGCTTCCGCCGGCAACCACGCCCAAGGAGTCGCCCTCGCCGCCCGCCACCTGGGAACTCGCGCGATTATCGTCATGCCCGTAACGACGCCGCAGGTGAAGGTAAATGCGGTGATATCCCGGGGCGGAGAGGTGGTTTTGCATGGGGATACCTACGACGATGCCTACGCTTTTGCGCGCCAATTAGAGGCCCAAAAAGGTTTAACTTTTATTCACCCTTTTGATGACCCGCACGTAATTGCGGGACAGGGTACGATCGGCATGGAAATTCTGCGGCAACATCAAAAACCAATTCACGCGATTTTTGTGGCAATTGGCGGCGGCGGATTGATTTCGGGAATTGGGGCTTATGTCAAGCGGTTGCGGCCGGAAATTAAAATTATTGGCGTCGAACCCATCGATTCCGATGCCATGAATCAATCGCTGAAAGCGGGTAAACGGGTGCGTTTGTCGCAGGTGGGTTTATTTGCTGACGGCGTTGCTGTGCGGGAAGTGGGGGAGGAAACTTTTCGGCTGTGTCAGGAGTATGTGGATGAGATTATTTTGGTGGCTACGGATGATGTTTGCGCGGCGATTAAGGATGTTTTTGAAGATACGCGATCGATCTTAGAACCTGCTGGCGCTTTGGCGATCGCAGGTGCGAAAGCTTACGTGGAACGGGAACAAATCGCAGGACAAACATTAATTGCTGTTGCTTGCGGCGCGAACATGAATTTCGATCGGCTGCGTTTTGTAGCAGAAAGAGCAGAGTTTGGCGAACGCCGCGAAGCTATTTTTGCAGTCACAATTCCCGAACAACCGGGAAGTCTCCGCAGGTTTTGCGAATGTCTGGGCAAACGCAATTTAACTGAATTTAGCTATCGAATTGCGGATGAGAAAGAGGCACATATTTTTATCGGCGTACAAATTCAAAACCGTGCCGATGCGGTGAAGATAGCGGCAAGTTTTGAAGATTGCGGCTTCAAGACTTTGGATTTAACTGATGATGAATTAACGAAATTGCACGTGCGGCATATGGTGGGCGGCCGTTCGATGCTGGCACATCACGAATTGTTTTATCGCTTTGAATTTCCCGAACGTCCCGGTGCATTGATGCAGTTTGTCGGTGCGATGAGCCCTAACTGGAATATCAGCGTTTTTCACTATCGAAATAACGGCGCAGATTACGGGCGAATTGTGGTGGGAATTCAAGTACCGCCCGATGAGATGCAGGAATGGCAGGCTTTTTTGGACACGCTGGGCTATCAGTATGGGGATGAGAGTCACAATCCGGCGTATAAGCTATTTTTGAGGTAGTTTGGTTTGCGGTCTAGAAACAAATTAATATTTATGAACAGGATCAAAAAAATCTTGCCGTTTTTTTTGGTGATTTTTGCTGTTGCTGTTGTGGCAGCAGTTGCACATTTTGCGATCGAACAACTTTCCAGCCCAGTCAGTTATTTTCAACCTGTGGATAGCAGAGATGGTGCAGAGTTGTACAAAAAACAACTACCCAACGGAAATCTGGCTTATTTGCAAGTTATTAACGTCCAAAAAACGCAAATAGACCAGCTAATTGGAGAGGTCGATCGGATGGCTTTCAATAAAGGATTGTATTATCAGGGAGAAAACAAATATTACAGTCCTTTCTTTAAGAGTAAGTTATTCTCGGAAGTTACAGGTGAATACAAAAAACTTTACGGTAATGGTGTTTTTTCCGTGATTAACTGTTCTTTTTTTGAACAATACGAACCCAGCACGCAGCTATCTTTTCCTATCAAATTTAACGGTCAAGTTATTACTGGCGGTAACGGCATTTACGGCCCCGTCAAGAAACCCAAAGATGGGCAGTATAAAAATATTCGATTGAAAGCTTTGGTGTGGAACGATCGAGAAGCATATATCACAAATTACGAACCGCAAACCGGAAAGCCATTGAATCAAAAAGAAGTACAAAATGCAGTTGTTACTTACGAATACAAGCACCATCCAGCTAAACTCATATCTCAAAATCCCGCAAATAGGTATCACGTCATCGGTACGCTGGACAAAGATGGTCGCAAGGGTAATGAATTGCTGGCAATTATTACAGTTAATGAATCAACATTAGACGCAGCAGCTAAGTTAATGCGAGAATTCGGAGTGAAAGGAGATATCGTGACGATCGACGGCGGACTCTCAACTTATCTATTCAATCCTAAAATCGGCGAGATTGTGTTGCCTCAATCAAATAATATTGCCACTCGCGAACTGCCGCACTATTTAGGATTTAGGAATAGAAAATCTCAGACAGCTTCACCAAAAATATTGGTGGCTAAACCAGCATTCCAAGTGCAGGTGGAAGCAAATAAACCTTATTTGATTTTGTGGAGAGACAATATTCAGGAGGAGGTCAAGATCGATCTGTATCAAGAGAATAAGTTGGTTGAAAGCATAGCCAACCGCGCGACTAGCGATGGGGTTTATGAATGGAAACCTGAGATGGCTGTAAAATCAGGGTCTTTGATTCGGATTTCAAGTGTTAAAAATGCCAAGGTGTCTGGGGCTTTGCAGTTGTGATTGTTGTTGGTCAAGAAATCTCATTGCGATCGCAAATTCCGCACATCCTCTATACTGAGTCCGGTTGTTTGACTGATAGTTGCATCATCCAGGCGATCGAGCAATTGCCGCGCGATCGCCAGCTTTTCTGCTTGAACGGCTTGGAGTATAGATCCTTGTTGGTCGTAAATAAACATTTCTCGCCGTTCGATATCTTCCAGTTCTTCCGGGCTTAAATTCACTTGATTTGCGATGCCAAAGGCTTGATGAATCTCTGGAACGCTATCCATTACTGGCGGGACATCCGTTATTGTCCTCGCATATTTCATGAAATATATCCATTTATCCGCAAGCGTTTCTAGCTGGTGTACTTCCTTGGTAAATTTCGGAAGTTCTACAAATACTAACTCGATGTTATTATCGGTATAGATGAAATTTGTGCTTGCTTCTTTGTAGATAAATATAGAAATTAGCTGTTCGCTATTTGGAAACATCTCGAAATCAGTCAGTGTTAATGCAATCACGGGTTTGAGCATTCGGTAGCCTTCTCCTTTCTGCAATTGAAAAGCGTATATTTTGGCGGCGTTGTACAACACTCTTTTGCCGAAATACTCTACGTTTAATACCTGCATTTCAATAATGACTAGCGTACCATCAGCGAGTTTGGCTTTGACATCTAAATAAGTATCTTTCAAACCTTCGACTCTGGGTGGCAGGTTGGGGTTGATAATTTCCAAGTCTTCAATGGTAGGATTGCCATCGTAAATCATGGCGTTGAGAAAACTGATGAGAATGTCTTTGCTTTCTGAGGAGCCAAATATTCTTTTGAAGGCGTAATCGGTTTTGGGGTTGATGAATGTCATGGTGGGAATCGGGAATCACGACCGCTATCTCGATTTTATCATCGGCGATCTTTTTGAAATAAATCTCATTCCGATCGCAAATCCTGCACGTACTCAACGCTAAGTCCGGTTATTTGAGCGATTGTTGCGTCATCTAGGCGATCGAGCAATTGCCGCGCGATCGCCAGCTTTTCTTCTTGTCTGCCTTCTTGTCGAGCTTCTTGAACGGCGTCTTTAACAGCTTTAATTATCGTGCCTTGTTGGTCGTAAATAAACATTTCTTGCCGTTCGATATTTGCCAGTTCATCCGGGCTTAAATTCGCTCGATCGGCGATGCCAAAAGCTTGATGAATTTCGGGGACGCTATCCATTACTGGCGGTACTTCCGTTATCGTTATTGCGTATTTCATGAAATAGAGCCATTTATCTGCCAGAGTTTCTAGTTGGTCTACTGATTTGTTGAATTTAGGCAATTCTACAAATACCAACTTGATGTCATTATCGGGATATTCTAAGTTAGAGTTTTCTTCTTTGTAGACAAACCTCGAAATTAATTTGTCGCTATTCTTAAACATCTCGAAATCAGTAATCGTCAAGGCAATTACTGGTTTGAGCATTCGATATCCTTCTCCTTTCTGCAATTGAAATGCATAGGTTTTCGCTGCGTTGTACAAGATTCTTTGTCCGAAAGATTCGACGTTTAATACCTGCATTTCAATGATGACTAGAGTTCCGTCGGCAAGTTTGGCTTTGACATCTAAAGAAGAGTCTTTTAAGCCTTCAACTCGGGGCGGGAGGTTGGGATCGATAATTTCCAAGTCTTCAATAGTCGGATTGCCTTCGTAAATTATGGCGTTGAGGAAACTGATGAGAATGTCTTTGCTCTCTGAGGAACCGAATATTTTTTTGAAGGCGTAATCTGTTTTGGGGTTGATGAATGTCATGGTGGGAATCGGGAATCACGATCGCTATTTCGATAGTAACACTTGATTTCATCCTCAACGTTCGCTGTCTTAATTGTATTAGAAGGTCGATGGCTACGCCTACGAACTTGACGGGCGATCGCACGATTCCCAAACATCAGGTTTATGAAATGCGATCGCCCTACTCGTCAGTTGCGTCAATTCTTTTGCAACCATTTTGTCAGCACGCGCATCCACTGGCCCGTATTCGGTGCGCGCTGCAAGTCGCTCCAGTCTGCCATTTGGGCAAAACCCAGTCGCACCAGCCAATTTACGACGGCGGTTATGCCTTGGCGGGAGCCAACAACCATGATACGCACGGGTTCCCGGTTTTCTCGATCGTCCGTGGGAGCTGGGTCTTGTTGGGTGTCCTTGGGCGGTTCCGTTACAAAGTCTTCAGCCATTGGGAAGTCCTCATCTTCAAAATCAACCAATAACTACATATGTGTAGTTATTTCTATCCTACCGCAATAACTACATATGTGTAGTTATTTACGGTTGGGGCATCCCTTGGCATCATGGGGGGCATGGGAAAAGCTGGTCAAGTTTTAAGAGATGTGCTGAACACCTATGGCATTAGCCAAAACAAATTGGCTCACGCAATGGGTGTGCGAAGTTCTGTTGTCTATCGTTGGTTTAATGAGTTGATAGATCCAACTGGAGAGTCGCTTGTGAAGATGGTTGTGGCGTTAAAGTTGCTCGATATAGATGCAGCGCGGGAGTTTGTGCAGCGCTATTTGGGTGAGATTTTGGAGGATGAGGGTGAGGGTGAGGTCGATCGATCTACAAACACAGAATAGACTTATTGTTCAGAAGGTCGATCGCATTTGACGGGCGATTCCCTTCCGGATAGCTTCGCTGGCGCGCACTTTTCGAGATAGACGCGATGGCAAGTACAATAAAGTTGAAGAATCTCGGTAGAGCGGCATCAAGTTAACCGCATTGTTTACGATCCTGTGAATGAGGTGATTGTGCAATGGATAAACCAGAGCATTATCGTCAGTCGATTCAAGCATTATTGACCGAATATGTGGCAACTCCGATCTCCAATGGTGCGATCGAATCCCAAACGCTTTTTGATACGCAGCGGGATCATTATCAGGTGACGAATGTTGGTTGGGATGGGCATCGGCGGGTGTATGGATGCGTGCTGCATTTGGATATTAAGGATGGCAAGATTTGGTTGCAGCAGAATACAACGGAGATGCGAGTCGCGCACGAGTTGGTGGCAATGGGTGTGGCAAAGGATGATATTATTTTGGGATTTCAAGCGCCCTATGTGCGCGAATATACGGGCTTTGGGGTGGCTTAGCCATTGCCAAGGATGCGGCAATGTTTTTTTTAGAAAGAAACCGGGTTTTTAGGAAAATATTTCGTTGCAGCCAGCACCCAAGGCAAAAAACCCGGTTTCTGGGCCCTGATGCGGAAGTTTTAATAAAGCGGCTCTTGGATAATTATAATGGGTACAGAAGTCTAGCAAGGAGAATGTGCGATCGTGACACTCCGAGAAGAATTAATCAATGAGATCGATCGAGCATCAGATGATTTACTTCAGGTGCTATTGAGTTTTTTGCGTCAGACGCGGTTGTCGCAGTCTGAGCCTTCTGTGTCGATCGATTTAGCTGAGATTTCGAGTGCTGGATTGACAGCGCAAAAGCATTATCCTCTGCGCGGGATGCCGTTGGTAATTGCTGAGGATTTTGATGAGCCGATGTCAGATTTATGGGATGCGCTGGGTACATGATTTTACTGGATACGCATATTTGGCTGTGGTTGCTGCACGATCCGAGTAATTTGTCTGTGGTGGCAAATCGTGCGATCGAGGCTGAGGAAAACCAAAGCGGTTTACTGGTTTCTGCAATTTCAGTTTGGGAAATTGCTGTGAAATCGAGTTTGGGTAAGCTGACTTTCCCTTTGCCGATCGAACAGTGGTACGCGCAAGCGAGAACTCATTCAGGTACAGTTATTGAGCCCCTGAATCCGTTGGATGCAATTGGCAGTACGCAGCTTCCAGGGGAGTTTCACAAAGATCCAGCCGATCGCATTTTAGTAGCGATCGCGCGGCGGTATGATATTCCCTTGGTCACTTGCGATGAGAAGATTCTGAGCTATGCTCACGTTGAAACTATTTGGTAGCTGTCGGCGATCACACTTGTTTTTTTTGGTAAGGGCGATCGCTCTTAAGCCTAATACTTAGAACTTAAAGTATTATATCAGCAGCGATTTCCTGGCGTACTATCTCAGCTAGACTATCCCACTGAGCGTCTGTTGTAGCTTCAAATTGATCCTTCCACACCTGTTCATCACTGATATCCTCTTCCGCCATTAGAATGCGGATTAACTCTCGTTTCTCGATCGCAGACAGTTGTCTAATTGTAGGGAGTAATTCTGTTAGTGTCATCGGTTGTTTTCCTACGATGCGTCTATGTTAACGGTAGCAGGTGAACGTAGTAATGACAACTTCCAGGGGAGTTGGCAAAAATAGGCGCGATCGCATTTTAGTTGCGATCGCGCTTTGGTTTTTTGGTTAGGGCGATCGCTAAAACCTACACAGCCTAAAACTTGCTATAATAAGTAGTCTGAGAAATTTAACACTAAAGGCTGAGGTTAAAGTGGTGACAATAACTTCACAAGAAACGGATGTAGAAATTAAACAATTCCCGATTATTCTAGGACAGGGAGGGGAAATTACCATTCCCCAGTTATTACAAGATTCTCTCAATGTTAATCAGGGAGATATGCTGGTGCTAATCCAAATAGGTAATCTGATTGTGCTTGCTCCCAAACAACCTCAAGCTCCCCAACTAATCGATCGGATTGCAACGATTATGGAAAATGAAAATGTGAGTTTGACTGATTTATTGTCGGGTTTAGAAGCGGAGCGAGAGGAGACTTGGCAGGAGAAACAGTCTTGATGCGTAGGATATTTGCCGACTCCAGTGTGTTAATTGCCGGATTCATATCCACTATGTGTGATTTTTCAATTGCCTTCCACTAACTCACTATTTCTTTGTGCCAAACTAAATTCCTCTTTCCATTTTTTCAGGATATCAACATAACTTAGAACGCCTAGTAGATTTTTTTCTCTTCCCTCCTCTGTATCGCAAACTGCTAATGTTGAAGGAGGATACATCCCCTCAGAAGAATCATAAAACTTGTCTAGGCACTTTTCTAATATTGTTCCTGGCATGTAGAAGTTCACGGGGTTAGCGTGGCAGAAGAGAAGGAGGAATCTGACCAGAACGAGTACTCAAGACAGATTCAG
>JAUBSN010000107.1:0-24814 GCA_036704825.1 Microcoleus sp. F8-C3 | reverse complement strand
CGCTCGAATAAGGTTTCATTTTTTTCGCTTATGTACTCAATACAGTGTATCATATATACATGGAATCTGCTGTATATACTGGAGAATCAAACTCGCCCTCAAAGGCAAATGTCAGAATTGTACTGTTGAACTAAGAATAAATGGCTCATGCTTCCTTTTGCAGATCGTATTGTATGCCAAACCTTACTTTTATTGAGTCTGTTAGATATCCCAGCCACCGCAACCCAAGTCTAGATTGGTGCTGGACGAATTACTGATGGTATTGGACAAGCAGGCTCGGTTAAACAGAAACTATAAATTGAGAGCAATAATGTCAGATCGATATACGGGTTTCATTTGAACGGTGCTATCTATAATAATGGAACGATTAGTACAAAATGGGCTAGTTGGCGGTTGAGACAGTGTTCGCAAAATTTGCGTGTAACTTTAAACCGAATCCGACCAAGCAAACAATTTTATATTGCCGGCACAGAACAAATAAATAATGGAAAGATCGAATGAACACTGTCAGATATCGTCCAGCAATAGGTATTTGCTTAATAACCGCTTGGAGCTTGTTTTACTGTGCAGTATCTAGCAACTTACCTATTCTCAATAAAATGGAGCTGGACATTCAGGACAGTCAAATACGACTGCATAAACCCGGGCTTCTGCCAAAACAAATTCTCCTGCTTAAGATCGAGCAGCCTGCCATTTTAGGATATAACTTTCATAACTTATATAAACTGAATATTTTTTATATAAATTTAGTAAAAACCTTAATCAACAGCGGTGCAAAGGTTGTCGTCATAAATTTGCCCGCTCAAATGAGCCAGTACATTGATGTTGATACAGATACTCAGTTAGAATATCCCTTTCAAGAGTTGATTAGTAAACATTCAAACCAGATTGTTTTGGTTGCTCGTCCAAGTAACTTACCGTCTGAAAATTCAGTCCTAAATAATTATAATAATTTACTTGCTTTCGATAATGAAAGTATAAATCCCTCTGTTCCCCCAGAGCAGATACTAAGTTACTTCAGATATGCAGCACATCCACAAAGCTTAGACAGCCCAGCTCGAAAAGCCGAGCTATTTTCCTATTTTAGCTATGAAGACGATCCAGATATTAATATACATCATAAGGTAAAATCTGTGGCAACAATGGCCTTAGAAAAATTCTATATTAACTCAGGAAATCTCAGAGGTTTTCAAAATATTACCAATTTACCAACTCTTTTATCTTTTCAAATGAACTTCTGGGGTTCTGCTGGTACATTCCCCAGTATCGATCTTCATTTTAAATGTCCTTCCTCTCAGCTAGATATTGAACACTGCAATCCTTACTTTGACCCCCAATCTCTTCAGAAGCTCCACGATCAACTTGTATTAATCGATCTTCCAGAAGGGAAAGGATTTGAAACCTATCGAGAACTATCTCCTTTTGGGGAGATGTCTGTTGCAGAAGTAGAAGCTAATCAAATAGCTAGTTTGATGACACATTCATTTCTGACAAGAATCCCGAATTGGTATGACTACATCATCACAACTTTGGGTCTTGACTTCATAAGCCTATATATACTGAGCCAAGGCAAAAAGCGTAAACTTATACCTGTTCATCTGCTGGTTGGCTGGCTTCTTCCGCTCTTGGTAGGAAGCTATGTAGCTTTAAGTTTTATCTTGTTCTATCGAGGGTTAATTATTCCATTATCCATCCCAATCTTAGGTTGGGTTGGAACAGGTTCAGGTGTAGCCATTTATTCAATTATCAGGCAGTCTATCCAACAACAGCAGAAATTAGCTGAGCGACAGGCTGTTCTTTTGCAATCGCGGAAACTCCTCCATCGAGTTGCAACAGACATTCATGACGGCCCACTTCAAGAACTCAAATTGGCTATGGATAGTATTGAACTTCTAGCCCTAAGTCATCCATCTCCCCTGATGAACTCAATCTTAGATCGATTAGAAGCAGTTGGGCTTGCGCTTCGCAATCAGCTCAGCAGCACGCGCACAATTGCAGAAAAGCTAGAGATTACACCAGAATTGCAATATGGACTGGATCGGGGAATACACCAATGGCTCCAAAAACTGATTGACTCAAAAGAATTAACCTTGAGTGTCAAAGAGCATCTACAACCCCTGCGAGAACCGAAATCTGATAGTGCTTGGATTGATTCGAGAGAGGATATATTTCGCTTTTTTCGAGAAGCGATCGCTAATGTGATTCGTCATGCCCAACCTCCAAACGGATCGGCAACGCAAGTTTCAGTCTCGCTTACTCAAAAAGATCGTCAGTGCCGGTTAGCGATCGAGAATAATGGAACTAGCCTCACCCCTATCTTATTAGATATTGCTCACAAGAAACGTCGTAGTGGTGGATATGGCACTAAACTGATGAAAACTATTGCCGCTGAGATCCCAAATGGGGCTTGGCAAAGGGTTCCATTAGAAGAAGGTGGGATGCTGGTAACACTAGAATGGACGATGGACACGCCATAAGATGATAACAAACAAGGGTCTAACTACCCGATTAACCGATTAACCTACGTTTAATTGCCTCCATGCAAACGGCGATTCGGGTATTAGTAAGTTGACCGTCAAGCTGATCGACATTCAGTTTTGCTTTGAGACTCTGGACGTAGTTCTGAGCTGTTTTGAGGGATATATGCATCCGATCTGCAATTGCCTGATCTGTAAGGGCTTGGTTGCATAACAAGTCCAGTACCGTTCTATCCTTATCAGTCAATGGCATTTCGTTCATTAAATTACGAGGAATCTTACACTGTCCAGCTAAAGCACTACGACCTCCTTCTAGAAAAGCATTCCGTCTTTCCATTTTATTAACGACAGCAAATCCCCCTTGATGTTCAAATATTTGCTTCACGACTTGCCTTAAATAGCTTGGTTCGCTGGTATAGACGAGAACATTTAACAGAGGGTGATGCTCAAAAATGTGGTTGAGTAGCGCTAAACCGGGCTTGGCTGACTCCTCACCTGTCAAAGTCCCAAATTGTAAGTCAACTACTACTAAATCTATGTTCTCTTGCTTGAGTTGCTCAATCCCCTCTTCAGGGGTTTCCTGAATAATGCAGGAACACTCAGGCTCTATCATCCTCAAAAATTCACAATTATTTTGACCGACTTCAGGGTGATCCTCAATGACCAGAAAGCGTTGTGTTTGAGAACTCATAGTTTGACCGCCATAACTATTTTATCAGTTCTTCAGCAGACTCGTTTTCACGACTATTTAGACTTGCTATATAACCTGTGCTTTTACTGATAATGATAATCGGGAGGGAGAGAAAAGGCGAGCAGCACTCGCCTTTTCTCTCCCTCCTCTACTGTATAAGCCTACAGAGTTACAATGTTACAATTTTGGCTTTATAACCTTTATGCTCTAATTTTTGAACCTCTTTGTTAGCAGCTACGCGATCTCGGAAAGTTCCAGCATTTATCCATTTTTCTTGATTGGGACGGTGATACTGGACGCGGTATTCATGGTGACGTTGGGATTCAAGCGCAACTTTTGTTGTTTGCTTCATAGGCTGAGCATTGGCTTGGAGGGGAACAGCAATGCCTAGCCCAAGAGTAGCTAGAGAGATGAGTGTAACCATTAGCTTGTTCATGATTCAGACCTGTTTGTAAAGTTGATAGTTTTATTCTGTCATTCAAGTTTTCCGGTAGATAGGGGAGTAAGCGCAAATAATATTGCGTGTTTACGCAAGTCAGTCTTCTGCTATAGCTACAATGAGAAAATACTTTCGCGCGATCGAGATCTGTGTCTGTGTCGGAAAATCAAGCTCCCACCTTCATCCTAGTTGACGGTCACTCCCTGGCCTTCCGCTCCTACTTCGCCTTCGCCAAAAGTCGAGACGGAGGCTTGCGAACTACAACGGGCATTCCCACCAGCGTCTGTTTTGGCTTTCTCAAGTCGCTGCTGGAAGTCATGGCCGCCCACGACCCCCAGTACATGGCGATCGCCTTTGACCTCGCCACGCCCACTTTTCGCCACGAAGCAGACGAAACCTACAAAGCCGGTCGTGCGGAAACTCCCGAAGATTTCATTCCCGATATCAAAAACCTGCAAGAACTCCTGACCTATTTGAATTTACCTGCAATAACTGCTCCCGGCTACGAGGCGGACGATGTTTTGGGAACTTTGGCAAACAAAGCCAGCGCGGCCGGTTATCAGGTCAAAATCCTCACGGGCGATCGAGATTTGTTTCAATTAGTAGAAACCGAAAAACAAATCAGCGTATTGTATTTGAGTACGGATGAACTCAGGCGATCGGGCAAAGGCAAATCCCAAGAATACGGCCCGGAAGAAGTCAAAGCCAAACTCGGTATTTTGCCCGAACAAGTAATAGATTACAAAGCCCTCTGCGGCGACAAATCCGATAACATCCCCGGAGTCAAAGGCATCGGCGACAAAACCGCCCTGCAATTGCTGGAAGCTTACAATTCCCTCGACGGAATTTATGCAGCCATCGACGAGATTAAAGGAGCAACTAAGAAAAAGCTAGAAGAAGGCAAAGAAGCTGCCTATCATTCTCAACGCATGGCAACAATTGTCCAAGACGTACCCTTGGAAGTAGATTTAGAAAATTGCCAGTTAAAAGGTTTTGATGAATCCGCCTTGATTCCGATGCTGGAAAAGTTGGAATTTAAGACATTTTTAAGCAAAGTAAAGCAAATTCAAAAGCGTTTTGGTGGCGTTGAAGAAAAGGAAAAACCAGAAGAATCCTCGTTCCCAGGCTCTGCCCGGGAACGCATATCCAGAGGCTCTGCCTCGTCGGAAAACACCCTAGAACAGCCATTGGAGGGTGTAAAAGAGCCATTGGAGGGTGTAGAAAAGCCCTTGGAACAGGGCGGGCAAGATGCCCAACCCCTACTCCCCACAATAGATAAGTCACCTCCAACTTCTGAAAGTTCAGAAGACGACGACTTGTGGTTTTTTAGTCCCGCAGAAACCCTAGCCGCCCAGCAAGCAAACAAATTACCCATTAAACCCCGAATAATTCAAACAACCGAACAGTTAAACGAATTAGTCCAACTGCTGCAAACCTGCACCGACAAAGCCTCGCCCGTGGCGTGGGATACCGAAACCACCGCGATCGAACCGCGAGACGCCGAATTAGTCGGAATTGGCTGCTGTTGGGGAACCGGTGAAGGGGATGTTGCTTACATTCCCACGGGACATAAAACGGGCAAAAACTTGGATAAAGCCACAGTTTTAAATGCTTTGCGTCCGATTTTGGAAAGCGAGAATTATCCGAAGGCGCTGCAAAATGCTAAGTTCGATCGATCGATCCTGCGCTGTCAGGGAATCAAACTAGCCGGAGTCGTCTTCGACACCATGCTAGCGAGTTACGTACTCAATCCCGAAACCAGCCACAGTCTCAGCGAATTGTCAAGGAAATACTTAGGCATTGTCGCCAAAAGTTACAATGAATTAGTACCGAAAAACAAAACAATTGCTGATATCAGCATTCCGGCGGTAGCCGACTACTGCGGCATGGATGTTCACACCACGTTTGGGTTAGTAAATAAACTTAGAGCAGAATTGGATAAAGCTGATGAACATAACTTTCCCGATAAGTCTCTGCATCGGTTGCTGCTGGAAGTAGAACAGCCCCTAGAACCAGTTTTAGCAGAAATGGAATATTGCGGAATTCGGATTGATTCAGCATACCTGCAAGAACTGTCGCAACAGCTAGAAAATAGCTTAAAAGAAATAGAAGAAAAAACTTATCTAGCAGCGGGGAGAAAGTTTAATTTAGGTTCCCCGAAACAACTCAGCGAAATCTTGTTAGAAAAAATCCCGGATGAGTTTCAGAAAAAGTCTCGCAAAACTAAGACGGGATACTCTACAGACGCGGCTGTTTTGGATAAATTGCAAGGAGACCACCCGATTGTAGACGATTTATTAGAACACCGAACATTATCCAAGTTGAAATCAACTTATGTCGATGCTTTGCCGCAGTTAGTGCGTGCCGATACCGGCCGAGTGCATACAGATTTCAACCAAACTGCAACGGGTACGGGAAGGCTTTCTTCTTCTAATCCAAATTTACAAAATATTCCCATCCGCACCGAGTTTTCGCGGCAAATTCGCAAGGCTTTTTTGCCGGAAGCAGGTTGGCTGATGGTGTCGGCTGACTATTCTCAAATTGAACTGCGAATTTTAGCTCACTTGAGTCAAGAACCTGTGTTGATTGAAGCTTATCAAAATAACCGAGATGTGCATACCGTGACGGCTCAACTGCTGTTTGAAAAAGAGGAAGTAACGCCCGACGAAAGACGGTTTGGCAAAACGATTAATTTCGGGGTAATTTACGGTATGGGGGCGATTAAGTTTGGTCGTTCGATGGGCAAAACTTCAGCAGACGGTAAAAAGTTTATTGAACGATTTAACCAGCGTTACAGTAAAGTTTTTGAATATTTGGAGAAAGTAAAAAAAGAGGCGATCGCCCTCGGCTACGTTACCACAATACTCGGCCGCCGCCGCTATTTTGAATTCGAGAGCGAAAGCATCCGCGACTTAAAAGGTCGCAATCCCCAAGACATTCACTCCGACAGACTTAAATCTCTCAGCAGAGATGATGCCCAATCTTTGCGGGCCGCAGCCAACGCCCCCATTCAAGGCTCTAGTGCTGATATCATTAAACTTGCCATGATTGATGTACACAAAATTTTGCAAAACTATCAGGCGCGGCTGCTGCTGCAAGTTCACGACGAATTAATCTTTGAAGTGCCTCCCGATGAATGGGAAGAATTGCAGCCGAAAATTAGAACTGCGATGGAAAATGCTCTGCGACTTACCGTACCGCTGATAGTTGACATCCACGCAGGGCAGAATTGGATGGAAACTAAATAAAACAGAGAAATATGAGCCAAACTAAAAGCGCGATTTTTCCAAAAATAAAAACCTTAAGTGCAGTTGCTATGCTATTGCTACTATTCGGGTGCCCGCAAAAGTTAGCGGCCAACAACTATCCTGTCAAGCGAGTCAGCGACGGCGATACCCTGGTCGCCAGCGATGCAGCCGGGAAAGATATCAAAGTGCGTTTTGCCTGTGTAGATGCACCGGAAATCGCGCACACAAATGCTGAAAAAAATAGCAAAGCATCAGCACTAAAAAATCAATTTAAGTGGGGAAATCTAGCGCACCAAAGAATGCAGCAGCTAGTCAAACAAGGGGGCGGTCGCGTTGTTTTGACCGTTACCGATACTGACCGCTACGGCCGCAAAGTTAGCGAAGTTCGCTTGCCAAACGGCACATTTGCCCAAGAAGTTTTGACCCGCGAAGGATTAGCAATGGTTTACCGTCCTTACTTGAAAAATTGTCCGAGTGCAAGTGTTCTCGAACAAGCGGAAGCCGAAGCTAAGAAAAATCGCCGCGGCGTTTGGGGAGATTCTAAGTTTGTTCCCGCGTGGAAATTTCGCAACAGCGATAAATGAGGAGAAGCAGGAAGTTAGGCAAGGGATTGTAGAACGGATTTAACGGATTTAACGGATGGATTTTGAGTAGGGAGACGGCAATACCTTGTCCTGACGGGAAGCTACGACTTTTAATAATTGGTATAAGATTGAGGATTGTAGCAAGATTTTTTTAAATTGGTATTATGTTGTTGTTGGTCTGGAATCGGGGAACCTGTATCAGATATTTACAGTCTTGGAGTCATTCAGGTCTTGTTAAACCCGGTCTCTACTATAAATCTTAGGTTTAGCTGCTCCGCATCCGCCCAGAAACCGGGTTTCTAGAGTCCGATGCCGATCGCCCTAATTTAGTACAATACAATCAGGACGAGGTTTTGCTCCTACCGTCCGCAATCTGTGGAGTTTCGGCGATAGCTGACGCCAGATTCATCTAAAACCAGACATGAGTTCGATCGCACTTTTCTCCGACCTGTTTTTTAGGAAAAGTCAACAAATGTGATAGGCTCCAGATAAACCAATAGACTGCTGACAAAAGCGGTCTATTGCAATCACCCAAAATTAACTTTAAGGGACATCAATGAATTTCAAACATCTGGTTATTTCCGGCCTGGCCCTGATCCTCGGTACTGCAATTGTAGGAAATGCGATCGCTCAAGAACTGACCGAAAGCCAAAAAACGGTTGTTTGTCGCTTGAAAACAGAAGTTGACCAGCGGAAAAGCAACGGTCAAAAATTAGTATTTGTGCCGTTGCTGGGTCAAGTTCGCAAGCAAGTTTCATCTCCTTTTAGAGCAACGCTGCATCCTAATGTGGAGTATGTTTTTGTTGCCACTTGCGACGGAAATTGCCAGGATTTAAACTTATCTCTCAAGGATGCAAGCGGTCAGGAAATCGCTGTGAGTCAAAAAACAGGCGAACTGGCGTCCATCTCTTTTACTCCCCCATCCCAAGGCGAATATCAAATCAGTGCTAAGCCTGGGGAATGCACGACGGCAGAGGGTTGCAGTTACGGCCTGGGAATCTTCGTTCCAGCAAGTGCAAACGTACCTAATGCTTCTAAAATTCCTGCTGAGATAGCACAATTTCGACTTTGCCAGTAGGAGAACAGCGATAGAGTTGTGGGTTGCGAGTAGAGTAGATTTTTCAATCAGAAATTTAACTCATAACTTGCAACTTATAACTCGCAACTTATATCGCAACCGCGCCCGACGGCGAGTAGGTTATTGATTGCTGAAATTGTGCGTTTGACTGGTTCTTCTTTCTTGCTTTTTTTTACTTTGAGCGACTTGCCCTACCCTTCGACTTGACTAAGGAATAGCGACTTGCCCGATCGCATCGCCGAAGCGAAGGCAGCCGAAGAGCCTTCTTCCTTCTGCTAGAATTTGTTACGCATAACTGCTCCAAACTGTCAAGGCGATCGAGCTGTGGAACCGTGCAAAGACCCCATAAATGCCGAAATCTGGCTTGAAGCCAGAACTTTATTTACCCTCCGGCAGGCATCAATATAGAATATAGATGGTGCCTCTCAAAGGTGACGAGTACATTGCCCATGTCTTTAACCTTAGCTTTGAAAAATCAACTGCAGAACCGTCCTCAAATAGGGTTGAAAAGTCTGTTGGGCCGCTTGGGTATCAGGCAGAAAATCGGCTGCGGATACGCCTTGGTCATTGGTATTGCCGTTTTGGGTGCTGTGGCGGGACGGGGAGTAGAATCCTATCACAAACAGCAAGTTAGAGAAAAACTAGCGATCGACCGAGATAAAGCGGAAATCCTGACAAACCTTAACAACACGGTGCAGGAAGTCAGAATTCTGCAGCAAGAGCTCGCGAGTCTGACGGCCAAACCGCAAATTTTCGATCGCCAACGATCGGAATTCCTGACTCGCGTTGCTCAGATGAGCGGCATCCTCGAACAACTGCAAACCCTACCGCCGACGAAGAATCCCGATATTGCCAAAGACTACCAACAACTTCAACAGTTCGCTCGAGTCAACGGCAAAACCGTAGAATCATACTTTCAACAAGTACAAAAATTGTTGGCTGCTGCCAAATTATCTGCTTTGAACCGGCAACAGCAGCAGGCTTTCGGGCGGAACTTGAACAATTTTGTGGCTGGCGAAACTGCTTTGAAACTCAAACAGTTTTCCGAGGATTCAGCCCAAATGGCCGTCAACTTTCGCGAGAAAGCAGACGAGGCCTTTAGAACCTACGAGGAAGCAGAAAAACTTGGAACTCTGATTCTGGTTGGATCTCTAGCAGTATCCGCTGGTCTGGCAGCCGTACTTGCAGCATACACCAGCCGGGCGATCGCTCGCCCCTTAGAAGCCACCACCCTGATCGCTCAGCGAGTGACAGAAGAATCAAACTTTGATTTGCAAGTACCCGTCACTACCTCTGACGAAGTGGGAATGCTGGCAATTTCGCTCAACGAACTCATTCAGCGGGTAGCAGAATATACAGAAGACTTGCACGAAGCAAAAGTAGCAGCCGAAGCTGCCAACCGCTCGAAAAGTGCATTTCTCGCCAACATGAGCCACGAACTACGCACCCCCCTCAACGCCATCATTAACTACAGCGAAATGCTGCAAGAAGATGCTCAAGATTCCGGTTCAGAAGACTTTCTCCCGGACTTAGAAAAAATTCAAACCGCAGGCAAACACCTGCTGGATATGATTAGCGACATCCTCGACATTTCCAAAATAGAAGCCGGTCACGTCACCCTTTATTTAGAAAACTTCGACGTGGCAACCATGATTGAAGAAGTGATGACTACGGCTCAACCGCTAGTAGAAAAAAAAGGCAATTCTTTAGCACTGAAAACCAAAGGCGAACTCGGCACAATGTATGCCGACCAACCGAAAGTGCGGCAAATTCTCCTCAATTTGCTCAGCAATGCTGCGAAGTTTACCGAAAAAGGCGTCATTACTATCGGCGTGGAAAGAATTAAAATTGAAAAATCAAGACCGGCGAAACAAAATAAAAATAATGATTTTCAATCGGGTTCAAACTACACTTCTCAAGTTTTAATGTTTCGAGTCAGCGACACTGGCATCGGCATGACGGACGAACAATTAGAGCAGATATTCAAACCTTTTACACAAGCTGATGCCTCGACTACCCGCAAGTACGGAGGCACGGGTTTGGGATTGACAATTAGCCAGCGTTTGTGTCAAATTCTCGGCGGCGAAATTAGCGTTGAAAGCGAAGACGGTAAAGGCTCAACTTTTATTGTCAGTCTCCCGGAACGGGTGGTGATGCAGGCATGAAGGATATCAGAGTGCAATCAGAGTAAAATTCGATCGCGATCGTACAATCATAAATCAGTAAAATAGAAAGTGGAAAATGGAAAATGACTAACGGTCGTTCCGAACCCAATCCAGAAGACAACACCTCTAGGCACGCCGTAACTGAGCGCTGGCGGTGTAGGAAGATGCAGGAGAAGTACGGCTGGAAGTTACTAGGAATAGAAAGAACCGGAGACGACACCCTCAAGTACAATTGCGTATTTGAAGGCGAAACTCAGTTTCCCGACTATATGGACGACAAGGAGGAATAAGCAATGGGCAAGTACATCGTTTTTAGAGCTGATTTGACTGAAGAAGAAGGTGCAGAAAACAGACTGCTAGCGCATACGGGAATGCTCACTGACATTCTTGCCGAACACTTCGACTCTTCTAACCGACCAATTCCTCAACCGGGGTATAGATTTCCCGAATTTCACCGGATAGAAAAGTTTGCCGATCCAAAATTTCCCGCTGCGAGTACGCACAGCCGAGTAGGAGACTGGGAAGTCGTCAGAGTTCAGACTTACTCGGAAGATTTACCTAGCAGTGATTTTGAGAAAATTGTCGTGTGTTATTGCAGGTTCGCACCTGTAAATACTCCCCTCGAACCCATGTCGCCGATTCAAGTTGCCCCCATGTTACAGGAAACAGAAGTTTAGGAGGCACTTTTTCCAGGTTGACGGCAACCAGAACCTGCTCAGCCAATGCAATTTTATCAAGGTTTGTCCAATTATTTGGACAATTCTGTTTTTTAAAAATGCAATTAGTAAGTACGGCTTTAACTAACTTATTGCTCAGTGAAATTATTGCTAGACTTGCCCCACTTTTTCCTCAGCCAAGGCTCCCACATATCTCGATCTTGACCTTGGATAGTGTCAATAGTCCCAAATAACAGCTCGATTTCTCCAAACATTCTGTAGGTAGCAAACATAATTTCAACTTCCCATCCCCACCTCTGAGTAGTTACCGAAATTTTGAGATTATTTGAATTACTTATTTCAATCTCTACGTGGAAATCATCACCAGACAAATTTTGGGTCGCAGCCCCTAAATCAAATTTTTGGGAAACAGATGTTTTAAGTACAATATCCCAAACTCGGTTCCACTTTCCTGAAGATGTTTGTGTGAGCTTCGCCCAATTATGAATAACAATATCATCAGCACTATATTTCATATCGATCGCCCGGAATTGAACCGGAAGCTTAAATACAGGGCGGAAATACCTATCTACAGATAGGGGAACACCGATCCGATCGCCCTCCGCAACTCCCTACAATGATGATTGTACGGGCGATCGAGCAATTGCCTCTACAGCAGCCATCATTTTTAATGCAGGGAATTAAAATTTATGCAACCGAATAATCCAAACCAATTTACAGAAAAAGCCTGGGAAGCCCTCGCCCGCACCCCCGAAATCGTCAAAGCAGGTCAGCAGCAGCAGCTAGAAAGCGAACACTTGATGAAAGCTTTGCTGGAACAAGAATCAGGGCTCGCTAGCAGCTTATTTAACAAAGCTGGAGTTTCTGTAGCAAAATTGCGCGATCGCACTGATGAGTTTATCAGCCGTCAGCCGAAAATTACTGGAAGCGGCGGCAACGTTTATCTAGGTCGTTCTCTCGACACTTTGCTAGACCGCGCCGAAACTTATCGCAAAGAGTACGGCGATGAATTTATATCGATCGAGCATTTGATACTAGGTTACGTTAAGGACGATCGTTTCGGCAAAAATCTGCTGCAAGAATTTAAACTAGATGAAGCCAAGCTCAAAGATATCATTACCCAAGTCCGGGGGAAGAACAAAGTGACCGATCAAAATCCAGAAGGCAAATACGAAGCGCTGGAAAAATACGGCCGAGACTTGACAGAAGCCGCGCGTCAAGGCAAACTCGATCCGGTAATCGGACGGGATGACGAAATCCGCCGCACGATTCAAATTTTGAGCCGCCGCACCAAAAATAACCCCGTACTAATTGGGGAACCGGGAGTCGGCAAAACTGCGATCGCCGAAGGACTCGCCCAGCGAATTATCACCGGAGATGTGCCGCAATCTCTCAAAGACCGACAATTAATTAGCTTAGATATGGGCGCGTTAATTGCCGGTGCAAAATTCCGGGGAGAATTTGAAGAACGCTTGAAAGCTGTACTCAAAGAAGTTACCGACAGCAACGGCAAAGTCATCTTATTTATCGATGAAATTCACACCGTTGTCGGTGCCGGTGCAACTCAAGGATCGATGGATGCCGGCAACTTGCTCAAACCCATGTTAGCGAGGGGAGAATTGCGCTGTATCGGCGCTACAACTCTCGACGAATACCGCAAATACCTCGAAAAAGATGCGGCACTAGAACGCCGTTTTCAACAAGTTTATGTTGACCAACCGACTGTTGAAGATACTGTCTCGATTTTGCGGGGCTTGAAAGAACGGTACGAAGTTCACCACGGGGTAAAAATTTCCGACAGCGCCCTGGTGGCGGCGGCTACTTTGTCTACTCGATATATTAGCGATCGCTTCCTTCCAGACAAAGCCATTGACTTAGTGGACGAAGCAGCAGCTAAACTCAAAATGGAAATTACCTCGAAGCCGGAAGAACTAGACGAAATTGACCGCAGGATTTTGCAGCTAGAAATGGAAAGACTGTCGCTGCAAAAAGAAAGTAACGCCGCTTCGATCGATCGCTTGGAAAGACTGGAAAAAGACTTAGCCAACCTCAAGGAACAGCAAAGCGCTTTGAATGCCCAGTGGCAATCGGAAAAAAATGTGATCGGCAGCATTCAAAAGATTAAAGAACAGATTGATAAGGTAAATATTGAAATTCAGCAAGCTGAATTAAAATATGACCTGAACCGCGCTGCTGAGTTGAAATATAGCAAGTTAACCGAATTGCAAAAACAACTGGAACAAGCGGAATCTCAACTGTCAGCAACTCAAACCACAGGTAAAACTTTGCTGCGGGAAGAAGTTACAGAAGGTGACATTGCCGAGATTATTTCCAAGTGGACGGGAATTCCGATCAGCAAGTTAGTTGAATCGGAAATGCAGAAACTTCTGCACTTGGAAGGTGAACTGCACAAGCGGGTAATCGGACAGGATGAAGCGGTGACGGCGGTTGCAGATGCAATTCAGCGATCGCGCGCGGGTTTAGCCGATCCAAATCGTCCGGTTGCGAGTTTTATCTTCCTCGGCCCCACGGGTGTTGGTAAAACTGAGTTAGCCAAAGCATTAGCGGCTTATCTGTTCGATACTGAAGAGGCGATCGTCCGAATTGATATGTCGGAATACATGGAGAAACACGCGGTTTCGCGGTTAATTGGTGCGCCTCCGGGATACGTCGGCTACGACGAAGGCGGACAATTAACTGAGGCCGTGCGGCGCCGTCCTTACTCAGTGATTCTATTTGATGAAATCGAGAAAGCGCACCCGGATGTATTCAACATTATGCTGCAAATTCTGGATGACGGCCGCGTCACTGATGCTCAAGGTCACACGGTAGACTTTAAGAATTCTGTGATTATTATGACATCGAATGTCGGCTCTCAATACATCTTAGATGTGGCGGGAGATAACGAACAAATGCGGAGTCGGGTGATGGAAGCGATGCGGGGAACTTTCCGCCCGGAATTCCTGAACCGGATTGATGAGATGATTATCTTCCACGGTTTGAGTAAGACGGAACTGCGGCAAATCGTGCAGTTGCAAGTCAAGCGCTTGGAAAAACGGTTGGCCGATCGCAAAATGTCTCTGAAATTGTCGGAATCTGCGATCGATTTCTTAGCAGAAATTGGTTACGATCCGGTTTACGGTGCGCGGCCTTTGAAGCGGGGAATTCAGCGCGAGTTGGAAACGCAAATGGCGAAGGGTATTTTGCGGGGAGATTTTGCTGACGGCGATACCATTTTTGTGGATATCGAGAATGAAAGGTTGGCGTTTAAGCGGCTGCCGGCACAGTTGGTGACTGCTAAATAATCTTAGTAGGGTGGGCTGCGGCCCACCTTATTTTTTTGAGGGGCGATGGTTCTTTTTGTTACCGCAGATGTAGGCGGATGGACGCGGATGGACGCGGATGGGATTGCGGGCGATCGTTCTTAAGGGCGATCGCTTTCTGATTTATCTTTTTTCTGTTCTTGGCGCTCTCTAACAGATTTCGTCAGCAGGTACGTTGCCAAACTGCTAACGGATCTGCTGTCTTCTTCTGCCCATTCTTCGAGAGCTTTTTGAATCTCTTCTGGTAGGTATGCGGTAACTCTTCCCCGTGAAGCCATTTGTTGCACTGCAAAACATTTCAACACAGTCCATCTTACGCCGTTGCCATCGCTTAAGGGCGATCGCTTTCTGATTCGTCCTTTTTCTGCTCTTGGCGTTCTCTGACTGCTTTAGCTGCGACATGGGAGAGCAAGTTGGCGAGGGTTCTATCTTCCTCTTCGGCCCATTCAGACAAGGCTTGATGAACGTCTTCTGGCAGTGTAACTGTAACTCGCATTCGTGAAGGCATAGGTGGGCACGGTTTTACTTCAATTGTCTTTAATTTTACACTCTAACATCATTTTATATATTTTTATGTTATTTGCATCTTATAACATCAAATGATGCTATAAGTGTATATAGGGTTCAGACCCTAAAAAGTCAGAAGCCAGCCCCTTACTGTCCAAGGTTCCGGGCTGGCTCTGGCTCCAAAAATATCAATGGAGTGTATTCAATTATGACTTATAAAGACCGCTTGTGCTGTTGGGCGATCGCCCGTCTGTTACCGACTCAGCAATGGATTATTGTTGCCCGCTTCCGCAGCCGTTCTGATGCAGACGGGCATTTTCAATTTTTGCGACAAACTATACCTTACGTTAAGTTTGAGGTTGTGTTCGATTCCAGTGGGGAAAGTCACCGTTTATCGGCGTTGGGCCGCCCTTCCAATCCCGTCACCAGCGCGTTATAAATCGTAATTTTCGCGGCGGTTTCAGTTAACTAAACATTGGCGATTCCCTACGGGATAGCTTCGCTTCACGCACTTTTTGTTAGTAAGTGCGATCGTCGGTACCATCTTAGCCAAATCAGAATTTACACTGCGGTAGCCTCAAAACTAAAATTCTCCGAACAGGACTTTATCAACCTTGGGCTGTGGTAAAATGATCGTATCCACAACACTTTCTCGTTACTTAAAAATATGCGATCGAAACTAGAAGAAATTACGCTTCAAGACAGAAATGCTGCTGAAATGGAAATTCGTGAAAAGCAGAAGCAAATTAATTACGATACGAGAGACTATCCACTCGAAATACTTGTTCAAAAATATATGGAAGGAATTAACGATGATACTAACAAGTTGTTTATTCCCAACTACCAACGCGAACTTGTTTGGGATGAAGCAAGGCAATCAAAGTTTATCGAATCGGTAATTTGGGGACTGCCAATACCTTCTATATTCGTTGTTGATATCGGTCATGATGAAAATGATGAACCACGTTTAGAGATCGTATACGGTGCACAACGCATTCTTACCCTAACTAGATTTGTTAACAACGAATTAACCTTAAGTGGACTCAAAAAAATAGAGCAGTTAAATGGATTCAAGTTTAGTGATTTACTCATGCCTCGCCAGAGGAACTTCAACCGAAAGACAGTTCGGACGATCCAATTAACTGAAGCTGCAAATGAGGAAGTCCGAAGAGATTTATTTGAACGGATACAATCATTTTAATTGCAATGTAAATCCATTTTACATACTGCACACAATCTGAGGCAACCCGTTTTAGAAATAAAGTAGTTGCGCGTATTGAATATTTCCGCAATTAACTGCCATGTCACACTCATGAATACTGTATTTTTAGACTTTAATACACGCGCCAAAGAGGTGAATGATTACTTCATTTTTCTGGATAGCTTGGAAAAACAGACAACGAAGTTAGCTGTATTCGATCCTGCTGGCACATTCAAAATACAAAGCCTCGATCCTGAGTTAGCAAAAACTCTGAAAGCTAATGGTTTTTTGTTACTATATAACTTAATTGAATCCACTATGCGAAATGCGATTGAAGCCATATTTGAGGAGTTTAAAAATAAATCCATCTCTTTTGACGTTCTCAAACCAAAAATCAAAATAGTTGTTCTTCAAAATCTTAAAAATCGTTCTCCTAAGAAAATTCATTTAACAATCAACCAAATCTCTACAGATATCATCACAGCTACATTTGATCGCGAAGAACTGTTTTCAGGAAATGTGGATGCTAGGTTGATTAAAGAAATAGCGGAAAATTATGGTTTTTCATATCAAACAGACTTTAGTAAGACAAAGAACGGGCAAAATCTTGTAGTTGTTAAAAGCAACAGGAATGATTTGGCGCATGGGATTAAGTCTTTTGAGGAAGTTGGCCGAGATAAGACAATTAAGCAACTATTAGAAATGAAGGAAGAAGTCGTAGAGTATTTGACGCAAATACTCGAAAATATCAGAGATTATCTTGACAATGCAGAGTATTTGGAGTTACCCACAGGTAATCCTTAATTTTTGTTTTCTTCAGTCCGCGCAGGTGTCCAGAAACCGGGTTTTTGCGAGAATACTTCCTACAGCCCGCAGAAACAGCAAAAAACCCGGTTTCTCGCGATCGCCATCAACCTCAAATGACACAATTACGTTAAAAAACCGGGTTTTGGCGGCCAGGACTACTAACTTACTTCCGCACCATAACAGAGCGAATCACAGCATTCGGCTGATACTTGTTAGTCTGATAAAATCCCCCTTGACCGGCCCCGTAAACCCCCGCAAACTGCTTCCCCTCAGCCTTGGGAACAAACATAATGTTTCTAGTGGGTTGCTTGGCAAATACAACCCCTTCTCTCATTTCATTATCCACGTTATAAGATAAAGTAGCTTTGCCGTAAATGGCCTCGGCTTGTTTCAGAGTCATTCCCGGCCCGACGCCCTGAACTGTTTTATAATTAGAATTCTCAGTCATCAAAAGTTCAATGACATCCGTATCTTTTAGCTTTGTACCCGCAGCGTAGATAATCCGATATTGCACTTTTCCCGACTGGCTGACAGCCACAGAATCAAAGTCTACCATAAAAGGAGACTGAACTTTAAACTGCGCCGTGGAACCCAGAGCCTTTTTCAATCCTCCGAAAGTCATCCCCACCTTCGCCGCTCCAATTGTGCGATCGGAAATTGTTAAACTTGCAGCAGGTGTTTTTTGAGCAGCATTTGCCGCTTTTCCCAGCACATTTGTAGCCCCAGGCGCAACAGCAGAACCGGGAGTCGAAATTAAGGTGAGGTAACTGCCGATCGCCAATAAAACAGCTATCATTGATCCAGACAAAATTTTTAGATTCAACATGACTAATTCTCCTAGATTTCAAATGCGACTATCTACCCGCATCTTTTTGACTATTCTGGGCCTCACCCTCCTAGTTTGGATTCTCAGAGGTGTTGGCCTCTTGACATTCATTCCCGGTGGTGTCATTTGGATACTGATTTTGGTGTCTTTTGTTGCGGGCATCCTCAGCACTGTACTCCGTAGGTAAGCTAGCATCCGGCAAATAACAATTAACAATTAACAATTAACAATTAACAAATTATTTTAATTTTGATTGTTTCATTGCCTTTCCCACGGTCACATTTAACTGAGCGCCGAGCAGCATCACCAAAGAAGAAAAATCGAGCCACAGCAGCAACACAATAAAAGTGCCGATCGTGCCGTAAGTCCAACTGAAATTGCCCCAATGCCAAACATAAAACCGAAATAAAGCTGAAAACAGCGCCCACAAAATAGCAGCAAAAACTGCTCACGAAAAAATAGGAATATCTGCTTGGTGGCGGCTAGGCCCGTAGCGGTAAATAAAGGCAAAAGCCAGTGATATAATTCCTAAAGAAATCGGCCACCGCCACAGCCGCCAAACACCTAACAGTTGCGACTCCAAAGGGCAATTGCCGGCGGGGAGCAAGCAGTTTTGAACATCTTTTAAATCGCAGTTGGCGACGGACTCCAGCAGGCAACTCTGCCGGGCAACAGCTTGCACAATTAAGTCGCTGACAAATACTACTCCAGATGCTAGAATTAACAGCACAATTGTACCGATACTGAGCGCCAGAGAAATAAGTTTGGCTTTCCAAAATGGTCTAGTTCGATCGCTCGGGATTTCATGGATGCGATCGAGTGCAGCCATCGCCGCGCTCATTACTCCAGAAAATGCCCAAATCGCCCCAAGAAAGCTCACCGAAAACAGCCCTTTACTCCGAGTTAACAGAATTTCTTTGATTAAGCCACCAATCAACTTCCGCACGTCATCGGGTATAACTTCGCCCAAAAGACGGGCTATTTGATACAGTGTTGACTGGAAAGGTTCAAACAGAGCGATCGCAGATAAGATGGCCAACAGCCCCGGAAACAGCGCCAGCATAGAATTGTAGGCCATTTCCGCAGACAGCCCCGGCAAGCGCTGTTCTCCTGCCTTCGCGCCGACCTGCTTGAGCGTGCCCCAAGTCAAACACCGACAAAACAGCCAAAAACCCCCAAATTTCCGTTTGAGAGCTCGAAGCAGCCTTAAAAATGCCTTAAACAAAGCTAAAATCAGGTAGCGCAACCAGTAAAAAATGTTCATAGCGCACAGGAAACGGGGCGAAAGATGAGGTAACACAAGTCGTTAATTAATTAAGCCATTATCAACTCGCAATTGGCAATTCCCAATTCCCCAATCTAAAATCTAAAATCTAAAATCTAAAATCAATATTATGGCTCAGGATGTCAGACAGTGGTTAGATGAAATTAAGCGGCTGCAACAGCAGTTAACAGAAGTTTCGCGCGATCGCGATGAGGCCGGTGAAAGTGCGGTTCAGTGGCGCCAACTTTACAATACCGAAGCCGAACAGCGGCGGAATGATGCCAAATTAACTCAGCAAACCATTGCTTCTCTGGAAGCACAAATAGAGCAATTACAAAATTTTTCCCCCATTATGCCCGAAGGCGACGGTGCAGGAGTTGCCCGCCAGCAGGAAGTCGAACAACTGCAAACAGTAGGCGAACTTAAAGCTAAGTTAGCAGAAGTTCTCGAAGAGCGCGATCGGGCGATCGAACAAGTTAAACAACTCACTCAAGCCCTCAAACAAGAAGAAGCCCGCCACGCCGAAACTAGCAAAAATTTAACTAGCGCCCTCGGAGATGCCGTTGACTTGCTCACCAAAGCCCAAAATCCAGCCCCTGCAAAAACCGAGACAGTATATTCTTTAGAAATAGTACCTACTCGCACTGCAAATCCCGGCGAAACTGCTCTGGAAATCCGCCAAACTTCCGCCCCAGGCAAAAATACCGCCCAGCTTCCACCTTCTAAAAATCAGTTACTCGATTTACCGCCCTTTGGGAATTAGGAGTTAAAAATTCAGGAATTTTCGGCATGGCAAGTCGCCTTAGCAGGTGGGATTTAGTCGCCGATGCGTTGTTTTTGCCTTAACTGCAATTAGGCTGAATTAATCTATCAGCTTTTTTATTATTCCGCATCTACGGATGGTCTATTAATCTATGTAACTGTACTATATCTCAACCTATAATCCGCATTCAAAATTTTGAGGACTGCCCAAAAATCTTCCTCGCGTCGTACCAACTACAGTCTTTAGATAGAACTTAACCGAGCTAAATTTTAGTAATATCGACAACGACTGATACGCGAGGAAACTTCATGAAGGCAGAGATATCCGCAGTCTGGGTAAAGATTCAGAGCATGATCGACGGCTTGATTATCCTGTTGCCCAATATTGTGCTGGCGTTAATTGTCTTTGCAATCTTTGTCTGTGTGGGCGGAGCAATTAAGAGAGCCGTCAGGCGGCTAACCCGCCACCACCACCAAGCACGAAATTTGGGGCTGGTGTTAGGACGGTTGGCGCAGGGTACGATCGTTCTAGTTGGTCTGTTTGTTGCACTTTCGATTGTAATTCCCACATTTAAAGCTGGGGATTTAATTCAACTGCTGGGAATTAGCGGGGTGGCGATTGGTTTTGCCTTTCGCGATATCTTGCAAAACTTCTTAGCCGGTATCCTAATTCTGTTAACTGAACCGTTCCGAATCGATGACCAAATTGTGTTTAAAAACTTTGAGGGAACGGTAGAAAATATTGAGACCCGCGCTACAACAATCCTAACCTATGATGGTCGCCGGATTGTCATTCCAAATGCCGAATTATTTACGAATTCGGTGACAGTGAATACTGCTTTCGATAAACGCCGCACGGAATACGATTTTAGTATTGGTTACGGCGACGATATTGACCGCGCCAAGCAGTTAATGCTGGAAGCATTGTACAGCATAAATGAGGTGTTGAAAGATCCTGCACCCGATGTGCTGGTGGTTGAGCTAGCAGACAGTACCGTCAATATTCGCGTTCGGTGGTGGATTGCTCCGCCGCGCCGAATTGACGATATGCGATCGCGCGACAAGGTAATTTGTGCTATCAAACAAAAGCTTGTGGAAAACGGTATCGATTTGCCTTATCCCACGCGGCAAATTTTGTTTCACGACCAAACCGAAGAAACCGACGGCGATCGATCCCTGCAGCGCGAAGGATGGCCCGCGGGCAAAAGTACAGTTCCGAAACCTCGCCCTATTGGCCGATCTGCGGGAAAAGTGGCTCAAGGGCGATCGCAACAAGACGACAACGGACAATCTTAACCGCGTCACAATTCATGAAAAATATCAAGTTGAGAAAACTTTGGGATTCGCTGCATTCTAGCTACTGGTTTATCCCGACGTTGATGGCAGCGAGTTCAATTATTTTGGCCTGGACAATGCTAACACTCGATCGCACAGGCGGTACGCCTAACTGGTGGTGGATTTACACCGGTGGAACAGATGGAGCGCGATCGCTGCTTTCATCGGTTGCGGGTTCAATGGTTAGCGTTGTCGCTACAGCTTTTTCCATTACTATTGTGGCGCTGCAGTTGGCGAGTTCAAATTTCGGCCCCCGATTGCTGCGTAATTTTATGCAAGATACCGGCAACCAAATCGTGCTCGGCACTTTCATTGCCACGTTTATTTACTGTTTGCTGGTACTGCGGACTATTCATGGTGAAGGAGATGGATATAGTTTTTTTGTGCCACAACTCTCGGTTACAGTCGCTACGGTGCTAGCAATTGGCAGTATGGGCGTGCTAATTTACTTTATCCATCACGCATCAACCATTATTCAAGCCTCCCACGTTATTACTCAAGTTAGCGGGGATTTAGACAAAACAATAGATAGGCTATTCCCCGAAAAAATCGGGCAGAGTGCAGAAAAAAAACCGTGGCAAGTCGAGGAAATCCCAGCAAATTTTGAAGAAGAAGCCAGGCCACTTAAAGCCACTGCAGATGGTTATTTGCAAGCAATTGATGATGATGAATTAATGAAAATTACCCAGAAATACAATATACTTGTACTTTTGAAAACTCGACCGGGAAAGTTTATAATTAAAGGCAGCGATTTAGCGCTGGTTTTGCCTGGAAAACGGGTCGATCGGGAACTTACTAAACTGATTAATGATGCGTTTATTGTCGGCCATGAACGAACCGAGTATCAGGATGCCGAGTTTCCGATCAATCAATTAGTTGAAATTGCTTTGCGCGCACTTTCTCCTGGTATCAACGATCCGTTTACTGCAATTCGGTGTATTGACAGATTGAGTGCTGGATTGTCTCGCCTAGCGCAACGCGATTTTCCCTCGCCCTACCGCTACGACGGCGAACATAAGTTGCGCGTCATTGTTGAAGTAGCGACTTTTGAAGGGTTAGTTAATAGTGCCTTTAACCAGATTCGACAGTACGGGTATACAGACGTGGCGGTAACAATTCGGTTGTTGGAAGCGATCGCTAAAATTGCTCCCTATACCCGCTACAATAAAGACCGCGCCGTACTTTTGCGTCATGCCACTATGATTGAGCGCGGTAGTTTGGAAAAAATAACCGAGGAATGCGATCGCGCTTCTATTATCCAGCGCTACGAAGCAGCCGCCAAAGTTTTAAAGCCAGAGTAATATTATGTCCGATCGCTCGATCGCATTCAAACACCTTTTGTGCACGCAAGTGCAACCCAACAACGGATCGAATAACTCAAGAAAAAAAGGGAGAAGAGGAGAAGCGAATTGAGCATAACTTCTTCCCTGTTCCCTCTTCCTTCTTCTAAAACCCCATCGCCCCAGCTACTGCATCCCCACTCGGAGCAATTCCCGTTTTAAAATTATGCTAAATTAACTCAGCAAAATATCGCCAATTTGGAAGCACAAACAGAGCAATCCCAAAAGTTTTATCCCACTGTGTCGGAAGGTGGCGAAGTTGGAATTTCCAGCCAGCAGGAGGTTGAACAACTACAAACAGTTGAGGAAATTAATGCTAAATTAGTTAGGGTACTCCAAAAGCGCGATCGGGCTTTGGAACAAGTCATATCGTTTCCGGTGGCATCCGTATTGTTCAAATGTCCAAACAGTCAGCTCGAAAGCATAATTTTAGTCAACAGTCAAAAGTCAATCGATTTTAGATTTTAGATTTTAGATTAAAGAATTGAAGCATTGACCCCACGGATCAATTCGGGGGCGTGTATCCTGGATGCTTTCGGTCAATAGTTAACAATCATCTCACTCGTCCAACTGGAATTTATATTAATCACCGAGTTATCAAATGAGTAACAAACCAGGATTGATATGATGCCTAATTTTCAAGCAAAAACCACAGTCCGATTGCCGTAAACTAAAACACGATTTTGTAAATGATATCGCACGGCTCTTGCTAACACAACCCTTTCTAAATCTTTACCTTTGCGAACCAGATCGGACACTTCATCGCGGTGACTCACGCGCACAACATCTTGTTCGATAATCGGGCCAGCATCTAAATCTGGTGTAACATAGTGCGCTGTTGCACCGATAATTTTTACCCCTCTTTCATAAGCCCTTTCGTATGGATTTGCACCCACAAACGCGGGTAAAAATGAATGGTGAATATTAATCACATTGGGAAAATTTCTGATAAAGTCTTGACTCAAAATTTGCATATATTTAGCCAAAACTACTAAATCAATATTATATTTTTTAATAAGTTCTAACTGTTGCGCTTCTTGAATAGCTTTATTGTCTTTAGTAATGGGAATATACTCAAAGTCGATACCGTATTGTGCGGCAATGGGCTTTAAATTTTCATGGTTGCTGATTATCAGCGGAATTTCACCTCTGATTTCTTGCGATCGCTGTCGCCAAATCAAGTCTAACAAACAGTGATCTTGACGGCTTACAAAAATCGCGATCCGCCGAATTTGATGGGAGAAATGCAATTGCCAGTTGGCTTGTAAGTCCTGGGCAATTTCACTAAAAGCAGGTGTTATTTGTTCGGTGGTTAAGTCAAAACCGTCTAATTGCCATTCTAGCCTGCTCAGAAACAATCCCGCAGTAAAATCTGTATGGTGATCTGCGTGGATGATATTGCCGTTGTGGGAGGCGATAAAGTTAGCAAGTAAGGCGACGAGTCCTTTGCGATCGGGACAGGCAATTAACAGGGTTGCAGTAGGGCTAGTCATAATATAATGACAAAATTGTCTCGCTGAGTTTATTGATGATAAAAAAGTTATTTCTAAGGAGTTTATTGATACTAACTCCCAGCATAAATTATGACTTATCCCTATTTTTGGGGTGCATGGATATCTCAGGGGGAAATGTAGAATGTCGCGTTTAGGGGCGGACCGAATAGCCCGCCCCACAAGAGATTTTAACTAAAAGTGGAACAGGCCGGAAAGCCTGTTTCTTATATTGGTGCAAGATGTGAATTTAAACTGATATCTTACAACAATATCTATCGAGGACTTTCGCGCGGGGTGGGTTTTTTAGTCTTTTGGTATCCTTGGAAGTTGTTGGGGAAGCAGCCCCTTGTATCTTAAAAGAGGTAGATGGCGATTTACTGTTGGGTGGGGGCGGGTTTATTCAGATTGTTGGTACTTGTTAGATATTGTTGGGGAAGCAGCCCCTTGTATCTTAAAAGAGGTAGATGGCGATTTACTGTTGGGTGGGGGCGGGTTTATTCAGATTGTTGGTACTTGTTAGATATTGTTGGTGAACCCGCCCCTTGTATCTTAAAAGAGTGAGTCAGTCGATCGCCACGTCATTGATTCGATCGTACC
>JAUBSN010000106.1:7118-24873 GCA_036704825.1 Microcoleus sp. F8-C3 | reverse complement strand
GCTCTACCATGCTCTGTATTTACGTTCTAGGCTTTGTGCCTCATTATACTACCGCGAAAGTGACACAACAGGGCTAATCCTCAAGTAGACCTAGGCGACCAAATCGTTAGATTGGATTACGCAACGCGCTATTTTCTTAGCGTGTTCTTGACGCTGCCTACTTATTTTGAGGTCCGATCGCCCTAATCGATTAATGGCTTTCTTTCGATTGGTAGAACCTTTCTTTTCGCGAGAAACCCGGCGCTGTCGAGACTTCAACCGCTTCTCACTTTTTATGTAAAATCTAGGGTTCGGTTCGCTATGACCGTTGCTATCGGTATAGAATTCTTTGAGTCCAACATCTAAACCGATTGTTCTACCTGTGGAATTTGTATCGACCTGGAGATCGAGCCTTATTACAAACTGGACGTAGTAACCGTCAGCACGGCGAACTAATCTCACCCTCTTGATTTGGTCTATTTGGTAGAAGTTTAAATCCCAAGTCCCTTTCAGTTTCAACTTGCCAATACCCTTTTTGTCGGTAAAGGTAATTTGCTTGCGCGTCTGTGAAAGCGCCCACCCCGAAGTTTTGTACTCAACTGAACGAAAGTTTTTCTTAAACTTTGGATAGCCTTTTTGACCGGAAGGCGCTTGCAATTGTCGTAAAACCGAGCAATTGAATTATAAGCCCGCTCAACCGAGGCTTGACAAGCATGGGAATTCAAAGTTTTGACAAACGGAAATTCCGCCCTCAGCGCTGTATTGTAGCGATAAAGCTCTTTCTGCCCAATGCCTCTGTTGTCCGTCCAGTAAGGGATGCACTTGTTGCGGACAAACTGAGCCGTTCTAATCGCCTCATCTATTGCAGCGTATTGAGTTGTTTTTTCCTTTGACTTCAAATTCCAGAACGATCATTTGACGTGGACAAACTCTACGGCAAGAGTCTAGCACAAAAAAGTCGCCCGCTTATGGGCGAGGCTTGAGACCCATTTTTTGGTCAAAGCAATATTTCTGAAGCGGATAATTCTCTGGGGGTGCTGGCAGCCTGAGTTTAGCAGCAACTCGAAAAAATTCACTCATTCGAGATTTTTGCCCTCTACCTTCTACTGTTGGGCAACCCTGCGTTAGAATGAGTGGATATGTAGGCGTGCAGTGTTGTACCAGAATTAAAAATCGAGCAGGCTTTATAAGGCGGTAGCTGTGAAACCAATTCGTTCATTAGAAGATGCTTTAAACCGCTGTCAGGCGATGGGAATGCGCTTGAGCCGCCAGCGTCGATTTATTCTAGAACTTTTGTGGGAGGCAAAAGAACACCTCTCGGCTCGCGAAATTTACGATCGCCTCAACAAACAAGCGCATTCGATCGGTCATACTTCTGTTTATCAAAATCTAGAAGCTTTGTCGAGAGCAGGGATTATTGAGTGCATAGAACGCTCGGAGGGACGCTTGTACGGCAATGTCAGCGACTCTCACTCTCACGTCAATTGTCTTGATACGGCTCAGATTCTAGACGTTCATGTGGAATTGCCGCTCGACTTGATCGAGCAAATCCAACAGCAAACGGGTGTCAAAATTGTAGACTACCGGATAGATTTCTACGGATATCGATCGGCAGAGTCCGCCACGCAAGCATCAAGTGTCAGCGATACGCCAAAGGCTTCGTAACGGATAAAGCACCGGCTGTGGGAAGCAAAACCGATCGCATGCGCTCGGCCTGTCGGCAGTATAAAATGATTCAAGTATTTAGCTGCGTTCGATCGGTTTTTTTGCCGTAGCCACCCGGAATTCGGCACAGTAGAAAAAAAATGAAAAGAGAAAAATGAAACTCGATCGACAAGTTTGGCGATCGGGAATAAAATTTACGACTATACCAAAAAAATCCGTTCTACCGGCTACACGTAAAAGTGTAGACCAAATCCGGCGGTAGTGTCCCCTTGATTTTTAATCGGCTTGGAGGAGACGAAAGTTTGTGCGCTCAAGGTTTCAACCGCTGAGTACGATCGGGTAATTTCAGAACCGGATTTAATAGGAGAGCTTAGTTGAATCCCTCCCCCAATTCATGTGCAGAGTCAATTCTAAAATCTAAAATCTAAAATCTAAAATTGATCGACTGACGGGGCTTTATACTGTTTTTTCTGCTAAACAGCCCCGGGATCTGTCAATAACTGTTTGATAACTGGTATGATTTACGTGCTTCAAGAGCCTAAAATACTCGGAAGCAACCAGTGGGGTCAGACACGAACCTCACTATAAAACGCCGTAGAGGGAAAGATTGCCAGTACCTTGAAGGAAGTTCTCGATCTCCTTAACAGGAGTCAGAAGCCGACATCACAATCTATGATTTGATGTGGGAGTGTCACGTGAAGAGTGCGCATTACAGGACAGGCTGAAGTAATGGCGAGACGACAATCTGACCAATTCCACACACCACCGCAATACAACTCATCCCCTAAACCGACGGCACAGTTCAGTGCAGAGGCGACAAGCGATGCTAGTTCCTTCGTAACGGCCGGGCCGACAGAGGGAAAAAGAACTTTTTGGCAGTGGCAGCTAATCTGGCTGAGTCTCCTGGTGGGATTTGGAGTAACGGGGGCCGCTGCATTTCTGTGGTTGCTGACGATGCCGCCGCCGCCCAATTGCCAGCAACTGTCGCCGCTGGCGGCGGACGGAGAGCGACTTTACTGCGCTCAGCAAGCAGCTAAGTCGGGCAAGCTAGAACAGCTAGAATCAGCAATGGCACTGGTGCAGGCTTGGCCGAAAGAACATCCGCTATACTCGCAGGGTCAACATTTGATAGGGGAATGGTCGAAAGCCATTCTGGGATTTGCCAGGGCAAAAATTGAGAAGGGCGATTTGAAAGGCGCTCTGGAGATTGTGGCGAAAATTCCGAAAACCAGTCCGTCTTACCCCGAGGTAGAAGAGGCGGTTGCTGCTTGGGAAAAAAATTGGCAGGAGGGCCAAAAACTCTACGATACAGCCCTAGCAGCGTTGAAAAGTGAGGATTTAAGGAAAGCCTGGGATTATGCTCAAGCTCTATTTAAGCTGGAAAATATTTTCTGGAGTCAGAAGCGTTACAACGAGCTGATCCAGCAGATTTCTTTGGAAAGAAACGGCTGGCAGCGCTTGCAAGAGGCTAGAGATTTGGCGGAGGAAGGAACTCCGCAAAAGTTCGCTGAGGCGATCGTCCTGGCTCGCAAAATAGACTCGCAGCTTTTTGCCCGCGCTAAAGCTGAGAAGGAAATTGAGGGCTGGAGCCGGACTTTGCTGGCAATGGCTACTAAGCGGTTGGCGGGGAAAGACCTGCCGGGGGCGATCGAGGCTGCTTCTGTTGTGCCGCAGGATTCGCTACTGTTTGCGGAAGCTCAAGATTTGATGCAGTTGGGTAGAGCTCAGGCGGTGACTTGGAACCAGTCGATATCAACTCCGCTGCCGCAACACATTTTTAGCTTGCTCGAAGGCCAGGGGGCGGCTAGCCAAATTGCTCCGGGTCGCCCTCTGTACAAGCAAGCTCAAGTTCAAATTGAAAATTTGCAGGTGCAGTTTCAAGATTTGCTGCGGCTGCAAGTGGCGAGCACGATCGCTAGTGTCGGTCAGATAGCGACGTTTGGACTCGCGATCGAGCAAGCGCAAACCATCGGACTCAAGCAACCGCGGCGGGTTCACGCTCAAACTTTGGTGGCTGCTTGGCGCCGGGAAATTCAGCGGATCGAAGACCAATCTTTTCTGACTCTGGCGAAGCAGTTGGCAGAAACGCAAACGGTTGAAGGACTCAAGGGGGGCATGGCTCAGTTAGTCCTGGTTGCTCAAAACCGTCCCCGCAGGATAGAAGCGCAAACTCTCTTGGCTCAGTGGACCAAACGCATAGAAGTTATTCAAGATCAGCCTTTTTTGGATGAAGCGATAGCCCTGGCGAAACAAGGAAAACTTAGTGCTGCTATTGAAAAAGCTTCGGCAATTAAGAGCGGTAGGACTTTGTACGCGAAAGCTCAGGATAATGTCTATCAGTGGGTGAGCGAACTGCAAGTTGCTCAAGACCGACCGATTCTGGATCGAGCAGCGGAATTGGCATCTCAAGGCAGTCTGGGAGCGGCGATCGATACGGCTTCCCAAATCGGTTACGGTAGGGCGCTGTATTCAGAGGCAGCAGGTGCGATCGGGCGCTGGAGTGCTGAACTTAGAGCCAACAGTGCGCCGCCGCCGGCTCCAGCACAGGAGTACGCGCCGGCTCCAGCACAGGAGTACGCGCCGGCTCCTGCACAGGAGTACGCGCCAGCTCCTCGACAGGAGGAGTACGCGCCAGCTCCTCGACAGGAGGAGTACGCGCCAGAACCCGAGCCTTACTATCCGCCTGCGAGACAAGAGGCGCCTGCTGCGGAGCCGTACTATCCGCCGGCTCCGGAGCCGGAACCTTACTATCCGCCTGCTCCGGAGCCGGAACCGGAACCTTACTATCCGCCTGCTAGAGAGCCGGAACCTTACTATCCGCCCGCGAGAGAAGAGGCCCCAGCTCCGGCTCCAGAACCTCCTCCTCCGGCTCCGGCTCCGGAACCCGCACCGCCCTCGATTCCTGAATCGGCGGGACCTCCTGATGCTAATTTGATCCCCGAATAATTGGGTTTTCGCGCGATCGCTCTCTAAAATCTCAAATCAAAAATCAAGTGAGTAATTTCCAAGTGCTGACGATCGATGGCGACCCCATTTTCCGGCTGGGGCTGCGAGTCGCTTGCGAGCAGTATCCAGACTTGCAAGTTGTTGCAGAGGTTTCAACGGGAACCGAGGCTTTGCGGGTTCTAGAAGCTCGCTCGCTCGACTCGGTAGCAGCCCAGAAGCCGGCAGATTTGGTAATTTTGGGTTTTGAGACGGTAAATGTGCGATCGGGTCAAATAGAGGTACTGGAATTTTGTCGCGAACTCAAAAATTTGTACCCCAACCTGCCCCTGTTGCTGCTAGGCGGGCCGCTGACAGCAGAGCTGTTGGCCCAGTTACAGGCGACGGGCGCGAATGGCTATTGTCCTAAAGGTAGAGATATTTCCCTGACAATCGAAGCTATTCGCGCTGTGGCATCTGGTCGCACTTATTGGGCGACGGATGCGGCAGCTAACTCAGAAATAGAACTAAATGCAGCGGTGGTTCAAACAGTAGAAAACTCCGCAGGAATTGCAGATAAAAATCTAGATAACTCGACAGTTGATACGCCAGTACACAAAAAAATGCTGGCTTATTTTTGTCTTTCTGGACTGCGGGAAATAGATGCAGCTTTGGCGGTTGTCCAAGCTGATTTGCAAGAGTTCAGAGCCGCAGATCCGACTGATTTGCCCTCTATTTTAGATGGGGTTGTACTCAGCGGACGCCGCAGAGAATTGCTGGCAGCTCGCTGGATTGTCAGTCAGTTATTATTTGAAGGAAAAATGGAGAAGGCAGAAGGCACAAAGCAGAAGTCAGAAGGCACAAAGCAAAGGATAGAAGGCAGAAGGCAGAAATCAGAAATTAGAGGCGAGAATTTGTTAAATAATTCTCAATTGCAATTAGCGAATTCCGAAGTTTCGGCAGAATCTTTGGTGGTGGCAACTAATTGGCAAGGTAGCTTGTTTGACTCGGCAGCAGCTAAATTGCAGTTTGATTTGGTGAATTTGACTGGCTTGCCTTTGGAAATCGATATTTTGCGATCGACCAAAAAGCGCGAATTGATGATTTCCATCCTGCGGAAGTTAAAGGATTTGCTGGAAGAATTGCGCTTTTCGCAAGTGCAGGAAACTCAATTGTCGCAAAAAATGCCTGCTATTTTACGGGATTTGTGGGAGGCGACAATCATAGATTTTTTTGGCAGATACTATACACTGCCAACGGGAGAAAATCAGGTTTTTGATGGCAGTCAAACAAGCTTGACACTGGGAGAAAGTCAAGGGGAAACCGCTGCTGATGTCTTGGCAGGCAGCGGTGTAGAAGTTGTGCCGGTGCTGCTGGCAGATGCTGATGCAGTTGCAGCACAAATCCTTGACAAAATACCGATGACAGTAGATTTTTTTGCACATTTGCTATTTGAAATTCCTCTAACAGTTGACAATGTTTCTTGTGTGGCTGGCAGCCCGCAAGCGATGCAGCGGTCTGAAGCTTTGTTAGAAAATTTGGCAATTCAAGTTGCTAGCGGATCGGTACAGCCTCTGCTAAATAATTTGGCAAATATTGAAGAAATTAAGCAAATTTTTTACGATGGTAAGTTGATTTCGACGCGAGAGATTGAGCGATTTCGGAATGATTTGTCGTGGAGATATAGCTGGAATAGATATTTTGTCGAACCGAAAGCTATTTTTGAAAGCAGGTTTTGGCTGTTTGTTTTGGGCGATTCTGGAATTAAGAGAATTTCTATTTATGCTCCGAGAAATCAGGAGTTAGCACAGTTGTCGGGGTGGCAGTTAGCGTTGACGTTGGTGCTGGAAACTAGAGATGCGATCGCACCTAGAGTTCGCGCGGTTATTTCGCTGTTGGGGACTGCTGTTGTTTACGTTTTGACTCAGGTTATAGGGCGGGGAATTGGTTTGATCGGGCGGGGAATTATCCAGGGGATTGGTAATTCTTTGCAGGATAGCAAGTTTGGAAAAAATGGGTAATTAGTTATTAGTCATTAGTCATTAGTCATTAGTGGGTAGTCATGAGGAAGCTAAAATATTTATAGCTGGTGGTATGATAACTAAATGGTAGACGGTTAATCAAAAGCAATTGGCTCCTAGACCCCCGGATTCATCTGTGGGATTCATCTAAAATTTAAAATGGCTTGACTTTTTATGAGTATTATGATATCGATAGATGCCGATCGCATAAACAGTTTAGATTTGTCTCCGGTACGCACTGCGATCGAAAAATGGCTGACCGAAGGAGCGATCGCCCAAAATGAACAACAGCTACAATTTGAAATTGAGTATCCGCGCGAAGAGTTAGATCCGCGAGAAATTTCGGAAATTCCCGAAGTGCGGCTGTGGTTTATTCGCTTAGATGCTTGTTACCCTTGGCTGCCATTTTTGCTGGATTGGAAAGCGGGAGAATTGGCGCGCTATGCGGCGATGTTGGTGCCGCACCAGTTTCACCGCACCCAAGGTATTCAGTACAATCCTGAAGCTTTGGAAATGTTTTTGATGAACAAAATTTTTGTGTTGACTGATTGGTTGAATCAGCAGGGAATTCCCAGTAAATCGAAGCTGATGGCGATGTCGCAGATGTTTGGTTATGATTTGGAGGATGCTTTTTTTGATGTGATTGTGCCCCACAAATAAGCGATCGCACCTCTAATTAAAATCGTCCTAATTAGGTAGGCTATTCTATGCCTTAAGAGTTACCAACAAAGGTATAAACCCGGTTTCTTCCCTTGTGGGGCGGGCTTTCCAGTCCGCCTCCGCAGCTATAATTTCTGTCCGCAACAGCTTGATTAAGCTTAACAGCAACCGTACTCAGACTTTAATACAATCCTTAAACCAGCGCGCCTCAAAAAATTGTTGCTGGACTTCAGAATTTTCTCAGAATTTAGAGTTAGTTTAAATAGACAACGATCGCCCGATTCAATCGATCGAGGAAATTTACCATGAAAACAGATTACCTCATCGTCGGCAGTGGTTTATCAGCACTGGTTTTCGGAGCTTTGATGGCAAACTCCGGCAAAACCGTACACATCCTTGAAGCTCACGAACATCCGGGAGGTTTTGGTCACACCTTTACGATGGCGAACAAATACACGTTTAATGCCCAATTCCACTACGTTTGGGACTGCGGCGAAGGACATACAGTCAATCGAGTTCTCAAAAAACTCGGTCTCGATCGCGATGTCACCTTTGAACGGTACGATCCGAATGGCTACGACCACATGAGAATGCCTGGGTATGCGCTGGATATTCCCTCCGAACCAGAGGAACTGATCCGGCGATTGTCGGCGCTGTTTCCCGAAGCGGGCGAGAGAATTCGCCAATTCGTCAACGAAGTCGAGAAAACCGGCGAAGGACTCAGAAAACTCGCTCCTCCCGTCAAACCAATTGAATTGCTCAAAAACTTCGGTGACGTATTCTGTGCCGTCCAACACCTCAACAGTACACTTCAGGACGTTTTCGACAAGTTCCAACTCCCGCAAGCCGCCCAAACCCTATTAGCCCTGCAATGGCCGGACTTTTTGCTGCCTCCAAATCAGCTTTCTTTCTATGCTTGGATTGCCTTGTTTAGAGGCTATCAAGAAGGTGCATTTTACCCGACGCAGCATTTTGAATATGTCATCAATTCTTTAGTTAAAGTCATTGAATCCAACGGGGGGAAAGTTCTACTAAACCATGAAGTCACGAATTTTAGAGTCACAAACAGAACAGTAACTGGTGTTGAAGCGATGGATTTGACCGCGCATCAAACCCATGAATTCACGGGCGACACGGTGATTTGCAACCTCGACCCGAAAAGAGCGGCCAAGATGATTGGAGAGGAACTGTTCTCTAAAAAAGTGCGGCGGAAACTCAACTATGAGTATTCTGCATCTAACTACATGGTGTACTGCGCTGTCAAAGATATCGATCTCCGAGACTATGGATTTGGCAAGTGGAATACGTTTCATTCGGAACACTTGGATCTAAATGAAGCTTTTGCTCAAATGTATGAGCAAAATGATTTTTCTCGTCCGAGTTTTGCAATTACAACGCCAACTTTACTGACCCAAGCGCGACGGGATTGTCCAGAAGATTGTCAAATTGTCGAATTTCTGACTGTTGCTAATTACAGCTATTTTAAACAACTTTGGGAGACGGATCGCAAAGCTTACAGACAGAAGAAACAAGAGATTCTGGACTCGATTTTAGATGTGGTAGAAAAACACTATGTTCCGAATTTTCGCAAACACATGGTGTTTCATATTACCGGAAGTCCGACGACTAACGAGCGCTTCTGTTGGTGTCCTAACGGTAATTCCTACGGTTCCAGCCTGACGCCGCGCAACATGGGGGTCGATCGGCTAAATCACGAAACATCCCTCAACAATTTCTATTTCTGCAACGCCTCCTCGGGCTATCCAGGCTTTGCACCGACATTTTGGACGGGGGCGCTGCTTTATCAACGTTTATCCGGCGATGCGATTTTAGGCTAAGGAAAATTGGGCATTGGTTATTTTCCTGTTTCTCTCGTTCCTTGGCTGTGCCAAGGAATGAATTTCACTCTTGCTCTGCCTCTTCTTAAAAATCTCTCATTTCTGCTCTCATTATCTCGTTTATCTGGTTCCTTGGCTGTGCCAAGGAATGAATTTCACTCTTGCTCTGCCTCCTCTTAAAAATGCCGAGGCACAGCAAAAGTGAAATGCGTTTCCAGGTATAACGTGGGAACGAGAATTTCTTCATTCTTCCTTCTATCCTTTACATCCGTTACATCCGTTGCACAATCCTTTGCCGAACTTCCTTCTTCCTTCTATCCTTTACATCCGTTACATCCGTTACACAATCCTTTGCCGAACTTCCTTCTATCAATCAATCTAGGAGTGAACTATGAGAATTGCAATTGTTGGGGGCGGAGCGAGCGGTATGGCAGCAGCATACTGGCTCGATAAACAGGGACATCACGTCACTGTATTGGAAAAGCAGCCGATTTTAGGCGGGCACATTCGGACGCTGAACAAAAATGTTGCGCCCAATCAATCTGAGTGCAGTGAAATATTAGAAAATGGGGTGCTGGAATTTCCCACTGTGTTTTACAATTTCGTGGCTTTGATGCAGGAACTAGGCGTTGAATTAGAACCCGTGCAGATTGGTTCAGCGCTGTTTCTTAAAGATGGCAGCCATTTTTTATCTGCGGTCTCTATCCGGAAAAATTTCACCGGAATCCAACGCCTGATCGAGTATTTGCGACTGGATAGTCTCTACGCTCGTTCGGCTGGATTTATTTTAAAAATGCGGTTTGCTAAACAGCACGATTTTTACGATGTACCGCTTTCGGAGTCTTTGAAAAGCTCGTGCGTCCGCAATTATTGGCTGAAGTTGCTGACGATGTACAGCTACTCGATACCGTTTGAATTGCTCGACAATTTTCCGGCAGAATTAGCGATGCCTGTTTTGCGCGAATATGCCTCGGTCAACTGGGTGAGGATTAAAGGCGGGGTGTATTCTTACATTGAAAAGATTTTGGAGCGATTTAAGGGCGATATACTGCTGAATGTGGAGATTGCCAATATTTTTAGAAGTGCTGATGCTGTAAAAATTGTGCTTTCTGATGGGGAAATCCAGGAATTTGATAAGGTGGTTTTTGCGATGCCGCCAGACCAAGTGATGAGGCTGTTGTCAGACCCGACGGAGGCGGAAACGAAGCGGTTTTCCGCGTGGAAAGGCAATTATGCAACCACTGTACTGCATTCGGATACATCGATGTACGATCGCTACGGCATCCGCAAGTTATCTGAATTTGATTTTTTCGAGACGGAGAAGGGATGGGGATATAATGCTAGTTTGAATCAGCTTTGCGGCATCTCCTCGCCGCGAGAGTACAGTTTAGCTTTTCAACTCGAGGAGTCGATCGCCCAAAAGCAGATTATTCACATTCAGAAACATCACACGCCGCTGTATACAGTCGAGTCTTTTCGATATCGAGATGAAGTTATCGAGACTAATGGCGAGAACAACACTTATCATGCGGGAGCTTATTTGGGGGATGGTTTGCACGAAGGAGCCATTACCTCTGCTTTGCGAGTCGCGAAATTAATCGGGTGAGTTCAATGGTGAAGCTACAAACTCTCGCAAATATCAGTAAATTTCTTGCCGGTGCAACTCTCTGACAAAAGTAATGATGTCTGCATCAAAAGTTAAACAGTTAAACCAATGCGAGAGTCGCCCTCGGATGCGAAATTAATTTTTGGCGTTGCCTAAGCTGCGACATCGCGTGCTGCTGTTAAGTAGACATCATTGCTCGCAGATGGCGGCATTGTCGATCCGGCTAACTGAGTACCCTCAAAGTTGGTTCCCGTCAATGTTGCCCCGCTCAAGTCGGCTTCGCTCAAGTCTGCATAGCACAGCCTAGCCCAATCGAGGTTTGCCTGCACCAAAGAAACTCCCACCAGATTTGCCCTGGTTAAATCTGCTCCCATCAACTTGACGCCCCGCAACTGAGCCCCGCTGAGATTGGCAGCTAACAAGTTCGAGCCTTCCAGGTTTACCCCGTTGAGTTTAGCTTCGCTCAGGTTGACGCCATTGAGATCCGTCCTGCTCAGGTCGATGCCGTTGATGTAAGCTTTCCTGAGATATATGCCTGTTAGTTGAGCGCCAAAAAGCTTTGCACCGCTGAGTTTTGCGCCTCCGCAGTTGGCCCAGTTGAGGTTGGCTCCCGTGAGGTTGGCGCCCCGCAGGTTAATGAATTGCATGTCGGCTGTACACAAATTGGCGTTCCAGAGGATGGCGCTCCGCAGGTTGCTACCGATGAGTTGGGCGCCACTCAACTTGGCCCTGGGCAGTTTTGCTTTGACGAGGAAAGCCCCGCTGAGATTGGCTTTTGTAAGCTCTGCGTCCGCTAGTCTGGCTTGGCCCATTTTGGCAAAACTCAGATTTGCCCTGTAAAGGTTTGCGCCGTTGAGTTCTGCTTTTGTCAGATGCGCCCGACTCAGGTTAGCTCCCGAGAGGTTAGCTCTCGAAAGATTTATTCCCACCAACATAGCTCCGCTGAGATTTGCTCCGCTGAGGTTTGCGTCAGCAAAGTCTCTGTTTCCATTTTCGTACTCTTTGAGCAGCTCGGTTACTTCCATACTGGTCACATTCCAATTAGCGGAAATTTATCTATAAATAAACACTCTTTATAAGTATTTTATCTCAAATGGAGCGGACGCGATCGCACTTTCAAGAAAGCTGAGAATTAACTTTATATTTATACATATACTTGGTGCTTTTTCCAAAGCCCAGGCCGTTTTGAACTCATAGTCTGAAACCCGAGATTTATCGTTGGCCTATAGTATGCTTCGGCAAGCGTTGCGATCGTACTGAGATCCGTAAAACCTTTATTCTCAGTAGGTAAGCCATCAAACACTGTCCGGAGCGCTATCAAGAAATTAGGTGCTGCCAATCAAGCCGAATCGATGCCGATCGCCCAAGGGCTGGTTAATACGCGACATTGTGGTTTTGAGCCGTATTTGACTGTTAATATTCTGTCGGGTCAATCACCCGCCAAACCAGCTACAGCCGCTGGCAGCCTTGCGGTGGGAGAGTATGTACAAATCTTTGAAAGCTGCGATCGGATGTCAGCCTTGATTTATTCGGCCGCCAGCTTCAACCGTATACAGGGCGAAAACAGCAGCGATAGCCAGCCGTGCTATTTGCCTCCACAACAGTTAGAATAAATAATGTATAGCCTTTCTCAAGCATGGTGAGGTATGATTGACAGATTATATAACCACTTCAACGTATAGGGTTCGCATCCCAACAACGTCCGCGAATCTTTCGCTCGAACCGCTATATAAGTAAAAAGGAAAGTTTTTTGAATAAAAAAATGGGTAGCAAACCCCTTTTTGAAGCAGAAAATAAAAGCAAAAATTTATCAAAAATTCTGCCTTCTACCTTCCGAGGACGATCGCCTTTTTATTTATTATTAGATTGAAGTTATGGACTGGCAAGAAATTTCTGGCAACTGGGTATTAATTCCTTCAAGACCGATCGCGATCGTACATTTTCTCGGCGGTGCATTTGTGGCGACTGCACCGCAACTCACCTATCGCTGGCTGTTAGAAGCTTTGGGGAACCAAGGATATGTTGTAGTAGCAACGCCGTTTGTCAATACTTTGGATCATATTGCGATCGCCCGCGATGTCCTCAACAAATTTGAAAATGCCCTCGATCGCCTGCGGGCCACTAAATTGCTGCGATCTTCCTCTCTCCCCATCTACGGCATGGGACACAGCATGGGATGCAAACTGCACTTGCTGATCGGTTCTGTATTTGACGTAGAAAGGGCAGGCAATATTTTGATTTCGTTCAACAATTATGCCGCATCAGAAGCAATCCCGATCGTCGAGCAAATTTCCCCCGTCTTTAACGTCGAGTTTACCCCTTCTCCGCAAGAGACTAATCGCCTCGTCCAAAATAGCTATCAAATCCGGCGCAATCTTTTAGTCAAATTTAACGGCGACAACATCGACCAAACCTTGCTGTTGACCAAACTGCTAAAAGCACGATTTCCCGACATGATTACAGTTCAGACTCTGACTGGCAACCATCAAACGCCCTTGGGGCAGGATGTTAGCTGGCCTGTGGGTCAAATTTTTACACCCTTCGACGCGATCGGGCAATGGGTCAAACAAGAAGTGTATCGAGAATTAAATCAATTAAAACAGACAATTTTGCTGTGGCTTAATCCTCTGTCAAAGGATTTTAAATCTTAAAGTTCAGATTTTAGCTTGGTGACATTAAATTTAGAAATTATCCATAAACTCTATCTGTAGTGCTTAGGTTTTACCTTGCCGCTACCAATAGCGTTTAAAAGCCGTTGGCGTAAATCCTAAAACTGCCAAAGGGATGTCTCAGCTATGCACTCATAGCGGCGACGATCCTACTTTTCCGACTTTTCCGACTTTAAAGATCCGACTTTTCCGACTGACATGAGCCTGAGTGGTGAGTCAACATAGCGATAGGTGCATCTAAGGCTAGGTAAATTACTGCCTAAATTAATCGCAAGTTGTTTGTCCACTTAGAGTTTCGGCACCCACAGATGTTAATTTCTAGTTCTGCATCAGTCTCTTGCTCATGCACTCCAGATATAGATTCAGCTTTTTGGAAATTATGGCAAGATAATCAAGATTACCTTTACCGTTGCTGTCGCAAGTGGATGGGCAACCCAACCGATGCTGATGATGCCCTCAGTCGGGCGATGCTGAAAGCTTGGGAGAAAGCAAGAGATGGTACGGATGATATCAAAAACTTTAAGGCTTGGTTAACCAAACTGACTTATAACCTCTGCGCCGATATCCATCGAGAACGCAACAGAAGTGCAGTAGGAGTTGACAGTTTAGACACCATTGCTTTAGGAAACGAAACCGAATTAATCAGCCAAGAAGAAACACCAGTTCGCGCTGCTATCCGGGGAGAAGTCGAATTATTTTTTCGCGGCGCAATAGATGAGTTGCCAGATAGATTGCGCGAGACTTTTATGCTCCATTTTGAATCCGGGCTATCTTATCAAAATATTGCCGAACAGCTTGGTATATCTTACGATAACGTCCGCAAGCGGATTTCCCAGGCGCGGGCAATTTTGCGTCAGCGGTTCAATGAAAATTTCGGGGAAGATGGGACAGATTCTGATTTGTCTAATCCTAAGTCGAGGGTTTCTCCTCAGTCTGCAAAAGGGAAAAAGTCTCAGAGTATTGTTGAAAAAAAAACGGTTACAGAGCAGATTGAAGAAAGAGAAATTGTTGCAGGTGGGGAAATTCAAGAATCGGTTTTAGTGAATGCTAAATCTGATGGGGACATAGGAGAAAGAGAAATTGTTGCCGGTGAGGAAAAGCAAGAAGCGGCAGTGTGTGTTTTGCATCTAAGCGCGAACGATTATTCGCCCCTACGGATTTTGGCAAATAGTCTGGGGGATGACAGCGAAAAAGCGATCGCCCCTAACGCCTACAGCCGATTGCTTTCTGAGTCTGGGGAAAGCCAAAAAGCTCTTGGTGTGCGGGCTGCATTAATCCAGCCCGCACAGGGCTGTTGTACCATCAGCGACTGCAATCCGCTGTATTCCCAGTGTCTCAACGGAGAAAACCAATACTCGATCGATGTTCGATCGCGAGAAATGCGATCGGGCCAGGGTGCCGGAGGCATATCGCGCAACGGTGCGTCTTCTGTATCGCTTTTTCCACTGTACAGGAGGATGTGGGCAGACAGTGGCGGCGGCTGGCTTTCTTCCATCTGAAAAATAGGCAGGGAGAAAATCGCTTTAAATCAGTTTTTACAGCGGATTGCTTTCTGAGTCTTGGGAAAGCCAAAAGCTATTGGCCTGCAGGCGGCATTAATGCTGCCCCGCTGCAATCGGCTATATTCCCGCTTTCTCTATCACTGGCGCTAGGCGCGATATGGCGCTAGGCGGAATTTGGCATGGAAAAATTCGGCATCCCGTTTCGTCTATCTAGATTTTCAGGAAGAGATGGACTGCGTAGCAGGAATTGGTCAAATCCTCCCTCGAACCGCGTCATCCCCCAAAAGTTAGAGATGCCCTCTATCTAAAGACTGAATAATTCACAAATCACCTTCGGGAAACGTCTAACTAATAGAACACAAAAAACCAACCCTGGAGTTGAAAAATGATGATTCGTCGTATTGCTTTCGTTAGTGGTCTCGTTATTCTCAATGCTTTTGGTTTCGCTACCGTAGCCCGTGCCGGTGAAGGTGGTGTGGCAGGTTCTGCGGCTTTCACTGTTGGCGGCACTGGGGTTACAGGTGTGGCTGTCTCGGCTGCTGTGGGTAAACGAGATGCTGTGGCCCATGCTTTCAACTACACGGGCAATACCTTTGGTTTACAGAACTCGGCTTTTGCATTAGGTACTTCCGGACAACTGAATATGGGTGGTATTGGCGACCCGTCAGGCTCTAGCTACAACACAACAATGGAGGATGGTACCCAGATCCTCACTAATCAAGGGAATACCTTCACCGCCAACGCCGGGTTCCAGATTCAACTGGGTACTGCTACTGGGAATGTTTTGGCTGATACGGTTCCCTAGAACTGTTGTGAGTGGTTAGCTGGGAAGCTAACTGCCAATCTCTCAACATTGCCTTTTACTTCTAATCTGAGGATCTCAGCGACTCTCGAAGCCGGCAGTCAGCCGAGATCCTTGTGAACAGAGTTTTTTGGCAATACTTCCTCTAAAAAAGTTTGAGGCGATTTTTAAGCCTTTTCTTGTCTAAGTCCCATTAGGAGCTAGAAAATCTCTAAGTTCCGCCAATGACTAACCCACTAATTTTACAGGTAAAACCCATGACACCAACAACTGCAATCACTATAGATGAAAACGTTGATGCTGGCAGTATAGTCACTTATTTGCCCCCATTTGACCCGGAAACACACACACAGATATTCTACAACCGTATCTTGCCTGATCCTGAATTCCCTGATTACAGTTCTTTCAGCCTCGACAAGAACTCACTAAAAATCAACATTTCCCCGGACTATGAAACAAAGGCCGCTTACTCGATCTTGCTGGAAACCGAAACGTTTTATTGGAATACGGATGGGTTTTTCTCCGAAAGGTCTATTTTACCCCTAGAAATTAATATTAACGATCTCGATGAGTCTGTCTCCCTAACACCGAATAACGACATTTTCAATGGGACTGCGGGTGTAGACCGAGTGAATGGCGGTGGAGGAAGCGATATCCTCTATGGTAAAGCTGGCAACGATATCATAGATGGTGGGGATGGCAATGATATTGTCTACGGGGGCAATGATAACGATGTGTTAAATGGTGGTAATGGTAGCGATCGCCTTTACGGTGATGCGGGTAACGACGAACTCCTCGGCGATGCGGGTGATGACATCCTCTATGGGGGTGATGGTGACGATATCCTCAATGGCGGTGCAGGGAGCGATCGGCTTTATGGTAATGCAGGGATTGATACCTTTGTCTTAGCACCAGGAATGGGTCTGGATTCCATCTACAATTTCCAAGATGGCGTAGACATAATCCGATTAGATGGAGGTTTAACTTTTGGCGCTTTACAGATTGCCCAAAGTGGCACTTCTACCTTAATAAAAATTGCATCAACCGGAGTCACCCTCGCTTCTTTAGTTAACACGAATTCTGCTTTGATTGGGGCGGCGGATTTTAGCGCTAGCGCGCCTGTTTTAGATGTTACATGAAATTATCAGGTGCGTTAACTTCCGTTAGCGCACCCTTAATTTTAATTTTAGAATTCAATACAGTTCACTGAAGACCGATCCCCCCTAACCCCCCTTAAAAAGCAGGGTGGATTAATTGTCATCCTAGAAATAGGTACGTAGTTGGGCTTTAGCCCTCTTTATCTATACGTCTAAAGAGAGCTAAAGCCCAACTACGTACCTTTATTAATATAACAGTTGCGTCCCAGACGCGAGCTTTGAGCGGTGCTTTCTGTCGTTTCAGATTTCTTCTCCCCACAATAAAGCCACCCTGGCCCCGATCCGTGTGGGTTTGTACGGGGGCACTACCCCTACATATTTGTACCAATGATTGAGACGCGCTATATAACAATATTAAAGCCACAAATTGAATTGTGATTAAATCATCAGGATCTCAGGGTTGAATTACTGTATTAACTGATATATTTAATCCCTAATTGCGGCGCTTCTAATGATAATTAACTTCCTCAAATTTATCGCTAACCCTACTGCGCTCCTCTCAACAGCATACAATGGTAGTATTCTCGTCGGTTTGACTCTCCTTAGCATTGCTTACTCAACTCCAGCCTTAGCAGAAACTCGCTCCGATTTACTCGACACATCCAATCAACTGGATGCCTCTGCTGCGAGTGTTTCCGACCTTCCAGAAACGAGCCCTTTATCAGAAATACCCAACTGGTTTACTTATGCTACAAACCTGGAACCCTCATCCCCAAATTTAGCCCCTGAACCTCAACCCACAAAACCCCAATCAACTAATAATCCTAACGGATTGCCCCAACCTTCTGCGCCATCTACTGACCCCGATTACATTACTCCATCTCGAAGCGTTCCAACAAGTGTTTCCGACCTTCCACAAGCCACCCCTTTATCAGAAACACCAAACTGGTCTACTTCTGCTACAAACCTAGAACCCTCATCCCCAAATTTAGCC
>JAUBSN010000106.1:0-7018 GCA_036704825.1 Microcoleus sp. F8-C3 | reverse complement strand
CTTTATCAGAAACACCAAACTGGTCTACTTCTGCTACAAACCTAGAACCCTCATCCCCAAATTTAGCCTCTGAACCTCAACCCACAAAACCCCCATCACCTAATAATCCTAACGGATTACCCCAACCTTCTGTCCCATCTACTGACCCCGATTACATTATTCCACCTCGAATCGCGCCCGACGAAAAACTTAGCCCCTTCACGACCACTTTACCTCTCAATGACATTCCCATCAGCCATCTAACTGAATGGGAGTTTAGTGGTTTCCATACTTTTGCTGACACCACAGACAGCGATATTTTTTTTAATGGCACTCTCAAACTTAACAGTCGAGTCAGTGAAAGTTTAAGCCGAAATAATATTTATAGAGTAGACCAAAAAGGCACTTATTTGCAACTGCGGACTGTTCCCCTAGAACGAACAATTACAACCACAACTACCGCACCCCAAACCATGACGGGGTTAGAAATTCAAATGAGTTTAACGGGGGCTTGTATTTTTCCCAACACTCCCAGTGACCAACAATGTACTTATACCCCAGGTTTAGTTATCGATCGCAATAGTATAGATCCAGAGTTTTTCGTACCTACCCGCGTCTTTCAAACGTCTCAGGTAGGGGAGGTTGTCAAGCCAGAAACTTTGGCTTTTATGCAGCTTCCCGGCTTTCAAGGCGGAACCAGCAGTCAACCGATTGGCGTCGATTTTTATTTTCCCAATTCGGGTGCTTATCCGGGAAACAGCCAATCCCAAAAAACAAAAGTTGAGAGAAAAGAAGAAATTGACTATACAATTGCAGGTACTGTTTCCCGAGTTCGTCAAGTGGTTAAAGCCAACGATCGAGAAGCCGTTTTAGGACGGACGATTCGAGGATTTACTCTATTTGTTGATGATGAAAATCGCTGGGTAAATACGGCAATTCAAGCGGGCGCGCAAATTTTACCCGATGTCATTCCTGACCTAGAAGGCAGTAAAAATCCAGTTAATACTAATATCAACCGCAACTTATTTTTAGCCGCTAATAATACTCGTTTACCCAGCAGTAGTTTTACGATATATTCCGCCGGAATCGGACGCGCAGAAAGTTTAACGCCTAATGTCACCAGCTTAAATCAAGTTCCTAGAGCGAATTATAACAGCCTTTGGCTCGGTCTTTCTCCCGTGATCGATCGCGCTCTTGAAGATGGTCGAATCTTTTACGATCCCACAGGGCCACAAGTCACCCTTGTCGATGCTGGTGCAGAAGGTGGAGCAAATACCAATGTACAGTTATTCTCTGCGGTTAACCAAAATCAGTATTCTACTGCCAATTTACAGAATTTTTATGCCCAAGTTTATTTAGGTTTTTTACAGCAAGATGTCAACTTTGTTAGAGAAAGTATCTATCGGGAAGAAAGCCGTTACTATCCTCATCTCAGCTTTACCGGAAACTGGACGGGAGGTGAAGATATCCTGCGATACTATACGGGCGCGATTGCTTCAGAAAAGCCCAAACTCTACCTGGGTGCTGATTACACGAGAAACACGCTAAACAATTGGAGTTTTCGCGGCGGTGCGATTGCCTATCTCAACCCCGATCGCGATTATTACAGCCAAATTTGGGGGAGTGTGGCTAAAACATTTCGCTTCAGTAGGCGGGCAAATTTAACCTTATCAACTGGCTTCAATTATGCTCTCGATCGAGAAACAAGAATTGGTGATGTAGTTAGTCTGTCACCCGCTAGTGAAGTAGCCGTTAGCGCTCGTCTGAATTGGGGAATTTTTTCTCTGGGTTTGACCAACTATTTTGGTGATATCCTACCCAATTCCTACGACAATCGGTTACTGGCTGAGTTAACCATCCGTCCTCTAAGCACTCTCACTGTGTCTGGTTATATCGCCCCCATCGATAAAAACTCCACTCGCTCTCTCTACGGTGCTAGTGTAAGTTGGCAACTGGAAAATAACTACAACAGTCCTACCCTATCCCTCAATTGGCAAAATAAGCAATATGATTATGGTGATGATGTTTTTGGGAATCGTTTATTATTGAATGATAATGTTTTTACGATCCTTTTTCGCATTGGTTCTCCAGCTAATCCGCTCTCTCGTTAATGTTACCCAGATGAGAAGCAAACTAATCTGCTCCAATAAAAAATCAGATTTCTGCCTCATCCGCCCCTGTGAACCGTTTGAGAAAATCTAGGTCAATAGGGACTCTCGCCGAGATTACCTCCTTTGCGAGTTAATCTCCTTCGGACGGCAGTGCCATAATATTTTAGGGCACTAAGTACGGAAGAACAGGAAATACGGATGCTATGGGAATTGCTAGTATCTAGGGCGGTGCAGTCAAATCAACATATAATAAACTGCTACGCAGCTTAAAAGTCACGCACGGTTCTTAAGGAACTGTTGAGGGTAGCCCTCAACCCTTACCCGCTAAAAATATTAGTGTTATTTTCGATCGTCGATACAGGGGGAATAATTTTTGACGATCGACAAACAGTTCCGTCCGTCAGCCGTTCTCTCGTAACTAATACTGTCTGAGATGTCTTTAATCAATTTTAGACCCCGCCCGCCCGGAGAGTGAATATCGACTGTTTCCGAAATATCTTTGATTTTTTTCTCTAAATCAAACGGATCGCCCGAGTCCCAAATTTTAATCTCTAAAGATTCAGCGAACACAGCCACCTGAATGTCAACAGGCAAATCCGCTGGTTTGCCCTTGTGGGCGTGACGCACCGCATTCGTAAAGCCCTCAGCCAAAGCTAACTGACACCGTATCCACACGCTTGTAGGAATTCGCGAGTCATACAATTGTGCAAACCACGACAAAACCCAGCTTAATCCATTCAGACCTGTATTGACTTGAAGATCCGCTTTTTTTAGCATCGGCAACTTTTCGGAACCCTTTAATTCAATCACGCTCACCACAGAAGTTCTTCATCGGCCAGCGGGCAAAATACAACCAGAAAAAATACCATGAGACAAAATACAACGGCGGCAAAATTGAATGGTAGTTTGAGGATACTAGCTGTGGTGGGCCCTCGATCGATGTCTAGTCCACTAATAGGTTAGTCACTATACCATAAATAGCACTTCCATGTCAACCAGCGCCTGTGACCAATAAAAGTCTATAAAAATTTATATTCTGAGTATAAACTGAGTGAAGTTCGATCGCGCCAAATTTATCTCAAATTTTAACGTAAATTGAACTCAACGACCCGCCGTCAAAAGCAATTACCTCGAAAGCGATGTCAATCAACTATACTCAATCTCAGACAAGGGCGCTGACAGGATATATTTTAAATGACCCCCAGACCTTGAAAAACTTGTAGTACCTAAGTGCCCATGTTTCAAATTCTGGTTATTGACGATGATACGGCTGTTCAAGAACTGCTGAGAAGAACCCTGAAAAAACAGGGTTACGAAGTAACAGTAGCAAGCAATGGCGAAGACGGTGTAGCCCAGGCGCAAAAATTGCGTCCGGCCCTGATAATTTGCGATTGGATCATGCCGCGCTTGACGGGCATCGATGTCTGCCGTCGAGTTAAGGCAGATCCGGATCTGTCAACTACACAATTCTTTTTGCTGACTTCTTTGGGTTCGATCGCCGATCGAGTCAAAGGGCTCGACGCCGGTGCCGACGATTTTATCTCGAAGCCGATCGAACTCAACGAATTACAGGCGAGAGTACGCGCCGGATTGAGGCTGCACCAACTCAGCCGAGATTTGAAAATAGCCAAGCAAAGTCTGGAAGCAGAGTTAGCCGAGGCAGCCGAGTACGTGCAATCGCTGCTGCCAGATCCGATGACGGAACCTATCAGCATTGAGGCAAAATTCATTCCCTCCCGGCAGTTGGGGGGAGATTGCTTCGACTACAACTGGCTAGATGCCGATTATTTGGCGATTTACTTGCTAGACGTAGCCGGTCACGGTTTGCGGGCGGCGCTGCCTTCTGTGGCAGTTTTGAATTTGCTGCGATCGCGCGCGCTCCCCAACATAGACTACTACAAACCCAGCGACGTTTTGCGCGCCCTCAACACCACCTTCCAGATGAGCTACCAAAATGACAAGTATTTCACCATTTGGTACGGCGTTTACAACCGCATTTCTCGCCAGCTAGTTTACGCCAGCGCGGGCCATCCACCGGCCGTGTTGATTTCCCAGTCCCCTGCGAGCACCGCTAAAATCCAGCGATTAAAAACCCCCGGAATGCCGGTCGGGATGTTCCCCGACGCCCCCTATGTCGATAATTGCTGCGATGTCGAGGATTTGAGCACTCTCTACATCTTTAGCGACGGGGTATACGAGATCCACCAACCTGACGGCAATATCTGGGGGCTTGACCCTTTCGTAGACCTGTTAGCAGCTTACAACGGTGCAAGTGCCGACCAGTTAGAGCTGGTTTTGAACTACATTCAAAAGTTGAACGCTAAAGCAGTTTTTGATGATGATTGGTCTTTACTCAAGGTAAACCTTGGCTAGCTGACTTCTGGCAGTGCATCTGCGACCAAATAGCAAGAAGGCAGCAGCCAAAAGATTTAGTTAGTTGAAGGAATTTTGCTATTAAAAGCTTCGCGGGTCGGAAATATCTCGAAAACTCGATCCATGCTGGTGAGTTCAAATAAGATGCGGATTTGCTCGTTGATAGAACAGACAACTAATTGACTCCCAGCGGCCCGGACTGTTTTGAGCGCCAAGACTAAAGCGCCCAAACCAGAACTATCCATAAATGTCACATCAGTGAAGTCTATCAATACCACATCGGCTCCCGCTTCCACTAGGTCGCTAATCTCTTGGCGGAATTGACTTGCCTTGGTGCCGTCTAAAATGCCAGAGGGCTGAATAATTTTAACTACAGGACTCATATTTTGCGGTGGGAATGTCAGAATTTCTAGCCAGACTAGGCTAGTATAGCTGCGAGATGGACTCCGATCCAAATAAGAGAGGGGGAAAGGGCCAGAGCCTGAGAACGGGAGAATAGTTTTGAGCGCAAAAGATGGTGTTCGCCGCGGATCGTAACGCCATCGGAGTCGCAGCGCTTCGCCGGGAGTGAATTTTGAGATCGGGACAATCTTGGTTCTGCCGAATGCCTTCTGGTATTAATCAAACTGGGCTAACTTTAGCGCGGTAGAGGAGTTTGTCGCCTTGTCTGTAGCCTGTGTAGCGAACTTTGACGGGTTCTCCGGGCTCGGCTGTTCCTTCCATGAGCTGATGCTGTTGGGGGTTGTAGGGAATCTGGGTTCCGACTGGGGCGATCGACTCGACTCCCCAATGCTCCAATAACTGCTCGACTGGCCGCAGCAAGGGCAGTAGTTTCTGAGCCCGCAAGTTGTGATTTTCCTGAGCTTTGCTCGCAGCAGTCGGCCACTGCAACATCCAAGATTCTAAAATTTGCACGCTAGATAGCTGGAATTCCTGCATCAAAGATTCTCGCTGGTGTTCGATCGAAGCTTGCAGGCGCTGATATTCTTGTTCTAGGGCAGTCGGTGGTGCCTGTTCTAACTCTACACAGTCTGGCGTCAAGGTTGCGAGCAGTTCGGTTAAGGAAATTTGCAAAGCTTGACTGATTTTGAGCAGGATGTCGGCTCGGGTTTGCAAAGCTAAGCCGCGACGCAGGCGACTTAGCTGGATCTCGGAAACTCCTGCTTTTTTGCTGAGTTCTCGATCGCTCGCAAGCCCCGCTCGTTCCATCAGGCGTTGCATTTGAGGAGCATAATCTGGAATATTGGCAGTCACGAAAAACTCATCCAAATTAATAAATGGACATATTCTCGATCGTAAACTGTCATGAGCCTTAACGAAATACATTTTTGGGGCGGGCTGTTCGGCCCGCCCCACAGCAGTTTCGCAATTTATGAAGATGCAAGTTCAATTATTGACAGCTTGCTATTTGACGGCTACTTTTTCGCGGGCGGCTGCTGTTGCACTTGTCGCAGAACCTTGCAAATGCGCTTCTAGGAACCACAAACGCTTGTCAATTGTCCGCGAAATTTCGGTGTAGAGATCCGCTGTATCGGCGTCGCCGAGTTCCGCTGCTTTGTCGATGGCGACTCGCAGGTGTTGGGCGTAGGGTGCGTAGCGATCGGCCAAAGCCGTCACGTATTCTTTGCCGTCTACAATGTCGAAAGGAAATTCTGGCAGGATCGAATCTGCGGCGGCTGTGCGGGCTGTTCCTACAGCCAAACCGCCCAAAGCTGTGACCCGTTCGGCAACTGTATCAACGTATTCTTCGAGTTCTGTTGCCATTTCGTCAAACAGCAAGTGCAACTGGTAGAAGTCCATGCCTTTAACGTTCCAGTGAGCTTGTTTGACTTGAGTTTTTAAGTCCAGAGTCGTTGCTAGGGTGGCGTTGAGCAGCCCGACGACTTGAGAGCGGGTGGCGGCTGACATATCGATGCGGGTGGGGTAAAGATGTTGTTTGTGGTTGTTGATAGTCATAGGTTTTTAGCTTGTTAGTAGTGATTGCCGATCGAATATCTTAGAAAGGTTTGGGCGATCGAATGTTTGCCTGTCGTGAATTTCTATTGAGAGGCTCAGGCTAAGTGCATCTGCAACACGGCACGGGTAGCTCGGCGTACTTTACAGCGGATAGTTTCTAAACCGAGACGCTGGCAAGCTTCGTACCGGTGGCAGCCCGAAAATCCGTAATACTTACCATCTACTTCTAGCACGTCGATGGGTTCGTTTAAACCTACCTCGCGGATGGATTCCATGAGGGCGGCTACTTTGCTTTGGTCGTTGACTCGCGGCAGGGGGCGGCGAATCTGGTTGAGGGGTATTTCTTCTATCCTCATGGCGTTGGTCTGTTTTGCTCTTCCCTAAATCATACTCGTAATGACTTCGTTTTAGCAAGGAAAATGTCAGGAAATTTTGAGCTTGGCAGAACGGGGGCGCGCGATCGGCCGTTTGCCGTAGAGTCTGGGGATGGAGGGCGATCGACTTTGGGGTCGGAAAATCAGCATTACAGCACTTCCGGATGTTACGAGGTACAATAGAATAGACTAAAAATAATATACAAATGAAAGCATACTCAGTAG
>JAUBSN010000105.1:0-25967 GCA_036704825.1 Microcoleus sp. F8-C3 | reverse complement strand
CTGAATCTGTCTTGAGTACTCGTTCTGGTCAGATTCCTCCTTCTCTTCTGCCACGCTAACCCCGTGAACTTCTACGAATAAAGAACTCAATTATGGCAATAACGAAGGCGCGGGTAATATTTTTATGGTAGTTAATTTTTTCGATTTGCTGCGGCGCGAAGAGAGCCGCCAGCAGGTACGAAAAAGGGTGGAAACGATTGTTAAAAGTCAAAATTTGATGGCTAGTGAAAACCGGATTCATTTTATTTCTGCTCAATCTGCATTGGAAGCGATTTTAGCAGGCAATGAAAATGAGGATTATCTAAAATCTTTTCAGGGTTTTACTGATTCGATTGAGAAGTTTCTGACTGTTGAACGGGGGGCGATCGCACTTCGGCAGTCGGCCGCCGGAATTAAGCAAATTATTGACATCGGTTGTGAGGAATTGAATCAATGGCGGGAAATGTCAGAGGGGAAATTAACAGTTTATGAAGGAGATAAGCAGAAAATATTTGAACAAATAGCGGAAGTGAGCGGTCGCGAGGTTAAAATTAGATTGTTAGCTAATGAATTGATGGAGCAATCTTTAGAAGAAGCTCTTGAATCTTGGAATGAATGGGCGGAAGGATTGGGAGAACGCCTGATGGCAAAAAGTCATCGCTGGACTTCCGAACACGGACACATCATGAGTCAAGACAAGTTGACTAAAGATTATGCAGATCAATTTGTACGAGACATCACCGAAGAAATTGATGACTGGGCCAATCAAAAAGTACAGTCTATTTTAAAACAAAATATGGGAGTGCTGGACAGCAAAATCGGTGAAGATATGTATGCAATACGGCAAGAATTTCAACAGTTTGACCAGCAACTCAGCACTAGCCTGGTCGCTCAATTCAATAACTTAGCAACAGCAGGTAGCTTAGGCGGAATTGGCAGCAGTGGGAGCGGAATAGCTTCATCAATTGGCGAGATTGAGGATGGTGGATTTTTTGGGGGTTTGGGAATTGGTGCAGCAGTTGGTGCTGCGTTGCTATTTTTTACAGGACTTGGTTTTATAGGAGTTATTTTAGGTGGCTTAGCGGCTGGTGCTGGTGGCGGTTTGGGCTGGAGTTTTTTAGATGGCGATGCTGTTAAAGCTCAGATTAAGGAAAAAGTTTGTGAGTTAGGCTTTGAGAAATTTGGCGAATCGGCAGAGTCTATTTTTGAGAAGGTACAAGAAAGAGTTATTGCAGTATTTAACGATCGCACTGAGGCGAATAGCGATGCGATGTCAAAAGCGATCTCGCTGTGGGAAAATTTATTAGAACAGCAGGAAAAGCGCGATCGCCAAAATCAAGCAGAATGCGAAGCCGAAAAGGTTTGGCTGGCTGACAAACGTCGGGAACTTGAACAAGTACAAAATCAAATTGAAACAATCCTAAATCAAAGTGCTGGCTAAATCAATGACTAGAGGGTAAGCCCAAAAAAACCATAGTACCTTGTAAATACTATGGTTTTGTCGCATTGCGTGACAGTCAATAGTCCCACCGCCGCGAGTTAAAGTTTTCCCGTTGTCACGCACCCTACCACTGATATTCTGCACAGAGTACGATCGCCCTCAATCAATCAATCAATTCCGCTTCTTCAAAAATCTGTCTAGTCGTCAACTCCAAACCAGGCAGCAACTCATCCACAATCGGTGTATTATCCGTATAAACTTGACTAGAACCATCGGGGAAAAAGCTTTTTATTAAAATAGCTTCTGGATCGATCACCCAAACTCGCGGAACTCCCGCCGCCAAATAATCTTTCGCCTTCTCTTCAAATTCCTTCATACTTTGATCCGGTGATATAATCTCAATCACCAGTTCAGGAATTGCGGGACAAGCTTGATTCCGCCGATAACTCCGCGGTAAACGTTCATAAGAAATATACAGTAAATCTGGTAGAGGAGCCCAGTTTCGATCCTGACGCTTTAATAGAACCGCTAATTCTGGAAAGACTCTACCTTTTCCCCGACTCCATAGACGCAATAGGAAATTTAAAGCTCCCTGTAAACTGGAATGAAAAATTTTTGGAGACACTTTAGGAACTGCTTCACCATCTACAAACTCATAATATACATCTCCGTCGGGCAAAGCTAGAAATTCTTCTAAAGTGAGTTTGGTTCCGATGCCTACCATGACTCCTAGCCCTCTCGCTAATTAATTGATAGATGTATTATACAAAATTTCCCAATTTTCCTAGAAGTACGATCGCCCCTGGGACTCTATTCCAAAAACCGAATAACAAAATCCCCGACTTTTTTAAGAAGTCGGGGATTTAATTGCGATCGCATTTTAGGTTAGGCCTTTCGCCTGTTTCTATGCCAAAACTGGCACGGGTTGCGGCCAGCGTTTCATGACTTTACCAATTACTGCCAATTCTTCCATCAACTGGTCGAACTGATCCGGTGTTAAAGATTGCGGCCCGTCAGACAAAGCTTTTTTCGGATTCGGGTGCACTTCAATCATCAGCGAATCTGTACCGGAGGCGATCGAAGCAAACGCCATCGAGGGTACAAACTGCGCCCAACCGGTGCCGTGACTGGGGTCAACCATCACCGGTAAGTGAGTCAGGGTTCGCAATACTGGAACCGCCGACAAATCGAGGGTATTGCGTGTATATTGCCTGTCATACCCGCGAATTCCGCGCTCGCACAAAATCACGTTCGGATTGCCAGAAGCCATGATATACTCGGCAGCCATCAACCATTCTTCAATGGTGGCCGAGATGCCGCGCTTCAGCAAAACTGGTTTGTCTTGAGCTCCGACTTTCTTCAACAGCGAGAAATTCTGCATATTTCTCGCCCCGACTTGGATTACATCGGCTACTTCTACGATCGCACTTAAGTCCGCCGCATCCATAACTTCCGTAATAATTCCCAAACCGCTAGCTTCCCGCGCCGCAGCTAGCAATCCCAAAGCACTCTCGCCGTGGCCTTGGAAAGCGTAGGGGGAAGTTCTCGGTTTGTACGCGCCACCGCGGAGAAATTGAGCTCCAGCAGCTTTGACGCGCATTGCCGTCTCAACAATCATTTCTTCGTTTTCGACCGAACAAGGGCCTGCTACGATCGCGATCGGGTGATGCAAGCCGATCGTTACAGTTCCTAAAGGAGTAGCAACTTTTACTGCGCTGGGTTCTCCTTGGCGGTACTCCAGAGAAGCGCGCTTGTAGGGTTTTTCGACTCGCAGCACTTCTTCAATCCAGGTGCTCATTTCGCGCAGTTGCATCGGTTCGAGCTCAACGGTGTCGCCCACCAAACCCATGACGGTTTTGTAACGCCCGACGATTTTTTCTGGTTTCAAACCCCAGCTAGTGCGGAGCTCTTCGTCTAGGCGATCGATCTCGGCTTCTGGAGTGCCGGCTTTCATTACAATAATCATATTTTTTTTGCCTTTTTAGTGGGGCTAGAAACGGATGATGACTCTGATGCACTGAGAAAAATAGATGCAATGGCGATCGAGAATCTATTTATATCAGTATTTTTAGCATTGTTGTGGGGTGGGTTCTTATTCCCTCCCCAAGGACAAACTCGCTAATGGTTAACAGCTTAGTTTTTTAGCTAATGACTAATGACTAATAACTCATGACTAATGATTAACTTTTTGGCTTGGCGGCGCGCCACGCTTCTCGCATCCTGCCAAAATTGGTATTAAATTCTTCCCACCCCAAAGTGCTTCCTGAAACTTCTTCATCCCAGGAAGCCGAGAGGACTCCGTAACTCAATCCCAGAACGCCCAGACCAAAACAGCCCATGCTTACCAGCAATACTGCTGTGTTGGGCAAATCGAACAAGCCGTTGCTGACTATCAAATAGCTGACAAAAAATGTGGAAATTCCCAGGAGGGTCGGTATGCCGCAGAATACCGCTATGCGGGATATCATGCGTTTGCTAACTGCTTCTGGGATGGATTGCGCCTGTTTTCCGGTTTTGTTAGCTGTGGGCTGCTTGCCTGCAGAATCAGACTCTAAGGCTGCGTTGTTTGCTTGGGGTTCTGGGGGTTTTTTAGGCGTTTTTTTACGATTTGTTGCCGGTTCAAAGGGCAAGCGCTGGCGGGGTGGTTCGGAGGACATATTTTATCTCTGACCTGAAATCTCGAACATTTTTCAATAAGTCTTGGTGTTTGCCCAAGATTAAAGAATATTGTCGCAAATTTTGGCTTTGGTGTTTAGCCGCGAATGCCTAGACGGGCAATCAATGCTTTGTAGCGATCGGCATTTTGCTTTTGGATGTAGGCCAGCAAGCGCTTGCGGCGGCTGATCATCATCATCAAACCGCGCCGGGAGGCGAAGTCTTTTTGGTTGATTTTCAGGTGGGCGCTGAGTTTGGTGATGCGATCGGTCAGCATGGCGACTTGGACATCTGCTGAACCGGTATCGGTTTCATGGGTTTGGTAATCGCCCATGATTTCTTGTTTGCGCTGTTGTGTAAGAGCCATGAATTGATTTTATGTTTTTTTGTACGATGTCACAATCTGCAATTGTACCACAGGGAATGGACAAGGTTGCAGCGTGCGGGATGAAATTTTTGCTGCAAGAGTTCGCAGACCGAGTTTCAATCCCCTTGCGGGAAAAAGTGAATTGCGACGCCCCTGATTACCCGTGACGCTAGGATTCGGATGGCAAGTTTAATTACTGTGTAGTAATAGCGATCGCATTCTCCTGCGGAAAGAACGATTCCCTACGGGATAGTCTCCCACACGCGGACTGCACGATCGCTAGTCGAGCTTGGGCTTGCAATCGACAAAGGATAGAGCCTCTTCATCCAGATAGCCGGAGATCGCCATTTCAATTACTGCCCAGACGGGATAGTTCATTGTTTTGGCTCGCATGGACAGTCCGGTACGAATGTGTGCGGGTAATCCTTCCAGAAAGATTTGCGCTAATTCAGGGGAGAGATGTCCGGTGATAGCAGGCTGGGTTTGCATAGAGTTAGTCCCTCGCTGGAATTCTCACGTTATAGGGTGGGTTAATAGCTTGGATGATTAGGCTTTCTAACTCTGATGATAGCTGTATCCACTGAATGAAATCTAATTGGTAAAAGACGATTCGGATGTCTGCGACTTTCAATTCTTCAATAAATGCCCAAAGTAAAGCTTTGTGACCGCTACGAAAGCGATCGCGCAAGGTTCTGGTTTTGCCAATGTAAAGGATTCCAAGGGTGCGATGCTTGACTGCGTAGATCCCAGCGCTCATTGGAAGTTCGCGAAATTCTTTAAAAAGGGCTATGCAATCCTCAAAGGGAATGAATGCAAGGCTATCCACAATGGCTTGAGCTTCTTGCTGGATGGATTCAGGCATAGCAGTGGAAAAATTGGCAGTTTTTCTATCCTACAGCGCGATCGGCCTCCGGCACGCTAGGCGAAAGCATTGTCTTTTCCTGGTAGGCGAAGTCTTTTGCAGGTTTTAAGTTTTAATCCCCTTGCGGAGAAAGGTGAATTGCGGCATAGAAAAGAAAACCTTATCTGGGCGGCCATCTGGCCTAGTTTCAATCCCCTTGCGGGGAAAAGTGAATTGCGACACTAGCGCCTGTATCCCTATCCCAGGCATTAATGAAGGCGTTTCAATCCCCTTGCGGGGAAAAGTGAATTGCGACTGGGGCACAGATATTCGTCAATGAGGCGAACGCGTTTCAATCCCCTTGCGGGGAAAAGTGAATTGCGACGTAACCAGTGGCAGTCAATGGGGGACAGACAAAGTAGTTTTAATCCCCTTGCGGGGAAAAGTGAATTGCGACGTAACCAGTGGGATGAAGGGTATGCCAATGGGAACCAAGGGCAGTTTCAATCCCCTTGCGGGGAAAAGTGAATTTCGGCGCTCTAACTTCGCATCAGCATTCACGGATGCGATACAGATGGTTTCAATCCCCTTGCGGGGAAAAGTGAATTGCGACCCCTCGTTGTGAAAGGCTGGCCTAGTAAAGGCTCCAGAAGCGGTTTCCGATCGCCTCTGATGCTGAACTCACTTAGAGCCGAAAATCAGCTCCCGAAAATCGATGAAACCCTTACGGGACAAGGGAACGACCACACAACAGAATGGGTGTTTCAGCCATTTAGCGAGGCGATCGCACAGCTAAATGATTGAACTGCTAAAACACTACTTTAATCTATTCAATTTTCTAGGTACTGGCGCTATTGATTTGAGTAGTAATTAACACTACAAATTTATTTTTGCTTCTGTGGATTTACTACTACAATCTAGCAATGAGGTAACATTAACCTAGATTTCCCTGGCTGTCAATTGTCAAAAAAAATACTTTAGACAACGATCGAAGTTGGCGCTTGAGTCACCGGCGGGCCAGAACCCAAGTTTCTACCTGCCCGATCGCCCGCGTTGACAAAGCATAAAAACGGATGTTATCTTCATCCAAATTGACCCGTTCCTGCAGGCGAGTGCGAAACTCCTCAAACTGACGCTGAGACAGGACACACTCAAAAACCATAGTATTAAGCAGAAAACTATCGGCTCAAATAGGCGATCGCCTCACGTATCCAATCATCCGCATCACCTTTGGCGGACAAACTGCTGTCTTGACTGAGGGTTTGCAGCGCTTGCAAGACTTCAGCCGCAGTGTATCCCATCGCCAGCAGGATCATCTCGACTTCTTCTTGAATAGCTGCGGGGACTCCGGCGGCGACTGAAGTTGTCAAACCTGCTTGCTGGCGCCATTCCGAGAGTTTGCTTTTGAGCTCCAGGGCGAGACGTTCTGCGGTTTTTGTACCCACGCCCGGGGTTTTGGCGAGGATGCGGGTGTTACCGCCGACGATCGCCTGGACTAAATCTTGCAATCCTAAAGTATCCAGAAGTGCGATCGCCAGTTGAGCACCGACACCGCTAACACTCGTCAACTGCCGAAACAAATCGCGTTCGGCCGCGCTGCCAAAACCGTACAATACGATTTGGTCTTCCTTAACTTGCTGGTGGGTAAAAATTTGGGCGACTTCGCCGGATGCTGGCAACTGACCGGTCACGCGGGGCAAAATTTGGATTTCATAGCCAATTTGATTGACTTCGAGAGTCAATATGACGCGGTTGCTGCCTTTGGCGATATCGGCCACTGTGCCTTTGAGATAGCTAATCATAGAGTTAATAATAATACACCGCTATTCGTTTTCATCAAAGTCGGCGATGATGTTGCGGATTTCGTTGAGACTGATATCTGTTCGATCTGATTTTGAGTAAATGGTTAACAAAAGTACGCTGACGGGCGATTCAATCTGATAAATCATCCGATACCCTGCACTTTTTCCTTTTTGGATGTTGCTGTTTTTCACCCGGACTTTTAAGATGATATAATCTTCGCCCATTCCGGGAATGCGATCGCCAATAAAATTGCCAGCCTGTATTTGTTCAATTACGGGCTGGACATCATTGCGGATACTGCGATATCTTTTCGCGAGGGCATACAAATTTGCTTCAAAGTCATCCGCAAATCTGATAGTGATTGCTTCGGCTTCATTCGGCATCGATTCTTTCCCACAGTTCAGAGATTGGTCGGGTTTGTCCGGTTTTAGCTTGCTGCAACGCTCTTCTGAGACTAGCTTTTACTTCTTCAACTGGAGTATCGTCGGGATCTTCTTCACCTTCATCTGTAGGTTCCTGAAAGAGGACGATGATTCGCACGGGGCCCGGAGTGTCTAGTGTTAAAGGTCGATCGAGAATTAATTGACCTTTTTCGTCGATCGTCCCTGTGACTTCAAAGGCTTTCATTTGTTTCTCCTGGATTTTTTTTTATTAATACTATTATATAACCCTGTCCCAGCGATTTTGTTATTCTCAAGTCAAAATAAGCTGCTGTTTAACCAAAGACAAATCCGTCTTACCAAAATTCATAACCAAAGCCACATTAAAATTTTCCAAGGATTTGACAAACCACATAATTTCATTAGAAGCTTTACCTTCATAGTGATTGAACAAAATAGAAAATCGCTTTTCCAACTCGGGTTTGACTTTGCCCGAAAGCAGTACAAGTTTCAGCAGCAAACCCATTGTCCTGCTGGCGCCGAGGTTGTACACCAAGTCGTAAAAAACGTAGTGGCTGGGGTGTTGAGAATTTTCCACTACTAAGAAGTTGAACAACTGGTGGCAAGTCCGAACTAACAATGGATTATTGAATTTCACAGAGTCATTTTCTGGCAATGTATTTTTGATTTGTTTGTACAAACGGTCATTAAATTGACGACCCCCGTATTCGGGTTCAACCGAGGATATTAAATATTCATATAAATCCATTTTAAATGAGGCGTAAGATGGAGTTTTTCTGGAATCTCTCAGGAAAAATTGAGCCGCTTCTTTGTAGCTGCGATCGCCTGCTACTTTTCCGGCAAATTCTATGACCGCTAAGTGCAGTTCTGCATCGTTCAAAAGTGTGGGATTAGGTGCCCGCTGCACAATTCCTATTTCTGTATTTCTCGGCTCAACCATATAATTCAAATATTGAGACAAATGTGTTTCAAATTGTCGCTGTCTTTGAAATGCCAGTTTTTGGATGGTTTGTTGGTCTTCCTCAATGCTGTCCTTGCTCAGTAGAGAATAGCCGTACAAATAAGGATACCGACAGATCAATTCGCCCAAAGGAGAATCTGTATCTTGTTTCTGCTGTTCCGCCTCTCTATCTAAGGCTTTTACTAAGCGCTCTAGGGTCTGGAATTCTTCACTTTTAGTAAAGAAAGCTATTTGTTCTTGCAAGCGCTTGACTATGTAAAATTCCATCCCGAATCGGGGAGAAGTCTGCTTAAATAAAGCTACCAACTTTGCGATAGCCAAGTGGTTTTGGGAATGCAATTGCCAGCGGTTAATCGGGATGTAACAGCAGCGGTGGAGGATATATTTAAAGTCGTAATTTGCTCGCTTGACGGAGACTATACTGTACAAAGTTGCTTCAATCTCTCGATCGGGATAGCCCATGCCGTCGATAAATAGCTTTCGGAACCGTTCGATCACCTGTGCGGGGGATTCTGTTTCCACGCAGGAGACGATGTGATCGTACAATCTCTGTTCGTTGCTGCCAGTTGGAACACTCTCTGAGGGCGGGGTGAGGATGCTGCTGTCTGCATCGGTGTCTGCGCTGCTGTCTGCAACTTGTGCGACAACGACTGTCGGTTTTTCTTCAAAAGTTCGATCGGGATTCAAGAACCAATAGTGTTCTTGGCTTAATTGTTTGTTCGCAGCCCAATCCAAAGCTGACTGCAAACTTTCCCCTGTCAATAACAGCGATGCATCTTCGCGGTCTGAAGCCAGCCATGCTGCTAGCGCGGAGCGGTACGGAGCCAATTTTCCCAGCTCTTTTTCAACCCAGAACCGATTAAAAACTGACTGATAAATTAGGTTAGAAACTATTAATTTACCGTGAGACTTAACAACCAGTCCTGACAGTTGCAATTCGATTTTTTCGGGAGAGTAATTTGCTGGTACTCCCTGCGATTCCCCCGGTTTTGTTGGCTGGGGCGGTTGCAAAATTTGCTGGTACAGCGTTAACAGCCGTGTGAGGTCGCAGTGGCTATAGAAAATGCGATCGTGAATTGCTGTCAAATGTTGGGGTTCGTCTTCTTCTTCCCAATTTTTAATGATTCTGTGTTTGACCAGTTTTTCAACCTGACGAGCTTCGGAATTTCTGCCAATGAAAGGCCCGTATTCAAGTACCAAGTGGCAAACTTTTTGAGTTAGAAACGGTTGCCCGCCCGTCCAAGCTAATATTTCTTGGAGCACTTTTTGGGGGCGAAAAGCTTTGAGAGCCAATCCTTTTGCTAGCGGCAAACTTTCGTGCAGTTGGAATCGACTTAAATGAATCTGCCGTCCAATATTAAAAGGATTGCAGCTTGGACCTCGGATCAATTGTGAGGGTGCTGCTACTCCCATAACAGCAAAAGTCAGGCGATCGTATTCCGGTTGCTCTGCCCGCTTGGAGTAACAAGCCCGGATCAAAGCAAAAAAATCGCTGGTACTGAAATTTAGGCTGCTGATGCTGTCAATGTCATCTAGGAAAATTACCAGATTTTGCTGAAGTGACTTGAGTAAAACTTTTTCGATAAATATCTCCAATCGCTGCACCGGCTGCAGCAGTTCGCGATCGTTCCACCACTTGATGGCATCGAACCTGTTTGTGATGTGTAAACTGCTTGCCATGCGGTACATGATTCCGCCATACCACTTTTCGGGGGAGATATCTGGGCTGCTGATGCTTCTCAAGTTGATGGCGGCAAAAACTGTACCTTCGGCTTGCAACCTTTTGGCCGTTTGCACTAGCAGGCTGGACTTTCCCATTTGCGGCGAACTCAACACGTAGCAGAAGTCTCCGGCTTTGAGTCCTTCGTAGAGATCGCTGTCTGCCGACCGCCTGACATAGGTGGGCGCACCGGCAGGCAAATATCCTCCGACTTGATATTGATACGTTGAGTTGACTCCGGCTGTCATCTGGGAATTCATAAAGATTTTACGCCCCTATGCTGTGCGATCGAAAGGTTACTACTTGCAATTATTGCCAGCTTACTATGGTAGAAAATTTTTCTTCCTCTTTCTCTATTGTCTACTAGCTCAGCTTTTTCCTGGTCAATCTTTACCGTATCTTTGCAAGCGTTCGCCCCAAATCCTACGATCGGCCCAATCGTAGCCCGCCACTTGATTTTTTACACTCGTTGACATAAATAATTAGATCGATTTTCACTCGATCGGATTGAAAACCCTAAAACTTCCTTTTTTTCACATTTTTTTACAATAATACTTTAAAATTCACCCGGTGGTATGATGTGGGCAGGGAAACTCCTAATCACAGCGCCGTCAAGCTTCTGCCTTCAGATCCGCCTGCCGGATGCCGGAGAAAAATACCCAGCAATGGCTGCCAATAAAAAACCCCCAGCGTTTTGCTGAGGACTGCTTGAGTGGGAGATATCGTTAATCTGCGTTTTTTTTGTTGACTTAGATTGCATGGAATTCCATGCTGCTGACTTTCCCCGGGCTTTCGCGTTCGGGGATTCCTAAGAACAAACTTTTCAGGATGCGTCCACAAAAAGTTTAATTCTTAAAGGCTTTGTCAGTACCAGGTTAACCACTCACTCAACTATAAAAGTTAAGTCGGTGGCTAATTTTAGAAGATGCGCCCTGATGGCTTAACTACCCGATGGATTAGCACCCTGATGGCATAACTCCCTGATGGATCGACGCCCTGATGGCTTTCGCTCCACTACCCAAAAAACTCGGGTTGGTGGATGATCGTGGAAATTAGTAACACGTCACTTCCGGCGTTTCCGATCGCAAGCGGGTGTGCCTGTCTGAATTGATTATGGCAGGCAGATTTATCAGAAGACAAGTGGGCTATTGCATCAACCCATGAATGATAGATCGGGTTAGCCAAAAAGTGCCAATCTACGCAAATCAGGGTCATCGAACATGAAAAACAGCATCTTAGTATTAGGGGTAATTACCTCGGCTGGCTTCGGCTTTTTCCAGGCAGGCAGCGCCAGCGCTTCAGCCATCCCCACACAACCTTCATCAGCCAGCAGTTTGACGGCTTGGGAGAGTCGTCCCGACTTTAACTACACTGGAACGAATGAGGATGGGGAGCGAGAAGAGGTAAAAACAGGTAAAGGCAGGAAATAATTGGCGCTATTGTGTGGCTTGCTCTTGTGCGGTTGTGGTTGTGGTTGTGGTGCTTGTTGTCGCAACCGCCTCGGCTCGAGGCGGTTAAAACTAGATCCCAATATCAGTCTATCTAATCCCGGGGAGGGGGTCAGTTTCAGAGAACGGTGAATGGGAAAATAAACAGGTAAGGCGAGTCTGTCGGTGGAGTTTCCCCGCCTATCAACTGCCTTACCTTCTGATGTTCGGGATTCGGATCTGGCACAATCGTATTTCATCTCGTAAAAACCCAATGGAAAATACTCTCGAAACTACCCGCAGACAGCGCGTATTGACAAGAACCCAGGAACGGCGTCAGGCGACACCCAAAGAAAAACAGTTGATTCACCTGCTAGCCAATATGGCTTGCAGTTTGATTAAATACGACTACAAACACGCAGCAGGGAAGGAAACCCTTCCGCCTGCAGAACGCAAGCGTTTAGCGGAATGGCACTACCTGCGAGTTCAGCAAATTCGCCGGATCGAACGTTCGTTGGAGCCCGTAGCGACCCTTAAACGCGTGTACTACAAGAGCATCCTCAGTCCGAGAGATCTGAAGTCTTTGAAACTTCTGTGGCTGGAGGAGGACAAAAACCGTGTCAAACGGGTCGATCCTGACTTGGACGACATCCTCAGCGAAGCTTTGGATCGGGGAGATACTTTAAAACAGCTATTTCACTCGATCGAAGTCAAAGAACGCACCTTTTCTGCAACTCCTAGCCCCGGCGCCGTGCCGCTTTGGGTCAAAGAGTGGGAAGAGTCGGCATATGACATAAACTTTTTTCCGCCTTCCTTCTCTGCATGGGTTTCGATCGTGGACGACTAGGTTCAAGAAAAACTCTTTGACATGGCATCGATCGTAAATTTCAGATGGTAGACTTATTTGCGATTGCTGCCATTGGCGAAAATTGTGCGGGCGATCGATCTGCTCAACTGCGCAGCGTGCAAGGCAGGCATCCGAGTACAGAGAAGTGAATCGGAGTCAGTACCATTGTACAATGGGGGAACACCAGGGCTTCAGCTAATAGCTGATAGCTGATAGCTGATAGCTGATAGTTTCTCATGACTGACTCGATTTCTACTTCTTCTCTAGACTCGGCGGCCGATACAGCCGAACTCCGCTCTCAGTTGAGGTCTGGTTCGGAAAAAGCTCAACTGCAACTGCTGCAACAACAAATAGCAGATTCCGGTTGGGATGTATTGATGGAATTTTTATTAGAGCGCAAGTCAGAGGCACCGACTGCGGTAATGGGTAAGGCTTACCAAATTCTTTACAGTGCTAATTCTCCGAGAGCGACGGAGTTTTTGCAAGCGAATTTTCCGACTGGGGTTGTGCCGCTGCGATCGGACTCTAACATTGATTACACTCCGCTGCAACAATTATTGGCGTTACAGGAATTTCAAGAAGCCGATCGCTTGACTTTAGACAAGCTTTGTGAATTGGCTGGTGATACAGCTTCCGCGAGAAAGTGGCTGTATTTTACCCAAGTTGAGAGTTTGCCGGTGGCGGATTTGCAAACAATTAATACGCTGTGGAAAGTTCATTCCGAAGGCAAATTTGGCTTTTCAGTGCAGCGGGAAATTTGGATCGGTTCGGGGAAGAATTGGGATAAGTTGTGGCCGCTAATTGGCTGGAAGAAGGGGAATAATTGGACGCGGTATCCGCAAGAGTTTATTTGGGATTTGAGCGCGCCTAGGGGTCATTTGCCGCTTTCAAATCAGTTGCGGGGCGTGCAGCCGTTTGCCGCTTTGATGGCTCATCCGGCTTGGGTGAGGTGAAGGATTTGGGGGTTTTTGCAGAATGTGGGGCGGGCTGGAAGTTATCCCCCGCATTTGTTGGTGAGGCGGTGTTGGATCTGGCGCTAACAACCCACATTCCGCAGGTGCGATCGAAAAGATCGAGTATTTTTCAAAGATGGGTTCCAGGAACACGCCCAGCAGGAGAGGGGCGATATGAGCATTTCTAGTGTCTGGAATACCGACGATTGCAAGCCCGTCACATAGCTACTCAAAGAGTGATGACGGCAAAGTGTTTGCTGACCGGGACTACGTCTTTAAAAAGCTGGCTGGGCAGTTGCTTGAAGACTTTGGCATCACCTTTTTTGCCAAACCCAAGCGCAACATGAAGAATCAGTTGATGCGGTGAACAGACAAGCTAATGTCCCGGAAACGTTCGATTATTGAAACGATTGTTGACCAATTTAAGAACATCTCTCAAATTGAGCATTCAAGGGCGTCGCAGCCCCATAAATTTTCTGGTCAATGTCGTCTGTGGGTTGATTGCTGATTGTCACCACCCCGAGAAGCCTTCTCTCAAGATGGAGTGGGCTTTACCCCCTGCTGCTTCACCCGTACTGACGTTAACAAGTAAATTATTATGGTAACTGCTAACCGCAACGCTGTTGCGGTTAGCAGTTACGAATTTTCTCATCAAGATGACACAACCTATGCAATGGAAACAATTCCCGCCACAAAATTAATGCTTTTGCACAATGAATTACTAGAATCTGTAGGAGCGATTCGTCGGTGAATTTTGCCACCAATAATCTTTATAAACCCGCCCCAAGATATTAGTATAGGCTTTTTCAGATAGATGAGGTACAAGTTTAGATTTGAGATTTGAGATTTGAGATTTGAGATTGGGGGATTGAGGAATTGTTAATTAATTAGTAAATACCTCATCTTTATGAGAAGCGCTATACAAATAATTTACGATCATTATAAAAAATCCCGAAAACATATCGTTTGCGGGATTTTGTTGGCAGGAAAGTTGTAGGGAATACTTTTACTAAGCTCGGTCTACAACTTCTTTAGCTTTATCTTTGAGGTCTTCTTTCAGGTGAATTGCTGCAGCTTCATCCTGCTTGGCTTGACCTTCTAATTTATCTTTCTGATTGCCTGTAACTTCGCTAACAGCTTCTTGGATTTTGCCTTCAATATTCTTCGCTGTTGCTTCGACTCTATTTTCAATGCTCATAACTTTATATTCTAACTCGACAACTACTAATGTATGATTTTCAAGTTGAGTCTGTATCCCTCTTTAGATAGATTTGTGATTATCTTTATTTTAAAGTTAAAGGTTCGATTGGTATTTCCAGAAGTTTATCTCTGGACGAAAAACCGGATTTAATGCCGATCGCAGATTTCGGCACTTTAAACTTTTTCGCCAACAGCACGATTAATTCTTGATTTGCTTTACCATCAACAGGCGGCGACTTGAGATGTACTGTGAGGCTGCCGTCGGGTTGTTCTGCGATGCTTTGCTGTTTGGAGTTAGGTTTGACTTTGACTGTGAAAATAGTCATACTTCGACTTTTTCTAAATGTTCGATCTTCGTTCCCAAAACTTTCAGGAATTCAGCCAGCCAGTTAGAATGTGCTGGCCACGCGGGGGCGGTGACTAAATTCCCATCGACTACAGCGTCGGTAACGGGAACTTCTGTATATTTGCCGCCCGCCCGGAGTACGTCGGGGCTGCAAGCGGGGTATGCGGTGCAGCGTTTGCCTTCGAGTACGCCGGCGGCGGTTAGGACTTGCAAGCCGTGACAAATAGATGCGATCGGCTTTTTGCTGTTGGCAAAGTAGCGGGTAATTTGCAGCACTTGTTCGTTGAGGCGGATGTATTCTGGGGCGCGTCCTCCGGGAACAACCAAAGCGTCGTAGTCGGCAGGGTTGATTTCGTCAAAAGTCGCGTTTAAAGTGAAGTTGTGACCGGGTTTTTCGCTGTAAGTTTGATCCCCTTCAAAGTCGTGAATTGCGGTGCGAATTTTTTCGCCGGCGGCTTTTTCCGGGCAGACGGCGTGGACGGTGTGACCTACCATTTGCAGTGCTTGGAAGGGAACCATTACTTCGTAGTCTTCTACAAAGTCGCCGACTAACATTAAGATTTTTTTGGCTGTCATGTTTCCAACTCCTGTTATTTTGATTTGATTAAATAGGATTAAAAAAAATGCGGGGCAGTTAAAAAGCTTGCCCCGCAAGCTATTGTGGAATCTAGAAACCGTTGCGTCCCCAAATGACCATTGAAATTGAGAAGGAGAACAGAACTAGCACCGAAACCCAACCGAGTGACAAAATATCCATAGCTATTTATTGAACAAACTGTACAAAGTGACTCCACACCTTATGATAAGTCAATTTGAGCCATTTTTGAAATGAGGGCGCCGTGAAGGACTCGTCAAATTTTAGTGCCGCTGAACGGGTAGAATCTTTGAAGGCAGGGAGTGTTGCTGCTTTGTCTTGTTTGCTGGCTTTTGGGGCGATCGCCCTTGGTAATAGCTTAATTCTGGCCCCTAGGTGGGATTCTCTGGCGAGTTTGCAGGTAAGGGAAATTGACCTAAATTTTGCCTTGAGAGGGACGATCGCACTTTTGGGCGGTTTTTTGTTCGGCGTGACTTACCGCTATGCGATTCGCCGAGATGTTAACCCGCAGCTTAAATCGGGTGTGGTGTTGGCTTTTGGGTTGGTGCGGGCTTTTGGACAGTTGGATGCTGGATTGTTTTTTGAACCCGGGAAGATGCCCGCCCTGCAGGAGTTATTGCCGTTTGCGGTTCGCGGTGTTGAGAGTGTGGTATTGTTTGCGATCGCGGGTTTGGTGTTGGATTGGGCAATGGGGCGATCGTGGATTAAGCCCTTTGATTCTTGAGTGCAAAATCTTGCAGCATTTTTAGGAACAGGCTTTCCGGCCTGTTCCACAAAAGTTCAATTTTATGGTGGGGCGTTGCTCCTAGCCCGCCCAAAAAATACAATTTAGATGCGAAACAGCTTATTTTGCGCTAAACCCGCCCCTAAAGATTTAACACCTCAAATTCTGGATTGCCGTAAACCATCTGTTTATCTACCGCCGACAAAACTTTATTGTTAGCAGCATCAGAAACTAAACACTGGCCAACTAGCTGCGCTACATCCGCACGGTGAATAGTTCCAGCAACTCGACAATCTTCTGTTAAAATACCGTTGCCTGTTGCAGGTTCCGATTTGAGTCCGCCGGGACGAATCACTGTATAAATCATCCCGCTTGCTATCAAATGATTTTCGGCTTTTTCCTTTTCTATTAAAACCGGGCCCAAAGTTTCCAAAACTTGGGGTTGCAAAGCAGCGGCACTGTTACCGCTACCGATGGATGAAACTAAAACAAATTTTTGCACGCCTGCTTTGACAGCCGCATCAATCAAGTTTTTGTTGCCCAAATAATCGGCTCTTTCTCCATCTTTTGGCAAGCCGCCAATTGTGCTGATTGCGGCATGAATTTGTTCGCCGCCAGCCATCGCAGATTCCATAGCTGCTGCATCCAAAGCATCGCCAGTCACGACTTTGATGCCCATTGCTTCTACTTCGGTGCTGGTGGCGGGCGATCGCAAAAGTGCAGTTACTTGCATCTTTTGTGCTGTCAGACATTTCGCGATTTCTAAGCCGACGCCTCGACTAGCACCCGCTAAAAAAACGTGGAATTTCTCTGTCATATTAATTTTGTTTTAATTTGTGCAGAAATTGGTTTTCTTGACTGCGGAGTATTATATAACAATTCTGTGTCAATTGGTGAGTTAGTTTTTTTTACCGCAGAGGGCGCAGAGGGCGCAGAGGAAGAGAGGGGAAAGATTGGCAATTCCCGATTTGTATTAGATTTTTTTGCCCACCATTACTACCCAAGATTGAGCTTCGCGCGGTAAGCCGGGGGGGCGATAGTAGCGATCGACAATTGCAAATCCCGCTTGTTCTAAACAGGGCGCTAAAGTTTCATATTCCCATCCGGCAGTATAGCGTTTTCCCGTCGGTCGCTCGTCGTATCCTTCCCAATTTCCCCGGCACATTGACATGACAATTGCCCCGTTAACAACTAAGGCTTTGTGCAAATTTTGCAGCACTTTTACCATCTCATTGCTGGGAACGTGAATCAGGGAAGCGTTGGCAAAAATACCGTCAAATTCTGCCTTTGGCAAGTCGAGATTCAGAAAAGATTGCTGCCAAACTTCGCATCCCGATAACTTCTTGGCTATTTCTACAAAAGCCGGAGTTGCATCTAAGCCTACAACTGTGTGTCCTTGGCTCTTGAACGCTACTAAATCTCGTCCCGGGCCGCATCCTATATCGAGAATTTTACCGGGATTGCGGGGCATAGCAGCCGTCAGTGCGTTGCGATTTTGGGATACGTCGTGATGCCAAGTTCCTTCTCGGAAAGATTCGGCAGTTAGCTGGTATTCTGCGATCGTAATTTCTTCACGTTTGTCCACAATTTGCCCCCTTGTATGATTTTAGATTTTAGATTTTAGATTTTAGATTGAAGAATGTCAACGGTAGAATAAGGGTTTATGACTACAATCTAAGAACTTGCGGATGACGCATTTGCTACCTCAGAAACCCGGTTTCTATCCGCCCATGCGTAAGCGTGAAGTAGAGATATTGGGTAGGGACACGGTACTGCCGTGTCCTACTCTATTTCATTCGATTGAAAACTACTATAATAGTTAAACAACCAGGGTTTTTTGTTCGGATTTGGTAACTGCTGAATCAACTTCTAAGAGAGAACCTTCGGGGGATTCGATCGCAAATCCCGCATCTCGAATCATGTCCCAATCTTGATGGGCAGCTTGTCCGGGAGTTGTCAGATAATCGCCCACAAAGATAGAATTAGCGGGGTAGAGTCCGAGAGGTTGCAGCGATCGCAAATGCACTTCCCGTCCCCCAGCAATCCGAATTTCTTGGCTGGGAAGCAAAAATCGGAACAAACAGAGAATTCGCAAACATTGGCGGGGAGTTAACCTGTTCACATCTGCAAATGGCGTTCCGGGAATTGGAATGAAAAAGTTGACCGGCACGCTAGTAACGCCCAAATTGCGAAGCGAAAGCGCTAAATCGATCGCATCGTCATCCGATTCGCCCATCCCCAAAATTCCGCCGGAACAAGTTGTGATCCCTGCTGCTTTTACGTGTTCGACGGTTTCCACCCGATCGCCAAAAGTGTGAGTCGTGCAAATGTCCGTGTGATATGATTCGGAAGTATTGAGATTGTGATTTACGCGATCGACTCCAGCCTTTGCCAAACGGTGAGTTTGTTCCTCGCTCAACAATCCCAAACAAGCGCAAATTTTTAGGTTATAATTTGCCTTCACAGTTTCGACAGCATCCAAAACGCGATCGAAAGTAGATGCGTTAGGCTGGCGGCCCGAAATCACCAAACAAAACGTACCGGCTTTTAAATCTGCTGCGCGTTGGGCGGCATCCAGAATTTTCTCCTTAGCTAAAAGCGGATATTTCTCTATTTCCGCAGTCGAAATTTTTGACTGAGAACAATAATGGCAATCTTCAGGACAAAGGCCGCTTTGAGCATTTAACAAATAGTGCAGCCTGACTCGGTTTCCCCAGTAGTGGCGGCGCACCCGATAAGCTGCGTTTAGTTGTTCCAGCAAAACTTCATCCGGTGCGCGCAATACGGCTAAAGATTGCTCGCGAGAGAGACATTTGCCCGCCAGCGCCTCGTCAGCCAAATCGTTCCAATTGGGTAAATTCATTACTAAAACTAAAGGGTTTACAGAGTATCCAAAACCTGACGAATCACCCGATAAATCGATTCTAGTTCATCAGGAGAAATGCAGTAGGGAGGCATCAAGTAAAGCGTATTTCCCAAGGGGCGGAGCAAAAACCCCGCTTCGAGAAATCTGGCTTTCAATACAGGAGCGATGTCATTAAAATAACCGGAAACGCTTTCGGTTTTCACATCCATTGCTGCGATGGTGCCGCAAGTCCGAATCCGTTCGAGTTTGGGATGATTTCTCAGCCATTGATTCAGATATTTGCGGTGCAGTTTTTCCATCCCTTGATAAACATTTGGGTTTTGCTCCAAAAGCTCTAGGGATGCTACACCCACCGCACAAGCTAAAGGATTTCCGGTGTAAGAATGACTGTGAAAAAAAGCTTTGTCCGGTTCATCTCGCCAAAAAGCTTGATAAATATCCTCCGATGCCATTGTGACAGCAATTGGCAAACAGCCGCCAGACAATCCTTTAGACAAACACAGGATATCCGGTGAAGTTGCAGATTTAACCGAGGCAAACAGTTCGCCCGTGCGGCCAAAACCAGTCATTACTTCATCGTAAATCAACAATACATTAAACTGGCCCGCAAGTTGTGCGAGATCCTGCAAAAACTCAGGGCGGCACATTCGCATTCCCCCGGCACCTTGCACCAAAGGTTCGATAAAAATTCCCGCACAGCCGCCCTGCTTTAACAAAAACTCCAATTTATCTAAACTCGCCGCCTCCTTGCTTTCCACCCCCTCATCGCCGTCAAAAGTCGCGGGAAAAGGAACAACATCCCCAGCAAACATTAAAGGTGAAAAAGGTTCCCACCACAGCGAACTTCTCCCAGCAGACATCGCGCCCACAGTATCGCCGTGATAACCTCCCTCAAAACTAATAAACCTAGTGCGGTTAGTTTCTCCGAGATTTTGCCAATATTGAAATGCCATTTTCAGAGCAACTTCAACAGCAGTCGAGCCGTTATCAGAAAAGAAAATCCTTGTTAAAGAAGCAGGCGTATGAGTTAGCAATTTACTCGCAAGTTTCTGGGCCGGTTCGTGAGTAAATCCGGCAAAGATTACGTGTTCTAACTTTTGTGCTTGTTCGTAAATAGCCTCCGCCAGAACCGGATGGCTGTGCCCGTGAACAGTCACCCACCAACTAGAAATGCAGTCAAGAATTTGTCGCCCGTCTGCTAATTCCAGCACCGATCCTTTGCCGCGAATTACCTTCAGCGGCGGGGCAGCCGTTTTCATTTGCGTGAACGGCTGCCAAATCGGTGAAGTAGAAGAATTCTGTTCCTGATTCGCCGTCATTTTTACCCATGCAACTAATATAAACCTGCATTTTAAATAGCAATTGTAACTCAATAGTGAACTCTTTATATTATCTTCTCTTTTCTTCTCTTCTCTTCCTACCCTACCCTTCACCGAACCCCTGCGGGGAACGGGAACGGCTTCGCCGAACGCGTCCTTAGCGTCTTCGCGGTTCGTTCAAAAAAAATCTAGTTTGGTGTCGAGGGCGGTGGCGCTGCAACGTCTACCGCCATATCACGTATTAGCGGGCAATGGTTAAAATTGTCAGTTACAATTTTCTGCCTTTGAGCAAATAAGTCGTCATTGCTCCTTTGCCTTTAACATTAATTTTACCGCGCTTTTCCAACAAATACTTATCGCACAGCAAGTCATAAGTTGAACTGCTAACTTGAATTTTACCCGGAAGTCCCTGAGATTCCATGCGACTTGCTGTATTGACAGCATCTCCCCACAAATCGTAAGTAAATTTTTTAGTGCCGATGACACCTGCGACAACAGATCCAGTATTAATGCCAATGCGGATATTGAGAGGTTTACCGCATTCGTCGCGGAATTTCATAATTTCTTGCTGCATTTCCAGGGCCATTTCGGCAATAGATTCGGCATGATTTGTACAGGGAAGCGGCAAACCGCCTGCTACCATATAATTGTCGCCTATCGTCTTAATTTTTTCTAAGCCGTATTGTTCGCTCAAGCGATCGAAACATGAAAATATTTTGTTAAGTAATTTGACTAATTCTTCAGGAGACGTGCGGGAAGATATTTCGGTAAAGCCCACAATATCAGCAAACAAAACCGTGACCTCGGCAAATCCGTCCGCAATATTTATCTGACCTTGTTTTAGGCGATCGGCAATCATTACCGGTAAGATATTTAGTAATAAACGTTCCGACTTTTCTTGTTCGGCGCGCAATATTTCCTCAGCTTGTTTCCGCTGTGCAATTTCCTTGTATACTCGGTGAAACATTTGATTGAATGCGACCATGAGTTCTCCCAACTCGTCATCGCGCTTGACAGACAGAGAGTAGAAATCAGGTTTTTCTCGATCTTTGCTCAAAGCGTCTCCAGCAGCAATCAAGTCATCGCGCAATCTCAAGATAGGTGAAATTACTTTCACACCTAAAAAAAACATAGTCACAGAAGTGACAAAGGCTGATATAATGATGACTAAAACAGCAATCCGCCCGATAAATGCGTAGAGTTCGGGTTGAACGGTGGAAGCATCGTGGCGAACAATTAAGACGTAATCACCTCCCAAATGTCGCTCCGTCCAAGCAATATCGTAGCGCTTGCCATCAAAATTGTGATTGTGAACTATACGAGCTTTTTTGAGTTGCTTTAAACTGATTTCTGGGGGTTCGCCAAGTGTATATATTAGCTCACCGTTAGCTTGATAAATAGATAGTCCTAATACTATCTGAGAATCCTTAGTAATATTTTTTACTTCTTCTTGCAAGAAAGTGCGATCGGAAATATCTTGTTGGAGCAAAAACTCTAGGGAATCAACAGTCGGCCGAGATACCTGTTCCAGTTGGGTTAAAAGTTCATTTTCTCGCCGAAAATAAGAGGGAACTAAAATAATTCCCTCTATGACAAGAATGCTAGCAAATACCCACAAAGCTATTTGCCTAGACAAGCGAGATTGGAAAAAACTCAAGAATGATAAAATCCGCGATCGCATAAAATTTACTATTTTGCAAATGGCTAATGTAGGACATAGGAAAAAAACCGGGTTTTTGGTAGGTAATCCATTTTGGGTTTGTCAAGGAACCAACCGCGCCGAAACCCGGTTCCTCACATCCTCTGTTCCTGTAATTGTCAGCATCCGTTAGTGGTAGGCCATTAACTGTTAGTTTTTGGCTAACCACTAACGGATGCTGACTGATGACCCACCCAAAAACGGATGCCAGCCCCCGACTTAACTCGTGGAGATATAAAAATTTTAGACCAAACTTCAAGATCCCAGATTCACCTGTGCAGTAAATCTAAAATCTAAAATCTAAAATTGACTGACTCCGGACTAACTAGCAGACCCCTTAATAATATAATAAACACATTAAACCGAAACTGCGCTGACTAGCCTGCCTGCAAGCAGATAAGTATTCATATCGCCCTTGCCTTTGATGTGGATAATTCCTCTGTCTTCAAACAGATACTTGTTTTGCAAGATATCGTAAGTTGATTGTGTGACTTGAATTGCGCCGGCAATCCCGTGGGATTCCATGCGGGCTGCTGTATTAACGGCATCGCCCCAGAGGTCGTAAATGAATTTTTTAGTGCCAATAACCCCAGCAATTGCAGGGCCGGTATTGATGCCGATGCGAATGTTAATTCCTGCATGATGTTTGGCATTAAATTTTGCTAATTCCTCCTGCATATCTAAAGCCATTTCCGCAATGCTTTCGGCGTGGTTGGTGCTGGGGTTGGGCAAACCTCCGACTACCATGTAAGCATCTCCAATTGTTTTGATTTTTTCCAAGCCGTACTTTTCCGTCAAACCATCGAAGGCAGAAAAAATTTCGTTGAGAAACTCGAGCAATTCTTCGGGAGATATTTGTGCTGACAGCAAGGTAAAGCCTACGATATCTGCAAACAAAATCGTGACTTCTGCGAAGCCGTCAGCAATACTGCTTTGACCGTCTTTTAGCTTAGCAGCAATGGATTCGGGTAAAATATTGAGCAGCAGGCGATCGCACTTTTCCTGTTCTTTTACCAATTCTACATTAGTTTCTTGCAATTGTGCCGTCCGTTCCCTGACGCGCTGTTCTAATTGTTTAGCATTTTGGCGCAACCTGCTGATAGCTAAACTTAATCCTGAGATACCTAAAACTGAAATTCCGGCTAACAAGAAAAACAAGTTTTTTAGTCCGTCGCGAGTTTTTTGAGTGATGGTGTCGAGAGGTTGAGTAATTTCTAATATCCCCCGCACATCTCCGACTTTCCAGTCTTTTTTAGGGCTGTAGGGATGAGTGTTGTGGCAATTAACGCAGCTAGCCGTTAAAGGGTCGGCTTCTGCATAGCGAAAAGCTGGCTTACCGCGAAATTCCTCACTCCTAAAAAATTTTTGTGTCGGATTTTGCATCAAATATTTGATGGCTTCTCGTTCAAAATCGTCTTGAGCCCCACCTTCTTTTTCTCGCCAAGGAAACGGGTAGTTGCTGTACAAACGAACTGACAAGTCAGAATTTTTTTGGCTGATCTGTTTACCGAGTTCTACCAAAAAGGTTGCTGGTACGGGAACTGTTACTTTTGTCGGCTTGTAGTCGTGGGTAAAGTTAATTGTTTTAGCAGTGTTAAGAGGATTGACAACATCCGAACTGTAAAGGGTGCGGGCTTCTTTAATAGCTTGGGCATAGAGGGTGGCATTTTGGAGGGCTTGCGATTCAATTAGGGTGGAGGACAGACGAGACATATTTGCCATCGCTACTCCTACACCTACACAAAATAAAATTGTCACCGCAAGGATAATTCGCTTGTAAATTAATTGGCTGATGGCAGCCCGACTGCGAGAGATTAACTGGCGCATGGTATCCTCAAATGTGAGGTTGAATCTTTAAGTGATTTTACGCACTACTAACATAACACTGCTTTTTCAGGTCGCTTTGTCCGCGTCGGGCTAAACCCAGACGGCGTAGTGCAAGGGATTGTTTATTGTTATTTACAGCGAGTGTTGGGGTTCTCCGTAAAAGTACGCATAACTTTATAACGGTTTTCAGTTGAGATATCAGGTAAGGACACGGCACTGCGGTGTCCCTACTTCACGAACTTTTTGCTCTATCTCGGTTAGGATAACAATTGTAGTCTATGGTTGCCGATGTGAATTCTGACTCTACTGTCTTACCTACGAACAACGAAATTTTTCCGGGAGAAGTTTTCGTCAATACTGCCGATTTTGATACCGGCATTCGGCGACTTTTACCTAAATATGACGAAATGCTGGATGTATTAACAGCCTGCATTGCTAGTGCAAACCACCGCATTTTAGAACTCGGCTGCGGTACGGGGGAACTGAGTTTAAAAGTTCTCCAACGCTACCCGTCTGCGGAAATAGTTGCTATCGATTACTCGCCGCGAATGCTGGATTTTGCCCGCGCCAAAATAGAGTCTGCAGGATACGCAGCCAGGTGGACTGGCATAGAAATGGATTTTGGAGAATGGGCGAACAATCCAAATTTGTCAGGGTTGGGCGATAAATTCGATGCTGGCATTTCATCTCTGGCAATTCACCATCTTGAGGACGAGATGAAGTTGAAATTGTTTCAACGCATTCGCGAAAGTTTAAATGGTGGTGGCTGTTTTTGGAATGCCGATCCTCTTTTGGCAGAGTCAGCAGCAATGAAAGATATTTATCAAGCGGCGCGAGAAGATTGGGCGCTAAATCAGGGGGAAACCTTAGCACAAATTCGCGCAAATGTGGGGAAGAGTGTCTCTTACGGGTATTCTAATCCCGATCGCCTAGCTACACTTTCGGCACAGTTGGAAATGCTAGCAAACGCTGGATTTGAGACTGTTGCAGTTCCTTGGAAATACTACGGGATGGCGGTGTTTGGGGGATTTGTTAATTGAAAAAAGCAGTCCGGCTATGTAGGATGAAACCTCAGCACCTTACTGCTTAAAGAAAGATGGCAATTATTATTTTAGGTTACTAAGTTATGCTTGAAAAAAATATATAATCCTGTAAGGCTTGAGGAAACAAAATGACTGCAAATGCGATCGAAAGTATTGACTGGGATGCTTTTTATTCGGAATTATCGGGAATCGAAATAATTAGCGATCGCGCGCAAGTTGTCAAGCTATCTCAAGATTATTATCACTTCAGTCCAGTTTTGCAACCTCTCTTAAGTGATAAAACAGGAGATTTAGTAGTTCGTCCCGCCAGCGAAGCCGAAGTTTTGCGGATTGCGGCAGCCTGCGTCAAATCCAAAATTCCGCTAACTGTTAGAGGTGCAGGAACGGGCAATTACGGGCAGTGCATCCCCCTCAACGGCGGCGTCATTTTAGATACCAGCAAAATGAACAGTATCCGCTGGATAAAACCGGGTTTAGCTTGCGTAGAACCGGGGGTGAAAATGTCGGTTTTCGACAAACAAGCCAGAGAAATCGGTTGGGAATTGCGGATGGTTCCCTCAACCTACCGTACCGCAACGATTGGGGGATTTATTGGCGGGGGTAGCGGGGGAATTGGTTCGATAACTTACGGGCAATTGCGCGATCGGGGAAATCTTCATGCCGTGCGAGTCGTTACAATGGAAGACGAGCCCCGCGTCATCGAATTGCGCGGCGATGAAGTGCAGAAAGTCAATCACGCTTACGGCACAAATGGGATTATTACTGAGTTAGAAATTCCCCTCGCCCCTGCTTATGCTTGGGCGGAAATCATTGTCGGTTTTGATGATTTTATGACATCGGCAAACTTCGGTCAAGCTTTAGGCGATGCTGACGGAATTATCAAGAAACTGGGTTTAAAACCCCGTCGTTCTACGACGGCTTTAAATTTTTTAAAACTTTCCTTAATCTATTAG
>JAUBSN010000104.1:0-26533 GCA_036704825.1 Microcoleus sp. F8-C3 | reverse complement strand
GTGGCGTATTGTGAGTCGTTTGGGTACATCCTATTTGAGGTTTTTTGTCAACCTCTTTTACTGGACTGGCGCTCTAGGCTGACAATTCAACTGAACTTTCCTTTGAAAGAAATTGAATCAACCAGTTTTCCACAAACTTCCTTTTTGATTGTGGCAATCTTTTCTGGAATACCACCTACTAACTACAGTGCATAGCGCTCGCTGACATCATTGGCGATACCGCAACGCAGTTGCGGTGAGCAGTTACTTCATTTTTTGTTTAAGACTACGTTGGTAAGTCCGTTCGCAATCATTACTCACAAGTTAAGCTAAAAACACTGTTGTCAATAAGTAATATTACTCATTTTTTACCTGTTGCTCCAATTAAAATATGACTCCATTTGTTCCTTTATTATTAAAAAAAAATTGTTCGGGACTTCTTTGAGTTCCAGGGAAAGGAGAAATAATTAGCCTGACATGAGGTTTTCGTCGTCGCTTAACAATCCCTAAATCTTGATTTTTATCGTCGGCAAAATACTTAACTAGGTCAGAAGCTATTCCTTTTTGATAGGCCACAGAAAAATGATACATACCCCGATAAATCATTTCTAATGAAACAGGTTCAATTGGTACTCCTAATTCATCTGCCACCGCATCTCCTAAATCTACTAAAACCGCATAAAATAGCCAAGTACCCCAGATTTGGAACTTGATTCCGTTTAACGAACCTGTCCATAACTAGCTGAGATTTAGTAATCTTTTTACTGTACAAAATGCGTCTTCTATTCGCCAGCGTCTTTGATATAAATCTGCTACTACATAGGGGGGTAATACCAATTTCCTAAAGTAGTGCTACAGTTAGTAGGTGTTTGTGTTTTAAGTTAGTACCCAAATATAAGAAAGAAAATGTCAGGAGTTGCCAAGATTGAAATTCGGGAAACAGCAGCAGAACTGAAAACTCTTCTGCGTCAATAAAAAGATGTTTTGCCTCACGAAAAACTACAAGTTTTGTATTGGCTTAAAACCCAAACGGTAGACAGCGTATTGTCTGCTGCTGTGCGGTTAGGTAAACATCGTACCACAATACAAAGATGGTTGTCTAGTTATCGGTCGGGGGGAATAGAAGAATTATTACTCCAGAAACCCCGTTCGGGAAGACCGAGAATAATGAATTCAGAAACGGTAGAAAGATTATCAAATGAATTGTCAGAGCCTGAAGGATTCAGTAGCTACAAAGAAGTACATGAATGGTTGACAAACTGCTGTGAAGTAAAAGTGGCATATCGGACGGTACATCAGTGGACAAGATATCGGCTGAAAGCAAAATTAAAAGTGCCGCGCCCGGTGAGTGAAAAGCAAAAACCAGGAGCACCGGAAGAATTTAAAAAAAACTGTCATCCTTAATCAAAAGCAGCCTGAGTCAGAGCGACAGCTTTTTAAAACAGTGGGAAAAAGTGCGATACTGGAGCGAAGATGAAAGTCGGATGGGATTGCATACAATTAGGAGAAGAAAGTTAACGGGGAGCGGAATCAAACCGCAAGGAAAAGTGCAATGGGATTTTACTTATTTGTGGCTGTACGGGGCAGTGGAGCCACTAACAGGAGAGGGTTTTTTTTACGAGTTTACGCATCTGGATACAACGTGCTTCGAGAAATTTTTGGAGCTATTTGCCAGTAAGTATCCTCTGGATTTACATATCATACAAGTAGATAATGGAGGGTTTCATAACTCCTTAAATCTGAGCATACCCGAGAATGTCATTTTGCTCTTTCAGCCAGCCTACAGTCCGGAAGTAAATCCAATAGAAAGACTGTGGGGGTATGTAAAAGAACAATTAAAATGGTTGAGATTTGAACACATAGAGGAGTTGAGAGCAGCGGTGCACAAAGAGTTAAACAAGTTGACGAATGAAGTCATTGCTTCTTTGACGGGATGGCAATTCATTTTAGAAGCTATATCTGTAGCACAACTTTAGGAAATCAGTATAATATTTCTGGTTCTTGGACACTCGTCAGATAAGAACGCCAGGATTTTTTCGAGCGGATTTGTACTAATCTTATAGTCAAAGCTGGTGTCTGTTTTGTCCCTGTACCTATCCTAATTATCTGGTCTTTGACATCATAAGTATTGGTTAATACCCGCTCGAATTGATAAGATGCACCTTTCTTAATCCGAGTAATAAATCCAATTTCTTGCTCGATTAATTTTGACCAAAAAGCGAAGTGATAGAAGCCTCTATCTAATAACAGCAAGGTTTTTGCCTTAACTGTTTTTAGTAAGTCTTCCTCCCCATTAGTATCTGCTTGTTTCGGGTTTTTCCCAAACCAAATTTCTTCGGGAAGATGAGTTACTAGGTCTATAATTACTCCCATTTTTTCGGCTAATTGACCAATTGGCACATCTGATAAACTTTGTAGCTTCTTAAATAATGCTTCTAATGTCGCAGCCCTCAGCTATCCAGATATTATCAAAGGTTTTTCAGGCAAATTGTACGCTATCTGGTAGTGGTCTTGATTTTCTTGTTAACCATTCCCGACGAAAATGAGGCAGTAATTCTTTAAATACTTTTTCAAATAAAACTGCGGGAAAAGTTAAAAATCTTTGCGATCGTGCTTGTTGACTAATTTCAGACGGCTCACACCATAAAAATCCTTCTCTATTTAATAATCTAGTTAATTCTGTTACTCCTGCTACATTTCGCCATAATAAACTTAATATTGCTGCCATCATTAATGGTATTGTTAGAATTCTATCTCTTAAATTTAGTTGGCGATAAAAAGTTTTTTGGGCAGCCCTTGCTGGAATTAATAAATCTTCCAGGTGATTCGCAATCGCTTCATTTTCTATTTGGGGACTATTTTTTTTCTTTGCATGGTCTCGGTTGATGCGTTTTTTGCGAATCACAACTGGTTCAATTATGGCTCAACTGCTGACCTGGTAAAGGTTTCATCCTATTTTACCTTTTGCAAGTCTACCCCCTTGACAATTTGCACTTTTTCTTAACTTGTCACAAATGCTCTCTATTATATGCAACTTCACATAAAATTGGTATTAAGTGTAGCAAATAAATTATCGATACAGGGTTGATAAAGATCGCCCATTTTTGCCCAAGTACCTGAAGCGCAGCTATCCCGTAGGGAATCGCCCCTCTGGCCCACATAACAAAAAGAGCGATCGATTTCGGGCAGTTCACCCGCCAATTTGAGACATAGTGCGGCTGTAATTTCCTTGAGTAGTTCCCGAATCCCGCTGCTTGAAATTAATCTCCGGTTTAATTTCTAATATGTGCCGCACTCGATCGCGCAATTCGCCTGTAGGCACCCCATTCCGCAAAGCAGTTTTTAAGTCAATTTGACCGGTTTCGTTCAGCAGACAAGGCCGCAGCCACCCGTCAGCAGACAAACGCATCCGGTTGCAGCGATCGCAAAAACACTCGGACATTTGGCTGATAAATCCTAAAGTGCCCTTCGCCCCCGGAATTTGAAACACATCCGCCGGCCCGTTACCGCGCACTCCCGAGTCTGCTAAGCCGTATTTCTCGCTAATTTGTTGCCGCAATTCGGCCGATGCTACCCAACCTTTATCGCCAAATAACTCCCCATTGCCGATCGGCATAAACTCAATAAAACGAACGTGCCAATTCCGGTTAATAGTTAACGCCGCTAAATCCAATATTTCGCCGTCATTCACACCGGGAATTACCACAACATTCAGTTTCAGCGGGTCGAATCCAGCTTGATAAGCTGCTTGAATTCCCTCCCAAACCTGCGTCCACCGCGATCGTCCCCGACTGCCAATTATTTTATCAAAAGTTTCCGGTTCCAAGGAATCCAAACTAATATTAATCCGGCGCAAACCTGCATTGTAGAGATTTTCCGCCATTCCCGCCAGCAAAAAGCCGTTAGTTGTCATTGACAAATCTCGTGTTTCCGGCAAAGATGCGATCGACCTCACCAATTCCACCACCCCAGGCCGCAGCAGCGGTTCCCCACCAGTCAAGCGAAACTTGGTAAATCCCACGGGTATAAAAACTTCCCGCAGCAGAGTTAGCAATTCCGAGTGAGTTAACAACTGCTGCTGCAATACATAGTCCAACTCGCTACCTTCCGGCATACAGTAGAGACAGCGGAAGTTGCAGCGGTCTATCAAACTAATCCGAAGGTAGTCTACGGGATTCATGTCAATAACTTGTAACATTATTTAATTATAAATGCTGACTCAATTTTCTGCAATTATTGATAGAGAGCAATAAACCTGCATCAGTTTCTGTTCAGCTTCCCTCTCCTCTCTTACTCTGCGCCCTCTGCGCCCTCTGCGGTTAATAAAAAAAATCTCATTCACAACCAAAATAAACTTGCTAAATTTATGTTCTTTGAATTTGAAGCTGATTTTGTGGAAGCTCTGCGCTGTATCCCCATGCAGGTACGTCTCAAATTAGATACTTGTGGCATTAAATTAAAGTTGCAGGATTGGAATCATTTTAACCAAGCAGAACGTCAAATCCTTGTAGAGAAACCTTGCTTGACACCAGCAGAAATTATCGATTACCGAGAACATCTAAACCAACTATTAATTAAACATATAGGCAAACCGGGAACAGATTTGGCTGTGGATGAAAATCCCCCGTGGATGGATGCTGCAACTGTACCGGAGTCGGTTTCTGCAAAAGCGCAAGAGTTCGGCGTGACAATTTCTTTGGGACAGTGGGCGAATTTGCAGCCGCTACAGCGATTTGCTTTGATTAAGCTTAGTCGATCGAGCCACGAGAATAAAAACTTCATCCCGGCGCTTCAAGAGTTTAAGGTTATTGAATGAGATCGGGTTATATTGGTTAAATGCCTGTGAGAAATTAAGAAAAAGCAGGCAAAGAGGTAAAAATGTCAACTACGATTTCACAGAATGATATCTCCCTCATCACTGAAACTATGAAGAGTCGAGATGGGGAAGGAATCTATGGCTATATTGACCGTGAAACTGGTGAAGTTTTGATTGGCTGCCAGGATGCTCCATTGGAAATTATTCCTAATGAAGAAGATGAGAATTATGAGGAAGTAGAAGCTGAGTTCGATCTCCGGTACTTGCCAATTCCTCAAGAAGGTTCAAGTGATAGCTATCAAGATATGGTAGATTTCATTGAAACTGTTGCAGATGAACGGTTGCGAGATCTGTTGGGGGTTGCTATCCAAGGGCGAGGAGCATTTGGTCGCTTCAAGGATGTATTGCGCCGTTCAGAATATGAATCTGAACGTAACCGCTGGTTCGCATTTAGTGAGAAGTGCGAGTATGACCGAGTAGTTAAATGGTTAACTGCTAAGGGGTTCAGCGTAGAAGCCTAACGCAAATCCTGCTTCAACTTAGAGCTACTGCTTCACAGCAGCTCTTGATTGCTAAACCGTACCAGTGCAACCTCATTTTACTGATTGCCAGGCGACCGCCTGGTAACGCAGATCCAGAGGCTGTGCCTCTAATTTACCATGCGGGCGATCGATCGATCGACAAGTGCGATTCCGTGGTGCAAGATCGATCGAACCGAATGTACGGCCCTAGATTTAGAAACCGGGTTTTTAGAGAAAATACTTTGTTGCAGCCTTTAATCCCGATAAAAAACCCGGTTTCTTTGGTATGTGCGTTCAGCGGCCTCCGGGACAATCCGACAACCCGAGGGTCCGATAGTCCGACAGGGGTTTAAACCCCTGTCTCATAGCGAAAGTCGTCTGAAGACGACTAATTGAAAATGATTGCTGATTTCAGTCGGTTTTTAACCGACTTGTGCTATGAGACAGGGAATTAATTCCCTGTCGGGCTTCGGGACAATCGCAAAATCCAACAGCCCGACAGGGATTTCAACCCCTCGACTGTGCCCGGCAGGACTCCCAAGCGAGGCTGGGCCTCGACTCTACCGTTCTCTGAAGCCGATCGAAAAATTCATTTTTTTTTAAGTTATGTTACCTGCACGTGGTATTATTCGATGTGAAGTGTACGAGCTGTAACGTTTGTCACACTTGTCGCTACAAGACGGTTTCAACCGAATTAATTGTAGTGGGAGTCAACTAACACCGACTGCTTTGAAAGTCAAGTAACCTTGTCAGATCAATCTCGCGCATCCACCGCCCAAACGCAGGACATCTCTCAGACAGGCTCGTCCGAACCGGAGTCCACTGATGCTATGCAAGATTTCTACAAACTTCAGCAACAGTTGTTTGTAGTCACACTCGCTTTCACGGGAATAATTTTTATTTCTGTGTGGATTTTTTATTCGCTCAACATTGCCCTAAATTACTTGATTGGGGCGATCGTAGGTGTGGTTTACTTGAGAATGTTGGCCAAAGACGTTGAGCGCCTCGGCCCGCAAAAGAGGAGTCTGAGTAAAAATCGGTTGGCTGTATTTATTGGGTTGATTGTAGTAGCAACTCAGTGGAATCAGCTACACATTTTGCCCGTATTTTTGGGATTTCTGACATATAAGGGCGCGCTCGTCTTTTATATGCTGCAAAGCCTGTTCGTTCCCGACCCGCACAACGGGTCAGGCAGTCGGTGAACCCTCACTGTGTGAATTTGTTGTGAATGGAAATGCTAAATGTCTTAAATGCCTTTAATGCTTTTCCCCTCGCTGAGTTGGAAGTTGGCAAGCATTTCTACTGGCACATCGGTAATCTCAAAGTGCACGGGCAGGTATTCATCACCTCCTGGATTGTGATTGCTCTCCTCCTGATAGCTTCCCTGGCGGCAACTCGCAATATGCAGAGAATTCCGCGCGGAATGCAAAATTTCATGGAGTACGCCTTAGAATTCATTCGAGACTTGGCTAGAAATCAACTCGGTGAGAAAGAGTACCGTCCCTGGTTGCCATTCATTGGCACTTTGTTCCTGTTTATTTTTGTATCGAATTGGTCGGGGGCCTTAGTTCCTTGGAAACTAATTAAGTTGCCAGAAGGCGAACTAGCAGCTCCGACCAACGACATCAACACGACGGTAGCACTTGCTTTGTTGACTTCTCTGGCATATTTTTATGCGGGTTTCAGCAGGCGGGGTTTGGGTTACTTTACTAAGTACATCGAACCGACCCCAGTTTTATTGCCGATCGCGATTTTGGAAGATTTCACCAAGCCTCTTTCCCTGAGCTTCCGTTTATTTGGTAACATCTTAGCGGATGAATTAGTGGTAGCGGTGCTGGTGCTGTTAGTTCCGCTGTTTGTACCTCTGCCCGTAATGATGTTGGGTCTGTTTACCAGTGCGATTCAAGCTTTGGTATTTGCCACCTTGGCAGGAGCTTACATTCACGAAGCATTGGAAGGACACGGCGACGAACACCACGATTAACACTCTGGAATTGGTTAATGGCTAATAGCGATATGTCAGAAATCAGCAGTCCAATGACTAATGACTAATGACTAATTACCAATTACCAATTACCAATTACGCACTATCTGTTTTTCAATCTGTACACCAAGGTTAAGGAAATTTATCATGAATCCGACAATTGCTGCTGCTTCTGTTATCGCCGCCGGTTTAGCTATTGGTTTGGGCGCTATTGGACCTGGTATCGGTCAAGGTAATGCCTCCGGTCAAGCAGTAGAAGGTATTGCCCGCCAGCCGGAAGCAGAAGGCAAAATTCGCGGGACTCTCCTGCTGAGCTTAGCATTCATGGAATCCCTGACCATCTACGGTCTAGTTATTGCATTGGTGCTGCTGTTTGCTAATCCCTTCGCTTAATACTGAAGGACTGCAAAAAGGGGCGGATGTCTTTCCGCCCCAAAACCAAGGAGGAACTAAAAGTGTTTGATTTTGATGCAACTTTGCCCTTTATGGCGTTGCAGTTCCTAGTTTTGATGGTAGTCCTGAATGCTGTTTTCTATAAGCCCCTGACAAAGATGCTCGACGAGCGGGATGAATACATCCGCACCACTCAACTGTCGGCTCGGGAACGCTTGGCGAAAGCTCAGAAATTAGCGCAGGAATACGAACAAAAACTGGGAGAAACTCGCAAACAGTCTCAAGCAGTAATTGCTGCGGCTCAAGCAGATGCCCAAAAAACCGCGTCGGCAAAAGTAGCTGAGGCTCAAAAAGAAGCTCAAGAGGCGCGAGAAAAGGCAGGACAAGAGATTGAGCAACAAAAACAAGAGGCAATGCGCTCGCTGGAGCAAGAAGTAGATGTCCTGAGCCGACAAATTCTTGAAAAGCTATTAGGCACTGCACTCGTCAAATAGCTCTATCGAACAGTTTTAGATTTTGGGTAAATGCTCAAATCTAAAATCGGTTCACCAAACCTGGACGCGCAATTATGGAAGAGTATCATGGGGACTGTTTTATTGCTAGCCACAGAAGCTAGCGCAGAAGGTGGTTTCGGCTTAAATTTCGATATTTTAGAAACCAACCTGATTAACCTGAGCATTGTTATTGGATTGCTGTTTTACTTCGGGCGCGGCTTTTTAGGCAACATTCTTACTGAAAGACGCTCCGCTATCGAAGAGGCGATTAAAGAAGCAGAAACTCGCCAAAAAGATGCAGCAGCATCTCTAGCAGAACAACAGCAGAAATTGACTCAGGCCCAAGCAGAAGCGGAACGGATTCGCTCCGCTGCTGAAGAAAATGCGAAGAAAGCCAAAGAAGCAATTCTAGCTCAGGCAGCGCAGGAAGTTGAACGCATGAAAGCAACAGCAGGTCAAGAGTTGGAAGCAGAGCGGGAAAGAGCGATCGCCCAACTCAGATCGGCGGTTGTATCTATGGCATTAGAAAGGGTGGAAGGCCAGCTAAAAACTAGCTTGAACGAAAACGCTCAACACCAATTGATCGATCGCAGCATTGCCTTACTGGGAGGCTAGAAAGTGAGTAAAGTCAGCACCGAAGTCTTACAGCCTTACGCATCCGCTTTGATGTCACTGGCTAAGTCTAACAACCTCTCAGAGCAGTTCGGCGAAGATATCCGCTCCTTGCTGAACCTGCTAGAAAATTCAGAGGAACTGCGCCTGTTTCTAGGCAGTCCTCTGGTGAAACCGCAGGATAAAAAAGCCGTCATCGATCGAATAGCGGGGTCAGAAATGAACCCGTTGATGCATAACTTTTTGCGGCTGTTAGTAGACAAAGGACGGATTCTTTTTTTAGAAGGAATTGGTAAAAAATACTTGGCCGAACTCCGAGAACTCAACCAAACTGTTTTGGCGGAAGTTACCTCGGCTGTACCGCTTTCAGACGCTCAGCAGCAAACTGTTCGCGAGAAAGTGCAGGCGATGACAAGCGCAAGGCAAGTAGAAATTGAAACCAAAATAGACACAGATTTAATCGGCGGAGTCGTGATTAAAGTAGGCTCTCAAGTGATTGATGCCAGCCTGCGAGGACAATTGCGCCGCTTGGGAATTCGATTGAATTCTTAATAGTTAATAGCTGATAACTATTAGCTAATTTAGTTAGGTGTTAACTGTTAGTAGTTTGGAACAACTGACAATTGACAACTGACAACGGACAACTGACAAATAATAACTGACAACAGACATGGCAGCAATCAGACCAGACGAAATTAGCAGCATTATTCGCCAGCAAATTGAGCAGTACGACCAAGATGTTAAAGTTTCTAACGTCGGTACGGTACTGCAAGTAGGCGACGGCATTGCCCGGATTTATGGCTTGGATAAAGTTATGTCTGGGGAATTGCTAGAATTTGCCGACGGCACCGTTGGTATTGCACTCAACCTCGAAGAAGATAACGTCGGTGCAGTGTTGATGGGCCAAGGTCTCGGCATCGAAGAAGGTTCTGCAGTGACTGCTACGGGCAGAATTGCTGAAGTCCCCGTGGGTGAAGCGATGTTGGGACGGGTAGTTGATGCTTTGGCCCGTCCGATCGACGGCAAAGGCGACATTAAAACAACTGAATCTCGCTTGATTGAATCTCCGGCACCGGGGATTGTTTCTCGCCGTTCTGTTTACGAACCGATGCAAACAGGAATTACCGCTATTGATGCGATGATTCCGGTGGGAAGAGGACAGCGGGAACTGATTATCGGCGACCGTCAAACCGGTAAAACTGCGATCGCGATCGACACAATCATCAACCAAAAATCGGAAGATGTAATTTGTGTGTATGTGGCGATCGGTCAAAAAGCTTCTACAGTAGCCAACATCGTCAACGTCCTCCAAGAAAAGGGCGCGATGGACTACACGATCGTAGTAGCAGCCAACGCTAGCGACCCCGCAACCCTGCAATACTTGGCCCCCTACACAGGTGCTAGCTTAGCCGAGTATTTCATGTACAAAGGCAAGCACACTTTGGTCATTTACGATGACCTTTCCAAACAAGCACAAGCTTACCGCCAAATGTCGCTCTTGCTGCGCCGTCCTCCCGGTCGCGAAGCTTATCCCGGAGACGTGTTTTACCTGCACTCTCGCTTGCTAGAACGCGCTGCTAAATTGAGCGACGATTTGGGCGAAGGCAGCATGACTGCTTTGCCAATTATCGAAACCCAAGCTGGTGACGTTTCTGCTTACATTCCGACGAACGTAATTTCGATTACCGACGGTCAAATCTTCCTTTCTTCAGACTTGTTTAACGCTGGTTTGCGTCCGGCAGTAAACCCCGGTATTTCGGTATCGCGGGTAGGTTCGGCGGCTCAAACTAAGGCGATGAAAAAAGTAGCCGGTAAGGTGAAACTGGAATTGGCGCAGTTTGAAGAACTGGCAGCATTTTCTCAGTTTGCTTCTGACTTGGATAAAGCTACTCAGAATCAATTGGCGCGCGGTCAACGCTTGCGGGAACTGTTGAAACAGCCCCAAAGTTCGCCTCTGCCGATGAACGAACAAGTGGCTGTAATCTATGCCGGTATTAACGGCTATATGGATGACATTCCTGTGGAAAAAGTCAACAAGTTTACTGTTGGTTTGCGCGACTATTTGCGGACTAGCAAGCCGAAGTACGGCGAAATTGTTCAAGGCGGAAAGGCTTTGACTGATGAAGCTGAGAATCTGCTGAAAGAAGGTATCGCTGAATACAAGCAAAGTTTTCTAGTTTCTGCTTAGACAAGTAGAAATTTTGAACCGCAGATGAACGCGGATTAACGCAGATAATCTGAAGTCGATCTGCGTTACTCTGCGTTAATCTGCGGTTTGAATTAAGAAGATGCGGGCAAGGATGTAAGGAGAAAGTTATGGCAAATCTGAAAACTATTCGCGATCGCATTAAGTCGGTCAAGAACACTAAAAAGATTACAGAAGCAATGCGCTTGGTGGCCGCTGCTAAGGTGCGCCGCGCTCAAGAACAGGTGACTGCTACTCGGCCTTTTGCCGATCGACTGGCAGAGGTATTGTACGGTTTGGCGGAACGCTTGCAGTTTGAAAATTTGGATTCGCCGCTGCTGAAAAAACGCGAAGTGCGTTCGGTGGGACTTTTGGTAGTTTCTGGCGATCGGGGTTTGTGCGGCGGCTACAACAGCAACATCATCAAATACGCCGAAAATCGCGCTAAGGAAATCAAAGCTGAAGGCTTAGACTACAAGTACGTGTTGGTAGGACGCAAAGCTGCTCAGTATTTCCAGCGCCGCGAACAGCCGATCGATGCTACTTACGCTAACTTGGAACAAATTCCGACAGCATCGGAAGCCGCGCAAATTGCTGACGAATTGCTGTCTTTGTTCCTGTCGGGAACTGTGGACAGAGTTGAGTTAATTTACACCAAGTTTGTGTCGCTAATTAGTTCGCGTCCGGTAATTCAAACTTTGCTGCCCCTCGACCCCCAAGGTTTTGAAGTGCAAGACGATGAAATCTTCCGCTTGACTACGAAAGGCGGAGAGTTTCAAGTATCGCGCGAAAAGGTTTCTGCACCTACTAAGAAGAGTTTGCCCCGCGACATGATTTTTGAGCAAGATCCGGCGCAAATTCTGGATGCTCTTTTGCCCTTGTATTTGAACAATCAATTGCTGCGGGCTTTGCAAGAGTCTGCTGCTAGCGAGTTGGCTGCGCGGATGACGGCGATGAACAATGCTAGTGAGAATGCTAGCGATTTGATCGGTACTTTGACGCTGACTTATAACAAGGCGCGGCAAGCGGCAATTACTCAGGAAATCCTGGAAGTTTGCGGCGGTGCTGAGGCTTTGAAGGGTTAGGTTAGGGTTGACAATTTGTTGATTTTATGGTATGCGTCTGAGGGAACTCAGGCGCTTTTTTTTGAAGTTACTTCCTCGATGATTCGGCGGTTGAAACCGCTTTTACACAAACGAAGTCCCTCTCGCTTGAGACTAAGAAGGGTATTTGCCAGATTTGTTATTAGACTATCTTCCCGCGTTCCTCTAACCACCGCTGAAATGACTTCTGACTTTCTCCAGATGGTTTACCGAGAATAATATTTTTGATGCTAATGTCTTCGTCAATATCTGGCCAGTGGATTCCCTCATTTCCACCAATAAATCGCCAATTATTCCGTTCGTTTAGTGTGCTGTGCAATAGCCGAGGATACCAAGCTAAAGGAACAGAAATAGTACGACCATCGGATAGATCGACTGTTAGCGTGTCGTCTGTAACAACTACGTTTTGTGCTTGGGGGATTTCTAGCAACTCAACCATTAAAGAAGTCATTCCAACCCGCTAATAACTGCTCTTGATGTTATTCAACAAGTTTCTGAATGCCATTGATTTCTGTACGATTGAAGCCTTTATTATTTTGAAGGCGAACTGGACTAAGCCAAAACTTAGCTTCTTCTCGATCGCGCTCAACGTGAACGTGCGGTGGTTCCTCCCGATCGCCTGCATAGCAGAAGAAACGGTATGGGCCGACTCGGAGTAACGTAGGCATTCAGACTTATTAATCACAAACTGACTTCTCTATTTTAACCGATGCACGAGCTTTCATCTCTGATATAGTCGAAGTATTGAACGAGATTGTGCGATCGTCTTTAAAAAAATGGCAAAAAAAATCTGGATTGTCTACAAAACCGAAAGCATGAGTGCTCCCGGCTGGGAAGAACGTCAGCTTATGCCGAGGGGCAGTCTAACTAATATATCGTCGGGCCTTTCTCAGCAGCCAACTCTCGAACCCGCAACTTAATTAAACCCATAAGCTCTTGAGTTGTGATTGATATAAGTCAGAGGATTGTACTGTAAAAAGCGATCGCCTATTCTTTGACGACCTCAACCAAATCTTCCACCATCACGTCAAAAGTACGTGCCAACTTCAGCAGACAAGTAAAATCAACCATTGCCATTCCCGGAGAACGTGAATAGGTGGTGAGTGTGCTGTAAATGACTCCCGATCGCTCAGAAACCTCTTTGATCGTCCAGCCTTTCTCAGCAGCAAATTCTTTAACCCGCAATCTAATTAAACCCATTGACAAAAAACTAAATTTACTCTGGGATAAAATTTTATCGTAAAAAGCGATCGACTATTCCTGCACAATCTCATACAAATCTTCGATCGGCAAATCAAAAGTCCTAGCCAACTTGTGCAAGGCTGTCACGTCAACTGTTGCTAATCCAGGCGATCGGGCATAGGTTCTGAGCGTGCTGTAGACGACGCCCGATCGCTCTGAAACTTCTTTTAGAGTCCAGCCTTTCTCGGCAGCAAATTCTCGAACCCGCAACTTAATTAATCCCATAACCTCTTGACTTTTGACTAATATAAGTCATAAACTTGTAATGTAAAAAGCAATCGCCCCTAGGCCTGGAAAACTGAAGGACGATCGCCTATCAAAGTTCAAATCCCATCAAGTGGGATGTATTAACCATCTGAAATTCCCATCAAGTGGGATGTACCAACCATGTTAGCAAGCTTTCGACCAAAATCAACCCCCAGACACAGATTGAGCCGGTTTGTGACGAAAGAGGCGATCGCGCGGCTGCTGAAAATCAAGATAGAACAAATATATCGCTTCGAGTGCTGGGCGCATATCCTGTACGTGCACGCCAAAGGCATGAGTCGGTTTGTCAGTTATGCCGACTTTCCGCCTGTTTTGGGAGTGGAATCGCCCTCGGGTTTAGATTTTGGTTATTGGAAGCGCCGTTGGGCGAGTCAGAAACAGAGACACGCGCCGGATTTTTGGGTGGATTTTTATGCGGCGAGATTTCAGAAAGCTGTTTGTGTTTCTGAATTGTTGGAGTGGGGGGAAATGGTGGGGGCGATTAAATTGATGTTGGGGGCGATCGGGCTGGAGTCGCTGCGAAAGGTTTACGCACAAGAGAAATATCTGCTGGAACATTTCTAAGAAGAGCGATCGACTAAAAATAGCGGACAAGAGTCGTAAAATATTGATTGAAAAAAGGTAAAGGAATAAGAACAATGACAACCGAACGCTGGACAGATGAAATGATGGATGACTTAGCTTCCACTGTAGAGCAAACGACTCGGAATATCGAACAAACTAACCGCAATGTCGATATGCTTGTAGGTGCTGTCAATGCTCTTTTAGAAAGAGACTCACAGCGGGATGAAGAAATGCGGCGGCGGGATCGGGATTTTCAACAGTACAAAATAGAAAATGACCAGCGATTTAATACCCTGCTCGAAGAAGTCAGATTTTTAATTAGAAAACTGGGAGATAATCAAGGATAGATTACCTCTGTTCAAAATGCTTTTGTTTCTCCTGCGCCAAACCCTGCGATACAAACCCCGCCCAATAATGGGGACTGCCAAAGTGCAATGTTTCCCGACAAAGCAAATCTAATCGCCGCACATTTTTGACAATTTCTACTTGCTGTTCTCCTTTTTGTTGCTCAAAATAATCCTCTAACTGCCCTTTATATTTAGCAGACAACTCATCGCCTGTCAAGTTTCGGAGCTTAAACTGTGCTTTTCGCAGGGCTTGCGATCGGCTATTATCCTGCTTTTCCTGATAATATAAAACACAAAACAAAGCGGTTTTAAAATCATCCACACCCACAAAAGACTGAGTGCATTGATATTTCTTAATTGCTTTCTCTCTTTGCTGCAATTGGCGGTAAACACTGCCTATATTGTTCAGAGAAGTCGCTTCTGCTTGACGATGTTTAATTTCCAGATCGATAGCTAAAGATTTTTGTCGATCGCCGGAAATACCCGTATTGCCGACAACCTAAAGGTTAAAAGCTGTTGCTATTAGAAGCAAGTCAGCCTGCGTTGCTCGGCCTGACGGGGTTACAGTATAATTTCTGCAGTGTCGGTCAAAGTGCGATCGCCCTTGCAGATCAGCCATAATAGTAACCAGTGAGTTTGGTAAAAGCGAGGAAATGATGATGGTCACTGCTACCGTAATATCCGACAATTTAGCTCTAGAAGAGTTCACGGTCGCTCCGCCCGATAACATGGAATTGGTAGACGGCCAACTCGTGGAGAAAAATGGCATGACACTAAAGACGGGTAAAATTCAGTTAAGCCTGGGGGAAGCTTGGAAAAATTACAAAAATTCTAGCGGAAAAGGGGGAGAAGCTTATGTCGAAGTTCCTTGCCGCACTAACCGACAAATTCGCCGCCCCGATGTCGCTTATCTCACACCCGAATTAATTGCACAATTTGGCAACCTTGCCACTTTACCCCAAAGTTTTCCTTTAGTTGCCGAAATAGTTTCACCCACCGATATCGCTGAAGATGTCTTTCTCAAAGCACAGGAATATTTAGAATCTAGCTGTCAGGAAGTCTGGCTAGTTTTTCCCGAAAGTCATTTAGTATTTGTGATAACTCAAAATCAAATATTGACATTTAGATCCGGCGATACCGCCAGCACCCAACAAATCCTGATCGGTTTTAGCATCGAAGTCGATCGATTGCTAGCTTAAACTAAATTCTACAACCTTTCATGTAGCACGCGATACAAAACTCTCCTCTAGCCGTTGCACCAGTTCTGAAATCAAATTGCTACAATATTCTTAAGACTCCCCCAGCCCGCATTCGCGGACTTCGTTTGTAAAGCATCGGAATTCTATTCGGTGGTATTGAATTAATATCCCACCATTATCGGAGCAAACCGCCATGTCAGACGACTTTTCCTTAGACGAGCTTTTAAATAGAAGTTATTACGCCTTCAAAGAGGCAGAAAACCAAGTGGGACAGTGCAATGTTTTAGTCATCGGCAAAACTGGCGTCGGCAAAAGTACCCTGATCAATTCCGTTTTTCGCCAGCGCTTAGCAGAAACCGGAGTCGGCCGTCCGATCACTCAAGGCATTCGCCAATATACCAAACCGAATTGCCCAATTACAGTCTACGATACTCCCGGACTCGAACTCAATGCCGAACAAATTAAAGTTATTCAATTAAACGTTGCTAAACTAATTGAAGACCAAAGACTCCTGCACCCCAAAGAACACATTCACGTTATCTGGTACTGCATCAATCACAGCGCCAATAGAATAGAATCTGTCGAGGAAAACTGGCTAAAAGAAATGGAAGTCAAAGATGTACCAGTGATTTTAGTTTTGACTCAAACTACATCTAAAAAGCCGAGCGAGTTTTTCAAGCAACTGGAACACATGAATTTGCCAGTCAGTCAAATTATCCCCGTCATGGCCGAACCGGAAGAAATAGATGAAGATTATACAGTCAAATCTCACGGTTTAGACAAGTTGGTCGATGCAACTTTTCAACTGCTGCCGGAAGTAGCTAAAAAAGCTTTTGTTAAAGAACAAATTGCCAATATTGCGCTCAAATCCGAAATGGCATTTAAGTATCTAAGTGCTTATGTTGCAGGTTCTGCAATTGTCGGTGCGACTCCTGTACCGTTTGCTGATGCGCCGATTTTGATGACGATGCAAACGGCAATGATTGCTAATATTACTGTGATTTTTGGAATGCCCTTTGATAAGGGCTTTATTTCGGCGATGCTGTCTGCTATTAGCGGCACAGGCGGGGTTACTGCTGTTGGCAGAAGTATTGTGACTAATTTGATTAAAATGATTCCGGGTGCGGGTACTGTTGTTGGCGGTGCTATCTCCGGTGCAACGGCGGCTACTCTCACGCTTGCCCTGGGTTTGGCTTACATTGAAGTGCTTAAAGCTTATATGAAAGCTCAAGTTAATGGGGAACAACTATCTTTGCAGCAGTTAACCAAGATGTTTGTGGATTTTTATCAGGACTATGCTAGTTCTGGGCGTAAAACTTTGAAGGATGACAAACAGAATCAACCTAAGCCTCCCAATCAAATTGATATTGAGTAAATTGGGCGTTGGGCATTGAGCATCGGACATTGGTTATTTGTTTGTTCCAACTGATATCTTGCGCCATTCTCAATAAGCCTGTTGCTGACAACGGTGCAATATCTCAGTTCCAATAAACTCATTCCCAATTACCGGAACTTACCCCTGCAGGGGATAGTTTCGGTGGCTGTATTCTTTGAGCTGTATTAGTTTTAGCCATTTGGTCGTTACAATTTTGTAGCCGTGTATTTAAGATTTTCTTAATATTTAGAACCAAAGTATTGCTGTATCATAAAATTAACTCAAATCCTCTCCACATAAGCGCTGTAAAAAGTTGTAGTCATGTACTAGATTTTCCAGCTCCAGGAAAGTCTTGCCCTGTAATGGTTTCAGAAAAAATGAATTTTATGTGCGGGGTAAGTTCCGAATTACCAATTACCCATTCCCAATTACCAAAGATTGCTACAATATCAGTGAATTCTGCAAAAGGGAGTAAATAGCTATGGTAATGGCTGCCGTTTTATCAGAAAATGTTTCTCTAGAAGACTTTATGGCTAATCCCCCCGACGATAGGGAATGGGTGGATGGGCAAATTTCGGAGAAAAATGGTATGACAGTAAAACACAGTCGCATCCAATCTAGACTAGATCGTGCTTGGGGAAATTACAAAGATTTTAGCGGACAAGGCGGCGAAGTTTATACAGAAGTTCCTTGCCGTACAGACAGGCGAGTGCGCCGTCCTGATGTAGCTTATCTGACTCCTGAACTTGTTGCTGAATATGGCGATGTTCCTACTTTGCCTCAAAGTCCGCCGTTAATTGCTGAAATAGTTTCTCCTACTGATATTGCGGAAGAAATATTTCTGAAAGCACAAGAATATTTAGATTCGGGTTGTCTGGAAGTTTGGATTGTTTTTCCAGAAAGTCGCTGGATATTGATAATGACTCAAACTCAAAAGTTAACTTTTAACCTGGGTTCTACAGTCAACAATCAGCTAGTGCTGCCAGGTTTTAGTGTTGCGGTTGATGAGTTGTTGACTTGAAGGCAAAACATTAATTAGGTATAAGTGCTTTATGGCACAGTTCCGCCGTGAGGCTTGTAATAATTTGTGAAAAAGTCATTGACAAAATGCCACTCGCTCGTCCCAGTCATTTAATAAAAAAAATTATCAATAAAAAATGCAGTTGTAAAATTGCACAAAAGCACAAACAGCGGTAAAATACTGAGTGCTTTGTTTCCAAATCTAGCGTAAATTCCAATCGGGGAATTAAAACCAATAATTGAAATATGTCTAAGACTTACACTGTTGAATTGATCCACCAAGGTTCTACCTATACCGTAGAAGTACCCGAAGATAAACAAATTCTTCGCGCCGCCAACGCCGCCGGCATTGAGTTGCCGAGTTCATGCAATGCGGGAGTTTGTACTACTTGCGCTGCTAAAATTATTGAAGGTCAAGTCGATCAAGCTGATGGTATGGGCGTTAGTCCGGATCTTCAGGCAGAAGGTTATGTGTTGCTGTGCGTTGCTTATCCCCGATCGAACTTGAAGATAGAAACAGAAAAAGAAGAGATTGTGTACAATCGCCAATTCGGTAAATCCTAGGACTAAACTAAAATTGACCTAAGTACCGTTAGCGGTAAAACCACTATGGATCGCCCTATGACTACCCATTTCATTTCCGCAGAAGTTGACCTCCACGAGACTGCCGAGCAACTGCACTCGGCTATTGAAATTGAACTGCAAAAGTACGGCGAACCCCTGCGGTGGGCAGTCACAGACGTGGATGTCGATCGGCAAAAGGCTGTGGTAGAAGGCTACGTGCTCGTGGAAGCATCCCCCGCAACACCGTGAACCCCCGCCCTTTGACAGTGGTTTTGATAGTCCCCACAGGCGTTGGAGCCTCGATTGGTGGGTTTGCAGGAGATGCGCTCCCCGTGGCTAGGGCGATCGCCCAAATTTCAGACACCCTGATCGCTCACCCCAACGTCCTCAACGGCGCTCAACTTTATTGGCCGATACCTAACGCTCTCTACGTTGAAGGTTACGCCCTTGACAAATTTGCTGCCGGATGCTGGGGCTTGCAACCGGTACATCAAAATCGCATCGGCTTAATCCTAGATTCCGCGATCGAACCAGACTTGCAGTTGAGACACTTGCAAGTGGCTGATGCAGCGAGAGCTACATTGGGTTTGAATATAACCGATTGTGTTTTAACCGATCGCCCCCTGCAAGTAGAATTGCGTATTTCTGAATCTGGGGCATCCTGGGGGACGATCGGCAATCCAGACAGTTTATTGCGCGCTGCGGAAAAATTAATTACACAAGCAAGAGTAGAGGCGATCGCAGTTGTGGCAAGATTTCCCGACGATGAAGGCAGCCTCGCCCTCGAAAACTACCGCCGCGGCAAAGGAGTTGACCCCCTCGCCGGCGCTGAAGCCCTCATCAGCCACCTCATCGTCAGGACGTTTAAAATCCCCTGCGCCCACGCCCCCGCGCTTTCGCCACTTCCCCTCGATCCGCACCTGTCCCCGCGATCGGCTGCTGAGGAAATCGGCTATACTTTCCTACCTTGCGCGCTTGCGGGCCTGAGCAAAGCACCCCAATTGGTAGCGCCAGAAAGCCAGCAGCACAATCAATTATCAATTAGCGCAGATCGAGTCGATGCCGTGGTGATACCCGCCACAGCCTGCGGCGGCAGTGCTATTCTGAGTTTGAGCGGGCGATCGTCCGTACAAATCATCGCTGTGGGCGATAACAAAACCCAGATGCAGGCGACTCCAGAAAAACTCGGAATCAAAGCTTTGCAGGTAAACTCATATTTAGAGGCGATCGGAGTTTTGGTCGCTTTGCGAGCCGGCATCAGTCCAGCTTCCTTGGGTGCAGACATCTCCTCCCTGCGTTGTTTGTCTGACTCAACAAAACAAATCTAAAATCTCAAACCTCAAATCTAAAAGTGATTAAGTGGCAGAAAAACTTCCCGGAAATCCTGAAATTGAACCCTTGACGCGCACCCAAGTTTTAGTAGCAATGGGCGTGACAGCAATTATGTTGCTGGCGGTAGCTAAATTGTGGTTGCTATTTGGAGCGGTATCGCTTTTGCCAGTCAAATTGATAGGAATGGACTTGCTCAAAGGATTTGCGATCGGACTGGCAATTACAGGCGGCAGTGCGATCGTTTATCGCCTCTGGCCGGGTTATCGCCGGAGTGCAGACGTTTACTTGGAAGTAGTGCTAAAACCTTTGTTTTGGCCGGATTTAATTTGGCTGGGACTGCTCCCGGGACTGAGCGAAGAATTGCTATTTCGAGGTGTGATGCTGTCTGCTTTGGGATTGAATGTTACCGGTTTAATTTTATCGAGTTTTTGTTTCGGCATTCTGCACTTGGGAGGCATCGATCAGTGGCCTTATGCTGTTTGGGCAACGGCTGTCGGATTGCTGTTGGGTTACAGTGTTTTAACTACTGGGAATTTGTTAGTGCCAATTACGGCTCATATCTGCACGAATTTGATTTCTGGCTGTGTTTGGAAGTGGGAAAACAATGCGGTGAAGCGATAGGATACATGGATATCGACCGTAAACCGGGCGATTGAAATCGCTAGCAATGCGATCGCACACTCCAAGTCCGATCGTTTTTTCGCTGTGCTGCAACATAATGGTGACGTATTTGCCTGACAAATAGCAGGTTTAGGCTTTGTTTGGACTTGAAATTTGTTCAAGTCCCGATAATAGCAATTATGCAAAATATTCCTAAAGTCATGAAATTGGGTTGCACTTCGTTCCACCCAACCTACTTTTGTTATTGTTGCATAATTTTTCATAATTGCTATAAGAGGATGGAGATTAATTGCTGAAGGGGAGACAAGGAGGGCTGAAAGCCTTAACTGGCAAGGTACACAACCGTGTAAAATAAAAAAATACACGTCAGTATTGTCAACAAGACCTATCTTATTAAGAAATGAAAAATATGCTTCCATTATACCAAACTTATCTAGCATTATATCTAAGCCGCTCAGAATTATTAATGTTTAGCATCTTGATAAATCTTCTTCAAATTCATAAATGGGTGCGCTTAGAAAGCCTAGCAAATAGATTACCTTTAAGCATCAAGTTTGACAGCCGTAGAAAAAGGCTCCAAAGGTTCTTATCTTTGAAAGTATTAGATGTAGAAAAAATTTGGTTCCCCCTGCTGAAAGAGATTTTAAATATATTTTATTGCCCCGAAGATATCCTCTATATAGTCATGGTTCGGACTCAAGGGAACACGATTAATATTTTCATGGTAAGTTGGATTTATAAGAACCGCGCTCTTCCTATTTATTTTCAATTATTAGACAAAAAAGGGGGGAGCATCTCAATGAAAGCAGCCCTCCGCTTGAAATTGGAGCTAGGAGTCAGGAGTCAGGAGTCAGGAGGAAAGAGTCAGAAGTCAGAAGGAAAAAGTCAGAAGGCAGGAGCCAGAATAAGTGTTTTTACAAATATGAGATGCTCCCAAAAAGGGAGTAGTAGTGTTACGGAACAGATAGAAATTTTGTCAAAAATAATGCCACTGTTTAAGAACTACAAGAAAGTGATATTAGGAGACGCCTGAATTTTGCGGTGTAGGGTTGGCAAAATGGTTGAAAGATCAAGGGGAAGCCGATTTTGTCCTGAGAATAAAAAAGCATGAATATTTCCTAGAAAAAGGAGAATGGAAGAGCTTAAAAGCTTTGGGATTAAAGCGAGGAATGTCTCTCTACTTTCAGGGACTTAAGGTAACAAAAAGCCAAGGATTTGGAGAGTTTAATATTGTAGCAAAATGGCAAAGAACTTATCACGGAAAGAAAGTTAAAGAACCTCGGTTTTTCTTAACTAATATCAATAGCTTGACTCAAGCCGTTTCTGCCGATCGGAAACGAATGGGAATTGAAGAAATGTTTAGAGATTTCAAAAAAGGTGGCTACAATTTGGAGGCAACTCAACTTGAAGGAAAACGACTATTATCTCTACTTCTTTTAATAACATTTGCCTATACTCAAGCAACTTTGTCGGGTGATATTTTGCCAAGTAAAGGGGTGGCTAATTATGTAGGCAGACCGAAAGAAGCCAAACGTCAAACTCGAAGACATAGCCGTTTTTATCTGGGTTTACACGGTCAAGATTGGTTGGATTCTCTCGATATTTTTGCCCAAGAAGTTGAGGAGTTAGTGTCACTTTCCCCTCAAAAACGCCGATATTATCAGCGAGGTCGAAGGGCCGCAAGCCTTATCCAGTCTGTTTTTTAGTCTTTCTTGTCTCCCCTTCAGGATTAATTGAGCAATATGAATCCTACACCAGAATAATCCCGGGGTTTTTAAACCTGGAAATGTCAAACAGGTTTCGCCTCTAGCACACTTACTGGCCCTTTTGTTGCTATCATATTAGTCACTTTAAACCCTGCGGAGGAAAGTAAATTATAAAATTCATCCTTTGTTCGCATAAAAGTACCCCCCAGAATGAACAAAGTTAAGCTACCCATGCCAATAAATGGCGACATTTTGCCTTCAGGCAACATAAAATCAACAATCATCAGCCGATCTTTAGCTGTCATAGCTTGATAGCAATTTTTCAGAATTATAATAGCACGATCGTCGTCCCAATTGAGGAGGACACGAGAGAGTAAGTAAAGATCGCCACTAGGGGGAACAGCCTCAAAAAAGCTGCCTCCAACTATTTGACACCTATCTGCAACTCCAGCCACTTCCAAAACCGGATTTGCATCGACAACAACATCTTCGCGATCGAACAAAATAGCTTGCATCTTGGGATTCGCATTCAGAATCACAGCCGTTAGAGTTCCAATTCCCCCTCCCACATCCACAAGTGTCTTAACCTCTGAAAAATCATAAGCTTCAAGCACTGGAAGCAGCCACTCCCTTGTTGTCTCCTTCATCCACTCATTAAAGTTTACTGCCGCATCTGAATTCTGCTTCAAATAGTTATAAAAATTAGTCTTAAAAGTATGTTCAAAAGGAGTTTCTCCAGTCTTGATACCGTAGAGTAAATTCCCCCATCCCTGATAGAGTTCATCACCCATTGCCATCACTGTACCTCGTAAAGAATCAGAAGTACCAGTTAGAAGATGTTTTCCCTGAGAATTTAAGCAAAAATTGTCACGATCTTCCATTGAAAATACACCAACGCTTACTAGCATACGCATCAGGTGATAAATACCATGAGAATTTACACCAGCAGCTTTCGCAAGTTCATCAGCCGTCTTAGAACCCTCTTTCAGAATATCTGCAATTTCTAGTTTTGCCGCTACAAAAAGAGCCTGGGATATTTGAAACCCATACATCATTTCTAGTAGCAATGACGCTGAGTTTTCGCCTTCTGGTTGGGCATTCTCTGTATATAAAGCCATGAGTTGTCCTTTGATTGAAAGTTTCTAATTGTTACACTGCATAAGTTCTGGGTACGTAGTTGGGCTTTTGTCCTCTTAGGGCTGAAGCCCAACTACTTATTTTTTAAGAGGGCTGAAGCCCAACTACTTATCTCTTAATACGCCCAAGTGTAAATACGTACCTTAATCATCCCATCCTTTTCCATAATCTCTTACCGGATATTCTACCCATGCACTTCTTAGCCACTCTCTTCCGTGATACTCTAAATACGAATGTAAGCTACTCGCTGACCAATCATAAGGAGATTTTGCCCAGCCATGTTTGACAGGATTGTAATGGATATAATTAATGGTTGTATAATAATGTCTTTCCGAACGAATAGCGCGATCGCTAAACGAATGCCACACTTTACCTGTAAGATTGTCCTCAAGATTCCATTGTCGAGCTAACTGACCGTGAATGGAACAAAAGAGTACACTTAATTGTGGCATATTAATATGATGCACTAAGAGGTGATAATGGGAGCATCCCAGTTTGGCAGAAACACTATAGCATTTCTCAGGTAGATGAGGTACAATGTGACCAAGCCGAATTGACTGGAAAATATAAAATAACAAAAATCAGTTCGCTATAATTCAATCGGTGAGTATGCGCCCCGCCTGGACACCAGGGTAAGAGCATCTCAATCAGGCTTGACATAAGGACTCAGAGGAATCTAATCTAAAGTCAATGAAACAAGAACGGAAAACTCGAATCATATAATTGTTGTCCATAGCCGTCCGCTTCATTTTTTGTCGGAGACTACGTTTGTAAGTCTGTTCGCGATTGAGGGCATTGAGAGCAATGCGTCGGAGGAGAGAAAAATTCTGGGGACTGTGGAAAGAGCGAATGCGGCAAGAATCTTCTGCAAAAGTACAATAAGCCTGTCCAGTGGGCCTGGTTTTCAATCCCCCAATGTTTTCGGATAGCTCGACTATTAAGTTGAACATCACTGTGTAAAGAAGTCAGATAAAACTGAACTTCACGGGTGGTTTGATTCCAAAGATGACGCACCTGGACAACCATAACAACACTCTGAAGTCCTGCCCATAGTCGAGGCTGGTAAAGAGCACCAATGGCAGCAACTGAAACCGACCAGACTTGACGAATTTCCGTGCGATAATGTCCTTTGTCAATGCGTTGTTCATAACTGACATCAACAGCATGAAAATTCTGTGCAGAAGCTTGTTTCAACCATTGTTCCACCTGATGGTAGAGAGTTGGGTGATTTGTCTTGAGTGCCAGAACATAATCAGCTTTCTTGTCGATAATCTTTTTGGCAATCTCGGTCTGTGTCCCCATTGCATCAATGGTGATAATAGAGCCTGTAATATCTAGAGCGCCAGTCCAGTAAAAGAGGTTGACAAAAAGCCGAAAATATGTGGGTCTATAAAAAACTAACTGGGAAGCGCGTGCGATCGAGTTAAAAAGTCAGCCCCGTCAGGTTGCAAGCACAGGTTTGAGATGATAGATGGTCTTTTCGAGCGTGCGTGGGACACCGAGTGTGCGTTGTGGGAGTGACAAGTCGATCGAAAAATATCAATTCCCAAGGCGCACACTCGCGCGCCAGAGCAAACAACCCAGACATAAACTACCCAAAAACCACACAATGCGTCCACCAATCTGGAATCCTCCTCACGAATTGTCCGAACGCGAACAAAACGTAGCCTTGCGCATTCGGAAAGCTATAGTCACTTCAAATAAGTATGAGACACTCTTTATGCACAATAAGCACGAATAATTTCATCAAGAGATGTGCCAGGAGGCGCATACATTTTAGCTCTCTTTAATGCACTAAAATCATGCTCAATATCATTTAAGTCTGGAGAGTATTTTGGTAAAAATATTATCTGATGACCCGCCGACTCAACCAATAGTCTAATGACCGTCTTACGATGAATGGGTGCATTATCCATAATCAATATAGATGGACTTGTTAAATCTGGTAGCAAATATAAAGATAACCATCCTTCAAATCCTTCTGCATTCAATTGAACTGTAAAGACCATAGGTGCGATCAAGTCCTTGTTTCCTTTTCTTCTTCCTGCTACTAAATTTTCTCTTTTTCCCCGTTTTCCTTGTCTATCTCCATAGACTTTTTTTCCTTTTTTTGACCAGGCATAAACACAAGCATGAAACTCCTCAAATCCTGATTCATCAATAAACACAAGGCTTTTACTACCATGAAACTTAATTAAGTTTCTCAGTGTTTGGTAGTATTTTATTCTTTCTTCTCTATTCCTTTCTCTATAACGAAATTCTTTTTTTTTTCTCATAATTTTCATTTTCTTTAAGGCATAGCATATGGCACTCGCTCTCACCCCGAATTTCCTTGCTCTTTCTATTAATCTTGCTTCGGGATTTTCTTCTACATCTTTTCTGAGTGCTTCCCAGTCTATCTTTCGCTCACGGTGTTCTACCGAAAGTTGCAAGGGAGGTCTTCCCTCCCTAAGCATCTGTATATTGTTGCTCTTCCTACTTTAAACAGGGCGGCGGCTTTGCTTATACCTCCTCCATTTTCCACATAATCCACTACTCTTTTTCTCAAATCTAGACTGTATGCCATTTTTCGGCTCCGAGTTAACAATTTTTCTTGATTTTACATCATCTTGCATTTGTCTCACATTTATTTGAAATGACTATAAACTGTTGTGATGCTTGAGAAACATTCGCCACCAATTATTCGATGAAGAGTTTCAAACAGAATTAGCAAGCCTGTTTAAAGACTCTACATTAGGAAAATGCCGATCGTACCAGCACAGATAGCTTTAGCAATTATTCTACAAGCTGACACGGGAGTTTCGGATGACGAAACAATTGAAGCAATGCAAATAGACCGGAGGTGGCAATTAGTCCTGGATTGTTTGGAGAGCGAACAAGCTCCATTTGGCAAAGGAACTTTAGTAAGATTTCGGACAGTCTTATACCAATTCACTATGAAGATACACTAAATATAGGCTAAAGTAGAGGAGATCCAATATGGCAAACAAATTTCGGGTGCATCTCAGTTTGGCAAATACATCAAATTGAAAGTTGACCGTTGAGGTAAGCACAGCGAAGAGAAAGGATAGA
>JAUBSN010000103.1:0-27266 GCA_036704825.1 Microcoleus sp. F8-C3 | reverse complement strand
AATTTATATTTTTTAGATAATAGCAAATTCACTCATCTTTCTAAAGGCTGTTTTCAGACTTTTTCAGCAAGCCCTAAAAAGTTTGTCAAGCGCTTCTAACACGGCTGGCTTGAATGCAAAGTTGGGGAGCAAGCAGACATCACCGACGACTATTGCCTAGTTTGCGTGCAGACTGACCGTGTTGTTGAATACAAAGTTGAAGTTTTTCCAGAGAAACAAATGAGAGAATTTCTAGCACAAATTACACCACCGACGAGTGGCGCAGAAGGGTCAGCTTTGGACATTGTTAGCGAGTCAATTAACCTGGCTAAGACTACCTCCGAATCTTGGGACAAAGTTTGGATTAGCACGATTGACCCGATCGCTTCGGGGCTGTGGGTCGGTCTAGTATCGCTCGGCATCACCCTAGCAGCCGTCAGTATCCTCTTCTTAACTCTAAGCAGCGGGAAAGACATTATCGAAAAGCAGTCATGGTCAGAACTGGCAGCACTGTTCGTCTGGCCGCTCGTCATCATGCTGTTCCTCGGCGCTAACGGCAAATTGCTAGCAAATACCGTCATTTTTACCAGGAGCTTTGCTTACAAGCAAGTCCAAGGTGTCCTCGAAGCGCAACTAGGAGAAATGACATTTAGGGACGCGATCGCCAACGTCACTATCAGCAACATCGGCCGGCAACAACTAGAAAATCTCTACGGCGAATGCCGAAATAAAGTAGGAGAAGAACTGGTTACTTGCTGGAATTCCAAGCAAGAAGCTGCTCAGAAAATTGTTAGCGAAGCTGAAAGGCAAGCCGCCGGCTCAGCCCCTCTGCAAGCGCTGCGGGCTTTTGCTGAAATCCTCTGGAATAATAGCTTGCCCGGCGCTGCTCAAGATGCCGCGACTTTTATAACTGACCCCGGTTCAGTGTTTAGAGAAAAAGCAGTGCCAATCATCCGATTCATTCTATATAGCATCCAGTGGGCGTTTGTCAACATCCTTGAAGCAGCGCTCTTACTAACAGCACTCTTTTCGCCGATCGCGATGGGGCTATCGCTGCTTCCCTTGCAGGGCCGACCGATTTGGGCTTGGGCAACTGGATTTCTGAGTTTATTTGGCGTCCAACTTGGATATAACATCGTCGTCGGATTGGCAGCCACCGTGCTAGTCAATTCTGGAGCCGAATTAGCTAGCGATGTTGCCTTTCTCTTTTTAATCAGTATTTTCGCACCCGGATTAGCTCTATTAATCGCCGGCGGAGGAGGAATTGCCCTGTACAGCGGCATCGCTAGCAATGCCAAACAACTCATCGATGTTTTGAGCAACGCTATAGGAGCAGCCGCTAATTTGGCAATGAACAAAGGATTTAAGTGATGTCAATGTAACTCGGAATTGATAATTCGTAATTCGTAATTACCCACGCATAAATGCGAAGTAGTGAAAGTAAATCGTTTCTTGATAATTAGTATTTCGGAATTAGCGCTCGGTTTCTTTAATCCTGAATTATGAATTACTAATTAGTAAGTGCGAAATACTAATTATTTGAGCCCTCGGTTTCTTTAATTACGAATTCCGAATAACTAATTGCGAATTACTAATTATTCGGTCACTAACCTCAGGTGCTTTTTGCGCCAGGACAGGAAAGTAGCTTTAGCTACTCGTGCCGTGTTTTCTCCCTAACTTACAACTACGGGTTTTTCACACTTACCGAAAGGTTTTATGAAGGTACAAAGATTTTCACAAACTGCATTGTTGCCAGAAGCTAAAAATCTACTGGCATTGTGCTTCCTCATCTTAACTGGAGTGAATATCCTCTCCCTAATTCTGCACCTGTTCGTCGCGTACCGAATCAACTCGGTAGCTGCTATGAAGACAACGCAAGTCCAGCTAATCAACGGTCAAACTTACTATGTAGCGGAACGAGATCGGTTTTTTCGGTATCCCTCAGTTATCCAAAATTTTGTCAAAACTTGGGCAGAGTTAACCTTCAATTGGGACAATAAAATACCAGGAACTAACGATACAGATTCAGGAATTAAAGTCAATTCCAAACGAGTTCCTACCAGCAGTTATTTTGCTTCGTTACTCCTAGAACCCAATTTTGGCAAAGCTTCTCTCCCTGACATAGCTGAACTCGTCCCCAATAAAGTTTTTACGGGTCAATTGCGAGCAACAGTCATCATTTCTTTTTTATCCGAACCCAGAGAAGTCCGTCCGGGCGAATGGGAAATTGACATGATTGCTACCCGGTTGCTCGTCGATCGCACGTCAGGAATCGATGAAAGAATTCCTTTCAATCGCACTTTCCGAATCAAAGCTGTAGAAATCCAAACCCCGCCGCTAGGTAGCCAAGCCTCAGCTTTTGAACAAAAAGTTTATGAGCTTCGCTCGGCGGGCTTAGAAATCAACAAAATTACCGAATTTAAACCCAATTAATAGCAGGTAAAAACATGAACGAAAAAGAACTTCAAAATTGGCGCGAATTTGATGGCGAACCCGATGAAATTGAAGAAAGTTCCTACAGTACGCCGCCTAGCAGCACAACTAGCCACCCTTTTAATGGCAACAACTCCTCTAATGGAGCCAATAACTTTTCCAACAGTTTTAATGGCAACAACTCCTCTAATGGAGCCAATAACTTTTCCAACAGTTCTAACGGTTTTCAGGCAGCTAACGCTCCTAATGGCCCTAGCAGCAATGGCAAAAAGTTGAGCCGTGAGGAGGAAAGAGAATTGGCAGGGCATGACGGAGACGCCGATGAATTATTGGCCTCCGAGCACAGAATTAAACAGGACAGCGAAGGAGCAGAAACCCGCTCTGTTTCTGAGAAGCCCGAAGTTCGGACGTTTTCAGTATTAATGGGTACTGGCGCAGTTCTCGGCATTTTGGGATTCTTTTGGTTTGTGTTCTTTGCTCCTAAACCTGTCCGCCAACAGGCAAAGACGCCGAACCCTAAACCGACTCAAGTTTCTAAAGACGAGTCAGGAGAACTAAAAAGCCGACTGGCATTTCAAGATCAGCAGCGGGCACTAGAAGTTCAGCCACCTGAACCTAAAAATCGATCGACCCCTGCTTCCAAACCGACGCCTGCACCAAAACCTGCACCAGCCACTAGAAGGTCTCAAACCCCGAGGCCGGTTCAAAACTTTAATCCGCCACCGCCAAGGACGGTACAGACCATTCCTCCTCCACAGTCGCCATTACCGCGCCCTGCACAGCCACCTGCACCGCCCCCGCCTCGCCCTCGTCCGACGCCATTACCGCGCCCTGTGCCGCCACCCGCACTGCTGGCACTTCGACCTGCGCCACCACCCCGGTCGCCTTCACCAGAAAAAGTAGACCCTTACGAGCGCTGGGCGCAATTAGCTTCTCTGGGGCAAAGCAGAGGTCAAGCAGTTAAAGAGCTAAATGCTGAAGGTATTTCTGCCAGTTCCGCAACTTTTCCTAGCGCAATCGCGCCGGGGATGACAGCGGCAAGCTACCCTGCCGTGCCGCCAGCAATGCCAGTACCGGCACCGCCCCCCAGTGCAGTAGCAATTGCGCCAGTAGCAGCACCGGTACCATTGTCCCAACAGCAGCCGGTGCCGCCGATTTCTCAAAACCCGCAGCCAGTGCTAGTCAGTTCGCCAAAAAGCCCACAATCGGCTGCACCAATGCAAGAGATACCCGCGATCGCAATTGGAGCTCCTGGCTCGGCTGTAAACGCCAAGGTCATGAGCCCTGGAGAAGCTGGAATCCTCAACCGCACGACCGCCGACGAAAACAGTGAAGGCAGCACAGCAATGAGAGAGATAGCCATCGGGTCATCTGCTCTTGCCAAGGTAATCGTGCCGATGATTTGGGACGAAGCAGGTCAAAGCCCAACAGCCGGAAGGTTTGCCGTCCAATTGACCGAGGACATAATGGCAACTGATGGGGCGATCGCCTTGCCGTCTGGCACCGTCTTAATTACTCAAGTAGAAAATGTCACGCGCGGAAATCGGCTGGTTTCTCAAAGCGTGGTGGCGCTTGTTTACCCCGATTCTGCTGGTCGCATCCAACAAGTACCCATTCCTCCCGGATACTTAATCGTTCGCGGAATCGATAACCAACCTCTCATTGCCGACAGTTTATTTGACAGAGGTTCTGAAATAGCCAAGGCTGATATTTTAGTGGGAATTCTCGGCAGCTTGGGGCGCGTAGGAGAAATAATTAATCGGCCCGCCCAAGAGACTTTCAGCCAGCAGAGCGGCTTTTTTGGAAGTACGGCTGTTAAAACAACAACCTCGTCTGAACCTAACATTTTAGCAGCCGCTTTAGAGGGATTCTTTACACCTACTGCCCAACGGCTGCGAGAAAGATCGGATCGCAACGCGCAAGAACTTTTGAAGCGAGGCAACGTGGCGATCGTACCAGAAGGAACTCAAGTTTCGGTATTTGTCAATGCCTTTGTCACAGTGCAGAGATAACGGAGTTGACATCTTCCCCGCCCTAAAAGAACGGAGATTCCAAGAATCACTTCTTGGACTTCCTCTTTCCATGACTCGGCTTACTCAGACCGGGCTTTATACAAAAATCTTGGAGGTAATATAACCGTGAAAAAACTCACTCTGAAAATTCGTCTGGCTTTACTTTCTCCTGCCTTACTAATTGCCACTGCATTCAGCAATGTCAATATTGGGCAAGCTCAAACATCGGCCCTAAAAATTGTAGGAAGAGATGCAGCAACAAATGCAACTACCAACCTTCAAGTATGGTCTGGCCGTTCCAGCGTTATTGACTTTAGCCAGACTGGTGAAGTCATTACGTACATCCGGTTGGCAGATCCGTCCAGGGCTGTCTTTAACACTGATGCTGAATTAAAAACTAACCAAGCTAGAACCATATTTGTCCAACCGATTCAACCCTTACAATTTCCGGGCGCTACAACAGCAAACATTACTAACCTGTTCATTAAAACTCGATCTCCTGAAGGAATTGAACGCCTTTATACTTTCAATGTCGTTCACCGGGACGGGCAACCTACTAATAATGGCATTGCCATCTCTACGGTAGTGCCCGGGCGGGAGCCAAGCGTAACTTTAGCAGACAATCGAACGGCGGCGCTCAGGGACATCGAAGGGGGATTAGACATTGCCATCCGAAGAGGTTACACGCCTCCCAATGATCCCGTTGTTTTCAAAGTTCGAGAGTTCATCGCTCTAGCTCGAAATGGCACAGCTATTGCTAAAGCTGCTGAGAAAACTAATCTATCAATGTCTGTTGTTATTTCACTAGGGCAGTTAGGGTTGAGCCGCGAACCTTTGTATGAAATTCCAAAAACGCCATCTCATAAGCTCTCCTTTTAACTCGAACTCCAGGAAATTAAATCCGTTTGCTCAACCAAAAATTTCAACTTCGTATCAAGTAATAGTCCGGACAGTTTTTAGCTCAAAGCCTGAAATCCTTGATTTTTTGTTGGTAGTTTTGCTTTGATCTCGGGCTAAAACCCGCATTCTATGGTTGACACTCTAAAACTGTCCGAAGTGTCGATCGAGAACGTTAGCTGTCATCGGTAACGTCTTCATGTGTAGAAACTGCTAATGGCAGCCCTACAGACAACAAAGTGCTTTGCGGTAACTTATTTTCTATCTGCCTTAACATTGCCTCAAGCTCTACTCTTGGACTGGTTTGTAGACCGAGACACTGTACAATTCTATTGGCATCCGTACTCGAACGCTTATTAAGTTGGATGCCATAGCTCCCTGTTTCTGCTAACAGTTCGTAAGAGTGAAACTGCATGGGTTCTCCAAGACGTGCCTCTTGAATATGTTGAAAATAAAATTCACGTTGCATATAATCAATCAGGCAATCTTGAACTACAAGGACAAGATGCTTGCTGAGATGCTCAAATGTATGAATTTTGGGCCTGGCTGAAATGATGTTCCCGTTCCATATTCAATTAATTATTCCTATCGAGCATTACTCACCGCACGCGATTGCTAAACCCTACCTCAATTCAGCAACACAAAACTTGGTTATTTAACTCTAAGTTTGACCTCAGTTCCTACTTGACCATCTCAAATTTATCGGTCATTTTTTAGGAACTATCTCATTGAAGCTATAGCTATAGATAGGGGTTCAGCCACTTGTAAGTCTTCAATCAGATTATCAACCCACCCCTGATAAGAGATGTATGGCACCTTAAAAACAGGTCTTAACTCTTCCCAATCCTCCACTTGAAAAAGATAGGGCGCTAACTGTTCTAAGTAGGAACGACCGAACTGAAATTCCATGTCGAGATTCCGAATCTTCAACAGTAATTTTTCTGTAATAGAAGTTTTTTCAAAGATATCTAATTCTGAAATACCCTTAACTGCCATGCTGTCTATTAACAAGACATAAAGCCTTTTGCGGGATGTTATATCCGGTAATAAATCAGCTTTAATACGTTGTAAAAATAAGTCGCGCTTCTGAATTTGTTCGGCAGTTACCGTGGCATTGAAATATTGAATAAATGGATCTTTTTCTCTTGTTAAGACGCTTTCCGATACTTCTGCTGTCGTGCTTTTTTTTTACGAGCGATCGCCTCATAGGGATCTTCATCCCCTTCCGCATATTGCATCAACTCTGTCATAGACCAACCGATCGCATAGGCAAACTGGACTAACTTTTGCAATCTGGGATCGGCTTTACCCTCGCTCCAGTTCACCAGCGTGTTGAATGAAACTCCTGTAATCCTTCCTAGTTCCCTAGAACTACCAACGCGCTCATCCTCCACCAACGCCTCTATTAACTGACCGAGACGTTTCTGGATTCCACTATCGAGCGCTAAATTTTCCTCTACTTTCGTTGACATTCCTGTTTTCTAATAGCTAAGGAGTTGCCGCAGGCATAATTGTATCGCCTGTATTATACCAGAATAACTCGTTTTACAGTCAATAGTATGATTCGCCTAACTTAATCTAAGCTCCAATCGCTAGCCTTAGACGGGATAATGATAGCCACTAATACTTTGACCCAAAACGTAACAATTCTTTACTTGATCAAAGTTATACTCGGCTATATGCTAGTTAAATGATAAATACTTTTATCAGACCCTCTAAAAATTTTGCCTCACCCTAATCCTAGTCGGAATCGCAAGTGAGGCTATTCTACCAGTGGAAGAGATACAGTTGTACAGAAAAACAACCTTAGAATCCCCATTCTGATTTTTTTCTGAACTGGACTCTTCCCAGACATTAAACACCGACGGCTGTTTGACAGCGATAGCCACCGGACCTACTGAAGTTGTCATCTGACTAAGAGTTAACTGCCAGACCGGGCAGACTCTTGACTGTACTTCCATCGGCCGGACTTAACCGACTCTTGATGGCGGTACATCACATCTATCGGCCGAATTGTTGGAGCCGACTCTTGATGATGGTACATCTCTGGCCGACTTGTTAGAGCCAGCTTTTGATGATGGTACATCTCTGGCCGACTTGTTAAAGCTGCCTTGATGGTTTTTCCATATTAAACCATTAGAAGCACTGAATCAATAGGTATGTCTTAGAATTTCTAGTATTTAAGACATTTGCTGCTCCAACATTCGGCTTCCTCTACCCTTTGGAATAGGAGCCAAAATGCACTACAACGACCTAAGCACCCGCCTGTACCAGGGCTTGTCGCGGATTCCTCAAGACTGGCAACTCTGCCTGCTCGACGGCAAGAAAGTCCCTCAAGGCACGGGCTGGCAGCAAAAGCCACTGACTCCCGCCCAAATGAAAGAAGCCGTAACCAACGGCTGGACGGTAGACAAAGCCGATGGCACTCAATACCGCTGCTACCCCAAAGGCTACGGACTGATCACCGATACGCCAATTGCCGCCAACGGCGCTGCTTACGTAGTCATTAGGGCAATCAAAGACTGGCAAAAGCAAAAGAACTCAGAAACCGCGAAGACGGAGGAGAGTTGATAGCGATCGCTGACATTTACCCCCAGCCCTGCCACCGCCGCTACTGGGTGAGTGATCGCAACGGCCCCACAGAAGAGCGATTTACTTCGTAATGCGAGAAAACTTTGTAATTAGCAAACCCATCAACCTGACAAGCACGATGGACCGACCATAACAGGTGGAGACAGATCACCCCCATGTCTGGCAAGAAAATCTGCGATAATCAAAACCTTGAGGTTAATATAGACTCTAATAACCTTAGCAACAGCTCCTACGCGGAGCCAAAGCAATCGCAACGGTCACATAAGTCATCTACAGAACCCCGCCTCTGCCAAAGAAAATTCTACGAAGAATGCCCCAGTAGTGCAATCACAGATACAATCTATACGGCTGGAGTCACTGGTATGGATTTCTGGGAAATAAGCGAAACCAGTTTGAATGGTCGCAAAGATTTTTCCAAAGGTCGAGTTGAATTGCAAATCCGCGATCGTTTCGACCTAACAGACTTTGCTGAAATTGCCTATCAAGCCAAGGAAATTATCGCCCAGAACTTCGGAGAAGAAACCCTCAAACTGCACTATGCACTGGCAATGATTGCCTTTCGCAAGCCCGAAGTCGGGAGAGAGCAAATTACAGTATCAGCATCTAAACTCCTAGCTGACTTTGGTGAGAATAACAAAAAGAAACACTACATCCCAAAAGCCGAACGAGACGCCAATAGCCAGCCAGCCCGATACCTTTCTAAAGAAGAAAAACTAAGAGCCTTAGCCTATCATGGATATCTGCTAAAACGATTAGAAGTTTCCGTTAAAGCTTGGCGGATACGCAATAAAATATTTACTATTGAACACTCCAATCTCTGGGAGATTTTTCAAATTACCGAGGTGTTTCATCAAGAAAAAAACACCTTGATCGATATTGAAATCACTTATCGCCCTGGCAAATGGTTTGACAAATTTGCAGGTCACGAATACTTGCGGGAATTTGGCTACCTTACCAGCGAGGCGCTAAAACTAGATTATTACCAGGAAAAAATGGCTCTCAGACTGGCTTATTTTGCCCTATTTGCCCTGCAACAGCACAAAAGCGGTCGGTATCAAATAGAAACACTACTGACGCGAATCGGGTATAAGAACGACATAGAGACAGCCAAGAGAAACGGAGTTACTGCCTCGAATTTAAAGCGCAGCTTCGATCGAGGGCTAAAAACACTGGGAAATTTTGAATACCCCTACCTCTTTGACTACGAGTCCGATGTCCCTGACTGGGCGTATCCAAACAGCCAAGTTAAAAAGCCCAATCACTGGTTTGAAACCTGGCTACAACTTAACGGGACTTTACGCCAGCCAGAAGCGCTACCCAAACACCCACAACAACCCGAATCAAAACCAGAGCAACCGCAACCGCCCAAAAGACCCGCCCACAAGCAGAAGTCAGCTCAGCCAGCAGCCAACCTAACCGAACCCATAGCTTTTGGTCAGTGGGTAAGAGAAGCTCGGAAAACTATGGGAGAAAGCCTGAGAACAATGGCAAAAGAGCTGGGGATATCAGCATCCCAGCTATCTCAGATTGAGAACGGCTGCTATCCACATACCATCAAGCCCAGCCTGAAAACCAAGATAATTCGTCACCTTGGCTTAAATGAGTAACTAGCCAACCAAAAGGCATCTTGCATCCAGCGGAAAGACTCCCAATTCAGGGGGTCTTTTTAGCTTTTTGAGCAGCAGAGTGTTTAAACCGCTAAACACCTAAAAAATTGGCAAATTTGCTTGAATCTCTTATCTGACAATGGTTTCAGCGCCTAAACACTTTGGGGGTATTCGGAAAAGTTTAGGGGGTATTCGGAAAAGTTTAGGGGGTATTCGGAAAAGTTGTAAATTTGAAACCTTTGTCCTGTATAGCTTTCAGCGCCTAAAAATCTCCTGAGTAGTTTGAGTAGTTTAATGGAGTGTCACTAACCACAGCAGCCGAGTCAGACAGGCTAAGGATTGATTTCAAATTCTGCCCAATATAAAACGTGACGAGAGAAATTTTTCTGAGGTGCTGGAAGCATTGCCGTCAAACCAAACGCACGGGAATTGCCCGCAGCCTTGCTGACATCAGAGAAACACCCCTACCCCTACGAAAAGCCCCCTCAACCCCGCCTAACCGCTTCCGGCTGCCCCGACCTTCCACCAACACCGGGGGTGCGCTATGAACGCGCCCATCTCCCCCCTGTCCGAATGGCTGGCTTCGGCCATAGACCCCGACCTCATCGCCCTCAACGTCCAAATCCTCTCAGGCGACACCCCCTACCCGTACCTCCTGTACGAAATCAAGGCCGCCTCCGGCAGAGTCCACCCCGACGCACAATGGCGGTGGGCCAGAAAGCACTACAGCCACATCGAACACGGCGGCTGGTGGTGCAATGGTCTTGACCCCCTCAACAACTGGCAGCCCATGTATTGGGGCTGCTTCAAACCCCACCAGCCCCGAAATACCTTTGACCTTAAAGGCAAAATCAAACCCGTCAAATACGAACACCCCCCCAAAACCCCCACCAGAGCCTTCTTCCTGCAAGTCCCAGACCACATCTGGGCAAAAGTCGCAGCACGCTACGATGTCCCCATCGACAACTCAGACAGACAACTTGGCTTCTGGCAATGGGTATGGGACAACAACATCCCGGTCATCATCGTCGAAGGCGTAAAAAAAGCCGGATGCCTACTCACACTGGGCTACGCCGCCATCGCCCTCCCCGGTGTCACCGGCGGTGTCAGAACCAAAACCCCTCAAGGGGAGAAATGCGACCCCTACCTCATCCCCGAACTGCAACACTTTGCCACAGAGGAACGTGAAATCTACATCTGCTTCGACCGCGACAGCAAACGCCAAACCATCCAAAACGTCAACCGGGAAATTGGCAAACTCGGTCGCCTTTTCAGTGCCGCCAAATGCCCCGTCAAAGTCATCAACCTGCCAGGGCCAGAAAAAGGCGTTGACGATTTCGTGGTATCGAAGGGCTCCGATGCCTTCAGCGCCCTCAAAAATGAAGCGCAAGGCTTCCAATTCTGGCTTGATAGGGAATCATGGCTTTTAACCTATGCCGCGTCTTTAAAGCTAAATTCTCGCTATCTGGGAAAACTCCCCTATCCAGAGTCCGGGTTAGCCTGCATCAAAGCCCCCAAAGGCACCGGCAAAACCCAAGCCCTGACCAACTTAGTCTCACAAGCCCTACACACTGGCAACCGCCGCGTGCTGATAATTACCCATAGGATTCAACTAGGCAGGGCGATCTGTGCCAGCTTAGGAATCAACTACATCGACGAAACTAGGGACTCAGCCGAGGGTAAACTGTTCGGATACGGCTTGTGCATAGACAGCCTCCACCCCCTATCTCAAGCTAAATTTAATCCTGAAGACTGGTTCGGTGCGATCGTCATCATCGATGAGTGCGAACAAGTCATCTGGCACGCCTTAAACAGTTCAACTTGCCGCGAAAACCGAGTCACCATCTTGCAAACTCTGCAAGAACTCATCCACAACGTCTTGACAACTGGCGGCTTAGTTGTTGCCCAAGATGCAGATTTATCGGATTACAGCATAGACTACCTAATAGCCATAGCAGGCATTCCTATTTCCCCTTGGGTTGTTATCAATGAGTGGCAGCCCAAACGAAGGCGAAATGTGACGTTTTTTGCCACTTCTAACCCGGCTTCTCTGTATGTTCAAATGGAGCATATTCTTTCTCAAGAAGTCACTTGCTGCGACATTGAAAACCGTGCAGAATTTTGTCCTAAAGAGCAATACCACCCGCGTATTATGGTTGTAGAAGACTCTCAAAAAGTAACAGGAAAATGGTCTTGTCGCAACCTTGAAACCCAACTGCAACGACGCTTCCCCCATCATCGAATTCTTAGAATAGATAGCGAATCAGTAGCAGATCCCAATCATCCCGCTTATGGCTGCATTGAGCAACTCAATGCTCACATCAAAAACTACGATATTATCATCGCCAGCCCCACGATTGGCACTGGTGTGAGCATCGATATCCGAGGTTACTTTACAGCAGTTTTTGGCATCTTTAAAGGGGCGGTAGCCGTCAATGACGCTTTACAAGCTCTAGCCCGTGTAAGGGATGAAAATGTGCCTTGGTTTGTTTGGACTCAACAATTTGGTTTCGGCAAAATTGGCAATGGCAGCGCTAGTTATCGAGCAATAATTAAATCTCAGCAGAAAGTCATTAAAACTAATATCAAACTGTTGCACGGTGTGGATTTTGACATAGATATCGCTCACGACCCTGTTCACTTGCGGACTTGGGCTTTAATGGCAGCTAGAATCAACGTTGGAATGTGGAATTACAGAAAGGCTATTTTGGAGGGATTGAAGGCTGAAGGGCATCGGATAACATTGTGTCGAGAGACTCAATTACATCAGGAGATTAAAGTTATACAAATGCAAAAGTTGGCGGCTCACAATTGCCAAGACAGGGTTTTATTGGAACAGCTAACTGAGCAAGCGCAAAAATTAGAAGAGGAGTTGGAAAACTTAGAAACTGTGGCTAATTGTCTTAGTGATGAGGCTAAAATAATCAGAGAAGAGAATAAGGTAGCTGAGGCTTCTGGGGTTGCCAATGCTGAAAACATTACTCTCTCTGAATACCTGAAATTGAAGGACAAGCGGACTAAGACAAAGGCAGAACTAGACAAGCAGCGTAAATATCAACTGTGGGATACTTATGGAGTGCCTATTACGCCCGAACTAAAACTCAGAGATGATGATGGCTGGTTGCCAAAAATTAGCCTGCATTATTATCTAAGTTATGACCCTGAATTTGTCAGGTTGCGAGATAAAAATCACTTGGCTGGACATCAGGAAAGGGGTAAAGGTAAGGTTTGTCCCCAAGATTTGCGCTTACTTACAGCTAGGGTGGAAGCACTTAAGAAATTGGGAGTAATGGAGTTCTTAAACCCAGACAAAGAGTTTCGAGGGACTGACGCGCAAGTGATAGCTTTTGCTGAGCGGGTTAAGCTATGTTCTGTTGATGTGAAAGACTTTTTAGGCATCAGCGTCAATCCCAAGGCTAAGCCAATGGAGGTGGTGCAGTATATTTTGAGGGGTAAGCTGGGCTTTACTTTGCGGCGAGTTCGCCAAGAAAGGTCAGAGGAACGAGATGCTTTAGGTAGGCCCAAGCGCATTAGGGTTTACCAGTTTGAGTTTCCCCAGGATGGCAGGGAGGCGATTTTTGAGGTTTGGCAGCAGCGGGATAAAGAGGCAGTGTCGGCGGAAGGTGCACGAGAGTGTTTAGAAGGGGTTTCTAGTGGCACAGGGTCGGATAATAATATGGGGATATCTGAGGGTGTGTTTTCTCAGGATTTGCCTCAACAGATTAATGAGGTGGGAACTGTTGGCACAGGGTTGGATAATAATATAGGGATATCTGAGGTTGTGCCGCCTCTTGGTTTATCTCAACAAAATAATGAGGTGGGAACTGTTGGCACAGGGTCGGATAATAATATAGGGATGTCAGAGGGTGTGCCGCCTCTGGATGAGGAATTAGCTCACGCTACTCAAGTGTTTGGAGTGGAAGCTGCACCCGCAGAGACATTAACAACAGAAGGGATGGGAGTTGCAGCTTCATATCAGGCGATAGAACCCGAAAATCACGCTATTCCCACTTATGAGGCAAAAGTACCCCAAATGGCACCGTCTGAGCTGAAAGTTGGCTCGGTGGTGAGGTTCTGCGGTGAAATTCAGAAATATGTCGTTAGAGCTGTTGCAGGGGCTCAGGTAATGGTGAAATCCCTGTTTTCGGGGCAATTCGTCAACACTTATGCACACCGCTTAGAGCTTGCAGAAGGGGGGACAGGATGAGTTATTTATGGCGATCGCGATTGATGCTCAGTATTTATTCAGGAGTTGCCTGCTGCTCAACATACTTTTTAAGTTGCTCATTCGGTAATTGTCACTTCACCCATAACGAAAGCAGTAGCCACTTTATCCTTCCAGCAAGCTACTGCTTTTGTATACGTAAGTTATGCGCTTGCTCCCTCTATAGCAGCGGTACGAAGTTCTAAGCATTGCAGGCATTATTAGTGCAATTTTATGGTTCCATCTAGCGTGCCAAGTTATGGGTGAAATGACAGTAATGTCCGATTAATTTTTGATTAACTTTTATCTCCGCGCCTACCGTCGCGGAGTGGAAGACAGCTGAACTAACAATTCCCGCACCCGCCCTACAAACAAAGCGAGCTACTGAAACCACTTTCCGCAGAGAGTGCTAATTGTGGCGACTGAACGCTCACCCGCCACTGTCCCCTCGCATTGGCGCCCGTCCGTGTGGGCGATCGCGAAGAAAGAAAACACAACTTTTCGCTTTCCTGAAACCGCTTAGATCCTCGTACAGCAGGTCGGAGCCTTTGAATTAATTATCAGAGGAGGTGTATTTCTCCTCAGTTAATCATCCAAAAGGCTGAAGTTAATTATCCGTTTTTTCAGCCCGTGTAGCCATGCTGCACCATGTTGTCAACTGTTGCAATCTAAAAAAGGTTAGCAATGCTTACCGCGAAAAATTTGATTGGGAGTTTTCTGTTAATATGACTATCCAAACTATCAACGATGTACTATTTCCCCCTTTCCTTTTTACCACTCTCTTTTGCTTAGCCTCAGTATTCCTGCACAAACCTGAAGCAGCCCAAGAAGAACTCACAGACAATCGAACCCAAGTAAATGTGTCAACAGTCGCAACACCATCCGATGGTATTGGCAGTGCAGTAAATGGAGCAACAATTGAAATTGAGAAACCAGCCAGCTCCCATCACACTCGCCATCAGACCACAGGCAAAAAAACACCAAACAAACCAGCAAAACCAATTGATTTTGCCGCACATTCAGGCGCAAGCACAACCTCAGTTCCTGCCGTTAATACTTCACTAATTTCACTTAGGCAAGCTCGCAAAATTGCTAGCGCCATCAAAGCTGCTGCGCCAGAACTGGGGTTCAAGCAAAAAGTTAACGGCTCTGATTCCTCTATTGAATGGTTGCAGGCTCAAATCAAAAATCGGCTGGAAAATTCTCCCCTAATTGTGATGCCTATCATCCTCAAGCTTGCTCCCAAAGCGGTGATTGCAAATACTCTAGCATCTGCTACTTCCGAACTAGGTGAAAGTGCGCGTTCAGTGTCCTAGCAGCGAACGAAAAGTTTCTCAACCAACCAGCGTACTCGTTTACCCTCCGAAACTTATAACAATGCCCAAGCCTTCGTAAGGCTTGGGCAGTTCTTTTGACCAGAATAAGCGATTTTCCAATAAAATCCTAATTTTTTATTAAAGGGGAACAAAACTAGCAAAACAACTTGCAAAGTGAATCAAAAAATAGTATAATCAAATTATTACAAGCGCCACTTCTATTTGAGCGTACTGTTATGGCGGCAATTAAACCTGTTACCTTCCGAGACCTCATAGACGCGATCGCCACCTTGCCAATTATCAATTTGCCTGAGAATTTAAGTCAGTTGAGTAGCAATAAAAGCCAATCTAACTGCAATAAGGGGCGCGGGCTCCGGCATCCTCGGCGCAGCGCCCCGCAAGTGGCCCATCAAGCGATAAAAGCTTTTCGGCAGACTTGACGAAAGGACACTTTCGTCCAATAATAAGGGAGCTTCCATTTTGGAGGGCTGCGCCGTGAAGGTTCAAGGCAACGGGCGTGCTAAGATTTTGACGCCCGCCGAAATATCTAGGCTGTTCGACCGGGGTTTTGTTACAGCAAGGGATAGGCTTTTGTTTGCTGTGACTTTTTATTGTGCCTGTCGTATTTCAGAGGCGTTAGCTTTAACAACTCAGGACATTGTTGGCGGTGTGGTAACGCTGCGGAAAGCGACAACTAAGGGCAAGTCAGCAACGCGAACGCTGCCGCTACATCCCATGTTGGCTAAGTTTTTATTGGCTTACAATCCAGATGCGGGTTTTTTGTTTCCTGGGCGAGAGGGTACGAAGCCTTTGACACGCTCTCAGGCAGACTTGATTTTTAAAGAAGCTTGCAAACGGGTAAGAATTAAGGGAGCTTCCACACATTCGATGAGGCGGACAGCACTGACGAACTTGAGCAATGCTGGGGTGCCACTGCGGGTAATTATGGAGATATCAGGTCACAAAAATTTGTCGAGCCTCCAGCGCTATTTAGAAGTGCAACCGGAACAGCTTGTCAAGGCGCTCGGGATTCTGAAATAAGGCGATCGCGACTTTAGTTCGCCAGATTGTTTCAACAGTTGAAGGGCTCTCCCGTAAGTCTTCTTTGAATTCAGGCGATATTTGGACGCAAGGCTCGCGATGGCTACTCATTTCTTCCCGGACGTATTTTAGGTAAAACAAAGGCAACTGCTATCCGCAATAATCCTGACTGGTTTGAGCCGCCTGCTGCTGGTGAGGTGAATAAGCTTTCCTGACTCTTGAGCTGTAATTGACGTAATCCCCATAACTCCATAAAAACTATCTGACGGAACCAGTCAAAGGGTGGATAGATCTATACTTACTGCTGCAACTACTAGGAAATGCCCAAATCATTAAAAATGACTCCACCAATCAACAACCAGAAGGTACTTATCAGTGCGACACCAGCAGTAAATACACCGGAATCCTGATTGTCATTACACCCACAAACCGCCAATATTTACCCCTTAAAAGTTAGATATTTTGGGTATTTTTGGTTGGTAGCGACTACTATATCAATAAAAAAAAGATCAAATAATTAAGCTATTTTCGGGCGAAAAGCCCTTGTAAAAATCTAGGGATATTCATTCATTGATAGTCAGAAGATTGAACTGACAAATTTATCAGTACAAGACAGGTTTGGCCTTGTCAAAGAGCGGCAGCCCAGTAGGAGCGTGGTCAAGAAGGCTCTCAAACACCAGCAATTTGGTTGACGACGTTAGCGCAGCTCTCGAAGAGGATCGCTCGATCTGATTTTTTTCAACCGCTCACGACAATAAATCTTGTTTCCGATCGATCGCGAGCACCTAGGATGACGTAAATACGTCGTTAGCGCAGCCGGAGAAGAGGATCGCACTCAGCCAGCGGGCTGGTCAAAGAGCGGCTATCGCCGCTATTGGGAGTGACCTGCTCATTTAAGTTTCATCCATTCTTAACAATAGCGAACGCATTCACCTAGGAAAGCCTTCATCACGGGCGATCGCCCTCAAAAAAGCCAGTTAGCTGTTAAGAATTAGGATTGACTTCTATTTCAGTTAACTGGCTCCCTTTCAATTAACCACACAAAATTCAAAGAGGGATGCTATCTCGCCATGAACGGAAACAACTTGAATTTACTGCCAGTACCACTACCGCCCATGCTGCCAGAAATGGTGGGTATCGTTGGTGATTCCCGATACTTCGCCATGTTTTATATGGGCAGCAAAGCTACTTGGACTGATGGTAGAGGGTTAGGGACTTTCAGTTATTATGCCGTGTACGAGCCACTTACTGAACATCCCGCTCTCGCCCTCGATCTGGAACCATACCACCTCGGTTCAGATGATGAATTTCCCACCCATGCAATTGTGTGCGATCGCTTGGAAGGAAAGATGTACGTCGGAGATTACGCAGAAGTAGAGAAATTTCTCAACATCCAGCACCCGCCGCTGCCCACTCTGTCACCAGAAGAAGTTGAACAGCAACGGCAAAGGATTGAGGAAGAACTGGCAAACTTTGACATTTCCACTTTCCAGAAGTTGGGGATGTTTGAGTTGTTGGCAGGGCACAATCAACAACAAAAGCAGGAGCTAGTGGAATTGGCGCATTGGCTTGACCAACAAGTAACTGAAGAGTTGCTAAGGCGATATCTCGAAGCTGCTAATAAAGGTAATTGGACAGCGATTTCTGTACTGCAAAAATTTTTGCAACGCATCCATTAAATTTTGTTACAGCAGAATCATTTCCATTAAACGCACGCAATCTTTCCTTGTAACTATGAGAGGAATTAGTATTATTGCCAATTTATAGCAACACTAATTAATTGCAAAAAACTATGCCTATCTCCGTTACAAATTTTAAAATACAGAATCAAGTAGTAGCCATTGGAGAAAGAGCGCTTGTACAATGCGTTAAAAGCTGTTGTCCTCCCAGTTTGGAATCAAGATTTCCAGGGAAAATCATCCCTTTCTGGATTCCTATACTTCCTGAGCGACCGCACTCTGATGCAGAGATTCTCAAGTTTGAACCGCTCCACTATCACTTTGACTTTCGCTTTTGGCATGACCGACTTATCAACTTATTCTTCACAGATGGGGAAACTGCTGAAGATTGGCAAGCACGAGTTCAATTAGCTTGTGAAGTTATCGAAATAAAACAAGTGGTGCGCTTGTGCTACCGCAATATACCAATCCTTTCAGCCGACTACAACTTCTTGCCACGCTTGGAGGAAGCTTACTCGAACTGCTCCTTGCTGCCTGGTAATATTTGCCCCCACAAAGGTTATAAACTTTTGCCAAATACCAAGCACCCTAATTTAGGAACCTGCCCGGGTCACGGCTTAGCATTTAACTTCAAAACAGGGCAATTATGCCGGAGAAAGGAATTTACACAGCTTGATTTCAGTTGATTGATTTAGGGGAATATCTCGCTGCAATTTCTTTATCAAGAAATTTGCCGGAAAACCTGTCAAAAAAAGTCAGGTGCAATCGATTCACAGCTATGAACTTATGTCAATCTTAAAAGGAAGTCGAGATTTGATTTCGGCGCTGTTGCTAAGAGATTTGAAGGGGATGCCACCTTCAATCGAATTGCCTGCTAATTTTGCCAAAATTCACACGCCGCGCTTTGAGTGCGGCGACATGGTGCGCTGGACGGGTGTTGGCGAAGAAGCTGATTGGGGGATAGTTATTGGCAAATTTTACAACTGCGAACCGCGCCGGTACTGTTGGATGTGGTGCTACATAATTTGGCTGGCTGCTAATTCCAAGAGCGCAGCTTGGTGTCAGTTTGATACGGCGCGGGAGGAAGATTTGGAGGGGTTTGAGGATGAAAAAGCCGCAGACTTTGACAGATAGAGAGCGCAATTTAATTGCAGCTTACAGCCAATGCCAATTGGGAATGACGCCAAAACAGTTTTATGGCAAGTGGGCGGTGAGTTACGAGGAAATCGCTTTTATTTGTTCCCGTTCTAATTCTACAGTGCGGGGTTGGTTTAAAAAGGGAAAAAATCGAAGATTTCCTACTGCTGTCGATTTGCGTCATCTGGCAGTAATGGACTTTCTGCTGGAACATTTTGAGGAAATTCCAGAGGCACTGGCAACCTTGCTATGTCGGCTTTCTGAAGATAATAGCGTGCATTAGTAGTGGCGCGTCTGCTTGAAATTAGTGCATTGAACAATTGCCCGTGTTTTCTCAAATTGATAAACTTCAAAGCGTTTCACGGAGGTCCAGCACCCGTTATGGATCAAAGAAACTCTTTCTCCCCCTCTCCCCTTCTCCCTTCTCCCCTGCGAGTTTCTGAGGAGATTTCTAATGCCTCATTTCCAAATAGACGCGCCACTATTGTTTTTGATTTTATATACATCAAGCCTTTTCAGCATCAAAAAATAATTTGTGCTGGTTTCAGCACAAAAGCACAAATATAGTCAATTGTCAATATCACCGTGACCTGTCTTTGACAATATTGTTTCAATTAAGGTAATGGCAGGTAATCAAACACAAACACAATTTGTTACTGTTATCAGGAGGTTAAAATGACCTATTTTGAGAAGTTGCACCCGTGGTGCTTAATTCGCTTACTTCCTAATTGCCAGCGTATTGTTGTGGCGCGATTTCGCAAGAGAAACGATGCAGATGAGCATCTGCGGGTTTTGCAACGGTTGGTTAAACATCGCACATTTGTGATTATTTTTGATAGTCAAGAACAGCCAGCTTTGCCTCAAGATTGATGGGCAAAGCTTATTTTGAAGTCGAATTAGTCAAAGTACCTGCATTAGATTAATAACTCCGCTTCTCCACAATTTCTCCTAGTTATCAATCCAACTGATAACTGGGAGAGTTTTTGATGGGTGCATAAGTCCTAACTATGGAAAATTTGAGTAGCAGTCAAATCAACAGAACAAATTATACAAGACTTACGCCCCAAGTGTTTAAATACACTATTGGTAGCGGTAAAGTGCTTATGGCTCACCCTACATATAGAGGTTATGCGTAAGTCCTGTTAGAGTTATTATTATCGTCTCCATCAATTAATGATTGTGTAAATTTCAGCTACCGCTGATTAGTGTTTGAAAGATAGTGGAAGAAACCAACCCTATGATTCAAACACTGGTAAAACCGAATTTTCAATTAACTTCTCAACAAAACAACGCCCTCCAACTCCTCGAACAATTTGTAGCAAGTTCTAAACGGGTATTCGGGCTATTTGGATATGCAGGTACGGGAAAATCAACCCTTGTCAACCTGGTAGCAGAACAATTAGTCAGCGCCGGAAAGAGAGTCGCTTTCACCGCTCCCACCAATAAAGCTGTAGGCGTATTGCGACGGATGGCTGCTGAAAAAGGACTGAGAGGAGTAGACTTTATGACCATCCACCAGCTATTGGGGTTAGCTCCAGTCAAACAGGGGCAAAATAAAATCCTCAAACAAGTTTCTCCTTCTTTCCTTCACCTGTACGACACCATTTTTCTCGATGAGTGCAGTATGGTTACAGCAGAACTGTGGAATATTATTCAAGAAAGAATTGCTAGCGCTTTACTCATCGGCAGCAATCGGCAGCTTATTGTTATGGGCGACCCCGCACAATTGCCTCCTGTTAATAAGGGCGAAATAGAAGAGAAAAAATCTCAATCCTTCAGCGTGCCTGAAAAAGCCGTTTTAACAGAGGTCGTCAGGCAAGGTGCGGGCAGCCCCCTGCTAGAATTCGTAACAGCTTGCCGCACGGCTGTCAAAAGCAAAGAGGCGTTCAAACCCTTCTCCAAATTCAGCCTTGATAAAAAAAACGGAGCCTTCTTAGTCAGAGAAAAAACGCTGCTGAAATACGCCTTAAAAAAGTTCTCTTCTACTTTCCCTCAAGACCCTGATTGCTTTCGCATCCTCTGCTACACTAACGAGCGCGTCGCCTACTGGAATAGCAAAATCAGAGCCAAAATCTACGGAAAAAATGCTCCCAGATTTATTATTGGAGAGAGGTTGATTGCTAAAGCTCCCGTTATTGCGAACGACGGCAAAACCGTCATCCTGCCCACATCAGCAGAAGTGGAAATTGCCGAATTTCAAGAGGATAGGTACTCTGGCTATAAAGCCTGGAATCTCCAGGTTAAAACCGATGCAGGCGACCAACGCCAAATTTACATCCTCCACGAAAGTGACGCTTGCCGATTCCAACAGGACAATGCTAGGTTGCTGCAAAATGCTAAAAGCAATCCGAGCTTATGGAAGGCATGGTACGACCATTGTGAAATCTTTGCAGATATGAGAAATTGTTGGGCAATTACTGTACACAATTCTCAAGGATCTACTTTCACGGAGGTGGGAATTGATAGCAGTGATATCGGCAGGAAAGTCGCTAGTAAATTGCTGTATCTCGCTCAACTTTTCCCTAGTCAGAAAGCTCAATTTGTCAAAGAATACCGCGACAGTATTCGAGCGCACAATCAGCTTATGTACGTGAGTTGTAGTCGTGCGAAGCACCGGGTTTTTGTTACTAAATGAACCCATTTTATATTTGGTGAATGGCACTTTTAGAGTTTAAGGGCGATGCCTGCGGCTGGCTACGCCTACTGGCTTGCGATCTGACAAGACGATCGCCCACCCCCGGCTGGGGGGTTGACTTGTACGGCGTTTTGGCGTAGAATTAAAACAGGTATTTAGGTATTGACCTGTAAATTTATCGCTTTTAATTGCTTTTAATTGCCATATTATTTACCAAATAGTTGATAATTGTAACACAAATTCGGGTAAAATAGATTCGCCGCTGAGAGTAGCGGGGTTATCTAAACATTCTACTTCTGAGTTAGGACGATAAATGTAAACTTTACGGTTTTTCCGGTCAATTAACCAACCGAGAGAAACACCGTTATCGATATATTCTTGCAGTTTGTCTTTCAAGGGTTGCAGGTTGTCGCTGGGAGAACGCAACTCGATGATAAAATCAGGACAAATAGGAGCGAATTTTTGCTGCTGTTCGGGAGTGAGAGTGTGCCATTTTTCCAGTTTTATCCAAGCAGCATCAGAGGATTTCATCGCGCCGTTGGGGAGGGTGAAACCCGCAGAAGAATCAAAACCGATTCCTGTTCCGTTTTGTCTTGTCCAGATTCCCAGTTGTACAATTAAATCAAAGTTGCGATTTCCTGTTTCGGAACCTGTGGGTGGCATAATGGTAATTTCTCCGGTGGCGTTGCGTTCAATTCGATAATCCCGGTTTTGCTGGCAGAAGGCAAAAAATTGCTCGTCTGTCATGTCTATGGCAGGTGACATTTGCAGCTTCAGGGGGATGTTTTCTGTGAGTGAGATGGTTTGAGTCATTTTTTTAGCGAGATTTTAGTCTAACTTGTAGGGTGCGTCAGATTGAACGGTAAGGGGTTGAAATTTCTGGTTGATTATCTGACTCACCCTACTTTTTTTACTATGGCGGGAGACATTTGCAATATTTAGAAATTGCATTTGAATTCAGATTTTATCTAAAAATCGTACTCAAATCTTATATCTAAAGTTGAGTGACAAGCTGCTAATGCAAGCTATTCTCTGGGCAGCTAGCGCTGCCCCCGCTTAGCAGCTATTTTAACGCACAAAGATGCAAACCAAATCCCACACCGCGACAGCTAAAAGCCGAAAAAAAGAAAGCGGATTTTCCAAAATCAAACGCAAGGCAAGTGTTCCCTTAGAACAAACCGAACCTTTGGTGGAAGATGAACCAAAACTTGAAGAAAAACCCGATCGCAGTTCCTCCAATAGCGCAGGCGATTCTCCCCAGCTTTTGCCAGCAGAAATTAAGCTCGTCTGCACGCAAGACAATTTAGCCAACCATCTCGAACTTGTCAGCAAAGCTGTCCCAGCAAAACCCACCCACCCCGTGTTAGGAAATGTCCTCTTGGTCGCTTGCAAAAAAACGCAGCGAGTCCAACTCAGCGTTTTCGACATGAGCTTGGCCATTCAAACATCCTTTGATGCCAAAGTGATATCTCCCGGCGACATGACCATTCCTGTCGGGCTACTTAGCGATATTGTCGGGAAATTCTCGCCCGGAGATATCACTTTGGTCAGTCGCGAAGCCTTGAATCGCGAAGGTGAAGATAGCGAAGATAGCGGGAATAGCGCTACCTTGCCAGAGGCTGTTAGCAACAGTCCAGTTGCTACCCTAATTGCTGCTTGCGGTCGCTATCAAGTTCGAGGGCTTTCGAGTGAAGAATTCCCTGCCATTCCTGAAGTAAAAACAGCGCAAACAATTTGCATCCCCGCTGAAACGTTGAAAGAAGGGCTGAAAGGGTCACTGTTTGCCACTGCTACCGATGAAGGCAAGCACATCCTGACAGGTGTTTACTTCAAAATCGGTCAAGATAGCCTCGAATTTGCTGCCACAGACGGCCACCGTTTGGTTGTCCTCAATACTTCAATTCAAGGTTTTTCTAAGAAGAAACAAGCGGAAATTACACAGCCTCTAGAGCTTACAGTCCCAGCTAAATCGCTTGCCGAACTGGAGCGAATTTTATCGAGCAGGACATCCGCTGACCCAGTAGAGCTTTCTTACAGCACTGAGAGCGCTTTGATAGAATTCCGGTGGGGAGCGCAGCGCTTAGTAACGCGCTGTTTAGAAGGCACATACCCAGCTTATCCCGAGTTATTGCAGCAGGATTTCCAACATCAGGTAACGCTGGAAAAAGCACCTTTCATCAAAGCTATAGAGAGAATTGCTGTGCTGGCAGACAAGAAAGAAAAAACGCTCAGCATCCGCATTAATAGCGAAGCACAGCAAGTGTCACTGTCGCTTTTCAGAGAATTTGGAAACGGTTTGGAACAGATGGCAGCGCACGTTAACTCAGACAGCAATTTGTCAATTTCATTCAACATAAAATACCTGTTGGAAGGTGCAAAAGCGATCGCTAGTTCCCAACTCCAAATGCACCTCACTCAGCGCGACGGCCCCGCCATTTTAGTCCCTGCTGGCAACCGCTCCAAGCCCAACATCCTAATGGATGCCAAATACTTGTTAATGCCGATTTTCAAAGACTGATGTCTTTTGCAGAAAAGGCTCGCTTGGCAGAAGTAAAAATATTGAGTTTTTTACTTCTCTCTTCTTCTGAGTGCAAACTCCGCAAATATGACTCTAATTCTCAGCAAACAATTACACCTAACCATTCAATCATGTACGCAGCATTGCCTCAAAAATACCGCCCTCGTAGCTTGTCTGAACTGGCCGGACAGGAGTACATCCAAAGGACACTTTCCAATGCGGTCAAAACTAATAAAATTGCTCCGGCTTACTTGTTCGCCGGCGAACGGGGAACGGGCAAAACTTCAACGGCCCGCATTTTAGCTAAATCTCTCAACTGCACCAGTGCAGACAAACCCACAGTAAAGCCGTGCGGCAAGTGCCAGTCCTGCCGCTCGATTGAAAAAGGCAGCAGCTTAGACGTTGCTGAAATTGACGCGGCTTCCCACAACGGCGTGGATGACGCTCGCGCCCTGATCGAGCGATCGCACTTCGCACCAGTTATCAGCCGCTACCGAGTGTTTATTTTAGATGAAGTTCACTGCCTAAGTTCCCAAGCTTTTAACGCTCTTCTAAAATGTTTGGAAGAACCTCCGCATCATGTAGTGTTCATCTTGTGTACAACAGAGCAACACAAAGTGCTGCCAACAATTAACAGCCGCTGCCAAACGTTTCTGTTTCGATCGCTGCCAATCCCAGCCATTGTCAAACAGCTAACAATGGTAGCCCAGAAAGAGTCAATTGCAATTGCCGAAGCAGCTAAAATTGCGATCGCCCGCGCCGCGAATGGCGGGATGAGGGACGCCTTGCAGTGTGCGATTCGTTTAGCCTAAAGTAGGCGCAAAAGCTTACGGGACGGTTAGTCTGGCTCCCGAAGCCAGAACAACTGATTACACATCTAGGTGCGGGGTTCCACCTCTAGTCCTAGTCCGCAAGTGCAGCGGTTAAAGCATATCCCCTATGTTGTGGATTAGCAACCCACAGGGTAAAGCGGGGATAAAAGGCAGAACTACTGGTAGCCGAAAACTGGTAACTGTCGAGCAAGAATCCATGCGTAGCGAAAGCAAAGATGCGTCCGAACCACCGTCAGCGTCAATGGTCGAATCGGCTGATTAAGACCAAGCCAAAAGGCAAGGATAGGGCGTAGGCGTTTATTGCAACTGACCTACAAGCACCGCCCAATAAACCCGGTGGAAAGCATCAACGCTAAAGGTTCAATCAATGTGTAATCGGAACGAAGTAACTCTTTTAAATCTCTGGGTTCGGTCGATAACCAGTAAGTAGCTAACGAATGATTTAAGAGAGAAGGATTGTATCAAAAGCGAATGCCCTCAGTAATGCGAGGGATATGCTGACAGATACACGGTAATTCCAAAGAAAGAGTCTAAGTAGCAATGCAAATGTCTAAAACGCAGAACAATCTGACGGTGGAATGGAATCAAATCAATTGGCGTCAAGCCGAGCGGTTAACTTTCAAGTTGCAAAAACGAATCTTTCAAGCGAGTGAACGTGGTGACGTTAAAGCAGTTCGCAAGCTACAAAAGACCTTGATTAGGTCTTGGTCTGCAAAGTGTATTGCGGTTAGAAGGGTAACACAAGATAACCAAGGAAAAAATACGGCTGGTGTGGATGGTGCGAAAACATTAACGCCAAAGCAACGTACTAAACTTGTAAGTCAGTTAAAGTTAACTGGTAAGGCTAATCCTACTCGTAGGGTAAATATTCCCAAACCAGGAACCACCGAGACTAGACCATTAGGAATCCCCACAATATCTGACCGTGCCTTGCAAGCGTTAGTAAAGCTAGCGTTAGAACCTGAATGGGAGGCTCGTTTTGAACCTAACTCATACGGTTTTAGACCAGGGCGTTCCTGTCACGATGCGGTGGAAGCAATATACCTCTGTATTAAGCAGAAGTCTAAATTTGTGCTTGATGCCGACATAGCGAAATGCTTCGACCGTATAAACCATGAAGCACTGTTACGGAAGGTCAACACATACCCGACACTGAGACATCAGCTAAAAGCATGGCTCAGAAGCGGGGTGCTAGACCAAGGAAAACTCTTCCCTATTAATGAGGGTACACCACAGGGAGGGGTTATATCACCTCTACTGGCAAATATTGTCTTACATGGTATGGAAGAGCGCGTGAAACAATACGCGGAAACACTAAAAGGGAAAAAACGGGAAAACCGATTAGCCCTTAGCCTAATTCGCTATGCTGATGACTTCGTGATCATCCACGAGGATATAAACGTAGTCAAAAGATGTCAAGAGATAATTGCAGAATGGTTACGTGACATGGCATTAGAATTAAAGCCAAGCAAAACAAAATTAACCCACACCCTTAATGAATTAGATGGAAATGTTGGGTTTGAGTTTCTAGGATTTCATGTACAACAGCACAAGGTAGGAAACTACAGATGTGCAGACAACACAAATGGAGTCCCGCTAGGTTTTAAAACACTAATCACTCCCTCCAAAGCTAAAGTTAAAACCCACCTAGCCAAGATTGCTGAAGTAATAGACACCCACAAGACTGCCCCACAAGCTGCTTTGATTAGCAGGCTGAACCCAATTATTAGGGGATGGTCAAACTATTACTCAACAGTCATTAGTAAGGAAACCTTTAACAAAGTAGACCATCTGACATGGCAGAAGTTAAGGGCTTGGGCGCGTAGCAGGGGAAAAGGTAACATCAACAAAGACAAATACTGGAGAACAGTAGGCGACAGAAATTGGTGTTTCAGTACCGAACACGGAATAGAACTAATGAACCATGCAGCGACACCTATCATTAGGCACGTCAAAGTCAAGGGTGAAGCTAGTCCATACAACGGCGACTGGATTTATTGGAGTAAGCGAAGAGGAGAATACCCAGAAACACCCACAAGGGTTGCAAATTTACTCAAGCGACAAAAGGGTATTTGTCCTCACTGTGGTTTGTACTTTAGGAGTACAGACATTGTAGAAGTTGACCATATTAAACCAACTTCGCTAGGTGGAAAAGATACCTACGAGAACCTCCAACTTCTGCATAAACATTGTCACGACACAAAGACGGCTAAAGATGGTTCCCGACAACAAGAGCCATGATAATAACCCGTTTTGAATCGTATCCATGACAAGGATGGAATTATCAAGGAGCCGTGTGAGGTGAAGCGCGACGTGCAAAGTCGCATTTGATGAGTAGAGAGCCGTCTCTCTCTGGGGTACTTCTCCTCAGTCCTCGTGTAAA
>JAUBSN010000102.1:0-27539 GCA_036704825.1 Microcoleus sp. F8-C3 | reverse complement strand
TAATTAATCCGAAACACCTCAAAAACTGGTTTACTAATTGCTGTTACTGTACCTCATAACATCTGGAAGTGCTGTATCTTTTGATGAGGGCGCTGCTATCCAAAAAATAAATGTTTACCACGGGCCGCGATCCTCGATAATCATTTCTGATAGAGGCTTGCCCGGTTTTGCCCCTAACCTTTTAGCCAATTCATACACATCTTCATCAGTGACAGCCTCGACGTTATGGGGATTGTTAGGTAGTGGAGTCACCAATCCTCGGTCAACTAAAAACTGGATTGCCAATTCTGCCTGCTTTTTTGGATCATCTGGCCAGAGTTGAATCTGCACAGTTTCCCCATCTTTGAAAGACACAGAACTCAGGGGACGAAAAACCCCATTTTCGTACACAGCAGTAATAGTTTCTGGCATAATTAGCCTCTTAATTAAATGCTTTGACTTATTGTACTTCTTTTAGAGTTTTCAGTAGGGTGCGTCAGTTGTGATTATTTTTGCTCCAAACAAACAATCTCGTCACTGACGCACCTGACAACAAATGGTGCCCCGGAATAATACTTTCGGCGCTGATTTAAAATCTCAAAACTGACGCACCCTACCACTGATATCATCAGTCATTCCCGATTCTTTAATCGAAAATCCCAAATCTCAAATCTCAAATCGTCACTGACGCACCTGACAACAAATGGTGCCCCGGAATAATACTTTCGGCGCTGATTTAAAATCTCAAAACTGACGCACCCTACCACTGATATCATCAGTCATTCCCGATTCTTTAATCGAAAATCCCAAATCTCAAATCTCAAATCGTCTTACTTCGTTGCCACCACAGCCAAATTCCAAGCTAAACGCTTCATCAAAGGCAACTTTTTCAAAAACCCATCCAACTCTTCTAACCGAGAGTATTCCGGTTTCAATCTCTCTTGTTCAATAATAATTTTTTTCCAATAACGCTCTTCATTTGGATGCACTTTTTCTATCAAATAAAAGCGCAAAAAAATCCACAGCGATGTCAGCCAAAACGTATCGTAAGCTGTCTCTGAAAACAAAGACTTGACAAAATTTACAATATTAATATCCAAAGGACTTTCATCCTCCGTCCGCACCTCAGTAGCTATCCTGCGGTAAACATTAATCACCGGATTGTGCTTCATCGGGTCCCAAAAACAAGCTTTGCCCCCAGGCTTTAGCACGCGGTGCATTTCGCGAATTGCCTTGGATGGTTCCGGTAAATGGTGCAACAAATTAGAAGCGTAAACAATATCAAAACTGTTGTCCGGGAACTCCATTGCCATTGCATTCACCGTGCAGCCGTCTATTTTGACGCCGTTTTTCTCGGCCAATTTCAGAGCAACTTCTACCATGCCCTGAGAATAGTCAGCCGCCACACAATTCGCACCTTTTTTAGCAAAATAAACGCTGTTTTCTCCCGCGCCGCAGCCTAAATCTAAGAGGTGTTTGCCTGTAATATCGCCCATTTGCTGGACTATAAATCTATTTTCTGGGGCGGTGCAAGCTTCAAAGTAATCATTGACTCGAATGCCGTCAATATCGATTGTGGATGCCCAAGCATCGTGGAATTGCCGCTCTTTTTTTAAAGTTTCTTCTTGCATTTTTTACGGTTTGTTGTTGCTAAAAAAGATTTTAATTTTTAACCGCAGATGAACGCGGATTAACGCAGATTTATTGAGATATATCTGCTGTTATGTGGGTTCGTCTGCGGTTTGTTTTAAGAAAAATGGCTGACAGTAAATTTATCAGCGCTGTGCTTTTGCAACAACTTGATTTCCGATCGCAATTGGCTGTTCTGAGGATTTTTCAGGATTAGACTGCAATGCCTGATACAGGCGATTTAAAGCGCTGATGTATGCTTCTGCGGACGCTACGATAATGTCGGTATTTGCCGAGTGACCGGAAAATACTTTGCCTTCGTGGCGCAAGCGAATTGTTACTTCGCCGATCGCATCTATGCCCGCTGTTACCGATTGTACAGAAAACTCGATCAACTCGTTCGGGACATTGACAACTCGGTTAATTGCCCTGTAAATCGCATCCACAGGCCCGGTGCCGATCGCAGCATCGGTCAATTCTTCGCCCGCTGGATTCCGCACAGTGACAGTCGCTGTCGGGCGAGATTTGTCGCCGCAGGAAACTTGCACCAATTCTAACCGGAAAAGTTCCGGTGCTTGGTGCGCTTCGTTGTTGGCGATCGCCTCTAAATCCCAATCTGTAATCTCTTTTTTCTTGTCTGCTAAATCTTTGAACTTGACAAAAGCCTTATTTAGCTCATCGTCTGCCATTTCAAAACCCAACTCTTTCAAGCGAGTGTGAAATGCGTGGCGGCCGGATAATTTGCCCAAGACGATTTGATTTTCCGTCAAGCCGATCGACTCAGCGTCCATAATCTCGTATGTCCGCTTATTTTTGAGCACCCCGTCTTGGTGAATTCCCGACTCGTGGGCGAAAGCATTTGCCCCGACAATCGCCTTATTTGGCTGCACCAACATCCCCGTCAAATTGGAAACCAAGCGGGAAGTTTTGTAAATTTGGCGCGAGTCAATATTTGTCAGCGGTTCCTCAGAGTCCGCAGCCCGGCCCAAGAACGGATTATAATATTGGCGCCGCACGTAAAGCGCCATTACCAACTCTTCCAAAGCTGCATTTCCCGCCCGTTCGCCAATCCCGTTAATCGTGCATTCTAACTGTCTGGCGCCATTTTTTACGGCTTCCAAAAAGTTAGCAACCGCCAAGCCTAAGTCATTGTGACCGTGAACCGAAATAATTGCGCGATCGATGTTCGGCACATTTTCCTTAATTCCGCGAATCAAAGCCCCAAATTCGCTCGGAGTCGTGTAGCCGACAGTATCGGGAATATTCACAGTAGTCGCACCGGCTGCGATCGCCCGTTCCAGAACCTGATATAAAAACTCCGGTTCCGATCGACAAGCATCTTCCGGCGAAAACTCCACATCATCCACAAAAGACTTAGCGTAAGCCACCATTTCCGGCACAATTTCCAGAACCTCAGCCCGCGTCTTTTTCAGCTTATGCTCCAAGTGAATGTCAGACGTAGCCAGAAACGTATGAATTCGCGCATTGGCTGCTGGTTTGAGAGCCTCGGCTGCTGTTTTAATATCCTCCTTTCTCGCCCGTGCTAAACCGCAAATTGTCGGCCCATCTTCTGTGCCAACCGATCGGGCTATTTTTTGGACTGCCTCGAAATCTCCCGTGCTGGTGAAAGGGAAACCCGCTTCTATCACATCCACGCCCAATCTCGCTAACTGGCGGGCGATCGTCAGCTTTTCATCCACGTTCAGAGATGCGCCCGGAGATTGTTCTCCGTCCCGCAAAGTCGTATCGAAAATAATAATCCGGTCTTGACTTGGTTGAGTTTTCATAGCTCTAAAAAAGTGTTTTCCTGATTGTTACTTGTCCGTTTTTCTGAATTTTTAGCCTCCAGTCAGTCGATTTTAGATTTGAGATTTTAGATTTTAGATTTACTCCACAGATGAATCTGGGAACTTTAACCTTCGTCTAATTTTTTGGGCTACTGGCGGCTCCTATCGGAAAGCAAGTATGCGTTTTTGGGCGAGGGTACCAGTCCCGTGTTTCGCGCCAATAACGAATAATTAATAACCCATAACCCATAACTAATGACTAATAACTACTGACTAATAACTACTAACTAATGACTGATGACTAATGACTAATAACTACTAACTACTGACTAATAATCCATCTTCTCGATATGTTCCCTAATTTCATTTAAGTCTATATACCTATCTGTAGCATTTCGTAACTCTCTAGCAATCATTCCTTCGGTTGATACCACAGTAATATGAGTATTTTTCGAGCGGAGCAGCTCGATCGCTCGCTCAAAATCCCCATCCCCGCTAAATAGCACCACTTGGTCGTATTGATCCACAGTATTAAACATATCAACCACAATCTCTATGTCTAAATTAGCCTTTTGAGAATATCTGCCCGAAGCATCGTCGTAATATTCCTTAAGAATTTTAGTGCGAACCGTGTAACCCAGACTGATCAAAGCATCTCGAAATCCCCTTTGATCTTGGGGGTCTTTCAGACCCGTATACCAGAAAGCATTAATCAAGATGACATTCGGCTGCGAAGTTTTGAAATATTCGAGCACCCTGCGAGGATCAAAAAACCAACCGTTCTTTTGTTGAGCGTAGAACATATTGTTCCCGTCCACAAAAATAGAAAGGCGGTTCATTAAGTTTGTCATAGAAACTTAGACCTAATAATTGTAGAAAGAAGTTAATCTAAATATCACATTTTAGCAACATGGAGCTAACTGAGGCAATAGATTAGACTTCAGAAAACTCCATCTCCCCAGTATTTCATATTTTCGGCTCTACCGCCAGAGGGTTATTTTAAACCTGCTTGCATTTGAGCGAGGGGCCCTCACAAACTATACGCCTAGAAACTCAATACCGGCTGCCGTTTCAAGGTTAATTGCGCCTTCAAACTACCGCCCTACCGCCAAGCAGGCATACGCCCAGCGCATAGCAGTAGATTTTGCTCCCCTGATTTCATAGCGCCGACTACCTCCGCTCAAGCCTTTTTGCTTTCAAGAGCCCAGCGTGCTAACTCTGTCCGGTTGTGCAGACCTGTTTTGCCCAGCATATTGCTGACGTGGCTTTCGATCGTCCGCTGGCTGACATTCATCACGTCTGCGATCTGGCGGTTTGCCATACCCTGCGCTAGCAACTGTACCACCTTTAACTCAGTGGGAGTCAATTCGACATTGCGGCGCGCCTTAATTTTTGGGCCGCTCTCCATACCGGGATTTGAGTGGCGAATCAAGCGGGATGCTGCTTTGAGAGAAGATTCCACTTGGGCTACCAGTTCTTCTGGTTCAAAAGGCTTGACTATATAAACGTCAGCCCCAGTGCTCAAGCCTTTTACTCGGTCTGAACTTTGACCTTTTGCGGACAAGAAAAGAACCGGAATCCAGCTAGTGCGAGGGTCTTCTCTGATGTGTTTGACTAAAGTGTAGCCGTCCATTTCCGGCATCATCACGTCGCAGATCATCAAGTCGGGAACTTCTTGTTCTAGTTTTTCCAGAGCATCTCTGCCGTTTTCTGCTGTAATGACGTTGTAACCCCGAAACTCCAAGTAGTCCTTGACCAGCAAGATCAAGTTGGGGTCGTCGTCAACCAGCATCAGCCGTTTTTGTTCTCCTGAATTATTGTCCTTTGTCATGTTTATTCCCGCTAAAGTATCCCGCACACTTCCTTGTTTTCACTTCTGTTTTTTCGGTCAGTCCCCCGCCACCCGGCTGGGAGTGGAGGACGACGATCGACTGAAGGGATGGCGGTGAGGGAAAGCGGGGCGGGTATTACCGCTTTCCAACCTATAATCGACGGCTGTTTGTGAGTGTCTTGCGACCTGGAACGCAGCCCAAACCTGTAATCGACGATCGCCCTGTCAAGATCGGCCTTGATTGATTGGAGATTCCATAACAGAGCGCAAGTTAAATATCTTTAATCTCGATCGGTTCAATTTCAGGTTAATGCCCCGGTTTTAAATGATACTTCTGATATAGAGAAATTTAAGCAGACTCCCTACTTACGTATTTAACTGTTTCTAGTGTAGTTTGGCAACCTGCTTAGTGTGTGCCACTGAGAAATTTTTGCACAAAATTTCACAGTTCCTCCGATCGATTTTTTTTTTCTGTACCTTTTGAGAAACACAAGGAACACAGGAAACCGCACAAGGAAGACAAGAACCTAACTACAGTTTTATTGAGCTGTAGCAGGTGCGATCGCCCGGACGCCAAACTGTCTCAAATTCTCACCCTTAAACTTAAATTTAACACTTTACCTATAACCCTGTAGCTTAAACCGCTATACTTAAATGTTTGGCTTCGTCTCAGCAGGCACAGGCAAAGGATGAGTCAAGAAAGCGTATTCTTGAACTACCTTTGAGTTTAGGAGATGTTCCTGAATAATTCTCTCAATGACAGGTGGAGTAACGTCGCGATACCACACTCCGTCTGGATAGACTACCATAATCGGCCCCGACGCGCACACTCGCAGGCAATTGGCTTTCGTGCGAAAAACGCAGGTTGGTCGATCGGCACTTGGCTTGTCCAACCCCAATTCTTGCAAGCGTTTTTTTAAGTAATTCCACGCCTCCAGACTGGCTTGCCGCGAGCAGCACTTGGGCACGGTTTGGTCGGCACAGATAAAAATATGCCGATCGATTCGATCGATTCCCAGGCTTTGGACGCAAGCGCTCAAGCCTTGGCTGCAAGATTCATCGTTATGTTCGAGCATTTTATTCATTCCTCAACAGTAATTGGTTGGCGATCGAAAGTCATCACCACAGCCCCCCTGCCTCCCGTCTCAAGGATAGGTTGTTTACAATTCACAAATTGAGGGCAAGCAAGAGGCAAGTTTTAAACGCCTAACAAGTCGAAATCCGGGCTTTTTCGCGAATTGCTCTCTCCCCTTCTCCCCCTCTCCCTCTCTCCCTCTCTCCCCCTCTCCTTCGCTCCTACTCATTCTCGGTTCGGGAACCCGTACTGACAAGTAAGTTGCGATCGCCCCTGACAAAAGCTAAATTAGCACTCATGAGTCGAGAGTGCTAATATGTCAGTTGTAAGTAGTCCGCTGTTGCTTTCATCGTGACCCCTGACGACTGACTCACGACAATCTGTAATCTGGAGATATATTTATGGCAGCAGTATCACTGAGTGTTTCTACCGTCAAACCGTTAGGCGAGCGCGTGTTCGTGAAAATAAGCGCTAGCGAAGAAAAAACCGCCGGCGGCATCCTTTTACCCGACACAGCTAAAGAAAAGCCCCAAGTAGGCGAAGTCGCGGCCGTGGGCCCCGGCAAGCGCAACGACGACGGCAGCCGCACTGAAATGGAAGTAAAAGTCGGCGACAAAGTTCTCTACTCGAAATACGCCGGCACCGACATCAAACTCGGCACCGACGAATACGTCTTGCTAGCCGAAAAAGACATTCTGGCGATCGTTAACTAATTAATCATCAGTCATCAGTCCTCAGTCATCAGTCATTAGTTTAAAGCGAACGCCGCCAAACAACTAATGACACGGGACAAATGACTAAAATCCATCATCCCCAATCAAAAATCTCAAACCCTCACATCCCCAAAAACTATGGCTAAGCGTATCATCTACAACGAAAATGCACGTCGCGCCCTCGAACGCGGTATGGACATTTTGGCCGAAGCAGTGGCCGTAACCCTCGGCCCCAAAGGCCGCAACGTGGTTCTCGAAAAGAAATTCGGAGCTCCTCAGATCGTCAATGACGGTGTTACCATCGCCAAAGAAATCGAACTAGAAGACCACATTGAAAATACAGGGGTTGCCCTGATCCGTCAAGCAGCTTCCAAAACCAACGACGCAGCAGGCGACGGTACCACAACTGCTACCGTTTTGGCTCACGCAATGGTCAAAGAAGGCCTGCGTAACGTAGCAGCCGGCGCAAATGCGATCGCCCTCAAGCGCGGTGTTGACAAAGCAACCACGTTTTTGGTAGAAAAAATTGCCGAACACGCCAAACAAGTAGAAGATTCCAAAGCCATCGCTCAAGTCGGTTCCATCTCTGCCGGTAACGACGATGAAGTCGGCCAAATGATTGCTAACGCAATGGACAAGGTGGGCAAGGAAGGCGTGATTTCCCTGGAAGAAGGGAAGTCTATGACCACCGAATTGGAAATCACCGAAGGGATGCGCTTCGACAAAGGCTACATTTCTCCCTACTTCGTCACCGACACCGAACGGATGGAAGCGATTCTCGAAGAACCGTTCATCTTGCTGACAGACAAGAAAATCGCTCTGGTACAAGATTTAGTACCCGTGCTCGAACAAGTAGCCCGTTCCGGCCGCCCGCTGTTGATCATTGCAGAAGACATTGAGAAAGAAGCTCTAGCTACCCTCGTTGTCAACAAACTGCGCGGTGTGTTGAACGTCACTGCTGTTAAAGCACCCGGTTTTGGCGATCGGCGCAAAGCCATGTTAGAAGATATCGCCGTATTGACCGGCGGTCAACTAATCACCGAAGACGCCGGTTTGAAACTGGAAAACACCAAGCTCGACATGATCGGCAAAGCCCGCCGCATCACCATCACCAAAGACAGCACCACAATTGTTGCCGAAGGTAACGAAGCCGCCGTCAAGTCCCGCTGCGAACAAATTCGCCGTCAAATGGACGAAACCGAATCTTCCTACGACAAAGAGAAGCTGCAAGAACGTTTGGCCAAATTGGCTGGCGGCGTCGCAGTGATCAAAGTCGGCGCGGCTACCGAAACAGAAATGAAGGATCGCAAACTGCGTCTTGAAGATGCGATCAACGCTACCAAAGCTGCTGTAGAAGAAGGAATTGTTCCCGGTGGCGGTACAACTTTGGCTCACCTGACTCCTCAATTGGAAGAGTGGGCTAACAGCAGCCTGAAGGGCGAAGAATTGACCGGTGCTTTGATTGTGGCACGGGCTTTGGCTGCTCCTCTGAAGCGGATTGCTGAAAATGCTGGTTTGAATGGCGCTGTGATTGCTGAGCGCGTCAAAGAAAAGCCGTTCAACGTCGGTTTCAACGCAGCGACAAATGAGTTTGTCGATATGTTTGAAGCTGGTATCGTTGACCCTGCGAAGGTGACTCGTTCTGCTCTGCAAAATGCAGCATCTATTGCTGGTATGGTGCTGACAACCGAGTGCATCGTCGTTGACAAGCCTGAACCGAAGGATGGCGCTGCTGCTGCTGGCGCTGGCGGCGGCATGGGCGGCGGCGACTTCGATTACTAATTAATCGATTGATGGGGCGGGCTTTAGGGCCTGCCCTGTTATTTTGGGAAGTGCTTTTACTGTAGGCATAATTTTAACTCTGAAGCGAAATTAACTAAACGCACAATCTCTAAGGCCCCGTGCCTCTGTACTCAGCAAGGTTATACCCAAAAACCTAACCCTGCGTGACCGTTAATTTTGTACAACAATTTCAGAAGATTAAAGATGCCTAAAACACCCGTTGCGCTGTATCGACAGGGGAATGCTAGTTCACCTAGAATGGATAATGTCAGACCCAATAAAGATATTACCGTTTATGAACAGCAAGATGAATTATGGGTTATGCCTACTTTAGAAGAAGGAAGGTTGTCAGGAGGAATGTCTCGGTCAGAAGGAATATCAACCTTTGAGAGTCCAGGCTCAGGAAAAAATTGGTATAAATTAGACCTCAGCACTGACATTCCACCAGAACTGGAATTAGTGAATGACCGTCCCGGTCATTGGTTATTCCAGCCCAGTAGACCGATGACTCTAGAAAAATACAAAGAGGCACTTCACCTCATAGGCACATTTTTCTGTAAAATAGAATAAGTTAAGAGGAGGTTGGGTGTAAGTAGATAAACCCAACCTCCTAATATAATTAATAGTATATTTGATTAGTTTTTTATATCAAATTATCTGCATCGAAAAAATAATCTTTTGGGTATTTTCAACTCAAGTCGGCCAATGAGTATTTATTCTTACCAAGGCAAGTATCATGAATTTATCATTTAAAGATTTAAGGTTTATTATAGAAGCCATTGAACATCAAATCAATGCCTATAAAAAACGTTTGCAAGTAATTGAAGATGTAGATGAGGATGAGGCTGCCGATCTAGGGAACGATATTAAATTTTTAGAGCTTCTCCACGCAGACATGACGACAACTTTAGAGCAGAATACCAAACCTTTAAGTTCTGATGATAGTTTTTCGCCCGAGCGAAAGGATAATTATTCGGAAAATTCACAAAATTTATCTTTTCAAGAATTAGTGAAATTAACGCTTAAATTGTCAGTTAGCGAGCGGTTATTTCTAGTAGAGGCTATTACCTCGTCTGTGCGTCAGGAAGTCACTATCAGCCAATAATCAGCCAATAATAGCATCTTTAGAAGTTGGTTATGATGATATTTTGATTATAGCAACCGCCATGAAACTTTACCATACTCCCATTTCCGCCAACTCCCGCCGCGTCTGGGTCGCCCTCTTAGAAAAAAACCTCGACTTTGAATTAGTAGAAATCCACTTGGACGGCGATCACTTAGATCCTGAATTTGTGGCAATGAATCCTTTTCACCGCATCCCTGTTTTGGTCGATGATGACTTCACCGTCGTCGAGTCTCTGGCAATTCTTGACTATTTAGAAACGAAGTATCCCGAACCGGCAATGCTGCCAAAAGAACCGAAAGATTTGGCAGTTGTGAGGATGGTAGAATTGGTCACGGTTAACGAACTTATACCAGGAGTTAACCCGCTAAGCAGTGAAAAAATGGGATGGGGAACTCCCCAAGCGCAGGAAATCGCAAAGGCTAAGGAAAAAGTCAATACTGTGTTGAAATTCTTTGAAGGCTTGCTGGACGATCGCCCTTTTTTCGCTAGCAACAGTGTCACGTTTGCCGAGTGCGTTGCCGGTACCATCGTGCCCTTGCTACCTTGGGTTGGTGTGTCCCTAGACGGCTATCCTAAAATTCAAGCTTGGTGCGATCGGCTAATGTCGCGTCCCTCATGGCAGCAAACTCAATTCACCGAGGCAGATTTGGCGGCTTTCGCATCTCGGAGACAAAAATTTCTCGCACAATCTCAAGCCTCATGAACAAATCAATTGTCAAGCGATCGCTCTTTTTCCTAGCTGTTTTCGCCTGCATCCAAATTCCCATCGCAGCAATGGGGCAGCCTGCAGCCCGATCGAACTACGAAGCAATTAACCCTAAACAGTTCCTGGGCGATCGCAAAATTACCGTCTCCAACCCCAAAGATATCGCAGCAAAACTCTTTAGCAGCGACAGAGAATCTGAAGGCAGAAAAAGCGACCAAATTTCAGTTGAATATCCCACGCGAGAAACAGCAGTAATTGTGCATACAGTCATCGGTTTAGCTGACGATTCTGTTGCCGGAATGCGGCACCGCATCGAACTCAGACTCAGGCAAAATAAGTGGGAAATTGTCTGGATTGGCCGACAATCGAAGTGTCAACCAAATCGCGGACACCAAGATTGGGCAAGCGGCCTCTGTAGGTAGAAAGGTCGATCGGCTTTTTGCTTAAATTCATTCATCCCGCGTGCGTTGCGAGTAACCAAGCTAGGCCTCGACGCAACCGACGAAAAACAGAGGCCAAGAAAGATTCGCTACCGCTGGCAGCCTGGAAAAATAAATTATTCCTGCGTAAGTCCAAGAAGCAGTCTGAGCTGGGCGTTGTTGATTGGCTGCGCGACAATCTTAAAACTATTTTCGGTGTCGATCGCTCTTTTTGACTAAAAGAGCGATCGAACTCACAAGTTTACTTGCACATGATCAAATTTCCAGCCGAGATGAATCCGGGCACAGGGGCTGAAATCTCAACCCAATTGCGATTTTCTCCATTCTTATCTTTCACTAACTGAAAATTCGGCACAAGCGTTACTTGACCGTTAGCCGGTACACCGCCTTTAACAGCAGAAGTCTTGGAAGGCTCAGTGCGGATAGCTAGACCCCTCGGCGCTACGCGAGGTTCTACTTGGCGGCACAGACTTACTGGACCCGTTGCAGGCGCTGGTGCTGGCGCGGGTGCGGGTGCTGGCGCTGGTGCTGGCGCGGGTGCGGGTGCTGGCGCTGGTGCTGGCGCGGGTGCGGGTGCTGGCGCTGGCGCTGGCGCTGGCGCGGGTGCGGGTGCTGGCGCTGGCGCTGGCGCGGGTGCGGGTGCTGGCGCTGGTGTTGCTGCGGGTGCGGGTGCTGGCGCTGGTGCGGGTGCGGGTGCGGGTGCGGGTGCGGGCGCGGGTGCGGGTGCGGGTGCGGGTGCGGGTGCGGGTGCGGGACTTGGGGAAGGAGTTTGACTAATTGTGCACGAACCTAAATTACTTTCGTCGTTGGGATAGCCGCTAGCCACATACCCTGTGACGGGAGCGCTAATTTGAATCCAAAGGCGGCCGTCGGAGGCTTTGACAGAAGTAGCGCCTTGGGACAGCATCACCTGAGCGTTAAGTGCTACCCCGCCAACTCTAGGGGATTTGGGGTCTGGGTTCTGGCGAACGGTCAAACCTTCTTTGGGAGTGACTTTGCGGCAAAGGTTGCCAGCCTGGGCTATTTGAAAGGTGGCGCTATTTTCAAATGAAATATTTTCAGCGTCTTGACTGACAGTCGGTGTTGATGGGGCGGCAACACCGATCGCATTCGCTTGGAAATTTCCGGCTGCGATCGCGATCGCGCCTAGCAATGCAGCGGGCTTATTCCAGCAATTCAAGTTTTTCATCCGTTCAACTCCTCACTTAACCACAAACATTATCTTAATTGCAGGTCAATATAGCAAAAAAATCGATTTGTCTTCCACAAAAAAGCTTTACATAACTTTTTTATGGTCGGCAGTCAAGTTTTATTTATATTATTTAATGTTTGGTGAGTTGAGCGAAGACAAATAAAGCTGCTACGCCGATAAATGACTCATTATGGCAGAGCGGGGGAGGGAGAAGGCGAGAGTATGCGAGTCGGGGAATGGAAGAGCGGAAAAGTCAACAGTCAAAAGTTAACAGTTTAAATGCGGGACAGTTTGCTAGGAATCCAAGTCATGTGTTGTCCGCCAATATCTTTGTCAGGTGTTCGTTAAACCGTTGAGCTGTCAGTTGTTGGTGTTGAGTAATATGGGGCTACCTTTCAGGTGAATTCTTGGCAGCTTCGAGAGCGAGATTGTGCTGGAGATGCTCCCAAATTCTCAGTGACAGGCTATTGGCGCGATCGACCCCATCGTCGTAGTGGGCTGGCACAAGCCGGAGACAGTTCTTCAATCGCCCTCACATAACTCCAGTGTCGATCGTACCTTAACTTAAAATTGTGGCAAACAGCACCAATCGCTAGCATTGACCTGATGGCTGGCGTCAATTTGATAAAATCTTCCACAACGGAAACTTATCGGCTTGAGACACAGTTGTGTGTTTGTGGCTAAAGCCGCCCCGCCATCAGCGACAGTTGCTGTAGCTGTTTGCAAACGGTTTTGTTCCTGTAGAGACCACCAGCAGACAACCCCCGAACACAAGCAGCCCGCTCAAATCAGAAACCAAATATTTGCGCCAATTCTGATTTAATTATATTGCTATAGCAAGCGCGATCGATGTTTGTGAGGTTTGCACTTGCTGAAACTAATGCGGTAGGTTCCTTCGGAATGGATCGTATTAATGATAGGATTTTTTTTGCACAGGGCGATCGGGGCGATCGCACGCACAAGGAGAGAAAAAGCACAACTAATCTTCTCCCTTCTTCCTGCTTTGCAAAATAACTAAAGCCTTCTCTATTCGAGAGTTAAAGCTTTCTTCCTTCTGTTATATAATGACCAAAGCGTTAAATATTTTTGCAGTGACAAAAACTACTAACAAAAAAGACTGGAAATCCTCTAAATATCCCTTTGACGGTCTATCTTTAGACGATCGCAATCCCGACTTCATTCAGCTTTTGTTGCCAATCTGGGAATGGCTGTACAGATACTACTTCCGCGTACAAAGCGACGGGTGGAACCACGTACCCGCCAGCGGGAAAATGCTCGTTGTCGGTTCTCACAACGGGGGACTCGCCGCTCCAGATATGTTTATGTTCCTATACGAATGGTTCCGCAGGTACGGAACGGAACGCTTGGCCTACGGATTGATGCACCCCACGGTTTGGCAAGTTTCTCCTGATGTTGCTAGCATGGCGGTTCAGTGTGGAGCCCTCAAGGCACATCCGAAAATGGCGATCGCAGCTTTGCGAAAAAATGCCCCAGTTCTCGTCTATCCGGGCGGCGCCCAAGATGTTTTTCGCCCCCACCACTTGCGCGATCGAATCTACTTTGCCGGACGCAAGGGATTTATCAAATTAGCATTGCGAGAAGAAGCGCCAATTGTACCAATTATATCCCACGGTGCCCACGATACTTTGATAGTTTTGGCAGATTTGTACGAACAAGTAAAGCAATTGCACGAATGGGGTATGCCGTGGTTGTTGGGCATCGATCCGGTGGTTTTTCCGGTGTATTTGGGATTGCCTTGGGGACTGAGTATTGGGCCTTTGCCGAACCTGCCTTTACCCGTGCAAATTCGGACTCGCGTGTGCGAACCGATTGTATTTGAGAGGTACGGTAAGGAGGCGGCGGGCGATCGCGATTATGTTGATGCTTGTTTCGAGCGAGTTACCGCCCAAATGCAAGAACAATTAGATTGTTTGGCTGGTAAGTGAAAATTGCCTAAGTCTATATTATTCTAGGCACCAGAAACCGATTTTTTTTACGACAATATACCGTAAAGCGCAAGGGATACGGGTAAAAAAAACTGTTTTTTTGAGTTTTTTTTGCTAATTTATGACTGCAAAAAATTTTTGAAATAAATCTAATAATAATTTATTTCAAAAATCGACAATTGGGGTTAAAAATCGTATTTTACCCATCTTATTACCTCAAATAGCTGAAAACGTCAGTCGCCAAAGTTACGCTTTCGATCGTGCAGGTTCGAGCGGACATAATATTAGGTTAAACAAACGCAGATGAATTTATATTCGTCTGCGTTTATCTCCCTCGATCGGAGGTGAGCAAAGAGAATTGGCAAAAATAACCTGATTCTGTATAAACTCTTTATATTAATTCTGCCTTCTGTCTTCGCGTGACTAATTGCCCGATCGCCTTAAGCGCAATACTGGGATGAAAAAGTACAGCCGGCGGCTCATTCATGTGCATAACTTGCAAAAATGCTTGACAAACTTTAGCATCTGAGACCATCACTTTTAACACCAGATCTATGTAATCAATTGTCAGCCGCGTAGCGAGGTTTAGTTTTGCACCTTCACTTCCCGGATAGCGGGAATCCTGACTGATGGCAAACGTCCAAGGAGTAGTGTGTAATTTTGCTAGTTTTTGTTGAAATTGTCGCGCAAAGCCTGTTAAATCGCCTTCTGGATTCCGCTCTCTTTGCTTTTGCAAACATTTATCTAGCATCTGAACATCTAGTGCAGCAACGGTCATTCCCTGGCCGTAAACCGGGTTGAAAGCGCAAACTGCATGACCGATAATTATTAAGTTTTCAGGGTAACGAGCGAGGCGTTCATAGTGACGCAAACTGTTTTCAGTACCTCGATAACTATAAACAGGTGTTATTGCTTCTGCGTCTTTAATTGCATCATAAATTGTCGGGGTTGGCAAAGTGCGAGCAAATTCTAGAAAACCTGCTTCGTCTTCGGGGGGATAATCGCGATCGCCCCCGAAGAGAATCACCAGCCAGCGATTGCCTTCGATCGGAACAATTCCACCGCCGCGGGTGCGAAATGGCGGTGCTGTTGACACCAATACTGGCGCAGTGCCTGACAATTTACCGCTGCCTTCATAGATGCGGCTGGCATAGCCGACAAAAGCCTTGATAGTGGTTTCTTGCGGAGGTTCATAGCCCAAACTTTTCAACCATTGAGGTGTTTTGGAAACTTTGCCGCCAGCATCGACTACTAAATCTGCATACAAATTCTCTGCATGGATGTTACCAGGGTTGTGGCGATCGCGAAAACGCACCGACACGCCAGCAACCTCGGTGCGCGAGGCATTCGCCAGCAACCCCGTTACTGTACCTCCTTCGAGGAAATGCACGTTCGTATTTTCAGCCAAGCGGCGGCGAATTTGCCAATCAAGTAAATCCCGACTGAACATAATTAAATCATTTAGTAGATCCGGGCTAAAGTGCGGGGCCCAACCCGCCGGAGTCAACCACTCGATCGACCTCGGATCTACACTAGGAGCACCAGCAGCTACGAGTTCCTTTTCCAAGCCGGGAAACAACTCTTCTAGGATGATTTTTCCCCGATTTAAAAGGACGTGAAGGTGACGGGATTGAGGAATACCGGGGCGAGGTGCAGGTTTTTCTGGCAAAAAATCTTGTTCAACAATACTTACTCGATCGAAGTGTTTTGCTAATACTCTAGAGGCCAACAGTCCTGCTAAACTGCCACCCATAATAATTGCATGACTTTCTCGCTGCACGATCTAATTCCTTGAAAGCTAATGTGCTATGGCATTGGTAGATGAATTGCAAACAATTTGTCGCGCTTCTGTACAGACTCTTTATATCGATCGACTCGATCGACCAAAGATTTTCCTCGGCGATGATTTTAATCAGACTTACCATGACTATAAATCTCGGGCGAGCCCCAGCGCGCTTTACTCACAACTCAGAACTAACAATTTAACAACTGCCAATTTACATAGCACAAATATTCCTAAAGTGACAGCCGACCGCAGACATATTTCTACACTTCCAACTGTAGGGGGATGCTTTAGCTCGTCAATAAGGCGATGCTTGCCATTGGGGGCATAGAGTCTAAAACTATATAATTAGTCAACTCGCGCCCGCGATCGGGCGCACCCACCCCTTAACGAGGAATATACTATGTATCAAAATTTGCCAATAAATCCACAACTGTATAACATCGGGTTCTTGCTGGCCCAAGTGCCAGTAGAGCAGACTACTACAAACACAGCAGAAGACGCAGCACTCCTTTATTCCGGGCCGCAATTTTTTATCGCCTTGATAGCTGGAGTCGTACTCGCCTGCGCTTTCCAACTCTTGCTAACAAATTTATCAGTAGCTGCGGGCCTTTCGTACATAGGACAATCCCACGACGGTCAACACTCGGATAGCGGCAGTTCCCCCGTCCGCCACATCGGCCGAAAGGTAGGCACTTGGACGCTAGTCACCGTCACCGTCGCCATATTCTTCGCTTGCTTGCTAGCAGTAAAGCTCAGCTTGATTAGCAGTCCCGGTTTAGGGGCGATCGTCGGTTTAGTCGTGTGGGCTACCTATTTCTCACTGCTGGTATGGGTGAGCTCCACCACCGTCGGTTCCTTGATCGGTTCCGTCGTCAACACGGCGACATCAGGCGTTCAAGCCATTTTCGGCACTGCAGCGGCGGCCATCGGCGCCAAAGCAGCCAGCAACCAAGTAGTCGCCACAGCCAAAGCAGCAGCAGCAGCAGTGGGCCACGAACTCGGTAGCGCGATCGACCCCACAAGCTTGCGAGAAAATGTCGAAGACTACATCCAAAGCCTCAAACCGCCGGAATTAGACATCAAAGGGATGCGTAGCGAGTTTGAAAAATTGCTCAACGATCCGCAACTAAAAACCATTGCAGCGGAAAATTTGCCGAATCTCGACCGGCAAACTCTCGTAGATTTAGTAAGTTCGCGATCGGACTTATCAAAACGCGACGTAAACCGGATTGTAGACCAACTTCAAGATGCTTGGAAACAAGTAGGAAAACAAGGGCAGCAATCAGACGGCATCGCCCAATTAGTAGACTATCTCAAATCTGCCAAATCGGGAGATTTGGTCTCAGATACATTCGCAAGTAGGGTAGAAAAAGTCCTCCGCAACCTGGGCGGTCAAAATTCGGGACAAAGCCCGACCATGATGTCCCAAGCAACGACAATGGCAGTCAATGCTTTAATGGGAGTAGTATTGGGTCGCACGGATATTTCAGACTTGGATGTTGAAAAAGTAGTCGGTCAGCTCAAAGAAGCTAAAGACAAAGTTAGCCAGCAAGCTGATAAAATTACCGCTCAAGTCAAAGGCGAACCCGAAACTTACAGCCCCATTCGTGCTGACGTAGAAAACTACTTGCTCAACACTTATTCCTGGCAGATGAACCCCCAAGCGATCGAGCGCGAATTTCGGGACGTGCTCTACGATACTACCGCAGATCCGGGAACAGTCCGCCGCGAATTAGAAAAACTCAAACAGTCTAATTTTGCAGAAATCTTAGCCAGTCGAGGCGTTTTTACCCAAGACAAAATTAAAGAAATTTCCCAGGAATTAGAAGCAATTAGACAGCGAGTTTTACAAACCGTTATCTTTGCCGAAGAGCAAGAAAAAGCTCGCGATTTGCAGTGGCGGGTGGAAACTTATCTGAAGCTGACGCCGAAAGGGGAACTGACAGCATCAGCTATCGGTAGCGATTTCAAAAAAATATTAGAGGATTCCGACGCTACTTACGAACAGTTGCGCGCGAGGCTTTCTCCTTACACCCGCGACAGTTTCGTGCAAATTCTCAGAGGTCGCGAAAACTTCGGATTTCAGGAAGTAGAACAGATTGTTCAAGAGTTGGAAAGGACGCGAGATGTAGTTTTAGCTGATGCCAAAGGTCTGCAAGAAGCAGCGCAAGTCCGACTAGATAACCAGTGGCAAAGAGTGCAAGAATACTTGAAATCTACGGGCAAAGAAGAACTCAATCCCGAAGGCATCAAGCGCGATTTGAAAACGCTGCTGGACAACCCAGAAGCGGGAATGTGGGCGCTCAGAGCTAGAGCTTCGAGGTTCGATCGCGAAACTTTGGTAAAATTGCTATCTCAGCGGAAAGACCTCAGCGAAGACCAAGTAAATCAGCTTCTAGACAGCGCCGAAGAAACTTGGCACGGCGCGCTGCATGCGCCGCAAAAGTTAGCCGAAAAAGCTAAGGATCGGTACGACCAAACCACAACCGCCCTTGCAGATTACCTTCGGAATACTGGCAAATCAGAACTCAATCCTGAAGGGATTAAGCGCGATTTGACTAAACTGCTGGAAAATCCAAAAGAAGGAGCTTTAGCGCTGCGGGGCCGCCTGTCTCAAGTCGATCGCGATACTTTGGTAAAACTGCTTTCTCAGAGAGAAGATTTGAGCGAGGAACAAGTCAATCAAATTATCGACCAAGTGCAGGAAACTCTCGGCTCGATCGTGAAAGCGCCGCGCCGTTTGGCAAAGCGGATGCAAAGCCAAGTGAAGGATTTTCAGAGTGTTTTAGAAGATTATTTGCGGAATACGGGCAAGGATGAATTAAATCCCGAAGCCATCAAGCGCGACTTGCAACTGCTGCTGCACGACCCAAAAGTCGGCGCTTACAGTTTGGGCGAGCGTTTGTCGCACATCGATCGAGATACAGTTGTTTCTCTGCTGTCTCAGCGGCCGGATATTTCTGAAGCAGAAGCCAGTCGCATTGTCGATCGAGTTTTGTCGGTGCGCGACGAGTTCGCACTGCAAATTCAGAAAATACAGGAGGGTATTCAGTCGGTAATTGACGGGATTCTCGGAAAAATTCGGGATTACCTCAATTCGCTCGATCGCCCAGAACTAAATTACGAAGGCATTACGCGGGACGTGCGGAAGTTGTTTGACGATCCCCAAGCCGGATTTGACGCTTTGCGCGATCGGCTGGGTCAGTTCAACCGCGATACTTTAGTAGCACTAATTAGTTCTCGGGAGGACATTTCCGAAGCAGATGCCAACCGCTTGATCGATCAAATTGAAAGAAGCCGCAACAGCGTTTTGCAAAGAGCAGAACGCTTGCAGCAAGAAGCGCAGCTTCGCCTCGAAAGCATCAAATTACAAGCTGAAAAACAAGCCGAAGAAACCCGGAAAGCAGCAGAAGTTGCCTCTTGGTGGCTGTTTTTCACCGCTCTTACTTCGGCGGCAGCAGCAGCCGGCGCTGGTGCTTTAGCTGTCATCCGGTAAAAAAAACTAAAGTTGCGATCGGATTGCAGATAGTGCCTGATATCAGTTTCTACTGATATCAGGCACTGATGTTAGTAAAGGATTTGAGCGGGTCGCGGGAACGGGTTTTGATTAATTTATTGGTACTGTAGAATAATGTTATGGGTAAACCCGTTCCTACCCGTTTGTTGAGGATTGTGCCAACTGTGAAGCTATAAATCTTAATTAGCAGTTTTAATTAATTCAAAATAGATATAGCCTTTCGAGCTCTCATATGAGGTACGACTGGGCTGGAGTGGCCTGGAGCGGGCATAGGGCATAGGGCATAAGCCTGGAGCGGGCATACTTCACTTTTATGAGAACCGCTGTAGACTTTCTCAGTAATATGACGTACACGCTCGATCGTCGGACTCCATAGCCTCTGCGGCCTGTGCGGGCATACCTCACTAAGATTGATAACTGCTATAACTGAAAATATTAATTTGGGGATTGCCTGATTTTTTATTTTATTTGCAGATGTAAACGAAAAGTCTGCGGCTATTTATTACCTCTGCTAGAGCAATTTTTTGCAGTTATGAACGTGGTTTGGGCTTCGACGCTGGATTCGCTTTTCGGTTCATTCCACAACTCCTGCAAGGATTGCTAGAGAACGACAAAAATCCAAAAAGCTGCTGGAATGAGAAGCTTTTTGCGCGCAAAACTCGACGCGCCAGTCCGCTGTCGGCTCAATATTTTTTAGGTACAATAATAGTTAGGGTTCTCAAACCAGCACCCCTGTTCTCCCAACCGCCCGCGGCCCTGACTGCGTCAGTATCAAACGCGAACTGTTGTGAGTTCGATCGGCAGTTAATTTTGAAGATGCCGATCGTCAGGTTATAACTTGTAGGTCATAGGTTGTGCATATTATGGAACTAAAGCTGTGAAAATACTACACTGGCTGTGGGGGGCAAGATACCGGATACCTTGGAACTACCAAGGGCTTTGCTTTCGTCAGCCCAGAAAAGTCCAAACACGCAGGCCCTGCGATCGCCAATGCTAAACAACCTACGTCTCAAACCTCTCCTGGCTAGTTGCCTAGTAGCACCGTGAGGAGGGCGACGCCATGCAACTCCGAAAAAAAACATTATTAATCATCGGTGCAGCGCTGATCAGCCTGATTGTGGTTCTCTATGCCACTGCATCAACCATTTTGCTGCATGATTTTCACAACCTGGAGGCACAGTACGTCCGCCAGGATGTCGCACGGGCTTTGGACGCATTAGATGATGACTTGTCGAATTTAGACACCAGCGCCCAAGATTACGCCGAGTGGGACGATACTTACTCTTTCGTCGAATCACGGAACGAAAATTTTGTCAAGTCAAATTTCGTCGATTCGACATTTATTTACTTGAGACTAAACTTATTGGTACTGCTGGACTCCAACGGTAAGACGATCTTCAGCAAAGGTTTCGACCTGAAATCCCAAACCGAAATCCCGATTCCCGAAAGCTTAAAACAGCACTTGACCGAGGCGCTACTAGACTCACCGACAGTCGATGGCGATCGCCTGCCCGCCAAAACAGGCGTCCTCACCCTCCCAGAAGCCAGGCTGCTGATTGCCTCCAAGCCCATCTTCAACAGCAACGCCCAAGGCCCGTCGCGGGGGACGCTGATCTTGGGACGCTACCTCGACAGCAGCGAAATCGGTTTGCTTTCAGAACTGACTCACCTGTCAGTGGATTTTAGATTGCCGAGTTTAGATTTTAAGGTAGGAGCCGCGAACTACTCCGGGCACAGCGCCAAGGCGATGGCTCGATCTAGACAGGAGTTGGAAAATGTCAAACTCAAAATTTCCAACCTCAAATCAGCAGAAATTTTAGTCGAGCCACTCAGCGACACCTTAGTCGCAGGATACGCCCTGATTCGCGACATCCACGGCAACCTGGCGTTGCTGCTGCGAGTAGAGACAGATCGCATTATCTACGGTCAAGGTCAGGCTACCTTGGAGCTGTTTACATTATCAATACTGGCAGTAGGTTTAATATTTAGCGCCATCACGCTGCTGTTGCTAGAAAAATTAGTCTTAGCGAGATTGGCTTCCTTGAGCACCAGCGTCAGCAACATCGCAGCCAACGGCGACCCAAGCTTGAGAGTTAATATAACCGGAGCAGATGAACTCGCAAGCTTGGCCGACGGCATCAATCGAATGCTAGAAGCATTGGGCAATTCTCAAGTCGAGCGCAATGAAAGCGAAGACCGCTATCGGTTGATGGCCGAAAACTCAACCGACATGATCACCAGACACGACCCCAAAGGCGTGTTTGTTTACGTCTCGCCCGCCAGCCGGGCTTTGCTGGGATACGAACCTTCGGAACTCATCGGCCGCGTCCCCAACGATTATTTTCACCCGGACGATTTAGAAACCATTGCCAAAGCTCACTGGAAAGTCCTGGCACTCCCAGTTACTTACACCGTCAGCTACCGCATCCGCCGCAAAGACGGCAAATACATTTGGTTTGAAACCACCGGCCGCACGATCAGCGATCCCAAAACCGGCGAAGTCCAAGAAATTATCGGCATTTCCCGCGACATCAGCGTGCGGAAGCAAACAGAACAAGAACTGCGAGAAAGCGAAGCTGCCATCAAAGCTTTGTACCAAGTGACTTCGGCTCCCCGTACAGACCCGCTCAACCACCTCTCTACCTTTGATTTGCGCCTCCAAGAACTGCTGGGAATGGGATGTCGGCATTTAGGCTTGTCCGTGGGAATTTTGTCCTGCATTCAAGGCGACAACTATCAAATAATGGCTGTGGAGTGTCCCGACGGGTCGATAGTCAAAGACCAAATCTACGATCTGGAAAAAACTTTCTGCGTCGCTACGGCAATGGCAAAAGAACCGATTTACTTCGAGTCGGTGAGATTTTCGGGTTTTTCCTTCAACACGGACGATCGAGCTTTCTCCATCGAAGCTTACATGGGCATTCCCGTCACGGTGGGAGGTGAAGTTTACGGCACTCTGTGCTTCTTTTCTCCAACTGCTGTGACAGAACCGTTCCGAGCTGTAGACAGAGAGTTGGTGAAACTGATGGCTCAGTGGGTGGGAAGCGAACTCGAACGCCAGCAAACCGACGTAGATTTGGCAAAAGCTCGCGATCAAGCACTGGCTGCTACTAGAGCCAAAAGCGAGTTTTTAGCCACCATGAGCCACGAAATTCGCACTCCGATGAATGGAGTCATCGGCATGACCGGTTTGCTGCTGGATACCCCCTTAACTCGCGAACAGCGAGATTTTGTAGAAACTATCCGCAGCAGCGGCGATGCCTTGCTGACGCTGATCAACGATATTTTAGATTTCTCGAAAATAGAGTCGGGAAAATTGGACTTGGAGGAACATCCGTTTGACATCCGCACTTGCATTGAGGAATCTCTAGACTTGGTAGCTGCTAAGGCGGCACAAAAAAAACTGGAAGTGGGTTACTTGATCGATCGTACAGTACCCGCAACGGCGATCGGCGATAGCACCCGCTTGAGGCAAATTTTAATCAACTTGCTCAGTAATGCCGTTAAATTTACCGACGCTGGAGAAGTGGTGGTTTCGGTGACTGCCAAAAAGATTTCAGTGCCGGCGGCTAACGCTAAAGAACCGCCATTAATTGCTGGCGAACCGGTAGCAATTAACCCAGCATACGAAATACATTTTGCGGTCAAAGATACCGGTATCGGCATTCCGAGCGATCGCATGGATCGGCTATTTAAATCTTTCAGCCAGGTTGATTCTTCAACGAGCCGGCAGTACGGCGGTACCGGATTGGGTTTGGCAATTAGCAAGCGTTTGGCCGAAATGATGGGCGGCCGGATGTGGGTGGAAAGTATGGGTAGTGTCGCAGGGAATCCTCCTGCCGATTTTAGATCGTCGGCAGTTTTAGATTTGGGATGGGCAGAATCTTGCGAAATTGCCGAAACACATGGCTGTGGCAAATCTGTACTCAGCAACAAGCCGATCGGCCAAAATACGAAATCCGTTGGCTCTACTTTTTATTTTAGTACGATCGTTTCGGGCTGCAAGAATTCCTTACCAGTGAACTTGAGCAATTCTCAACCTGAATTAGCTGGCAAGCGAGTCTTAATTGTCGATGACAATGCTACCAACCGCAGAATTTTGACTCTCCAAGCTCAGTCTTGGGGAATGGTGGCTAGGGCTTCAGCTTCGGCTCGTTTGGCTTTAGATTGGCTGGCTGCTAAAGAGATGTTTGACTTGGCAGTTTTAGATATGCAAATGCCAGAAATGGACGGGTTAGCTTTAGCGGCGCAAATTCGCCAATATCCTGATTGCGAAAAGTTGCCGTTAGTGATGCTAACTTCGATCGGCAGGCAAGAAATTAACCATCCTGATATGGAGATGGATTTTGCTGCTTTTTTGAATAAACCCATCAAACAATCTCAGCTTTACAATGTTTTAATCAATATTTTTGGAGAACAGACAACGGAATTTAAAGGGCAGCGCACCAGCGGGATTTTCTTGCAAACCATACCGGTGCTGGCCGAGAACTTACCCCTGCGGATTCTGTTGGCTGACGATCATTTGGTGAATCAGAAAGTGGCTTTGCAAATTTTACAGCGGATGGGGTATCGCGCGGATGTGGCGGGAAACGGTATCGAAGTGCTCGAAGCTTTGCGCCGCCAGCCTTACGATGTGGTGCTGATGGATGTGCAAATGCCGGAAATGGACGGACTGGAAACTACCCGCCACATCCGGGAGCAATTTTCAGCAGATTTAACTTTAGAAAATGACACGGGAGAATCAGAAGTTGCCGCAACTGACGATCGATCTAATAATCTAGACTGGACTAAAAATCCCACGGAAGAATCAGAAGTTGCCGCAACTGATGAGCAATCTAATAATCGAAAATCCCGAATCCAAAATCCCAAATTGGCGGATGAGGAATCTAACAATCGAAAATCGAAAAGCGAAAATCGAAAATCGACTGAGGAATCTAACAATCGAAAATCGAAAAGCGAAAATCGAAAATCGACGAGACCTTGGATTGTGGCGATGACGGCAAATGCGATGCAGGGCGATCGCGAAGAGTGTATGGCTGCGGGAATGGACGACTATTTGAGCAAGCCGATCGCCATTGAGCAGTTGGTGCGAGCTTTGATCGCGTGTAAATCTCGTTCCAACTCCGCATTCGATAGTCGGCAGCCGATTGTTTGCTTGGATGTCCCGGCGGAACAGATCGAAGGAACGAGTGAATTACAAGTGCGATCGAATGTGGCTGTTGCGGGAAATCCACAACTGACAATTCCCAATTCGCCGGCAGTCGTCAATGGTGGTGCATCAAATCTCGATCGGCATTTGTCAGAAAGCCACGATTCCCTGAGTGCCAAGATTATAGAGGGACTGCGAGATGTGGAAGCTTTGGACGAGGCGATCGAGATTTACCTCGAAACCGCTCCCGAACTGCTGCGAGGCATCTCTATGGCTCTGTGCAACGCCGATCCGCTGGCTTTGCGGCGATCGGCTCACTCTTTAAAGTCGATTAGCGGTACTCTCGGTGCTTTCCGCTTGTTTGAGCTGTGCGAGGAACTCGAAATCATGGGCCGCATGGGAACAAATGCTAACCAACCTTTACCCGATCCGGCCTGCGCGCTTTTAGAACAGCTTGAGGCAGAGTATCAAAGAGTCGAAACGGCGTTAAAAATAGAAATGCAGTCTGTTGATTGTTAGCGGTTAGAGCCTGTCCGATTGATTTCTCATAAATTCAAGTCCGATCCGGGTAATGCTGTCAATCTGAAGCAACATTAGACAATAGAAAGTTATCTCACCCACCCCCCCTTGGGCAGGGCGGTTTCATTCTCAAATTTTAGCGCTGCTAAAATTTGAGAATGGGACATCCGGGATGTTGAGCGAACAGATTTTTGCGCTCCCTCAAAACTCGCTAATATTTAATTATGAAAATTAACCGTCTGCCTTGTCGAGCAACGGTTTAACTGATAAATTGTTGTAAATTAGAGCGACAATAAACCGCTCGAATACTGTGTTAACTGCTGATAAGTATCAGCTTGGATAAGTTATAACCCAACCATCGTTGTCCTGTTTTTACTGAGAACCAGCCTAAAACTAGGTAAATTTTGACGGCTATCGTACTTAAAATCGATAAGTTAGTGACGGCTTTATAATTGTGTCTCGGCCACATATCTTCTCAAAAAATTACATCCTTTACCCAATGTAATTGATTTTCAATTAACCAATGCCCCCGGATTTTTGACGCAAATGTCTCGGGAGCATCTCAATGAAAGCAGCCAATCTAGAAATTGGAGTTAGGAGTCAGGAGGAAAGAGTCAGGAGGAAAGAGTCAGAAGGAAGCAGGAAGAAAAAGTGTTTTTACAAATATGAGATGCTCCCAATGTCTCTGCCGATGCAGATAAACTGCTAATGTAATAAGCGAGATGCTCGTAATCTTTAATGGCAGCGATTTTTACTTCTTTCTACCTGATTAAATACCTCGATGAAATTTGAGGTGTCCAGCAACATCATTACCCGTCTCATTGTCGAATAAGATGGCATTCGAGCGCCCGGAACTTGAAAAAAGTTAACAATTAATTTGGGGTGAGATGAAGCAAAGGCTGCGATGTCTCTCTAGCCAAGATGACCAAACATTAGACCCAAAATGACCAAGAGTAATATCAGCCATAAAGGGTGTCTTTTTCCAGAGTTCTGGCGTGGGTCATCGACTTGTTTGAGAAAGGTGATTAAAGTTAGCATATATATTTGTTATGAGCGCGGTTGCTTGAGATTTTATTATCAAGGGCGATCGCTTTTACTTTATGCGAACTTACCCCAGAATGAAACCGCCCTGCCCCGCAGGGGGTAAGTTCCGATTAAGAGTAGAGAACAGCGTAAAATACTCACCTATGAAGCGATGGACAATTGCTTCACAGTTATGCTTTGCTAGTCGCACGGGCAATCCTTCAGTTTTTTACAAAAAATATGACCCACAACTTGATAAGTTGCGTTTTAAATCAAGATGGCATCCAAACCTACCAAGAGGGCTATTTATGTTCGTGACATTGATTTTTGCATTTGGCCTTGGGTTAGTGGCGGGACTGCGAGCTTTGACAGCCCCGGCTGCTTTATTTCTGGCGCGTGGCGGCACGATCGGGATCGTTCTGGCTGTCCTGGCAGTGGCTGAGCTAATTGGCGATATGCTGCCGCAAATTCCCTCTCGCACCAGTCCCCCTGCGTTGATTGCTCGGATTCTTAGTGGTGGCATTGTGGGATGGTTCATCACTGGAGCAAACAGCAGTTTTGCACTCGCTGGAGCGATCCTGGGTGTTGTAGGTGCACTGGTTGGTGCCTATGGTGGTCGGACGGTGCGGATAGCAGCCATCGAGCGGATCGGTGCAATTCCTGCTGCCCTTGTTGAGGATGTTGTCGCGATCGCTCTAGCTGCCCTAATCGTTACTCGTTGATGTCACAAAGTACGCAAGTCCTAAGATTAACTGGCATCTTAACTCAAAGAACTCGATCGGTCTAAATTGAACCGAAATAGAAGAATGAAGACAACTGATAGGCGGAGCGGCCACCTTCGCAAGCGATCGGGTCATCACAATAAGACTGCTGAAATCAGTTATGTATCAACTGATAAAGTAGTAATCGATCGATAGGATACCGATCGCAGATGCAGTCGTCTTTACTATCCAAATCAGATACAGACTGGGAAACTATCAGCACAATTTACATAGGAACCCTATGAGCACAATCACTACTAAGGATGGTACACAAATCTATTACAAAGACTGGGGTACAGGACAACCCGTTGTCTTCAGTCACGGTTGGCCGCTGAGTGCGGATGCTTGGGAATCGCAGATGTTTTTTCTCGCCTCGCACGGCTACCGCTGCATCGCCCACGATCGTCGGGGTCATGGGCGATCGAGCCAACCCTGGCACGGCAATGAAATGGACACCTACGCTGACGATCTGGCGGAACTCTTCGAGGCACTCGACCTTAACCCTGTTGTGTCACTTTCGCGGTAGTATAATGAGGCACAAAGCCTAGAACGTAAATACAGAGCATGGTAGAGCCTCG
>JAUBSN010000101.1:0-28088 GCA_036704825.1 Microcoleus sp. F8-C3 | reverse complement strand
TTAATTAATCCGAAACACCTCAAAAACTGGTTTACTAATTGCTGTTACTGTACCTCATAACATCTGGAAGTGCTGTAGTGTTCTCGACCAGTTCTTAAACCTCCCGCCTCCACAACTGCCGCCACATCTGGGTTATCTCCCAAGTAACGCGGTTCAAAAAAACTTGTCCCGTACCTACCTTCTGTTTTTCCGAATTGGCTAAAGTGTTGAAAGCCGGATTTAAAAATTCCGTTCTGCACGAAGGGAGTTATCTCCGGGTGGCGTTTTAAATAAAAAACTTCGTCGTAGTCAGGCGATACTCGCGTGCGGCCTTCTTCGCAACCAAACTGAATAAAGTGGTCTAAACCTGAAGCAAAGGGTCGGTTTTGGTTTTTGGCGGTGCGAACAAAGGGTGCAATATCTTGATTTTGAGCTAGATATGTATCTTCGTCAAAATACCGCGATACTTTGGTGAGGCCGGCGGCTTGACCGAATTTTTCAAAGTGTTCTTTTCCAGATTTGACGATTCCTGCATCAATGGCTGGTTTGAGCCACGGATATGAGGCAAGGTAGTATTGTTCGTTGAAAATATCGTAATTCATCGTTGCTTTTTTAAGAATGTAAAGTGCGATCGTACTTTTTTATAGAATCATCGGCCACCACCAATAAAAAATCATTAATCATCAGCATTAGCTAATGACTAATGACCAATGACTAATGACTAATGACTAATGACTAATGACTAATGACCAATGACCAATGACTAATGACCAATGACTAATGACCAATGACCAATGACCAATGACCAATGACCAATGACCAATGACCAATGACTAATGACCAATGACTAATGACCAATGACTAATGACCAATGACTAATGACCAATGACTAACCAATCAAGAAAGTACCGTTGCCGTTAGATTCTTGGAAAGTCAAACCCAAGCTTGCTCCTCCTTCAATCACGCCGAGCACATCTCCAAAACGTTGGATTGACAAATTGCTACCAATCGGAGTCAGGCTGTAGCCGTTTAAAGAAGTTCCTTGCAGTTGGATAAAATCGCTTTCGATGTCGAAGTTGCGAATCGTAGCTTGACCGTTACCCAAATACAGCGGTGTCGCGGAGGGATTCTGGGCTGCGGCTGGAACTCCGAGTACGAATGTATTGGTTCCCGGAGCACCAATCAAGACATCGAATTCATTGGTACCAAAGCTTTCATACTGGCGGTTGCCTTGGGGATCGACACCTACTTCTACCCCCACAAGTTCGACATCGCCCACGCCCACACCAGTTAAAACATCGTTGCTGCGGCTGCCGACAAAAGTCGCGTCGCGGGCAGGCTCAAATTGCCCAAAATTGAAGAAGTGTTCCCGGCCGGTTCTCAAGTTTCCCGAGTTGACAAACGGTACGATGTCGGGATTTTTCTTTAAGTATTCCGGTTCAAAAAATGAAGTCCCAAACCGACCTTCTTTTGAGCCGAATTGAATGAAATGCTGGTAGCCTGATTTGAAAGTTCCGTTCTGAACGAAGGGTTGGAGTTCAGAGTTGTTTGTTAAATAAAAGCTTTCGTTGTACTCAGGCGATACTTGGGTGCGGCGCTGTCCTTCATCGTAACCGAACTGTATAAAGTGATCGAGGCCGGTCGCAAAAGGTGCGTTTGGATTGACTGTGCGGACAAAGGGTGCTAGGTCTGGATTCCCAGCAAGGTAAGCATTTTCGTCAAAATAACGCGATACTTTAGTTAGACCGCCTTCTCGCCCGAATTTTTCAAAGTGTTCTCTCCCGGATTGGATGACTCCTGCGTCAATGGCTGGTTTGATCCAAGGATATGAGGCGAGGTAGAATTGTTCGTCGAAAATTGCGTAGTTAGCCATGTTTCCCCCTAAAGTTTTGATGAGTTCGATCGTGAATACCGATTAGTTTTCCATGAATTCGATCGCCGATCGGGAATTTACACAAAACAGATGTTATAAAATGGTTTTAAGTTCCTGGTAAAATGTCAGCTTTTTTGACTCAGCAATTATCCGAAGGCTACATTCTACCTTCACAAATTATGCCTTTTTTCCATCTGTTAACTGCTCGATCGCAAGTTTGATCTGTTATACAAAAATGGGAACTTTTTTCAGGATTTCTTTGTCAATCGTTGGTTAATTTTTAATTCTTTTTATCCAACAAATTAATCCTATACATATAAAATATAAATTGTCAAGTAAATTTTTGTGAATAAAATTTGGAGTATTTACTCAAGGAATTTATAAAAAAATGTAACGAAAAGTTGCCATAAATTTGTCGAATTGTGTAGCGTGCAGGCTCAAATTGCCTAATGGCAAGCGTTTTCTGGTAAAAATGCTTATGGGATAAAAAAATTCCAGATTCCCGAAAACAGCATCTTAAAGGAGCCTAACCGGATGTTCACTCACGTCAAGCCCACCATTCGCCACGTTGTGCCGGAAAACTTGCAGGGGCGATCGCTCATGAAGGTGGTCTATGTCGTACTGGAACCGCAGTATCAAAGCGCCCTGTCGGCAGCGGTTCGATCGATAAACCAGAAAAATCAGAATCTGGCAATAGAAATCAGCGGCTACCTAATTGAGGAACTCCGCAGCCCGGAAAATTACGAAGCCTTCAAGCGGGATGTGGCAGATGCCAATGTATTTATTGCTTCTTTAATTTTCATCGAAGATTTGGCAGAAAAAGTGGTAGCGGCGGTGGAACCGGTGCGCGACAGCTTGGATGTCGCCGTCGTCTTCCCGTCGATGCCAGCGGTGATGCGACTCAATAAAATGGGCAGTTTCTCGATGGCACAGTTGGGACAAAGCAAAAGTGCGATCGGCGAATTCATGAAAAAACGGAAGGAAAAATCCGGGAGTTCCTTCCAAGACGGAATGCTGAAACTGCTGCAAACTTTGCCGAAAGTGCTGAAATATTTGCCTATAGACAAAGCCCAAGATGCCCGCAACTTCATGCTGAGTTTCCAGTATTGGCTGGGAGGTTCCCAAGAAAACTTGGAAAACTTCTTGCTGATGCTGTCACATAAATATGTATTCAAAGACCAGGAACAGCTAACTTTTCAAGAGCCCGTTGTCTACCCGGACATGGGAATTTGGCATCCTTTGGCACCGTCGATGTTTGAGGATGTCAAAGGATACCTCACCTGGTACAACGCCCGCAAAGATATTTCGGCAGACCTCAAAGACCCCCTCGCACCTTGCATCGGCTTGGTGTTGCAGCGGACTCACTTAGTCACCGGAGATGACGCGCACTATGTAGCAATGGTGCAGGAATTGGAGGCAATGGGGGCGCGGGTGGTGCCGATTTTTGCCGGCGGTTTGGACTTCTCGAAACCCGTCGAAACTTTTTTCTTGGAAGTTGGGGCCAAAGGTGTTGCACCGCTGCCGATTGTTGATGCGGTGGTTTCTCTGACAGGTTTTGCGCTGGTGGGCGGTCCGGCGAAACAAGATCACCCGAAGGCGATCGAATCTTTGAAAAGATTAAATCGCCCTTACATGGTGGCTTTGCCGCTGGTTTTCCAAACGACGGAAGAGTGGGAAAATAGCGATTTAGGCTTGCACCCGATTCAAGTTGCTTTGCAAATTGCCATTCCCGAGTTGGATGGCGCGATCGAACCGATTATTTTGTCGGGAAGAGACGGCACAACTGGCAAGGCGATCGCCCTGCAAGATAGAATCGAAGCAATTTCCCAGCGCGCCATGAAATGGGCAATGCTGCGCCGCAAACCAAAATTAGATAAGAAAGTTGCGATTACAATTTTCAGTTTTCCCCCCGATAAAGGCAACGTCGGAACAGCAGCATATTTAGATGTTTTCGGCTCGATTTATGAAGTAATGAAAGGCTTAAAAGGCAACGGCTACGACTTGCCAGAGTTGCCAGAGTCCGCCGAAAAACTGATGCAAGAAGTCATCCACGACGCAACAGCCCAATACCAAACTCCCGAATTGAATATTGCTTACCGGATGTCGGTAGCTGAATACGAAGAATTCACTCCTTACTCGGAACGCTTGCAAGAAAATTGGGGGCCGCCTCCGGGACATTTGAACAGCGACGGACAAAATTTGCTGATTTTTGGCAAACATTTTGGCAATGTGTTTATCGGAGTGCAACCTACTTTTGGATACGAAGGCGATCCGATGCGGTTGTTATTCTCTCGTTCCGCCAGCCCGCACCACGGTTTTGCTGCTTACTATACATATTTGGAGCGCATTTGGGGTGCGGATGCGGTGCTGCACTTTGGCACTCACGGTTCGCTAGAATTCATGCCCGGTAAGCAGATGGGAATGTCTGGGGAATGTTATCCCGACAGTTTGATCGGCAAAATTCCCAATATCTATTATTACGCCGCCAACAATCCCAGCGAGGCAACAATTGCCAAGCGCCGCAGTTATGCTGAAACAATTAGCTATCTGACTCCTCCGGCTGAAAATGCTGGTTTGTACAAAGGTTTGCAGGAACTCAGCGAGTTAATTGCTTCTTATCAAACTTTGAAAGAGACTGGGCGCGGTGTGCCGATTGTGGATGCGATCGTCGAAAAATGCCGTTTGGTGAATTTGGATAAGGATATTGCGCTACCTCCCGAACAAGAAAGAGGGGTTGCTGCGGGAATGACTGCCCAGGAACGGGACAATTTAGTTGGCTTGGTTTACCGCAAGTTGATGGAAATTGAGTCGCGGTTGTTACCTTGCGGTTTGCACGTTATCGGTAAGCCGCCGACTGCGGAAGAGGCGATCGCAACTTTGGTGAATATCGCCAATTTAGACCGCGAAGAAGACGGGCTGATCGGCTTGCCGCGGATTATCGCTAACAGTCTCGGACGCGATATCGGCGAAATTTATACCAACAGCGACAAAGGCATTTTAAATGATGTTGAATTGCTGCAAAACATCACCTTGGCTTGTCGGGATGCCGTTGGCGCTTTGGTGAAGGAACAAACCGACGCTGAGGGCAGAGTTTCCCTTGTTTCTAAGTTGAATTTCTTCAACATGGGCAAGAAAACACCTTGGATTGAAGCTTTGCACGCCGCAGGTTACAAAAAGGTCGATCCAGAAGCGATTAAACCGCTGTTTGAGTATCTGGAATTCTGCTTGCAGCAAGTTTGTGCCGACAACGAATTGGGCGCTTTGTTGCGCGCGTTAGAAGGCGAGTATGTTCTGCCCGGGCCCGGTGGCGATCCGATTCGCAACCCGGATGTTTTGCCGACTGGCAAAAATATGCACGCTTTGGACCCGCAGTCAATCCCAACTACGGGGGCGGTGAAGTCTGCAAAGATTGTAGTCGATCGGCTGTTAGAAAGACAGCGCGTTGATAACGGCGGAAATTACCCAGAAACGATCGCCGTTGTGTTGTGGGGAACCGACAACATCAAGACTTACGGCGAATCCCTCGCCCAAGTAATGTGGATGGTGGGAGTCAAGCCAGTTCCCGACGCATTGGGCCGGGTAAACAAACTCGAATTGCTTTCTTTAGAAGAGTTGGGACGCCCTCGGATCGACGTAGTAATTAACTGTTCCGGCGTATTCCGCGACTTGTTCATCAACCAAATGAATTTGTTAGATAAAGCCGTGAAAATGGCAGCGGAAGCCGACGAACCCTTAGAGATGAACTTCGTCCGCAAACACGCATTGAAGCAAGCGGAAGAAATGGGAATCAACCTGCGGCAAGCAGCAACCCGGGTATTTTCCAATGCTTCCGGTTCCTATTCATCTAACGTCAACTTAGCGGTGGAAAACAGCACCTGGGAAAGCGAAGCCGAGTTGCAGGAAATGTATTTAGCCCGCAAATCGTTCGCCTTTTCTTCCGACAATCCCGGAACAATGGAACAAGACCGGAAGATTTTTGAATCATCCTTGAAAACTGCGGAAGTCACCTTCCAGAACTTGGATTCTGCCGAGATTTCCCTAACCGACGTGTCGCACTATTTCGACTCCGATCCGACTAAATTGATCGGCAGTTTGCGCGGCGACGGGAAGCAACCAGCGTCGTTTGTTGCTGATACGACGACAGCCAACGCACAGGTGCGGACGCTATCAGAAACCGTGCGTTTAGATTCGCGGACTAAGCTGCTGAATCCGAAGTGGTACGAGGGGATGTTGTCGCACGGTTATGAAGGCGTGCGGGAGATTTCTAAGCGTCTGGTGAATACGACTGGATGGAGTGCGACGGCGGGCGCTGTGGATAATTGGGTGTATGAGGATGTCAACACTACGTTTATCCAAGATGAGGAGATGCAGAAGCGTTTGCTTAACTTAAATCCTCATTCGTTCCGCAAGATTGTCAGCACTTTGCTTGAGGTGAATGGCCGGGGTTATTGGGAGACATCGGAGAACAATTTGGATCGCTTGCGTGAGTTGTATCAGGAGGTGGAAGACCGGATTGAGGGAGTAGACTAAGGTTCCCGAATTAGTGTAGAATAGTGTCAGGGCAAGAAATTACCCTGACATTATTTTAAGAGTATTAAAGCAAAGACAATAATGAAAAATTTAATTAATGGCTCAAATAGACAAATTAATAGCTAAGCTGATGCTCGGTGCATCAGATGCTAACTTTTCCTTTAGCGATTTATGTGAAATTCTCCAGATTTTAGGATTTGAAGTAAGGATTAAAGGAAGTCACCATATTTTTAGCAAGGAAGGTGTTGAAGAAATTCTCAACCTCCAACCACAAAAAGGAGATAGGTCAAAAGCTAAGCCCTATCAAGTTAAGCAAGTTCGTGCAGTAGTTTTGAAGTATAAACTGGTCAATCAAGATGATAATGAAGTATGAAGTAATTATTTACTGGAGTCAGGAAGACCAAGCTTTTATTGCCGAAGTGCCTGAATTACCTGGCTGCGCCGCCGATGGTGAAACTTATCAAGAAGCTCTGCAAAATGTAGAATTGATTATGCAGGAGTGGATTGAGACGGCTCAGCAATTAGGGCGAATTGTTCCTCAACCCAAAGGTAGATTGCTGTTTGCATAAATGCCGGATTGAAAAGATAAAAAAGTTAAGTATCAAAACAAATCAAGGCGATTTCGCAGGAGTATTTTCAATGCTTCAAACTCTGACAGATCCTCAAGAAGATATTGCAGGTTCTTGCCTGGTTTTACACGATATCAGTTGGGAAACCTACGAACAGTTGTTAGAAATATTTGCGGAACGTCCCACGCCGCGCATGACTTACTACAACGGAACTTTGGAACTTATGGTGCCTCTGCCAGAACATGAAAGGTATAGCTGGACTCTTGGGAGACTAATTGCAGCACTTTCGGAAGAATTAGGACTAGAGATTATCGGATTAAAATCATCTACTTGGCGTTCGGAACCCAAAAAAGCTGGCAAAGAAGCTGATGAATGTTTTTACATCCAAAATGAAGCTGTAATGCGAGGGAAATTAAAAATTGACCTCAAAACTGACCCGCCGCCTGATTTAGCTGTGGAAATGGATTTGACAAGTTCTTCTGTCAATCAAATGGCTGTTTATGCAGGACTGAAAGTGCCGGAGGTTTGGCGTTGGAAGAAAGGAAAACTGACTGTTAATATTTTAACTAATACGGGTTATGTCGAGTCGGAAACCAGTTTGGCATTTGGTTCATTTCCTGTGAAAGAACTCGCACGGTTTATGCAGCTAGATTTGGACAAAGGGGAGAATGCCAGAATTAGAGAGTTTAGAGAGTGGGTGCGATCGCACTTACAGAATCGGCAGCAAAGTTAAATTAACGCGCTGCGGTACGGATTTAGGTATGTAGTTGCGCTTTAGCGCTAAAGCGCAACTACATACCTTTAGAAAGATACCGACTTTGCACATACTGTTTCAACACGCGATTCAAACTAAACAAAGTTATCTGTTCCTCTTCTATTGCATCCAATAAAAACCGATTTCTGAGCGCTCGCACTGCATTGACTATTTCTGACGGCGAAAATGGTATTTTGTTGAAAATTTGCGACACAGCAAGGGGTTCAGGTTGATTAGCCAGGTGAGTCATCACTGCCAACTCTGCCGGAGTCAAACGCCCAAAAGGTTTAGATAACTGAGATTGCAACCCTTCATCTAAAATCGGCATTTCGCACTGCAAAAACTCAGAAACTCTCCCCCCAAACAACTCTTGAATCAGGGTTGCAGTGAACTCCAACCACAGGGGATTTCCTTGATAAATATCAATCAAAGTTTCCCATGTTTCCCGATCGGATAACTTTTGTGAGTTCAAAATCTCTTTAGCTGCTACTCCTAAACTTCCCAATACAAAACATCGCACGGGATGATTATCTTTTGATAATCTGGCAATTTCTCTGGGTTTTTCCCAACTATTCAATATTAAACAACTTTGATGACAAACTTCGGCAATTAGTTTAAAAAATAACTGATAATCTTCATATCCAGTTTTATATTGTCCTGCGAGTTGTCCGCTGCCCAAAAGCATCTGCACGTCATCGAGGACAATCAGACATCGGTTTTTTCGCAGGTAATCGAGGATTTGGGAAATTTTGGTTTCGATGTTTTGGGGAATTTCTGATGGTTGGGAAAAGATTTGCAGCAGGTTGGTGACGGTTGCGTCTAGGGTTGGGGAAAAGCGGAGGCTGCGATAGATGACGTAATCGAATTGTGTTTTGATGCGATCGATCAGGCTTAGGGAGAGGGTTGTTTTGCCGATTCCGCTGATTCCGAGGAGGGCGATGAGGCGTGTGCGATCCTGTGTTATGCAGTTTTCGAGGGTGGAGAGTTCAGAAGTGCGATCGAAAAAGGTGAAGATTTCGGGTGCGTCGCCTAAGTCAATGTGGAGTTGTTTAGGAGTTTGTTGAGGGTTTTGGGGTTCTGCTGGACTTCTCGCCCTTTCTTGACAAACATTGAGGTTATTATTAACTGTTACATTCTCGCTTCCAATAGTTGGTGAAAAATTAGTGTAAAATTTTGACCTTTCCAGTATCGCTCTAACATTTACTTTGCTAACTTCTTCGCCGAAGACATCTGATAGTATCTTCCATAATTCAGAAGCAGCCACCCTAACATAACCTTCACTACAATCACGGTCTTGCGCTATTTTTGTGGCATATTTTCGACCTTGGAGCACTTCTTTTAAAATAGCTTCTTGCAGGTCGTCTAAGTGCTTCCCTGTTGTGGAAAAAACTTTTTCATCGGCAAATCTTAAGACTTCATTAAGCTCCATAGATCGCGTTTGGGGTAATTTTTACTGATTTTAACTTATTTTTTCTAATATTTTAGATAACATTATCTAACTTTTTATAACTTTTTATAATACGGTCAAGTAAGCGATCGGGCAAAGTGGTCATTGTATGATTTTTTTAGCAAAGGTTGGTTGCACTGGACTTGACCATGCTACATCAGCCCAGTTGATATTTCGGAAATTTGCGATCGGGTGTATGAAGTAAGTCCCGATAATTCCGATATTGTCAGACTAATTACCATACCATACTCAGCATTACGGAAACCAATCAAGAGGTAATATGCCTAAAACCCATACTGGCAATATGCTTGCCATTCATGATGTTGATTCTAGGAAAGTCAAGGAAATGGTTCAGCACCTAATGAGTAAGAAAAGTTACTGTTTTCCGTCTATTAAAGTTCGGAGAACTAAAGATAATTTGCTGGTTGTAATCGATGGTGTACATCGGGCTGTTGCTTCTTGTGTTATTAATATCCCGGCTGATTATGACGAAGTTAGAGAAAATGAGTTATTAAATGATTCAGATATCGATAGGCGTAACCTATATTTGATATCTAAGTTGGCTAATAATTGCAAGGCTTAAATACTTAATTATAGCGTATATCTAACGGGATGGGATCGCTCTCTCGAATCTACTATACGCTATTGGAAAGAAAGGGAGAGGGTGCAGGGGGCGATCGCTGCGGGAGTACCAAAATTGGGATTTGTCGGTTCAAGAAAGATCAATCAGTACACTGAAAGGGTAATTTACAAATGCTATGACTGCAAGCAACAAACCTCTATTGATACTGATTCGCCACCGTAAATGCTTGCTTGAGTAATTTGACTTTAACCCATTGTACATAAATGCACATACAATATAGGAGACAATCAAATGTCATTAGAGCAATGGAAAAATGTTGATATATTCAATCCCCATGTCCAGTGGCAGAACGATCTCGCACTTAGACTCGTCGATACTTGCGAAACTATTGTTGGACGCCAGGGTGAAACAGGAATAGACCGTTTTGACTATGAGTTCCAAGGTAAATTTTACTTGGAAGATAGAGGCTACTACAAAGATAACGTTGTTATTATTAGTGTGAGCAACAAATATAGGGAAGAATATTCCACAAAAATTGAGAATTGGGATGACGGTATTACAGTTGAATTAGTATCTTCTAAAAAAGTTGTTTTATCAGCTACAAAAAGTAGGGTTAGATACGGAGATCCTGTTAGCTACGGATTAACTTCCTCTACAAATCTTATCAAAAGCTGTAACTTGTCGGTTTTTTTGATCGGTTCTTGGCTCGATCATATTGAATCTTGGAGGCTCATGGATGAACAATATCTAAAAAAGCAAAAAGAACAACAAGATAAAAGAGAGGAAGAATATCGTCGTAAAAACTTTGGTAGAATCGATTAGCAATGCTTCAATAGCCTTGGAATGCCGAGTTTTTGATAAACTTCCCCAGGTTCGACGCTACTTTCTCCTGCTTGTTTGCGCTTCATTGACTCTAACAATTTCAGTTTGACTTCTTCCTTAACTTCTAAACCTGCATCAGCATCGCCAAAATATTCTTCTAAGCACTGTTCCACGGTATGTCGAATCAAGTCCCGCAGTTGCTCAACTGTCATGTCTTTGACTTGCATCTTAATCTCCTAGTCTGTGGGATTATCAATAAATTATAGCAATTTTAGTACGGTTGTATCTGTAACTGAGCTATCCATTCCATGAATCTCGTTCCTGATTCACATATTCTTGAGCATCAATTCCATTCCAAAATTCCTCACCCAACCCTTCCAATTCTAAAATACTCCGCTTAGGTTTAGCCTGAACCCGGTGACGAACATATACTAATAATTCAGAGATGAGTCGCAGTTGCTCATCTGGTGCAAGTCTTAGAACCTGAGTCAGTACCGCGCTGTAAGTAGACATAGGCCTTATGTTGAGATTTTTGGGCTGATTGTTATTATAGCAATTTAGGATCGAGGGAAGTGCGATCGCCCGTTTCTTCCTAAAGCGCGATCGCCCTTATCTTCCCAAAGTGCGATCGCCCTTATTTTCCTATCAGCCGATCGTACTCTGCGTGAGTACCAATCCAAAACCACAAAATACCTGTTTTAACTTCAATAACCAACGCCCGATAAGCTTGTCCGGCCCTTACAGACCAATAATTACCAACCTTCTTAAAATGCAGAGAAGGATGAGACGGATCTGCCTTCAGCAACTCATAACACTGATCTGCTGTAGCTTGTACATTTGATGGCAAAGCATTGTAACAATCCCAAAACTTTCGAGTAGTGTAGTGCATTAAATCTCTCAATAGTTACCACTCTCAAAATCGGCGATCGCCTCTGCTGCTAAAGCATCCAGTTTCCCCTCACCAATATCTTTCTCTAACTGAACATCCCATCGTTGGTAATCCAAATTTAGAAACCACTCTAACAACTCTCCAATCTTGTTGGGCGGAAGTTGGAGAATCGCATTTTCTATCTGTTCAATAGTCAACATAGGCTATCTTAAGTTACACGAAATTTAGTTGATTTTTTTTGCTTGCTCTATATTATATCTCAATTGGGAATTCTGGGAAAAGCGATCGCCCTTTTCTTCCTAAAGTGCGATCGCCCCTTCTTTTACCTAATCAAATGGATTCAATATAGTTAACCCATTAACGCGCTTAAAATCCTTAGCATTGCGAGTCACCAAAACACATCCCTCAACTAAAGCACAGGCCGCAATTACACCATCACCTAGTTTTAAGCGATAATCTCGGCGAATTTTGGCTGCACGATCTAACACTGATTCTGTCAATAATACGCACTTAAGAAGCCTCAAAAATTCTCGCATCTCATTCGCTTGTTCTTCTGTCAATGCCGGGTAGCAAAGTAACTCCACCCAACTAATCGGACAGTAAAATGCCTCTGCATCTCCAGCTTCAATTTCATCAAATATAGGCTAAACTTCTGGCCCATCATTGAAGTAGTAAATCAGGATGTTGGTATCGAGAAGATATTTATTAATCATCCCATTCTGCTCTAAGTTGCAACTGGAATTCCAAAGCATCCACACGATACGGTAAAAAACCTCGCCATCTCTTTAGATTTTTCCTGGGCAGTCTTTCTCTGCTACCCTGAGTTTGGGTTGTTACCCGATCGCGAACCAATGCTGACAATACTTCTAAAAGTTGCTGTTGCTCTTCAAGAGTGAGACTTTGAGCCTGACTCAGTACCTCGCTATAAGTAGACATAGGCTTTATGTTGAGATTGTTTGGCTGATTGTTATTATAGCAATTTAGGATCGAGGGAAGTACGATCGCCCTGAGCTTCCCCTGCATGGCAATTTAGTTTTGAGGAATGTTGGCAGGAACTTTGATGTTATCACCTGCGCTTCAACCCCAGCACGCTGAGAAAAAAGCTCGACAAAACCATCTGCAAACCGACAGTCAGGCAAGTGAGCGAGGGAATAACCAAACGCAGAGTTTTAGAAGGGTCGAGAGAACCGAAAGCTGTTTCGCTCCAGATAGTTAATGACAAGAACGAGCCAACTATTCCGATTAATATGAGCGTGACTCCGACAATCAATCCTGTCTCTAGGGTGACATAGCGAAATATTTTGTTGAGTTTGGGGTCTTCGGGCAGGAATTTCTCGCTGATGGCGAAAACTTTGGTAAAAAAAGCGAAAGTTACTGCTTGAAAACCGATGATAATTGCGATCGCAGCATACAGCAGCGTGTGTACATCAAAGCTAATACTACCAATCTTTTGAGTACCCGGTAATAGCCAGATGCCCACAATTAGACCCCAAATTATCAGCGCCACACCCGGATACAAAAACAGCCACCGAGGACTGTAAAGCAGCAAAAAGCGGAGGTGCCGCCAGCCATCTCGCCAAGTTCGCAAGTGCGGTGGCCGGCTGCGGCCGTCGGGAGAGAGTACGGTTGGGACTTCAGTTATCCGCAATGTGTACAGAGATGCTTTGACGACCATTTCGCTAGCAAATTCCATCCCCGTTGTTTGCAAGTCGAGTTTTAAAATTGAGTCTCTCCTAAAACCCCGCAATCCGCAGTGAAAGTCGCCGACTGGACTCGCGAAAAATAGCCGCCCAACCCATGTCAGCACCGGATTTCCTAAATATTTGTGCAGCGGCGGCATTGCACCCGGTTTGATGCCCCCTTGAAACCGGTTTCCCATTACTAAGTCAAAACCTTCTCGCAATTTGTTGACAAAAGCGCCGAGGTTTGAAAAATTGTAGCTGTCGTCAGCATCGCCCATGATAATATAAACTCCGCGCGCTGCGATGATTCCTCCCATCAAGGCGCTGCCGTAGCCTTTGGCTGCTACGGGCACGACTCTCGCTCCCATTCTGGTAGCGATAGCTTGAGAACCGTCAGTGCTGCCGTTGTCTGCTATGATGACCTCGCCGACAATATCAAGTTCGCGCAGTGACTTCTGCGCCTTCTCGATGCAGATTTCTAAAGTTTCTGCTTCGTTCAGGCAAGGCATGAGTATCGATAGTTCTACAGTATATTCTCCGCTTGGATTAGTCTGCTCTGCCATATATTTGTTCCACTCTCGATCGCGATCGACCATACTTGATTTTCCCGTCTCTCTGCTTAAAATATTAGTGGTGAATAAAACCTAACAAAACTTAATTAAAGTTTTTCAGGTTTTTTGGAAGGGCAATTTTTGATTGTACTATAGGTTAGTAAACTTATGAATAGAAGCGTTTTTTTGTTATTGCTTGCTGCAATATTGTGCGGCGTCGCAGGTCAGTTCAGCCTGAAGGCAGGAGCTAAAATCTTAGGGCCCATTGGCGCTGCTAATTTAATAGAAAAAATTATAGCAATGGCTACTCAGCCTTTGATAGTAACTGGTCTTTCTTTGTATGCAATTTCTTCGATCGGCTTTATTGTAGTTTTGTCGCGGGCAAACCTTAGCATAGTCTCGCCTTTACTGTCAATTAGTTACCTGTTTACTGTTTTAGGCGGCAAACTTATATTTCACGAGCCTTTGCCGCCGCTGCGCTTGGTAGGCGTGGCGCTAATTATGACGGGAGTAATTTTTGTACTCAGAGGTCAAGCTGGGGGAGTGACTGGAGGCAACTAATACGATTTTAGATTTTAGATTGACGATTGACGATTGAAGAATTTTCAATTAAGTCCACAGGTGAATATCATGGATATTTAACTGAGTTCTAAAATTTTGATTCGGAAGTTCAGTCACGGTTTCTATCTGTTGTTGGCGGTGGAAAGGGTGTATGTGAGTTTTTTTTCCTAAAATAATGCTGCTGTATGTCTAATATTTCTGAGCCTGTGAATCCAAATCAATTATTGAGCGATCGCACCGCAGTTCTTGCTACCATGCACCAAAAAGAACGGGTAATGGCTCCCGTTTTGGAACGAGAATTTGGCGTAAATATCCTAGTACCTGCGGCGCTTGACACAGACAGTTTCGGAACGTTCACCAGAGAAGTTAAACGCTTAGGAACACAAATAGAAGCGGCTCGCCAGAAAGCACAAAAAGCCCTAGAAATTGCGGGCGAAACTCTTGCCTTTGCCAGCGAAGGTACTTTCGGCCCTCACCCAATGATGCCGTATCTGCCAGCTAACAGAGAAATAGTAATTTTATTAGATCGAGCCAACAATCTAGAACTCATCGGCGAATACTTCTCCGTAGAAACTAACTACAGTCACCAGTTAGTTTCCAGTATAGAAGAAGCAGATGATTTTGCTAAAAAAGCTGGATTTCCCGAACACGCACTGGTGGTTGTAGTTGGCGAAGTTGCGCTCGGTAACGGCGAAATTGTCAAGGGCATTAGGACAGAAAAACAACTTTTTGACATTGTGACAGCAGGCTTAAAAAAATCGTCAACCGGCCGACTTCACATCGAAACAGATATGCGGGCGATGTACAATCCAACTCGGATGAAAAACATCGAAAATGCAACTCTCGATTTAGTTAAAAAATTTAAGCAATTCTGCCCGGAGTGCGGTTGGCCGGGATTCGAGATTTCTGAGAGAAAAATCGGATTGCCCTGCGGACTGTGCTATTTTCCGACTCAGCTAGCGCGATCGGCAATCTATAAATGCAAAAACTGCGGTTATACTAAAGAAGAACTATTTCCAGACGGTCGAGAGACTGCCGATCCTTCCCTCTGTCAGTATTGCAATCCTTAAAATTAAGTTACTAATGATAGCCGTAGAAACAGAACGCAACTGGAAACCCGTTATTAAAGAATTCGAGGCTGTAGTCGGCAAAAATGGCGTCGTCCAGCGCCGCGAAGAATTGATTGTCTACGAGTGCGACGGACTCGCCAGCTACCGCCAGCGCCCCGCCGTGGTGGTATTGCCTCGAACTACCGAGGAAGTGGCGCAAGTGGTCAAAATATGCGATCGCCACTCAATTCCCTGGGTGGCTAGAGGCGCAGGAACCGGCCTTTCCGGCGGCGCTTTGCCTGTAGAAAACAGCGTGCTGATTGTCACTGCCTTGATGCGAAAAATCCTGAAAGTAGACTTAGAAAATCAGCAAGTAGTCGTCCAACCGGGAGTAATTAATAACTGGGTAACGCAAGCAGTTAGCGGCGCAGGTTTCTACTACGCGCCAGATCCTTCCAGTCAAATTGTTTGTTCGATTGGCGGCAACGTTGCCGAAAATTCCGGGGGCGTTCACTGCCTCAAATACGGAGTCACGACGAATCACGTTTTAGGATTAAAATTGGTAGTTGCCGACGGTTCAATTGTCGATGTCGGCGGCGAAATTTCTGAAATGCCCGGTTACGATTTAACTGGTGTATTTGTCGGTTCCGAAGGCACTTTAGGAATCGCGACAGAAGTTACTTTGCGAATTCTCAAAGCGCCGGAATCTATTTGCGTTCTCCTAGCGGATTTTTCCAGTATAGAAGCAGCGGGCGAATCAGTTTCGGATATTATCAGCGCTGGCATTATTCCCGGCGGCATGGAAATCATGGACAACATCAGCATCAATGCTGTGGAAGATGTGGTGGCAACTGGATGTTATCCCCGCGATGCGGCTGCGATTCTGCTGGTAGAAATCGACGGTTTAGAAGTGGAAGTTGCCACAAACAAACAGCGGATAGTTGATATTTGCAAGCATAACGGAGCGCGAAATATCACCACGGCAACCGACCCGGAAACACGGCTAAAAATTTGGAAAGGGCGGAAAGCTGCTTTTGCGGCGGCGGGTCATCTCAGCCCGGATTATTACGTGCAAGACGGCGTAATTCCGCGAACGCAAATGGCTTATGTTTTGAAAGAAATTGAGGGTTTGAGCGAGAAATACGGTTATCGGATTGCTAATGTATTTCACGCGGGAGACGGGAATTTGCACCCGCTGATTCTGTACGATAACTCGGTAAAAGGTGCGCTGGAAAATGTGGAAGAATTAGGCGGGGAAATTCTCAAGCTTTGCGTGAAAGTTGGGGGCAGTCTTTCGGGGGAACACGGCATCGGCGCTGACAAGAAGTGTTTTATGCCGGATATGTTTTCCGATGTGGATTTGGAGACGATGCAGTGGGTGCGTCAGGTGTTTAATCCGAAAGGTTTGGCGAATCCCGGGAAGATGTTTCCGACGCCGAAGACTTGCGGGGAAGCGGCGAGGGCTAAGGTTGAAACTGTTAAGAAGTTGGAGGGTGCAGAGGTTTTTTAATTCGCTATTTATGCGGGTAAGGTGCTTTTCGGCGCACCCTACATTAGTCAGTAGTTGCTAAGGTGCGCCAGTGAGTAATTTGTAAGGTTCGCCGAAGCTCGCCTGCGCTAATTTTCGATTGGCATTCTAATAGTAAATTCCGTGCCCTTGCCCAATTCCGAAGTACAATATAATTCCCCTTTGTGTCTTTCTACAATAATTTGATAGCTAATTGACAAACCCATTCCCGTTCCTTTGTTAATGGGTTTGGTAGTAAAAAACGCATCAAAGATGCGCTGCTTGACTTCCTCAGTTATTCCCGGCCCATTGTCGGCAATTTGAATTTTTACAAAATTGCCGATAACTTCCGTGCAAATCCTAATCTGGCTGGAATTGTCTGTCATTTCTTGACAGTTTCGCCTACTGTTCGCATCATCTAAAGCATCGATCGCATTGCTGAGAATATTCATAAAAACTTGATTGATCGGCCCGGCAAAACACTGGACAGGCGGCAAGTCTCCGTATTGTTTGACAATTTGAATTGGTGGCTTTTCTGCGTTTCCTTTCAAACGGTGATTGAGAATTAACAGCGTGCTGTCAATACCTTCGTGGAGGTTAACGGGTTTCATGTGTGAGTCGTCATGCCGCGAAAAGTTCCGCAGCGACTGCACAATCTGGCAAATCCGCTCGACACCAACGCTCATTGAAGACAGTATTTTAGGTAAATCTTCAGCTAAAAAATCGAGATCGTTTTTTTGTCTTTGCTCTTGAATTTCAGCGACTGGATTAGGATAGTGCTGCTGATAAAGTTCGAGGTGCTGAAACAAGTCTTGAGTATATTTTGTGAGATGAGCGAGATTGCCGTAAATGAAGCTGACTGGGTTGTTAATTTCGTGAGCGACGCCGGCAAGTAGCAATCCCAAACTAGACATTTTTTCGCTTTGAACTAATTGGGAATTAGTAGCTTTGAGTTGATTAAGTGTGGCTGCTAGTTGAGCGGCTTGTTTTCTGCTTTGTGCTTCGGAATTATGCAAGGCTTCTTCGGCTTGTTTGCGATGAGTGATGTCTCTCTGTACGACAATAAAATGAGTCAATTTGCCCATTCTATCGCGCACCGGAGATATTGAAAAACAATTCCAGAAAGCGGTTCCGTCTTTGCGGTAATTCTTTAATATTACCTTGCATTCGCTTTCTGTTTGCAAGGCTTCGCGAATTCTTTCTACTGCTGCCGGATCTGTATCGCTTCCCTGCAAAAATTGGCAGTTTTTTCCGATAATTTCCTGCCGCCGATAACCTGTCATTCTTTCAAAAGCGGGATTGCAATAAATAATTGGATTTTCGGGGTCAGTGGCGTCAGAAATCGTAACTCCGGTGCTAGTAGCTGTTATAGCTCGATCGTACAACCAAAGCATTTCTTCTGCGCGCTTGCGATCGGTAATGTCCCGCAACGTAGCTAAATAAGCCATTTCTCCATCCCATTCCGTTTCCACCACCCGCATTTCTACTACAGCATTTGCTTTTTGCTTGCGAATAGCTTCAACTTCTGTTTGCACGACGCGAGTTCCTGGTGCTTCTGTTTTTCCAACTTGGGGAATAATATCCGTCGCCATCTCAAGGTCGCAAGCTGAAACTTCTACTACTAAATTGCCAAAAAATGCTTGACCTAAAAGTTCCTCTGCTTTGCAGTTAAACAGCGCTTCTGCTGACGGGTTGGCAAAACAGACAAGTCCTCGCTTGTTAACGATTGCGATGCCGTCGGCATTTTTTTCTATCGCATTCCGAAACCGAGATTCGCTAGCTTTCAAATCCTGCTTTAGCAGTTCGATCGATCGCTTCATCTGCTGCAATTCGCACAAACTAAGACTATAAGCTTCTGAAATGTTAGCCGCTGTCGAGTTCTCAGTTGACTTTTTGGGCATTTCTGGATAGTTTGTTCTATCAGTCATGTTTTTAGCCATTTTTTTCGGAGTCTTGCTAACATTACTGAGCTTATTCTCTGAATCTGCTTCTTGAAAAAACATATTTAAACCTTACCAATTTATTTTTTAGGTTAATATTTTGCGATCGCCCAAATTTGCCGCAAATTTAGCGAGACAGCAATTTATACCCGATGCTAGCACATGACTTTTATAATTAATCATAAAATATCGTTAAAATTTAACAGCGATCCCCATCGAATTATCTATTACACTTTACTAAGTAATTTCAAGGACATGGCATTTACGTAGCGAGACGAACCGCGAAGGCTGGAGATGGCTTCAATCACCCTCGCAGCAGGCAAAATAACACCCTCGACACGCAAGTCCTAAATATTTAGAACCCACTGCCGCGTATAAATTATTATAGGATTTTAAAAAAAAATACGCTTTCAGAGAAGCAAGCTCATCTTTAATTGTACAAAATAATCCTAGTTACCAATTACCAAATCATGTCTCGGTCACCAGCTTTGATATAAAATATAACCTGTCTATTTTTGCGATCGCAACTTCAAACCAATGGCACGTCTAGCACTTCTGAGCACATCCAATAAAACCGGACTAATCGACTTAGCGCGCAGTCTAGTAGAAGAATTTGAATTTGACATAATTAGTAGCGGCGGGACAGCAACGGCCCTCAAAGAAGCAGGCATCCCAGTGACCAAAGTTGCGGAATATACTGGTTCTCCCGAAATTTTGGGAGGGCGAGTCAAAACACTTCACCCGCGAATCCACGGAGGTATTTTAGCGCGCCGCGATGTACCGGAAGACCTCGCAGATTTAACCGCAAATCAAATTCGGGCGATCGATCTAGTTGTAGTCAATTTGTATCCATTTGAAGAGACAATTTCTAAACCAGGAGTTACTATAGCAGACGCAATTGAGCAGATAGATATCGGCGGACCAGCCATGTTGAGAGCTGCGGCCAAAAACCACGCTCATTTGACAGTTTTGTGCGACCCAGAACAGTACAATACTTATTTAAAAGAACTGCGGGAAAATGGAGGCGAAGCATCCTTAGAGTTTCGGCAAAGATGCGCCCTAGAAACCTTTAAACATACAGCCAACTACGATCGCGCGATCGCAAATTATCTCAGCAGCAGCCAATCCGCTGAAAAATCTGCGCTACCAGAAGAGTTTAATTTATCAGGAAAAGAGTTGCAAACTCTGCGCTACGGCGAAAATCCCCATCAAGCCGCCACCTGGTATCAAAGCGGAACTACACCCACAGGCTGGACGACTAGCACCATCCTGCAAGGCAAAGAATTAAGCTACAATAATTTAGTAGATTTAGAAGCAGCAAGGCGGCTGATCGTAGAATTCCCAGACACACCCGCCGCCGCTATTCTGAAGCATACAAATCCTTGCGGCACAGCCTTGGGAACAACTATTTCTGAAGCGTATCAAAAAGCCTTCGACACCGATTCAGTCTCAGCTTTCGGCGGAATTGTCGCCCTCAACCGCCCGATTGATGCTGCTACCGCAACGGCATTAACTCAAACATTTTTAGAATGTATCGTCGCGCCAGGGTGCGAACCAGAAGCAGAAGAAATTATCAAGAAAAAGGCGAAAGTGCGAGTATTAATTTTGCCAGATTTGACTCAAGGGCCGCCACAAACTGTTAAAATAATTGCAGGCGGTTTGCTGGTGCAAGAGTCAGATAATATAGTAGAAGAAACTAGCAAATGGCGGACTGTTACTGAGAAACAGCCGACGGCGGGAGAGTTGGAAGAATTGCAGTTTGCTTGGAAAGTAGCGAAACACGTCAAATCAAATGCGATCGTTGTGACGCGCGATCGCACTACAATCGGTGTCGGCGCGGGACAAATGAATCGCGTCGGATCGGTTAAACTAGCATTAGAACAAGCAGGAGACAAAAGCAAAGGAGCGATTTTGGCCAGCGACGGTTTCTTCCCCTTCGACGATTCCGTAAAAACTGCGGCTGAGGCTGGCATAATTGCGATCGTCCAACCGGGCGGAAGTATGCGCGATCGAGATTCCATCGACGCAGCCAATCAACTCGGAATCACAATGGTTTTCACCGACATCCGCCACTTCTTGCATTAATTAAGTTCGTAGCAATGACATTTTGCACCTCTATTCTGAACAGGCTTTCCGGCCTGTTCCACGAAGAGTTAATTTTATTGTGGGGTGGGAAGAAAGCCCGCCACAAACAGGCTTACCGGCCTGTTTCACAAAGAAAAGAGTCAATTCCAGTTCTATTGTGGGGTGGGCTTCTAGCCCGCCCTAAAAAAATTTTCCTTCTTCTATAACTAACGGCTATGACTAGCACAATTCAACCGCAAATTAAACCCCAAGACGTAAAAGTCAAAATCCTCCTCACCGGCGGACATCAATGCACCGTCACCCTCAAATCAGATACACCATTATTGCACAGCCTGATCAAAACATTAGTCGATCGCACTCAACAAACACCCGGTTTTTCCACCTTATTTCAAATCCCTATAGACGGAGGTCGTTCCGCCCTTTCTTTTCCCGGCGAAAACCTAGTCGGATTAGTCACCGAACCCCCAATTTACTTGCAGGAACTGCAACCGCAGCAGCCTGCAACTCCCGTAGAAATTCCCGCCACAGAAATTCCCGCCCCAGCGCCGCCTGTAAATGACGACTTAATATCTCGCTACGCCCAAATTGACAACTTTTTGACACCTGCTGAAAAAAACAAACTCATTAAATATGTCTTAGCAAAAGAATCAGAATTTGTGACTACCAGCACCTCAACCAATGCCGAAGATTACCGCCGTTCGATGGTACTCCACTCGTTCCCCGAATTTTCCGAACTGATGGTTAATCGCATCAAAGCAATTCTCCCGGACGTACTGAAAAAATTAAATATCCCCTCATTTCCGCTTGGTGAGATAGAAGCTCAGCTAACCATGCACAATGACAACAACTTTTATAAACTTCACAACGACAGCGGCTCGCCAGATACCGCCAGCCGATTTTTTACTTACGTTTACTATTTCTATCGAGAACCCAAGGCTTTTTCAGGCGGCGAATTGCAAATTTACGACAGCAAAATTGAGAACAATTTTTATGTAGCTGCCGAGACATTTAGAACCGTTGAACCGCGCAATAATAGCATCGTATTTTTTCTGAGCCGCTATATGCACGAAGTTTTGCGAGTTAGCTGTCCCTCGAAAGCTTTTGGTGATAGCCGCTTTACTATTAACGGCTGGGTACGCAAAGCAAATTGAGACAAGATTTACTACAAACAGTGCGAGCGATACGGGAGCATTCCTATTTAGTAAAAAGCGTTTCTTATGAGTACCAGTTTAATATCTCGCTCGCTTTTTGATATATAATACCTCTTGCACTCATTCGCAAACTTTCTTGAAAAGTATCTGCGTTAATCTGCCTTTCATCTGCGGTTGATCGGCGGTATCAAAGATTTATGCAAGAGGCCTATTTTTAGCTAGCTCTCAGGCTCGCACTCCTGTGAAACTAATTGGAATGCTCCCATGTTTACTCCAGTGCTCCAGCACTTTTGAGCAATTTCACCACACTGGAATAACCCTTATACTCAGCCAGCATTAAAGCTGTATAATTTCCCGGATTTTTGTGGTTTAGTTCTGCACCAGCATCAATTAAAATCTTTACTGCATCAGCGTAACCCCGATGTGCTGCCCACATTAAAGCTGTTGCGCCGGAATCATCCAGCAAGTTGACATCGGCACCTTTTTCGACTAACAATTGGACGATCGCCACATAACCGCGATCGCAGGCCTTCATTAAAGCCGTTTTCCCCAAATCCGCCGGGACATTGGGATCGGCACCGCCCTCAAGCAAAGCCTTTACCGTCTCGGTATGTCCGTGAAACGCAGCCAGCGTCAAAGCAGTCTCCCCAAAGTTTTTCGCATTCACAAACTCAGCCCGATTTGAGTTTACTTTTTGCAGCAAAGCCGATACGATCGCACTGTGGCCGTGAACAGCCGCCACCAGTAAAGGCGTATCGCCCAAGCGATTTCTAGCACCGACACTAGCACCTCGGTTTAAGAGCAATTCCACCACATCTTCGCAGCCTTCAACCACCGCAAAATTCAAAGCAGTTTCATCATCTTTATCCTTAGCGTCGATATCGGCGCCAGCATCGAGTAAGATATGGGCGATCGGCGCATTTCCCCCAGCAGCAGCCGCCATCAAAGCCGTGCCCCCATCTCCATTTTTCACATTCGCATCAGCACCTGCACCCAGCAAACATCGCACCACATCAGTATTGCCGGAATCCGCAGCCAAAGTTAAAGCAGTTTCGCCGTCTTTGTCGCGAATTTCGACATTAGCACCAGCAGCCAACAGCGCCTCGACAACAGCCAAATTTCCCGCCGTCGCAGCCTGCATCAAAGCAGTTTTGCTTTCTAGATTTTTAACATTAGCTTCCGCCCCACAGTTGACCAAAATTCGCACAATTTCAGCGCTTCCTTGACGGACAGCTAAAAATAGCATAGAATTATCAGAACCCGCACCCGCATCCGCCAAAGCTTTAACAACAGCTTCGTGACCCGATAAAGCAGCTATTTTCAGAGCAGAATCTCCATCTTTATCTCGCACATTTACATCAGCATTAGCATCAAGTAACATCCGCACAACATTGATATCTCCCTTCAGAGAAGCTGCCATCAAAGCCGTACTTCCATCATCATTTTTAGCATTAACATCAGCACCTGCTGCTAACAACAGCCGCGCAGAATCAGGCTGTTTGTGAGCCGCCGCCAGCATCAAAGCCGTCAGCCCAAAACGCCTGCTCGCTTGATTGACATTAGCGCCATTGTTTAGTAAAATACGCACAATTTCCGTATAGCCCTTTTGGGCAGCAAACATCAAAGCCGTCGTCCCCTCAGAGTCTTTGGCATTAGCGTCAACTCCCTTAGCGAGTAAAGCTTGGACGTGAATAATGTTGCCAGTCTTGGCGGCTTGAATCAATACAGCGTCTTGTTTAGTGGCAGGCATAATGGTGTCTCATCCCGTATATTTTTACCGTCGCACGAGACGGCCTGACTGGTATGCTAAGTTTTATGAAGTATGTTTGCTAATCCTGAGAACACCATGAATCTCGAAATTCCGCAGTCTGTTAAAGTTTGGAGCCAATTCTTTCACCCACTGTTAATGTGGGTATTGCTGGCCATCTCCTTTTATGCTTTGTATCTGGGCCTGCAAATCCGCCGTACCAGAAGTGCCGAAGGCGAAGTCAAAAAAGAGTTAATTAAGGGAAAATTCAACATCAAGCACCACCAGATGGGTTCTTTGCTGCTAGCGTTGATGGTAACGGGTGCAGTGGGCGGAATGGCCGTCACCTACATCAACAACGGCAAGCTATTTGTCGGCCCGCACTTGCTAGCAGGATTGGGAATGACGGCAATAATTGCGATCGCAGCCTCGCTGACTCCTTTGATGCAAAAAGGCAATGATTTGGCCAGAAACACTCACATATTTCTGAATATTGTGCTTTTGGGGCTGTTTGGCTGGCAAGCGGTATCAGGCGTGGAAATCCTGCAAAGAATTATCAGCAAGATGTGAGGATTTGGGTAAGATTGCTAATTTAGGACTTACGCACAGACTCTACTTGTAGGGTGCGCCACGCGCACCTTACCCTTTGTGTTTGAAGGAATGTATAAGTTAGCCAATTAGCCTCAAGTTAACTTTCTCTTAGCAAAGACAAGAAAACTAATATGCCTTCTTTAAAAATACATCGCCACTATCAATCCGGCATCGAAAAAATTATAGCCTTGGACAACTCAGTGTTTGAGGCTATTTTGACTGCGTTGAGAAAAACAGTCCCTGGGTTGCCTATTGATGATTTAGTCAGAAACGTAGAGTCAGAGGTAGAAAACACGAACCATGATGATTTAGTCAATATAGTAGAGAGTATTATTCCTATATACGCTTTAAAGAAAACTTATGCTTGGACAGTGGAAGAACTAGCAGATGAGCTTATTGCGGCGGTTGATGAATTTGAAGAACTCTCTAACTTATCAACCGAAGAAAAAGAGCGCTTTTGTGAAAAACTTAATGACTTGTTGATGCCGAATCGCTTTTTAGAATCAGCATCAAAAGCCAAAGATGTTTTAAAAGTATATTTGTTGCCTTCAGGAATTCCTGCTGATGACTTCCCCATTAAAAGCAAGGTAGAACTGGAAGCAGAGTTTAAGAAGTTCGCCGAAGAATGGCGCCTAGAAACCGGGATGCTATCATTAGTTACACAGAAATCAATGCACCAGGCTTATCAGAGAATAATCGGCATGGGACAGCCAGTTATCCCGTTGATTTTGCGTGACCTCGAACAAAAGCCAGACCATTGGTTTTGGGCGTTGAGGGCAATTACTGGTGACAATCCGGTAAAACCCGAACAGCGCGGCCGCATGAAGCAAATGGCCCAAGCCTGGATACAATGGGGAAAAGAACACGGTTATGAGTGGTAAGCTAGAGTACCGAAAAATATTGAGATTTCCTAACTTAGAGCTTACTGAATATCAAGTAACAAGTGAAGAAACAGTAGATTATAATTGCTTTGCTTTTGCTGCTGGAGAAGAGGAATGCAGATGGGACCCGATAGACCCAGATGGTTACTGGCCGGATGGTGTTTCAAGAGAGTTAACGCTGGAAGCTTTTATCCAAGCTTATCAAACTATGGGATATGAACCTTGCGAGAATCGTGACCTTGAACCGGGGTTTCAAAAAATAGCAATATACACCTATAACGGCCAGCCACAGCACGCAGCCAGACAAGAAGAGGATGGTAAGTGGAAAAGCAAGTTAGGGGATTGGGAAGATATCGAACATGAATTAGAAGGGTTAGAAAATCCTAACTATTATGGAGTTGTTCAACGAATATTAAAGCGAGCGACAATCCCGCTCAATATTTCTTAGACTGCACTTAGACTTTTGAAGAGTACAGTCCTGGACGCACACACTCTATTTGTAGGGTGCGCCACGCGCACCTTACCCTTGCGATCGCAGCCTCGCTGACTCCTTTGATGCAAAAAGGCAATGATTTGGCGAGAAACACTCACATCTTTCTGAATATTGTGCTCTTGGGGCTGTTTGGTTGGCAAGCGGTATCAGGCGTGGAAATCCTGCAAAGAATTATCAGCAAAATGTGATAATTTGGGTAAGATTGCTAATTGCTAATTGCTTTGGGGCGGTTAGTGATTAGCAATTAACTTGTCATATTTCTATTTAACGTAGAAGGACGAGGCGTTAATTATTTCAAGTGAAAATGAAATTCAAATCATTCCTTATAAGATAGCGGTAAGGTAATCAGACCATTCTCTATAAAATATAATTTATTCAGATTAATTGAGTTATTAATTATATTAAATACAACATCGGAACGCCCAGAAAATCAATACATAAAAATCAGTAGTTAAAATGTTGACTTTTTAGGAAAGATGGACTATATTTAATTAAGGAAGGTATGTAGAGTATTAAACTCCTGTTGCAAGATATGGCGCGTGGCGAAACCCTCAGGAAACTATTCAGAAGCTTCTCTCACAATGAAAGAGATAAGTTTTTGGCTGCCGCTAGGGAAATTATTGAAGAAGAAAAAAATAAAAATCATGTCTTACTTGCTAGAGATCTAGAAAAGCTGCTTCTAAACGGGACTGAATACACCAAACCTCTAGCTGCTAATTTGGCACCTTGGAATAAGTTTCCTGAACCTCCTAAAGACAAGGATACTGGACTTTCCTTGCTTAACGTACAACGATTCGATCTTAGTTGGGATCGCATCGTACTAAGTGAAAAAATTGTTGATATCCTTCAAGAAATCGTCCTTGAAAACCGCAAGCAAGACCTCCTTGTAGCCTATAACCTGAAGCCCAAAAACAAATTGCTTTTCTGCGGCCCACCAGGTTGCGGTAAAACTCAAACCGCAAAAATCCTTTCCAGTGCCTTGGGGCTACCGCTTGTTTATGTGAACTTAACAGCGGTATTCTCTTCTTACTTAGGTCAAACTGCAACTAATCTTCAGAAAATTTTCACCTACATTGAAAACGGTGAGTGGGTTGTTTTGTTCGATGAATTTGATGCTATCGCCCGCGACCGCGATAACTTAAATGAACACGGTGAGGTCAAACGCCTAGTGAATAGCTTACTACAGCTCATAGATAATGCGACTAATCAAAGTATCTTTGTCGCAGCTACTAATCATGAGAAGCTACTCGACAGTGCAGTTTGGCGACGCTTTGATGAAGTTATTTTCTTTGATAATCCAACAGTTGAACTGCGGACGGCTCTTTTGAGTCGCTATCTGTCTGCGATCCGTTATACTGCTATTGATATATCTAGTTTTGCAGCTCGGCTTGAGAATGCGACAGGAGCAGATATAGAAAGGATCTGCTCTGATGCGATTAAAGCTGTGGTTCTGCGAGGGGAACGTACCTTGAATGCAGATGATTTAGAATTTGCGATCGGGCGTTTTTTAGACAGACAAAGTATAATAGCCAACTCAAAATAATTATTTACGTCTAAACCTAATGGTAAGTAAGTTTGATCATTTGAAATTACCTAGAATAAACATCGAATTACCTCGGCGCTCGAACCCTGGATTTGGCGGGAACAAACGCCCTAATATTACTGAACATAGTAAGCATTTATTGGGTCAAATTGCCATCTTGACTGAGCCTGTGAAGGAAAAAAATAATCCTTTCCGTCTCGATCCCAAATTAATTTTTAAGCTAAAAATGGCTAAACAAGGTTATATTTCAGATGATTTGGTGACTCTAACAGGACTTAATTGTTTAGCGCGTGAACCCAACAAAGCTATTGTGGTTTTTTCATCTGATAATCAGCTAACAGAATTTAAAAAAAGGTTAGAAAATTACAGTCAAATTACAGATGGGCCTAAATATGAATATTTAGGAGCAATTGATGACGTAGTTCCTCTAGAACGTGAGGATCGCATTGGTCGTCTATTGGAGCTAAAGCCTGTAGAATCAGATGAACTTGCGGCCTTAGATTTGGAACTGTGGCACACAGGCGATCGCAAAGAAATGAAAAAGTATTTAGATGGTATTACCGAAACGCTAGAATACTTGTCCAGTGATACTGCTCCTATGATAATGAGCGATCGCTACATAGGTGAATACCTATGTATAGCGCGAATTAAAGTCACTCATGAAGTTTTAGAGCTTTTGCTAGAAGTGGAAATTGTTAAGGAAATCGATCGCCCTCCCCAACCTGCATTTGAAAGCACTGCTGATTATAATCTACCAATTTCCGATTTTCCTGAAGTGGTTTCCCGTAGAAGTTCACGGGGTTAGCGTGGCAGAAGAGAAGGAGGAATCTGACCAGAACGAGTACTCAAGACAGATTCAGT